>JBLMZA010000094.1:0-109002 GCA_050258555.1 Acidobacteriota bacterium | reverse complement strand
GCAAGATCCCTTTGGAGGAGGATGCGGAAAATTGTGGGCCCTGCAGGACTTGAACCTGCGACCCGCTGATTATGAGTCAGCTGCTCTAACCGACTGAGCTAAGGGCCCGGATCTCATGCCGCTGGATACGCCGCGGCATGAGAAAGTCTATCAATATAGAGAAATTATCGGCATTGAGCAAGATTGATTTTCTCAATCTCTTCATGCCGCGCCGCGTTACTTCAGCATCGCCATCTTCCGGGTCGCCGTGAAGCTGCCTGCGCTGATGCGGTACAGATACATGCCGCTCGGCATCTGCTCGCCGTTGTCGTTTTTGCCATCCCATACGACGCTGTGCAGCGCGGCATTCATCACCTGGCCGCGGATCAGCGTACGGATGCGCGCCCCCACAATGTTGAAGATCTCCACGGTCACGGCCGATGCCTTCGGCAGCGCAAAAGAGATCGTCGTCGAGGGGTTGAACGGATTCGGATAGTTCTGCGCGAGCTCATATTCCTTCGGAGCCGCCGCTGTCTCGCTCTTCACACCCGTCGTGACGGACAAGACCACCCACTTCACAGAATCCTGCAGTCCGCCTTGGTCAGAAAATACGACGGTCACGACATACGTTCCGCTCGTCGAAAATGTGGCCGTATAGGAGGAATCCCGTCCCAAGGGCTTTACCACCGCCCCGTTGAGCTTCCATGTGTAACGGATCGTATCCGTTGCATTGGGATCCTTTACCGTCAGCCGGAATGTGATCGGCTGATTCAGGAGCAGCTTCGTGGTGTCCGCCGGAAATTTCGCGATGACGGCAGGCTTCTGGTTTTTCGCCGTGACCGTGATGAAGACGGTCGTGGTATCGAATAATCCCGTCGGGTCGGACGCCTTGAAAAGCACGGCATACTTTCCCGCCGCGCCCACCGCCGGCGCCCATACGAAGCCTCCGGTAATGGTGTCGAGCTTCGCTCCTGCCGGAAGAGACGTCGCCGTGTACGTGACTTTCTCGCCATAGGCGTCGCTGCCGAATATCGTGAATCGCAGCGTATCACCCTCGGTCACGCTCTGCGCCGAGACTTTCTGTATCACGGGTTTGAAGTTCTTCCTTGCCACCGTGATTGTGAACCGAGCCGTATCCGTTGCGTTATCCACATCCCGGACAACGGCCGTCATTTGGTATGTTCCTGAAGTGCCCGTATCGGGCACCCAGAAAAATGCTCCGGTGGTCGTATCGAATGCTGCTTTTACGGGAAGCGTCTTGAGCGAATAAATGAGGGCGTCATTGTTGGAATCACTTGCAGCAATTGTGAATCGAAGCGTGTCGCGTTCGGTCACGGTCTTCGAAGTGATCGCGGCAAAGTATGGCCTAACGTTTTTTTTTGCGATCGTGATCGTGACGGTTTTCGTATCACTCAGGCCCAGCGGATCGGCGGCCTTGACGGTGACGGTGTATGTGCCTTTAGTGCCGTAGGCCGGCACCCAGGTGAAAACACCGGTCTTGGCGTTGATCGATGCGCCGGCCGGTGCGCCGGTGATCGTATAGGTAAGCGAATCGTTGTCCGCATCGGTGCCGACAGCGGTAAAGCGCACCGTGTCCTTTTCCGTCGCGTTCACCGGCGCAAGCGTCTGAAGCACCGGCGCCACATTTCCCACCTTGATCTTCCCGGCAATCATGATCGGTGTGATCACGTCATTCAGTTTGAAATCGCGGAAGACCAATGGGGCCGAGCCCAGGGCCTTCACCTTGAATTGAAGTTTAATGAGCGTTCCGCCGCCGGTCATGGCATTTGCGCCGGCACCGGCGAATCCGAGCCGCGTTTTCGCGGAATCCAGCGCGAAGATGGAGAGACCGTTTGCCACGGTGCCCGCGTCATCATAACCGGTATATTCGAGGACGTTGCTGTCGTACGGAAGGAAGAAGTTAAAGCCCGTGATGTTTTTCCCCGTCACATCGCTGATCGTGATGGGCACGGTCACGGTGGCGCCGATCTGCGACGGATCGAGCGTCATCGATGGAAGCGTCACGGTGATAGATTGCGCCGATAGCTGCGTTGTCAGTGCAAAAAATGCACCGATGGCCGTCCACATAAAAGAGTGGAAACGTTTTTTCATGAGCTGTTCCTTTCTAATAATGCCAAAGATGTTTGATTGTTCCGCCGTGCCGCCAGGCTGCAGATTCCGTCCACAATCAAGCCAATAGACCAATATACAAATTTCCGAAGTATTCCTGCAAGCCGGAGGGGCAGTCTTTTGCGGATCTGCCATCGTTACACCGGGGAAAGGTGACGGAGCGCACAAAACATGCGTGCCAAGGAAGGTGGGAACATGCAGTACCGTTTAAAAACACGGCAGGCGGTCCCTTCTACAACTAAGGACCGCCTGCCATGGGAGCGAAAACGCTGTGTGATGAGGATTACTTCATCAACATCATTTTCATTGTCGACACGAACTTGTCTGCGCTGATGCGGTAGAGATACATGCCGCTCGCGACGTTCCTGCCCATATCGTCTTTGGCATCCCACGTCACATTGTGGAATGCTGCGCTCATCATCGAGCCCGTCAGCAGCGTGCGCACTTTCTGACCCATAATGTTATAGATCTCGAGTGTCACGGGAGCCGCCTTCGGAAGACCGAAACGGATGTTCGTCGTCGGGTTGAACGGGTTCGGGTAGTTCTGGCCGAGCACATACTCGGTCGGAGCGCCCGTCATCGTTTCAACGTTCGTCGTGTTCGACTTCACGGCCTTGAACGACCATGTCGTCGAATCGGACGCCGCACCATCGGAGAACACGCACACCACATTGTTTGTCGTACCAAGAGCAAACGTGCTTGTATACGTGCTGTCTCCGCCCGTCTTCACCTGCGCGCCGTTGACTTTCCAGGTGTAGGTGATCGCCTGTGCATCCAAGTCGGACACCGATACCTTGAAGTAAACGTTCGTGCCCGCTGTCACGGAGTCGATCTTCTGGCTCGGTGCGCGGCTGGTGAGCGTGGGCTTGCGGTTCACGTTGGTCACCGTGATCTTCGCCGACGTGCTGTCATACATTCCCGAAGGATCCGCCGCCTTCACGGCGATGGTGTATGTGCCTGCCTGCGTGTAGCTCGGCGTCCAGGTGAACACGCCTGTCGTAGCATTGATCGAGGCACCCGTGGGTGCCGTGCCGATGAACGAATACTTCACGGAATCCGCGTTGGCATCCGTTGCCGCATAGGTATAGGTGATCGCCTGATTTTCGGCAATCGTCGTATCCTTCAGCGACTTCGTGAACGCCGGCTTCACATTCAGCGTGATTGTGACGCTGCCGTCGATCGCGCCGATCACCGGCGAACCTTCGTTCAGCACCACGCTCGTGAATGCGATATTGCTCTTGCCTGCGGCAACAACGGTGCCCGTCAGGTTCAGCAGCGTGCCTTTTCCGCTCAGGTTGGTGGCGGAAGCGCCCGCGATCTGGATCTGGCCGGCTGTTGCCGTGTTCTTCGTCAGCGTCCAACCGCTGGTCTGTGTGCCCGCGGTCGAATAGCCGTCGATCTTGACGATGGCAGGATTGAACGTGACGGTGATGTTGAAGGCCTTCACGTTCTGGCTTGCCAGATCGTCTGTGAAAATGGGAATCGTGACCGGACCGCCGATGGCCGCTTTCACGGTGGTATCGGGGACCAGGAATGAAGTTGACGGAATGTTGAATGAACCGTTTGTGATCGTCGCGGCAGGCGTGCCTTCGTTAAACGTAAACGGGCTTAACGTAAGCGCCGAATTGCCCGACTTCAACGGGGTAACGCTGAAGCTGAGCAATGCTCCGCTTCCCGTCAAAGCCGTCGCGCCGGCCGCAGCAACGGTAATCTTGCCCGGCACAGATGTGTTCACAAGGAGATTGCCCTTATACGCATCGGCAATCATTCCGGCTGTGTTCACACCTGCGATATTCACCACCGTCTGATCGTACGTGAGTGTAAACTGGAATGCAGTCACATTCTGACCGGCAAGGCTTCCGACTGTCACGGCGACATCTTTTTTGACGCCTACTTGTCCCGTGACATTCGGCAGGCTGACAGCGACCTGCGCTTCAGCGATACTGCCGGCAAGAAAAAGCATTCCGAAAACAAACACGACGGCGTTGAATAGCTTATGGATGTTTCGCATTTTAGCCTCTTGTTTAGTTTTCAAAAAACTTCTCTGCTTTGGTGTGGTAAGAAACTGCGGAGCGGTGTGACCCGCTCCGCAGAGTGATTGAAACGCCTTCTTACTTCAACATAAGCATTTTCTTCACAGACACGAACGAACCAGCCTGGATGCGATACATATACATGCCCGAGGCAACCGACTGACCACGATCGTTCTTGCCGTTCCATGTGACGCTCTGGAAGCCGGCTGCAACGTTATCGTTGACGAGTGTGCGAACGACCTGACCCTGGAGGTTGTAGATCGTCAGGTTCACCTTCGAATCCTCTGTCAACTGATATTTGATGGTCGTCGTCGGGTTGAACGGGTTAGGATAGTTCTGATCCAACGCGAATTCGCTGGGCATCATGCGAACATTATCAAGAGACAAGCTCTGGCCTTCAGCTTCATTCACAAAGCCTGAACCGCTGACGTTAATGCGAGCCTCTTTTTCCTTCAAGCTGATGCTGATTGTTGCAACATCACCGGAGTTGATCGGGGTGATACCGGCCATCGCGACCGTGACAACGCCGTTGTTATTGGAGGACATCACAACCCAATCCTTCGGCAATGTTGTCTTTGTACCTTCGAACGATGCAACCTTTGCGTCGACGTTCACTGTGAACGTGACGGCGGTGACGTTCTGTGCATTGCTGACCTTCACCGGAATCGTGATACCCTTGGCTCCGGAGACGGCCTTACCGAATTCAACTGAACCGTTGTATGCCTTTGCCATCTTCGGCGCGAATGTCACGGTGTCGCCTGCGACTTTGCGGAGGATGTACGAAGCATCGAGTGCGGAAACCGAACCGTTGCCGGTCACATCACCCGCCCAGAAGTCGACTGTGTCGGCCGGCATGGTGAATGTCTTGGTTCCGACTGCTGCCTGCAGCGCGATTGTTGCATCGGCCGTACCAACGATAGCATCACCGTTGATGTCGCCCTTCGCACGGAGGCGGACAACTGTCACTGTTGCTGTGGTGGAGTCTTTCAGACCGTTTGCATCGGCGACATACACTTTCACCGTGTACGGCGTGCCTGCCTTCGACGACTGAACAAATGTCGGCGTCCAGGTGAGCAAGCCTGCGGGCGTGATCGACACACCTGCCGGCGCGCCTGCTGCGAGCGTGAATGTATAGGTATCGCCGTCAACATCTGTTGCTGTATACTGATAGCTCAAGGCATTCGTGCTGTCCTTGATCGTCACATTGCCCAGCTTGTTGACGAACGAAGGAGCGCGGTTCACATTGTAGACCGTGTCAACAAACGTCGTGTCGCGCGAGGCGCCGGCGCCGCTGTTGTCTGTGGTGCGGAACGTGAACGAGAATGTCTTCTTGCCTTCTGCTGCTGTCACTGCCGTGAACGGAATCGCCCAGGTCAGTTTGCCCGTCGACGCGTTGAACGATGCGCCGGTCGGAAGCGTCACTGCCGTGATGGTTGCCGTCTGGTTCATGTCGGGATCCGCCGAGGTGATGGTCACGTTCAGCGTATCGCCTTCATTGTTCTTGATGTTGCCAGGAGCCGATGTGAACACCGGGGGCTTGTTGCCCTGGCTGTATGTGAAGATCGAACCCTGCGACGTGATACCGCCCGTAGCGTCGATGACTTTCACAACCGGCCAGATTGTTGCGATGGTCGAGTTGTCATAGTTTGCATCGTTGCCCTGGAGGATCCACGGGTTCGCAACCGAACCGGAATCGCGGCGCACGAAGCGGACATTCTGGATCTGATCGGAGATGTAATCCGTGTATCCCTTTGCCTGCGCTTCGAGGTCGTACTTGTACGACGGGTTCAGCGGAACATCCGTTGTTGCATACCAATAGAAGTTCGGATAGTTCGTGATGACCTTCGAACCGGCCGTCAGCGGGAATCCATTCGAACCGCCTGCGCGCTGATCAACGTGGCTGACCGTCAGGTTCAGCGAGCTCTGCGGAGCAGTCTTGAAGAACATGCTCAGCGGACGATAGAACGGCGCTGCCGTCGAGGAACCGACCGGGAACGTCACAACGCTGATATCAACCGTCTTTGTATTGTCGACGAACTTCTTCACACGGCCGAACACATGGCTTTCGTTCGAACCCGTCACCGCGGAACGATCGAAGCCCTGAACCGGCTGGTTTGCTGCGGAAACATCCTGCTTCAGGATGACATTTGTCGTGCCGCCTGTTGCAAGAACGCCATTGGCGAGATACAGCACGTTGTTATTCGGAACTGCTGTGCTGTTCGTCGCGAAATCAAGATCGCCGCCCGTGAGCGTGATCGACTTGTTCGAGGAATCCTTCGCCACCGTGAACTTGATCACGTTATTGGCGGGAAGCTGCCATGTCTGCTTCAGCGTGAGCGCCGTGTTCGTGGCACCGCCGAAGTTCAGGTTGGCTGCAGCACCGCTGTTCGCGAAGAAGCCTGCCGTGCTTGTCTGGACCACATCACCCTTGACCGTGACGTTCTTGGCGTTCATATCAAGCGTGCCGCCTGTGAACGAAGCCTTACCGCCGATCGTGAGTGCGTTGGCAAGAACAACCGTTGCCGACTTGAATTCGACATTGCCCGTAGCAGCCGTGTAGGCGCCGCTGGCAACCGCACCG
Source organism: Acidobacteriota bacterium (assembly GCA_050258555.1). Taxonomy (GTDB): domain Bacteria; phylum Bacteroidota; class Ignavibacteria; order UBA10030; family UBA8401; genus CAISDA01. Next base: position 102,279 of record JBLMZA010000094.1, on the reverse strand, counting down.
AGTTCGCGTGTCGTCGTCGCCGTTGCACCGTCATAGACGATATTCAACGCGCCCGAGCGCACGAGATCCGTGCCCGGAAGCACTGTGCCGCCATTGGCCTTCAGGACCAGCGTCGCGCCGGCACCCATCGTGATGTTCTTCGTGCTTGCGACTGTCGTGAGGACGTCGCTCAGCGTCAGCGTACCTGTCACCGTGACGTTCTTCGGCAGTGTGACCGTTGCAGGCGTCAGCACCGAGAAGTCTTTCACTGTGGTCGGGAGTTCGCGGAAGTTTGCTGCTGTTGCAATACCAGCCGCTGTCGTATACTTCACGCTCACGACACCGTTGAATGTCGGAACGCTGGAAAGCATCGCCGCATCTGCACGGCGTTCGATCACAATATTGTCACCGAGAACGAGCTTGCCTGCATCCATCGTCAGCGTGCCGCCGGCGAGAACGAGGTTCTTGTTCACTGTGAACGCTGTGGCAACCGTACCGGAAACGCTCTGGTCAACTTCGAGGTTATCCACCGCGAAGTCCGTACCCTGAGCAAATGCCGTCGGCGTGTCGAGCACGAGGTAACCCGTTGTCTGGGCCCATGTGCCGGCCGTGCGCGTGAACGTGCCATTCACTTCCACCGTATGGATACCGGTGTTGATGTTGCCGCTCTGCGTCAAAACGCCGCTCACCGTGAACGTCAACGGTGTGGCCGCCGTCTTGTTGGCCAGCGTCAGCGTTCCGGTCGGAGCAACCGTCAGGTTGACGAACGTCGGGGCCGAAGCTGCCGTCAAGGCAACATCCGAACCCGTCAATTTGATCGCGCCTGTCGTCGCTGCATACGTACCAGCCGTATACGTGAACGTGCCGCCGGAGAGCGTAAGATCTTTCGCAACCAGGTTGAGGTCGCCGCTCGTCTGCGTGTAGGCATTTGTCACTTCAAAGCTGCTGATAAGCGTCACTGCATTGCCTGCACCGTTGGCAATTTCGAAGTTCGGGACCTGGAAGCCGGTACCCGGATCGAAGTTCACTGCGCCTGCTGCCGCAATGATGAGCTTGCCAGTCGATGCGCTCCACGTGCCAGCACCGCTGCGCGTGAATGCGCCCTTTGCGGTATAGTTGTTGCCTGCGGCAACGACATTACCCGCAACCTGCGATGTCACACCGTTCACGATCAGGTTGGAACCGAGCGTAAACGTGCCTGCTGTCAATGTCACCGAACCGCCGAGCGTATAATCCGCCGCTGCGGCCGATCCGCGCGTGTAGTTCAGCGAGCCTGCTGTCAGCACGATGTTGCCGCCGTGCGTCGAGGCGCCGGTCGCGGAGAACGTCGTCGCGCCTGCCGTCACCGTCAGGTTGCCGGTAAGAACGCCGGCGGGAGCCATCGTCACATTGACCGTACCGTTGGCAATCGTGAGATCGCCGACGATCGTCTTGATGTTCGTTGCCGTGAACGTTTCGCCAGCGGCGATATTCACGTCGATCGACGGGACCTGGGCAAGAGCCGCTGCCACTGTCGAACCGGTAAGCGAGGAACCGTTGCCTGTGAAGATCAGCTTATCCGAACCTGCGCCCGCATTGTCGATCACGCGACCGGCAACGACATGCGCCTGGTTTGCACCGGACAGCGTGAGGTTGAACGTGTTCAGGTCAAGCGTCTGACCTTCGTTGACTGTGAGAACGCCGGCGATCGTTGTTGCCGCGCCGCCCGCCGTCACCGTCTGCGGTGTTGTTGCGTTACCCGTTGCAACCGTCAGGTTGCGGATGCCCGCACCCGTCTTCCATTCGGCCGCGGCAACGATGTCGCCGTTTCCGATGTAGGTCAGGTCATAGAGCACGCCCGCTGCTGCAGCGATTGTGCCGGTTGTCACCGTCATCGTGCCCGTTGTCGTGCGCGTGACGGAAGGAACTGCCACAAGGTCATTCTTCCATGTGAACGTGTTGGCGCCGATGGCGAGCACGCCAGAACGAAGCATCAGGTTTCCGGAGAAATTGATGTTCGAGGTGGCAGTCACCGTGGAGCCGTTACGAACGTCGATGTTCGAGAAGAGCGCCGTACCGGTAATGGTCTGTGCTCCGCCCGATTCGAAGATGATATAACCGTTGCCTGTCGATGTGTATCCGCCGGTATTCGTGAACACGCCGGCACCGATCATGCGGATGTGGTTGTCGCCGAGAGCGACGGTACCCGACGTGATCGTGAAGTTGTTCGCAACCTGGACCGTCTGGGCGAGCGTCAGAATCGTCGCCGCCGTCTTGGCCACAACCAGGTCATACAGCGTGAGCGATGCGCCGCCGGTGAACGTCTGGGCTGCGCTGCCCGAGAACTGCAGAACGCCCGTCGTGTACGTCACGTCGCCGGGAACGTTGCTTGTACGTGTGAAGTTGCCCTTGATGTCGAATGTGCTGGCCGCAAGACCGAGCGTGCCGCCGACATTCTGCACATAATTGCCGTTCAACGTCACGTTGCCGCCGAGAACCACTGCGCCGGCGCTCGTGATGTCGCCGTACACGTTAACGCCGCCAGCCAATGTCAGGCTCTTGCCCGAACCGACCGTCACATTCGGAAGCTCGCCGCCTGTGATTGTCGCGCCGGTACCCGAAATCGAAACCACGCCGGAACCGACTGTCGCCGCCGTCGCCGAGATGATCTTGCCGCCGTTGGTCAGGGCAAGCGTGTTGTTCGAGAGCGTCAGGGTGTTGCCGTTCAGCTTAATGATTGCCGCTGCATTGTTGTTGCTGACAGCCGCATTGGAGAACGTGGTGTTCGCAAAGAGCTCGATCTTCGATGTTGCCGCATCATTGGCAACCGCACCGGAGACCGTGCCGCCCGTCAGATTGACCGTGCCGTTGTTCGTCAATGCCGCCATCGTGACCGGACCGCCATACACCATCTTGCCCGTCGAGGCGTTGTTCGCCGCAACCGTCGGCGTGTATGCCGTGCTGGCAATCGTGCCGGAAGCCGTGGTGAAGCCCTGCGCCAGTGTCACCGTGCCCGTGCCGGCGTTGCCGATCACGATCGCATGGTTAGCCGCCACATTGCCCGTACCCGTGAATTTACCGAAGGAAACCGTACCGTTCAACGTGATGTTACCGTTGCCCGCATTGTCGATCGCCGTGTTGCTGGCGTTCGTCAACCATGCCACATTGCCGCTAACCGTCACCGAACCGGTGTTGCTGTTGACCAACCGGCCGGATGTGAAGCTCATTGTACCGCCGACCGTCACCGTGTTGCCAGCGGGAACGTTCGTGAAGTTGCTTGTGCTCAGCGTCAGGTTCGACGTGAACGAAGCGTTGCCCGTTGTCACTGTGACACCGCCTGTGGTGGTAAGAGCCGTCGGAACCGTGATCGTCTTTCCACCCGTGATGTTGATGTTCAGCGAACCCGAGCCGATATTGGCCGCGAGTTCCGGACCGGCAGTGATGTCCGCCGCGCCGTTATACACGACGTTGACGTTCGTCACTGTGGGGGTCGCGTTGATCGAACCCGCCGTGCGCGTGATGGTGGCGCCGGAACCGACGACAACATTCGCGCTGGCGATGTTCAGCACGCCCTTTGTAAGCTTCAATGCGCCTGCGGTTGTTCCGAGGTTGAACGTCTGGCCAGTTTCGCCCAACGATACAACATCGGTCGCATTCGCAGTGTTGATTTCCAACCCGTTCGTGATTGTCACCGTCGAAAGCGAGTTGAATGTCGTCGCAACGAACGTCAACGGCTTGCCCACCGTAATGGCGGCCTCGTTGTAGACGTCGGCGGCGATCGAAATCGTACCACCCGAAGGCGTCACACTAATGGCTTTCGCAATCGTACGATACGGATTGACTGCCGTACCAGTACCATTCGCGTCGTCGCCATTGGTGTTATTCACAAACGTTTGCGCGAATGTGAATGTACTTAACAGCACGGTCAGCACAAACAGTGCCCCGAGCTTGAAAAGTTTGTTTATGTTCATTTGTTTCTCCTGTGATTATTTAGAGAGAGATGTGTAGCAATAAAGCATATTCCTTACCTCCAAAACGCGTGATCCGATCCGCCCGGCATACATGAACTGTCTCTTATGCCCGGCCGAACGAAATCGATGTACATCCGATTAACTCGTGTTGTTTGTTCTTCTCATTCATTCGCTCCTTATGGTTGTGAGAGGTATCGTTGATCTTTGTTCTGTTTGTGTACTATTCAAAGAATCAGCCGTTGTTTGGATTAAAGTATAATTTTCTCTATATGCCAATGGCAGGGGAAATCCACCGGTTCCGTATGTATAAACAAAGAAGAATGCAATCAGATGATGCGTACATAGAAATATGTGCAACCGCGACCACCGTTTTTTTTCAAATCCTGAAAACGGCCGCGTGCACATGAGAGATCACCCGATGCAAGATGGGCTTATGCATAAAGATACGCGTTAAATATATAAACAATAGGTTAGTATGTCAAGACTTTTTACCGGTATATGGTATTTATATAATCTTACAGGTGGTTAATGAAAATATAACTTTAAAGAAAATAATGCAATAAAAATTACAGAAGGCGGAATTATTTTTTTCACGCGCGAAGACACTCCGCCCCGGGCGCAGTCCGTGCCGATCGGATGCGGTCGGCAGACACTGATGCATCCATCTCTTTTATAGAGAGATCTTCAATGGCGGTCACGAATGGAAACGTGTGTGTGTGATCGTGTGGCTGGCGTTCATTCGGCAGGATTCTTCACTCGCAGTCTGCAGGCCAAGGGTTCGAGCGTCCGTTCTCTCTCTCTTCTCAAATGCCGATGTACGCAGGAAAAACTCTACGCAAAAGTAAAAAATCCGCCCTCGAATGTCAACCACCCGTAAGTTAAAAGAAGTTAATCGAGAATGATGTGTCCGCGGTCACAACTATTTCATCAATGAAACGCTTTTCCGGCTTTACTCCCCTTCGGATCCCGGACGGCGCCGGCGGAAGAACTCCTTCAGGAGCGAGCCGCACTCGGCATCCAACACGCCTGCCACGACGTGGATGCGGTGATTGAGCCGTTTGTCCTCCGGAATCGTATACAAGCTGCCGGCGGCGCCCATTTTCGGATCGTAGCACCCGAAGACGAGCACCGGAAGCCGGGCCAGCACCATCGCGCCGGCGCACATCGGACAGGGCTCCATCGTCACATACATCACGCAGTCCTTCAGCCACTTCGATTCCAGGGTCGACTGCGCCGCACTGATGGCGATCATCTCGGCATGGGCCGTCGCATCCTTCAATGTCTCGACCTGGTTGTGGCCCCGGCCGATCACGGCATTCTTATAGACAACGATCGCGCCCACCGGCACTTCATTCCGCTCATGCGCCCTGAACGCCTCCTTGAGCGCCAGGGACATCCATCGTTCATGCACCGTCATTGTTCCGAAAGTTTTGAGGCGCGGTCGGCCAGCCGCAGCTGCTCGATGAGCTCGCCCACATCGCCGTTGATGATATCCGATAAATTATAGAGCGTGAGGCCGATGCGGTGATCAGTCACGCGGTTCTGCGGGAAATTGTAGGTGCGGATCTTATCGGAGCGGTCCCCGGAACCGACCATCGATTTTCTCTGCGCGGCGACGCCGGCGTTCTGCTCATTCAGCTTGATCTCATACATGCGCGCGCGCAGCATCTTCATGGCGCGCTCCCGGTTCTGAAACTGCGAACGCTCCTGCTGGCATGCCACGACGATGCCCGTGGGCCGGTGCGTGATGCGCACGGCGGTTTCGACCTTGTTCACGTTCTGTCCGCCCTTGCCGCCCGAGCGGAACGTGTCGACCTGCAAATCGGCCGGATTGATCTCGACTTCCACGTCCTCCACTTCGGGCAGCACGACCACGGTCGCGGCCGATGTATGCGTGCGGCCCTGCGATTCCGTTTCCGGCACCCGCTGCACGCGGTGCACGCCGCTTTCATACTTCATCGTGCCGTAGACATCCTCTCCCTGCACGGCGAATGAGATCTCCTTGAAGCCGCCTTTTGCCGTCTCATTCCAGTCGAGCGTCTCCACTTTCCATCCCCGGCGCTCGGCATAGCGCGTATACATGCGGTAGAGATCCGCGGCAAAGAGCGCCGCTTCTTCGCCGCCTGTGCCGCCGCGGATTTCGACAATGATGTTCTTCGAATCGTTCGGATCCTTCGGAATCAGGAGCGCCTTCAGCTCCTCTTCCAGTTTCGGCAGCACTCCTTCCGCCTCGGCGATATCCATGCGCGCCAGTTCCTTCAATTCCGGATCGCTCGAGGAATCCAGAAGCGCGCGGCTTTCTGCCAGATTGTCGTACATTCGTTTATAACTGTCATAGGCCTTCACCACTTCGGCAAGCTCCCGGTACTCCTTGCCGAGCTCGCGCTGCCGCTCCTGGTTCGAGACCACATCGGGCTCGCTTAAGAGCTGCGTGACTTCGGCGTACCGCTGCTTCACTTTTTCAAGACGTTCGATCAGCATACTGAGGATATTTTTTAAATAAAAAGAAAGATACAGCAGGGGCGAAATGGCATTTCGCCCCACATGACGCTTCGCACTACATAAAGAATATTAATAACCGGAGGCGGCGCCGTAGCCGCGCGCATCGGATGCGCCTTCGACTCTCCGGCCCTCCTCGGTCTGCTTCAGAAGAATCCCTTCCACAAGTCCCTGCATGCCGCGCCGCTCTTCAAGATGATGTCCCATCGCACGAAGCTTTTCGATCGTATCGGATGAAAGCGCGAAGCGTTCATACATGATCACATCGGGACGCCACTGATGATGGATGCGCGGCGCGTTCACCGCCTCGCTGATATTCATGCCGAAATCCACCACGTTCACAATCGTCTGCAACACGGTCGTGATGATGGTCGATCCGCCGGGAGAACCGACGACCATGAAGGGCTTGTTGTCCTTCACGAGAATCGTCGGCGTCATCGAACTGAGCATGCGCTTGCCCGGCGCGATCGCATTGGCTTCATTGCCGATGAGTCCGTACATATTCGGCGTGCCGGGCTTCGCCGAAAAATCATCCATTTCGTTGTTGAGCAGAAATCCCGCCCCCGTCACCGTCACGCCCGAGCCGTAGCTTCCGTTCAGGGTCGTCGTCACGCTCACGCAGTTGCCGTCCTTGTCGATCACCGAATAATGCGTCGTCTCTTCCGATTCATGTCCCACGACGATGCGCCCATGCGAAACCCGATCGGAACTTGAAGCATGAAGCGAGTCGATCGTCGCCCTGCGCGTCTCGGCATACTTTTTCGAGATGAGTTCTTCCTCCGGCACGGGATAAAAATCCGGGTCCCCCAGATATTCGGCTCTGTCGGCATAGACGCGCCGCATCGATTCTGCCATCAGATGCACGGTTTTCGCCGAATTCCATCCAAATGAGCGCAAATCATCGGGCTCGAGCATATTTAAAAGCTGCAGAAGCGCGACGCCGCCCGAGCTCGGAGGCGGCATCGAAATGACGTCATAGCCGCGGTACGATCCCGCGAGCGCATTGCGCCAGACGGGAGTGTACGATTCCAGATCGGCATGCGTGATGAGTCCGCCTCCCTGCTTCATTTCCTGAACGATCCGTTCGGCGACCCATCCGCGGTAGAAGCCGTCCCGTCCCTGCGCGGCAATCGAGCGGAGCGTGCGGGCAAGCGCGGGCTGCTTCAATCTGTCGCCTTCCCGGTACGGCGCGCCATTGTTCGTGAAGGAGGCCATCGATGCCGGAAATTTCCGGAAGACGGGAATCATCTGCCTCATGCTTCGGGAGAGTTCCTCCGTGACGACGAATCCCTCTCGGGCAAGCGTGATGGAAGGAGCGATGACGCGCGCGGGCTTCATCGTGCCGTAGCGCGAGAGCGCTTCAAGCATGCCCGCCACGGAGCCCGGCACGCCGGAGGCGAGATGTCCCTCGGTGCTTTTTTCCGGCACGACAGCGCCCGAGCTGTCCAGGTACATCGTGCGGGTCGCCGAAAGCGGCGCCTTCTCCCGGTAATCGAGGGCGGCGGTCCTGCCGTCGGCGAAGCGGATCACCATGAATCCGCCGCCTCCCAGATTGCCGGCGCCCGGATACGTCACCGCAAGGGCGAAGCCCGTTGCCACGGCCGCATCGACGGCATTGCCGCCTTCCTCGAGAATTTTTTCTCCGACGCGCGCGGCCAGAGGATCCGCCGCGACCACCATGCCCGAGCGCGCATGCGCGGGCCTGGGCGATGCGGCATAGGAAAGCGAGCAGGCGACAAGAAGAACACAGGCAAGCGAGCGTGTGCGGTTCATACGAGGCATCCTTCTTCAGAGTATGTCTTCATCAACGCCGAGCTTTTCGGCGCCGACGATATTGATGCGGTTTTTCTGCGCCCGAAGCACAGTAAAGATAATGTTGCGGAATGAGACCTGCTCGCCCTTGCGCGGGATTTTTCCGAACAGATGCAGCAGGAGTCCGCCGAGCGTGTCGAACGTCTCTTCGGCGTGCAGATCTGTGCCGAGCATCTCTCCCGCTCTGTCGATATCGATCATCGCATCGAACCGGAAGCGCGTGGGCGAGACCTGCTGCGCCAAGAGCGCGGTGTCGGCCGTCTCCCCGCCAACATCGCCCACCATGCCGCTCACCACATCCTGGAATGTGACGATGCCGGCCGTGCCGCCATACTCGTCGACGGCGATGGCGACATGCGTCTTTTTCTGCCGGAACTCCTTCAGAAGCGCCGTAATGCTCTTGCTTTCCGGGACGAACAGCGGCTGGTGAAGATACTTGGCAAGCGTGAATGTCTTCTGCCCGCCGTTCTGCGCAAGAAACGGCAGCAGTTCCTTCGCATAGAGGATGCCGCGCACATGATCGAGCGAATCGGCATAGACGGGAATGCGCGAATGGCGGTGATCGACGATGAAGCGCATGACGGCATCCAATGTCGCCTCGTCTTCTTCGAGCGCCGCCATCTCGGTGCGCGGCGTCATCACTTCGCGAACCACCGTATCCTTCGCATCGAGCAGATTGTGTATGATCGAGCGCTCCTCATCGTCGATCTCTCCTTCTTCGCTTCCGAAATCGACAAGCGAGCGGATGTCGTCCGCTTCGAGCACGCTGCCAGCCTTTCCTCTGGCGGCCAGGCGCTCGACATTCTTCAGGAGCGCATCGAAGAGCGCCATCACGGGCGAGATCAGCTTATAAAAGAGATAGAGCGGAATGGCCACGCGGCGCGCCACCGAAAGCGGAGCGCGCGCCGCAAGCACTTTCGGCGAGAGCTCGCTCACCACGATGATGACAAACGTCACCACCACCACCTGCATGATCAGGGCGACGGTCCGGTTCCATCCGAACTCTGCGGCGAGCCCCACGGTCATCCTGACCGATACGAGCGCGGCGGCCGTATTGACGATCGTGCTGCCGATCAGGATCGTGATCAGAAGCCGGCGCGGATGCGACAGCAGTGTTTCCACCATACGACGCCCGGCATCCTTCGGCTTTCCCTCCTCTTCTTTCAGCGAGGGATGAAGCGAAAAGAGCGCGACTTCCGATGCGGAAAAAAACGCGGAGCACGCCAAGAGTCCCGCAAGCAGTACGAGATCAACAGTGAGTTCAAGCGACATACACGAATGTACGAAATTCGATCGTAGAAAAAAAAACGCCCCGCATGCATATCATTCACACGGGGCGAATTGAACTGATCAGATCACAAACGGCTCATTCCGGAAACGACGCTTAGAAGGGAAGATCCTCTTCACCGGCCGGACCCGGAGGCAGGGGCTCGGAGGTCTGCGAGATGTCGGGCGCGTCGGCTCCCGATCGGGCGCCTGCGCCGCCGCCGGCGCTGTCGAGCATGACGAGCTGATCGGCGACGATCTCGGTGATGTATTTCTTGACCCCGTCCTTTTCGTACGACCGGGTCTGTATCTTTCCTTCGATGTAGACTTTCTTTCCCTTTTTCAGATACTCGCCGCAGATCTCCGCAAGCTTTCTCCACGCCACGATGTTGTGCCATTCGGTGCGTTCCTGCATGTTTCCGTCCTGATCCTTCCAGGAATCAGGCGTCGCGACAGAAAACGTGGCCACGGCAACACCGCTGTTTGTATATTTCAATTCGGGATCCTTTCCCAAATTGCCGATCAGCATGACTTTATTCAATCCTCGAGCCATAGAGCACCTCCCCCCCATTAATATATAGAGAAAAATATGACCGTTGCGGGTCTGTTTCACTCATAACATACTAGATAAAACGGCAAAATGCAAGCCCCAAAATCGTGCAATACGGGCTGAAAGGCCTGTTTTTTCGCGCAAACGCGCCTAAAAACGGCCCGATACGCCTCCTTCCGCCCTCACAAATTGAAATACATCGTGTATTCGAACGGATGCGGCATCGTGCCGATGGCGCGGATCTCCTCCTGCTTCACCTTCACCCACTGCGAAAGAAGCCCGTCGGTGAAGAGTCCGTCGCGGCGCAGAAACTCGTTGTCCGATTCCAGGGCATCGAGCGCTTCGGCAAGATTGCGCGGCAGAAAGTGCACCGAATCCTTCACGTCGCCTCCCGAGAGGTTCTTGTCGAAAGGACCGAAGCCTTCGGCGACCGGATCGATCTTGTTGACCACCCCGTCGATGCCGGCCAGGAGCATGGCCGCCAGGCAGAGATACGGATTGGCCGTCGCATCGGGCGGACGGTATTCAAAGCGCGTCTCCTCGGGATTGGTGACATAGCTCGGAATGCGCACGGCCGAGGCGCGGTTGGCCATGCCGTAGGTGAGCGCCACGGGCGCCTCGAAGCCCGGCACGAGCCGCTTATAGGAATTCGTGCTCGGATTGGTGAAGGCCGAGAGCGCCGGACCATGCTTGAGCATGCCGCCGATGAAATAGCGGCCGAGCTCGTTGATGTTTCCGTACTCGCCCTTCTTGTAGAACATGTTCGAGCCGTTTTTCGTCAGATACAGATGCAGATGCATCCCGTTGCCGGCCTGATGATACATCGGCTTGGGCATGAATGTGATGAAGAGATTCTTCTGGCGCGCAAGGTTGAAGAGCGCATACTTCGCCGTCACGATGTTGTCGGCCGTGGCCAAAAGCGGCTCGAAGTAGGTTTCGATTTCCTGCTGGCCGCGCTCGCCGGCTTCATGATGATGATATTTGACGCGAATGCCGAACTGCTTCAGGAGCTTCGAAGCCTCGTCGCGGAAATCGTCGTAGACATCGAACGGATTGGCGGCATGATAGGCGTTCTTGTAGAATTCTTCGGCATGCTCCACTTCATAGTAGGCGGCCGATGTGCGCGTGTCGAACTTCACGCGCGAGAAAATATAGAATTCGAATTCCGGCCCCCACAGCACGGTATCGGCGCCCGTGTATTTTTCCAGGAGCCGCTCGGCGCATTTTGCCAGGTGCCGGCCGTCCTGAATGAAGGGCGAGCGCGCCTCGTCGGTCAGCACGATATTGGCAAAAAAGCTCAGCGTGGGCGCTTCGCGGAACGGATCGACCACCGCCGTGGCAAGATCGGGAATGAGGATCATGTCCGAGTGCTCGACTTTCTGGAACCCGTAGCTTGATCCGTCGAAGCCGACGCCTTCTTCGGTGAGTTTGGAAAGAATGCCGGGAAAGACCGGCAGCGTGATGTGATGAAGCCGGCCTGTGAGATCGATGCATTTCAGATCGATCATCTCGATCGAATGCCGGGCCAGGAGCGTGTTGCAGACCGCAAGCGAATTTTTTGCCATGGGATTTTTTTCCTCAGGAATTGTTTTTTCGTGTGCAAACATAAAAACAATTGAGGAATGATACAAGGCAAAAAAATCAGGGGCGCGTCGCGCTGGCCGGCTGTTCCGTTTACAGCGGCTTTCCGAATGTGCGGATGAACTGCTCGTGGCAGCCGCGGCTCATGATGAGCTGGGCGTTGGTGGTGAGAAAGATCTTGTACTCGCCGTTGAACCACGGATGCATCTCGCGGATGCGGTCGAGGTTGACGATCGTGCCGCGGTGGATGCGCAAAAATTTTGCGGGATCGAGCTGCGTCAGAAGGCTGCTCATCGTTTCTCTGAGCAGATGCGTTTCGCTTCCGCAGTGCACCTTGATGTAGTTGCCCGCGGCCTCGAACCAGTCGATGTCGTCGGTCTTCATGAAGAGCACGCGCCCTTCGCACTTGATCATGAGCCGCCCCGATCCCTGGTGCGACTGCCCCATCACATCCAGAAGCGAACGCAGCTGCGTGTGCAGCTCATCGGGCGCCTGCGGTTTCTGCACGAGGAGCTCGCGCGCATGCGAGAGCGCCTCTTCGAAGCGCGCGCGGTCGAACGGTTTCAGAAGGTAATCGATCGCATGCACCTCGAATGCGCGGAGCGCGAATTCGTCGTAGGCCGTCACGAAAATCACGCGCGGCATTTCCTCGTCCGAGAGTTCGCGCAGCATGGCAAAGCCGTCCATCTCCGGCATCTGTATGTCGAGAAAAATAAGATCGGGCTTCAGCTCGCGGATCGACTTCAGGGCATCCTGTCCGTTCGAGCATTCATCCAGAATCTCCACATCCTCCTGGCCTTTGATGAAATGGCGCAGCTTCTGAATCGCCAGCGGCTCATCATCGATCAGGATCACCTGCAGCGCGTGCACGTCGGTCGCGTTATTGACGGTCGTCGGTTTCATACTCTTCAATACGGAAAGGAATGCGCAAAGTTACAGTCATGCCGCCTTCCGGGTTGTTCTCAAAACGGATCTCATGCCGGTGCGGATACAGGAGCTCGAGCCGCTCCTGCGTGTTGCGCAGGCCCACGCCGTTGGAAGAGGAGGGCGAAAACGGACGATCCGATCCCTGGCCGTTGTCGCGCACGGTGAGCTCGAGCATCTCCCCCGCCTTGCGCGCTGTGAGCGTGAGCCTGCCCGGCGTTTTGCGCGGGGCGATTCCGTGCTTGATCGCGTTTTCGACCAAGGGCTGCCAGAGCATGTTCGGCACAAGGGCGGTGAGCGTCTCGGAGTCGATTTCCTTCACGACGCACAGGCGGTCATCCAGCCGCGCCTGCTCGATGCAGAGATAGCTTTCCAAGAATTCCAGCTCCTGCTTCAGCGGCACCTCCTGTCGCTTGAGCCGTCCGAGCGATGTGCGCAAGAGGTCGCCCAAATGCGCGACCATGCGGTCGGCCTTTTCCACATCGAAATGCATGAGCGAGGAGATCGTATTGAGCGTGTTGAAGAGGAAATGCGGCTGCAATTGCATCGAGAGCGAATTGAGCTGCGATTCCTTCAACCGGGCCTCCAACTGCGCCTGGCGCCGCGACTGGATGAGCGCGCGGTCCTTCCGGCGCCGATAGACCTTGTGCGTGACGGCCCCGGAGAGTGCGATAACGACGATGCACAGCACATAAAAAAGCGACGTCTGATAGAAATGCGGCTTCAATGTGAATGCGACCGAGGCGCCGGTCTCGTTCCATACGCCGTCGTTGTTGGCCGCCTGCACGCGGAAGCGGTACGAGCCCGGCGGAATGTTCGTATACGAAACATAGTGGCGCGTGCCGACGTCGGTCCATTCGCCTTCAAAGCCTTCCAGAAGCACGCGGAAACGCACACGGTCCGACGCCATAAAGCTCAATCCGGCGAATGTGAATTCCAGAACGCCCGCGCCGGGATCGATCGCGACGCCGTCGGCAAGCTCCACCGACTTCTTATCGGCGCTGAAGCTTTCGATGACCACCGCCGGAGGCACGAGGTTCACGGGCAATCGCGAGGGATGCGCCATCACAAGCCCGAGCGTCGTCGGAAACCAGATCGTGCCGTCCGCTCTGGTGCACCCGCTGTTGAGGTAGCCGCCGTTGCACTCGTCGCTTTTCATGCCGTCGCTCATGCCATAGACCGTCGGATGGAGCGAAGAAGACGCGCCGTCGCACACATCGTTCAATTCCTTTTTCGAGACGCGAAAGACGCCGTTGTTGCAGCTCATCCACAGATGTCCGAGCTGGTCCTCCTGTATCGAGAAGATCGATTCGTCGAACAGATTCTGCGCGTAGCGCAGAGGCGTGAACTTCTCATCCCGGAAGCGGACCAGTCCTCCGGCCAGCGTGCCGAACCACAAGGTGCCCGACTGATCCTCGATCATCGACACCGGGCGCTCGGGCGCGCCGGGATAGAAGGCCGGGTTGTAGGCCATGAACTTTCCGTCGTGCATGCGCGTCACACCGCCGGAGGACATGCACAGCCAGAGATCGCCCTTCCGATCGGTATAGACGACGCGCACGTCGTTGCTTCCGAGCCCGTCCTCTTTCGTATACGTGGTGAAGCGTCCGTCCTTGTAATGGATGAGTCCGCGCAGCGAGCCGAACCAGATGCCGCCCTTGGGATCCTCGGCGATGGCGTTGACCTGGCTGCTTTCATAATGCGTATAGTCGCTTTTGGTGAGCGTGCGCTTCTTCCAGTTGTGTATGCGGAAGATTCCGGCGCTTGAGCCGAGCCAGAGCACGCCCTGACGGTCCACCAGAATCGACATCACCGGCCCCATCCAGAGCGAGGAGTCGGAAAACACCTTCGAGAGCATGCCGCGCTCGAGCCGGAAGAGCGAACCCGCTTCGTTTCCCGTCCAGATCGTGCCAGAGCGGTCGGCATAGACCGACCATACCAGGGCGGGACCGGATGAGGGAAGGAACGTCGTGAATTTCGTATTGGTGAGGCGGTTGAGTCCGCCGCCCATGGTGCCGATCCAGAGATTGCCTTCCCTGTCTTCGAGCACCGATTCGACGAACGAACTGGAGAGGCCCTCGGCCGTCGTAAAGGCGGAGAACTTGCCCTGTGCGAAGCGATAGAGCCCATGGCCGGCCGTGGCAATCCAGATCGTGCCGGCGTTGTCTTCGGTGAGCGAGACGACGGCCGACGTCCACATGCCCGGCTCGGTAGTGGGCTGTCCGGCCAAACCCGACTGCCGGGCATACTCCGTCACACTGCTGTCCGCATTGAGATGGGCGACGCCGTATTTGCCCGAGGCGAACCAGATCGTGCCGTTGTGATCGCGCAGGAGCGAGCGGATGCCGAAGTGCACGGACGGATGAAGCCGGAATCGTTCCCCTTCCAGGATCGAAAGGCCGTAGCGCGTCGAAGCCAGGAGCGTGCCCGAGGCGTCTTCGACGACGCTTGTGACCAGAGGAAACGGCAGGCCGTCCTTTTCGGTGAAGATCCGGCGCGAGGAATCCGCAGGCGAAAAGCGCAGGAGTCCGTTGGTGGAAGAAAACCACAGCGCCCCGCGCCGGTCCTGATAGATATTGAGAATCGTGGTGCGGTCGAATTTTTTCTCCGCCGTGAAGGGAATGAATTTCTGCGCGCGGCAGGCGACGATGCCGCCCTCGGTGAAGCCGATCCAGAGCGTGCCGTCTTTCGCCTCGTAGAGCGTGCGCACCAGATTGCTTCTGAATTCCGGCGTGTTGCGCAGATTGAAAATGCGGAACTGCAGACCGTCGAAGCGCGCCAGGCCTTCATCGGTGCCGAACCACAGATAGCCGTCGCGCGTCTGGAGCATGGTATGGACGGAATTCTGCGGCAGGCCGTCCTTTTTCTGCCAGATGCGGTGGCTGTACTGGTACATCTCCTTCGCGGGATCGAGTCCCCGCCCCGCAAACGGCGCGGCGGAAACCGCCGTCGCCGTCACGAGGAAGAGTGTCAATATATAATAGAGCAGCGTTGACATGGCGTCTATGCCTTTTTTGCTCTCGTTGGCAGAGGATATCAGGAACTAGTAACGTACTGAAAAATTCCTCCCTTTACAAGATGAAGCACTTACGGCGCAAGAAACGGCGATGCCTGCGTGATATTGGCGGCGATGATCGCATTGAGATCAAAGGCGATTGTCACCGTCTTCGAGGCGGCATCGACGCTGTACTGATCGAGCCCGTCTCCGGCCGGAATATATGCCGGCACCACCACGCGCGTTCCGGGACTGCCGGCCGGCATCAAGGGATTGCCGTCGATCTGCCGCTGATTGACCGGAAGGCGGATGCCGAGATCGCTCATGCGCCGGCCTTCAAAGAAAAAGATCTCCTGGCGCAGCAGATAGACTCCGGCATACAGCTGCTGCGCCGTCGTCATCGCATTGATGTCGGAGGCATTCAGGCTCGTGCCCGAAATTGATCCGGTCGTCACCACGCTCGATCCGCCGCGCTTTTTGATGAGTCCCGATTTCGGCGAGGCCAGCGGATCGGATTTCACCGCATAGCTTTCGTCATTCGGCCGGGTCAGTCGCGTATCCTTGTCGTTGAAGGACACGGTCGCGCGGCTCTTGGCAAGCGTGATGGCATTGATCATCGATGCGCGCGCCGCCACAAGATCACCGCCAACGATCGCGGCCTCGGCCAGGATCAGATGCGCTTCTTCGGCTTTCAACACGGCGATGGGCGTGTTCGGCTGCGTATATTTCGGATCGAGAAAATCGAGCCGGGGCAGCGGCTGGATATCATTGTTCGATCGCTGCACGGCCGCCCCGTAGGCGCGGTTGGCAAGCGAGGCCGCATCGAACTCCGCATTGAAGACGAACGACGGCGAGAGCGCGAGGGCCGCCTGCGCCTCGGCGGCGGCATTGGCGCGGTCCTTGGCAAGCCGGTAGGCCCGTGCCAACGCGAAGTGACAGGCGGATTTCATCTGCGCGCTCGTCGTGACGGAGGCGGCGGCCTTAAACGCGGCGATCGCCTGCTGCACGCCTTCTGCAGAAGAAACCGGCGCGCCTTTTTCCGTGATCGGGAACGACGAAAAATTTTCGGAAAGCAGAAGCAGCGCCATGCCCCGGTAGAAATGCACCTCGCCGCGCTGCACATCGGTCGTGGTCGCATCATTCGGCAGCACGCTTGAAAGTCCGACATCGGCCAGCGCCCGGAGGTTCTGCAGGTAGAAGTACATGCCGTCCTGCGGATTGGCGGCGCTGGCCGGCACCGCCAGCAGATTGGTGTTCAATGTGAGATCGTTCGGCTGCAGCTCTCTCGGCGTATCGAGAATGCTCGAGAAGTACGAGACGCGGTTATCATAATTATCCGACACGATGTCGGTCGTCAGCGCCGCGTTGCTCTGGGCGATGGCGAAGTACCGCTTCAGCCCCGTCACCAGAGGCGTTGCGCCACCGACGGCATTGGCGTCCAGGGCTTCCTGCGTGATCTGGGGATTCTCGACCTTCGAGGGATCGACCAGATCGCAGGCGGCCAGCGCCATCATCATGATGAATGCGGCGGAAAAAGTGAGTGTGTGTGTTCGCATAGTCAATAGGCTCCAAATTGAATATCGTGTGAGTGTCGTGTTTGTCATCCTGAGCGCCAGCGAAGGATCTCGCTCTTTAGATCAGCACATCGATGCCGAAACGGAACTGGCGCGGAGGGGCGAATGTCACGCCGCTCACACCGCCGACTTCCAGCTGGAGATTCGGATTCGCGTTGCCGGGAATGAAGCTCAGCTCCGGATCGACGCCGTGCGTCTTGGTTCCGAAGACGGCCACATTGCGCACACTGGCGTTGAGCGTGATGCCGTTGAAGAGATCGACCGGCACCTTGTAGCGCAGCGAAATCTCGCGCAGCTTGATCCAGTCCCCGTCTTCCAGAAGAATGAACGAGGCGGTGTTTCTATTATAAGGACGCGACGGATCGGTCGAGACCGGCAGCATCGCCACTTCGTCCGGATAGAGCCCCCGCACGGCAAGGCCGTTGACGATGCGGCGCGAAAGCGACTGATTCAGAATCTGGTGCCCGAAGGCAAACTCTCCGAATGCCGAGATGGTCAGGTTGCGGAAGAGCACGACATCGATGCCGGCAGAGCCCGTCTGCTTCGGCAGCGGATTGCCCAGATACCGTTCGTCGTAATTGCCCTTGTATGTGCCGTCGGCTTCGAGCCTCGGCACATTCACGCGTATCACGCCGACGGGCTTTCCTTCCTCCACCCGCATCGGCGCAAAGTTGAAGCCGGCGATCTGGAATCCGGCCGCTCCGCCGAGGCTTGTGACGACATTATCGAGCGTCGCCACCGAGGCGCGCACATTGATATCGAGATCCTCGCTTTGTATCAGCTGCGCGCGCATGGCCAGCTCGATACCAGAGTTGCGGATCTCTCCCACGTTTCTGCGCTGAAGTCCGAAGCCGCCTGCCGGATCTTCCGGCACATTGAACATCGCATCCTTCGTCACCTGATGGAAGTAGGTGAATTCCAACGCCACGCGGTCATTGAAGAGTCCCATATCGAATCCGGCGTCGATCGCCGTCGTGCGTTCGGGACCCAGGTTCTTGTCGCCGGCGTTGTTGAACGAGAGCGCCGATTCGTTCAGATACACATTCGACAGATACGTCCGGTCGCGCGTAAAAGGCGGCGGGAAGTTTCCGGTCTGTCCCCAGGCCGCGCGCAGCTTGAGGCTGCTCATGACGTCTTTCACCGCTTCGGGATAAAATGCCTCGTCGCTGATTGCATAGGCGACGCCGATTTTCGGATAGGTCTGGAGTCCGACCTCCGTGCCGAATGTCGTATTGCCGTCGAAGCGCAGGCCGAGATCGAAGAAGAGCCGGTCGGCGATGCCGATCTGATCCTGCACATAGAACCCGTAGCTGAAGAGCTCGCGGTTGTCCTCCTGCGCATCGATCACCGAGGCGTTGTCGAAATCCTTCGTGCCCGGGATCTTGAAATTCTGTCCCTGTCCGTAGGATTCATGGTCATCCACGCGGAAGCCCTGTGCGCCGGCAGAGACGGTCTGCGCCACCACGCCCAATTGCGGCAGCACATACGAGCCCGAATAGCCGAATGTCGTCGTGATATATTCGCGGTTCGATGCCGAGAGTCCTCCGCCGGGCTGTCCGATCCAGTCTCCGGCTTCGATCGGCGTGAGCTGCCGGTCTTCGCTCTTGCGGTAATCGATGCCGAGCGTGAACTTGTTGTTCCATCCGGCGCTCGGCGCATAGTTGAAGTTGATGGCGTTGATGAAGCGGTTCGAACGCTCGGTCAGATCCGGCATGAAATAGTATCTCAGGAGGCTGTCGGGATTCGACGTCTCGGCGGGATCGAAATACCCTTCGATCTCCAAATCGCTCAAGAGCGCTCCTCCGGCGTTGTCGTTGATCATGCGGCTATAGAGGCTGTGCGAATAGCTTGCCGAGAGTTCGAGGTTCGATTCGTTCGAGAGGAGTGCGCGCACGCCGGAAGCCAGCACATACTGCTGGTCCTTCAGCTTATCGTGCGGAACGGTGCCCAGTCCCTGCGAGACGCGTCCGGAGGCCGTGTATGTGATGATGTCCGATCCGCCGGTGACATTGGCGCTATAGGATTGATAGAGTCCGTTCTGGAAGGCATGGTCCTTCGTGTACTGATACGTGATGAACTTCATATCGGCCGCATCATACCCGCTTGTGGCGTTGAAGCGCCAGCGCGGCGGCCCCGGAATGCCTTTCTTCGTGAAGATCTGTATCACGCCGTTGGCGGCTTCCGATCCGTAGAGCGTCGAGGCCGCTCCTCCCTTCAGGACTTCGATGCGGTCGATTTCTCCGGTGACGATATCGGCGAGCGACGAGGTGACCTGTCCGCCCGTGCCGAAGGAGAGCCGGTAGTTCTCCCGGTTATCGAGGCGGATGCCGTCGACGTAGATGACGGGCGTGGTGGCCGAGAGCGCGCTTTTGACGCCGCGTGTGGCCATGCGCGCGCCGCTGCCGGGCATACCCGAGGGCGAGAAGGACGTCATGCCGGGCACGCGTCCCTGCAGGAGCTGGTCCACGGAACGGACCGGCGCGGCTTCGATCTCGCGGGCCGAGACGGTCTCGACCGTCGAGGCGAGCTTCCGCTTTTCGGTGGCCACGCCCTGTCCGGTGACGATGACGGTGTTCATCTGCACGCTCGATGCGGCAAGCCGGAAATCCAGGGGAAGGTTCCTGCCGGCGCCGAGCGTGGTCTGCTTCGACGTCGGCTTATAGCCCACAAAGCTGACCGTGACCGTATAGGTGCCAAGGGGCATGTTCCCGATGACAAAGTTGCCGTTGATGTCGGTGATGCTGCCGCGCGTCGTGCCGGCGACCAGCACGTTGACGCCGGGAAGGCTTTCGCCGGTGGCGGCGTCGACGACCGAGCCGCGGATCTCGCCGGCTTCCGGCGCCGCCTTCAGCTGCGGCGCACAGAATGCCGCAAGCACGAGGCAGATCAATATGAGGCGTGGTATCAAGCGTTGATGTTCATGCATAGATCCTCCAGAGGGGGGGCTTAACGGGATGCGTGTGTGTCAGGATCCCATGTGTGAAAAAGAGCGGAGTGCCGCTGTGCTGTGTCTCTGCGGTCACCCCGGCGGATTATCCAGTACTTGTGAAAACCTCGAGATCGATCCGCGCACGACCGATCTGAGTCTTGCATTTTCTTCTTCGAGCCTGCGCGTGCGCTCCTGTTCGACCCATCGGGCGGGACTTCGATTCTCGCCGGCAAGAAGCCAGTGGATGTCGCATCCGAGATGCATCAGCTTCAGGAGCAGGCCCGCACCGGGCAGGCTGCGGCTGTTCAGATATCCCGACTGCAGTGTCACGGGATTCATTCCAAGCGCGGCGGCAAAATCCTTGATCGATCCGTACTTCGCGATACCGAATGCGCGTAATTTCCGAGCCACTTCTTTTTTATCAGGGCCGTTCATTCATTCCTCCAAGTCGCAAAAAAAAATTTTATACGCTGAAAAAAAAATATGATCAACAATGTGTGGATTATTACAATCGTAAAATACGGCCTCCTGCAGCCTTTCAAAACAATTTTGGGACGGATGGCACCGTTGCGGGATAAACTGCGGATTTTTCGTGACCGTACCGGCGGCCTGATTGCGCCGCAGGGATCAATTGCGGGATTTGCGTGAGCGCATCGGATGCCTCCGGCCCCTTGTCCGGAAACGGAAGGCATGCCGAATGGGAAAAACCGACTTGTTTCTTTTCTCCAACTTTGCTATCATTTTAAGTACGTGCGACAGAGGGGATGGGAAGCTGCATGACGAAGAGGCGGAAGAAGAATTCATAATTTCTTCACAAGGGGAAGGACTTCATGGCAAACACACCGACAAAACTGAATATTTCCATCCTGCTGGTTGAAGACGAAAAGCGGCTCGCCCGCTCGGTGGAACGGCAGCTGGTGCGTGCGGGCTACGATGTGGACCTTGCATTTGACGGCGTGACGGCATCGCAGATGATCACCTCGCGGGAATTCCATCTGGTGCTGCTCGATCTGAACCTTCCGCAGAAATCGGGGCTGGAAGTGCTGCGCGAGCTGCGCGCGCAATCCTATACGACGCCCGTGCTGATTCTCTCGGCGCGCGACGGCATCGACGACCGCATTCAGGGACTCGAAATCGGCGCCGACGACTACCTCACGAAGCCGTTCGATTCGGGCGAGCTCTTTGCGCGCATACAGGCGATCCTCCGCCGCTCGGGCCTCTTGAGGACGAACATCCTCCAGGCCGGCGATCTGACCATGGATGTGATCAAGCGCGTCGTCAAGCGCAGCGACAAGGTCATCTCGCTGACGCAGACGGAGTTTGCGCTTCTCGAATTTTTCCTGCGCAACAAGAACACGATCCTGACCCGCAAGCGCATCGCCGAGCAGGTCTGGGGCTACAAGTTTGAAACCGGCACCAACATCGTCGATGTGTATATGAGCTATCTGCGCGATTCGATCGACAAGGACTTTTCCAAGAAGTTAATTCACACGGTCCGCGGCGAAGGCTTCATCATCAAAGAGGAATGATGGAGATCCGCACGACGATACATCCGTCCCCGGCCTCCGCGCTGCCCGATCTCTATCAGTCGGCCGCCGCGCTGCAGGCGAAAGTCGCGCAGCTCGAGATCGAGTGCCGCAGCCTGAAAATCAGCGAGCGCCATTTCCGGAGCCTGATCGAACATGCCAGCGACGTGATCGCGGTGATGAACCGGCGGGGCGACATCGAGTACTGCAGTCCCGCATGGGAGCGCGTGCTCGACTACGAGCTCAAGGACATCATCGGGAAGAACTTCCGCTCATTCCTCCATCCCTCCGACCGGAAGCGCGTCCTGCGCTCGATCGCCATGTTCCTTGAGCGGCCCGGCGCCACGATCCACCGCGAGTTCCGGATCCGGCGCATGGACGGGCGCTATCAGCACATGGAAGGCACCGTCACCAATTGTCTGACCGATCCGGGATTGCAGGGCATCATCGTCAACGCGCACGACATCACCGAGCGCGTGCGCATGGAAGCCTTCTTCCGCGCCTCGCTCCGCGAAAAAGAGACGCTCATCAAGGAGATTCATCACCGCGTCAAGAACAACCTCCAGCTCATCTCGAGCATGCTCGGGCTTCAGGCGCACCACATCCATGACGAATCGGTGGCGAAGATCTTCCGCGAATCGAAGAACCGCATCAAGAGCATGGCGCTCATACACGAGAAGCTCTATCAGTCGAAAGGCCTCGCGCGCATCGACGTTCCGGATTACCTTGTCACGCTCATCGGCCATCTGATCGGCTCGCTTGGCCCCCGGGCAAACAACGTGCGCTTCACGCACGAGCTGGGCGAGATCACGCTCGACATCGACGTCATGATTCATCTCGGCCTGCTCATCAACGAGATCGTCACCAATTCGCTCAAGCATGCATTCTCCGGCGAGAGGCCGGGGACGATTCACCTCAGCGCCGGGCAGACACCGGAAGGCGGGAGCGTCACACTCTGCATCAGCGACGACGGATGCGGCATGCCGGAGGGCACCAGGCTCGATCGGGCCGAAACGCTCGGCCTGCAGCTCATCTCGATGCTCGGTCAGCAGCTCGGCGCCTCGATCACCCTCGAGTGCGGGCCATCCGGCTCGGGCACGGCCTACCGGATCATGATTCCGGTCCGCTGATCCACTATTATAGAGAGAACGCTGGCAGACACAATACGCATGATCGAACGCGCCCACATACTCATCGTCGAAGATGAACTGATCGTCGCCAAAGAGATCGAATCGGACCTGAAAAGCTTCGGCTACGCGGTCTCGGGCATCGCGCGCTCGTCCGAAGCGGCGCTCGAAGCGGTCTCGGCGCTGGCTCCCGATGTCATCCTGATGGACATCAAACTGAGCGGGCAGACCGACGGCATCGAGGTGGCCGAGCAGGTGATGCGCCGCTACGACATTCCGGTCATCTTCGTGTCCGCATTTTCCGATGAGACCACGCTGCAGCGCGCCAAAGAAACCACCCCCTACGGCTATCTGCTCAAGCCCTTCGAGCCCAAAGAGCTGCACACCACCATCGAGATGGCGCTCTACAAGCACGGCATGGAGCGCCGGCTCAAGGAGAGCGAGCGCCGGCTGCGCCTGATCACCGAAAGCATGCTCGATATGGTCGGGGAGGTCGACCCGGACTGCACGTTCCGCTACGTGAGTCCCTCGCACACCGCCGTGCTCGGCTACGAAGTATCGGAGCTTCTGGGCCGAAGCGCCTATGAGTTCGTGCATCCGGAGGACGTCGAGCGCCTGAAGCCCGCGCTTGCGCGCGCACTCACCGAGGGAAAGCGCGTCACCGTCGAAGTGCGCTTCCGCAGCCGCTCCGGGCGCCAGATCTGGCTCGAGTGCAATATCAGCCGCATCGCCGGGATGAGGGGCGACACGATCGGCGCCGTCGTCGGATCGCGCGACATCACCGCGAAGCATGAGGCCGAGGAGCGGATGCACCGGAGCCAGGCGCAGCTCTCGAGCGTCATCGCCTCGGCCATGGACGCCATCATCACGATCGATGAACAGCAGCGCATCGTGCTCTTCAATCAGTCGGCCGAGCACATCTTCAAGTGCAGCGCGCAGGAGGTGATCGGCCAGTCGATCAACCGCTTCATTCCCGCCCCGCTGCGCGAGAAGCACGACGGCTACATACGCGCCTTCGATGCGCTCGGCGACGAATTTCAGCACTTCAACGGCATGATGACCAAGGCGCGCGCGCTGCGCGCCACGGGCGAAGAATTCCCCTTCGAGGCCTCGGTCTCGAAGACGATCGCCGAGGGGCGGCGCTATTTCACCGTCATCATGCGCGACATCACGGAGAAGAAGCGCGCCGAGGATGCGCTGCGCCAGAGCGAGGAGCGCTACCGGCTCGTGGTCACGCAGATGCCCGCGCAATTGTGGACGACGGATCTGGATCTGCGCTTCACATCGATGCAGGGGGTCGGCTTCCGCACCATCGGCGTCGAGCCCCATCAGCTGGACGGCCTTGCCATCCAGGAATTCTTCAACACGAGCGACCCGAACTATCCCCCCATTGCGGCGCACCGCCGGGCGCTGCAGGGCGAGAGCCTCAATTACGACGTCACGATCAACGGCCGGACCTTTGAAGCGCACGTCGAGCCCCTCAGGGATAAGCAGGCGCGCACGATCGGCACGCTCGGCGTCGCCTTCGACATCACCGAGCGCAAGAAAGCCGAAGAGGCGCTCTACCGGGAGCGCAATCTCTTGCGCACGATCATCGAAGCCATTCCGGACGAGGTCTATGTGAAGGACCGCGACTGCCGGATGATCCTTGCCAATAAGACGGCGCTCAGGATGTGCGGCGTGCATTCGGTCGACGACATCCTGGGCAAGACGGACGTCGATCTCTTCAAGACGCCCCTGGCCGAGCAGCACCTGCGCGAGGAGCAGAAGATCATCGCCACCGGCATTCCGCTCTTGAACGTCGAAATCAACCGGTATCATCCGGAGACCGGGCTCATCCAGCGCTCGATCCTGATTTCCAAATATCCCCTTCATGACGCCTCGGGCGCCATCATCGGCCTTGTGGGCGTCAACCGCGACAATACCGAACGCCGGCGTTCGATCGAGCAGATGCGCCGCGCCAATCTCGTCATCGAGAACACGAATACGGTGATCTTCATCTGGAATCCGTCGCGCGACTTCGCGGTCGAATACGTGTCGAACAACATCACGATCTTCGGCTACACGCAAAGCGAACTCATGGGCGGCGCCATCAGCTTTCTCTCGATCATCCATCCGAAGGACGTGAAGGCCGTGCTCGATACGGTCTCGAAGCATACCTCGCTCGGTCACTACCACGTGAGCGGCGACTTCCGCATCCTGTGCAAGACGGGCGAGACGCGCTGGGTCAACAACCGCACCAATATCATCCGCAACTCGACCGGGGAAGTGACACATTACGAGGGCATCCTGCAGGACATCACCGAGCGCAAGCGCACGGAGCATTCGCTGCAATTGACGCAGTTCTCGGTCGATCACTCCTCCGATTCGGTCTTCTGGATCAGCAACACGGGTTCGTTCGTCTACGTCAACCACGCCGCCTGCCGTCAGCTGGACTATACGCGCGAAGAATTCCTTTCGCTCTCGCTCGGCGACATCGAGCCCGGCGCCTCCATCGAGCATCTCTGGGAGCAATGGCGCGCCTGCGAGGCCTGCGGCGAAAACGCGCTGAACTTCGACACCGTGCAGCGCACCAAAAGCGGCGAGCACATCCCGGTCGAAGCCACAATCAACCGCATGGAATTCGGCGATGTGGAATATTTCTTTGTCAGCGTGCGCTCGATCAAGAAGCGCAAGGAAGCCGAAGAGGCGCTGCGCACATCGATGAACAACGCGCTGAAATTTTCGACGCTTGCCGCACACGAGCTCCGAACGCCGCTGGCGGTGATCCGCAACCAGCTCGAAGAGACGCTCACGCAGGGCACGCCGCCCAAGAAGCTCCGCCAGACGATCGCCTCGGTCTACGACGAAATGCTCAACCTCACGAACATTGTGGGAGACCTGCTGAATCTGAGCAAAATGCAGGCCGGCTCGTTCGAACTCCGTCCGGCGCGCACCGCGCTCCATACGATCATGCAGGAATTCTACGACGAAGCGCTCTTTCTGACGCGCCCGAAGGACATCACGATCGTCCTTCGGAAGTGCCCGAAGGCCTTCATCATGGCCGATGTGCCGCGTCTGCGCCAGGTGCTCTTCAATCTCCTGGATAACGCGCTGAAGCACACGCCGGCGCACCGGCAGATCCGCTTCGGCTATACGCTCGAGGCAGCGACGGCGCGGCTGTATTTCGAGGATACCGGAGAAGGCATTCCGCCCGAAAAACTCGCCCGCATCTTCGATCCCTATTACCGTGCCGGCTCCGACCAGTACAAGACGGACGGCATCGGACTCGGACTCACGCTCGTGAAATGGATCGTTGAACTCCATCAGGGTTCGATCTCGGTTGAAAGCGTGCCCGGCAAGGGCACGACATTCCGCATTCTGCTTCCGCTCGATTGTCCGCTTTCCACGGACGCGCTCTGACCCTTCCCCTCTTCATGTTTAGAACATTCTAATTCAAATTAGAAACTTCTAATTTGCCTGGCCGTCCGATTCTCGTTATCATTTCATGTAGATAAAGGGAATACTGGATGCCGTCACTCCATGTGCTGCTGATCGATGACGACGAAGAGTTTCGCCGGCACTGTCAGCACGCACTCACAACCAAGGGTTACCGTGTCGAGCTCTGCACGTCGGGCGCCGAAGCGCTCGCACTGCTGCCGGAGACGCACGCCGATGTCGTGCTTCTGGATCACTCCATGGCCGCCGGCAACGGCATGAGCCTCTTCGAGTGGATGCAGGAGCGCATGGCCGATGTGCCCGTGGTGCTTCTGGTGAACCGCCCGGAGATGGAAGCATCGGCGCTCGAGGCGCTCACGCTCGGCGCCTACGATTACGTGCGCAAGGATTCCTTCAGCGAAGCCCACTTGCCGGTGGTGATCGAGGGCGTCTATGAGCGCTCGCTCTTTCGCAGGGAGAAGGACAGGCAGATCCCCTCGCTGGAGATGCTGCGCGATACGGTCACATCGATTGCGCACATCGTCAACACGAACCTTTCGGTCATCTCGCTCAACATCGACGAGCGCACGCACGAGCTCCAGGGCTTCATCAGCAATGAAGAAGGCAGAGCCTATCTGGAGAAAGCCAACAGCGAACTGAAACAGGAATACAATCTCATTTCTTTAGTCAGCAGGTCTCTCATCGAGTTGTCGAATGTGATGGTGGAACGCTTCAAGAGAGCAGGGGATACGCGCACAATCGAAGAGGAAATGCAGAACAAGATCAAATCCATACAGCGCGAGCATACCGAGGCGATGGATCACTAAGAGCCGTCGTTCACAGGGCCGAGCAGCGCGCGCCGTATACACATGTTTCTTGAAACCAGGTTCCGGATATATGAGTGCACAATCACCTCTTCAAATGCGGAAAGGCGCTCCCATGATGCATCACGAGCTCTCCGCCACGCGCCAGGCGCAGGGCGTCCCGGCTTCCGATCGTTCACTGCCCGTGTTCCTCTCGGAAAGCCCGGTGATCCGCGACATGATCTCGACAATCGAACTGATCGCCAACTCGCCGGCATCGGTGCTCGTCACGGGCGAAAGCGGCTCGGGCAAGGAAGTGATCGCCCAGTACATCCATGCCGCCAGCAACCGGGCCGGCGCCCCCTTTATCGCCATCAACGCCGCAGCGCTTCCCAAGGACGTGATCGACAACGAGCTCTTCGGCCATGAGAAGGAAGCCTTCACAGGCGCCATCTCAAAGAAATCCGGATGCTTCGAGCTTGCCGACGGCGGCACGCTCTTTCTCGATGAGATCGCCGAGATGCATCCGCAGACGCAGGCGAAGCTCCTGCGCGCCATCGAGACCAAGGCCTTCCGGCGCCTCGGCGGCAAAGAGGAAGTCACGGTCGATGTGCGTGTCGTGGCCGCCACCAATAAGGATATCCCCAGGGCGATCGAAGCGGGCGAATTCAGGGAGGACCTCTTCTACCGTCTGAGCGTGATCGAACTGGTGGTGCCGCCCCTTCGCGCCCGCAGGGAAGATGTGCCGCTGCTTGCCAATCACTTCCTTTCCTACTTCGGCAAAAAATACGAGCAGCCGCGCAAGAGCATCGCTCCCGAGGCGATGGAGATGCTCTCGAACTTCGACTGGCCGGGCAATGTGCGCGAACTGCGCAACCTCATCGAAGGACTCGTGCTCATGTGCCCCGAACGCATGATTTCCATCCGGCACCTGCCCGAGCGCATCTCGAAGAACAAGCCGCGGCCGCTCACCGTCTCGATCCCCCTGGGCACATCGCTTGAAACCGTGGAGCGCATCGTGATCAATCAGACGCTCGCTTCGGTCGAGCAGAACAAATCGGCCGCAGCCAAGATTCTCGGCATCAGCCGCAAGACGCTGCACAACAAACTGAACGCGCTCAATATTTCCTGAGCGTGCGCCGGGAAAGAGCCGCGCTGCAACGGAAGGGGCTACCGCGCGAGCATCATCATGCGCACGGAGGTGTATGTGCCGGCGCGGAGCCTGCAGAGGTAGACCCCGCTTGCGCGCCCGGAGGCATTCCACCCGATCGTATACCATCCCGCATCGAGCCGCGCATCGATGAGCACCGCCACTTCGCGCCCCAGCACGTCATAAATGGAAAGCTTCGCCTGCACGCTCCGCGGAAGGGAAAACGCGATCTGCGTTTCCGGATTGAAGGGATTGGGATAATTCTGCTCGAGCCGGAATTCGCGTGCCTGACGCCTCGTCGCCCGATCCTCGTCCGAGAGTCCGGTCACCGTCAGCGTTGAAAACCTGAAGGTGCCTGAAAATGCGCTCACACCGGCCATATTTCCGCTTCTTACGCGCCAGTAATACGTGGATCCGGATTGAAGCGGCGGCGTGCGCTTCTGCGTCTCAGACACGATAGCCGGATCGAGCAGCGATGCAAAGGCCGAGTCTGCTGAAAGATGCACGAGATACTCCGTCGCGCCATCGACCGCATCCCATTGGAGCACCGCCGTGAGCGGCACGCCCGTCGCCCCGTCTGCGGGCGAACGCAGCGTGGGCGCATTCGGCAGCACGGAGGAGTACGCCGCGAGCGACGCCAGCACATACAATCCGTTGAACGAAAACGCGCCGCCTCCCGATTGATACGAAGCCTGCGCGATCGGGTATTCCGTATTGGAGCCCTTCCGCCAGATGCGGTATGCCATCTCTTCCCCCGCCTGCATGCCGTCGACAGCCGGCGTATAGGGGTCGTCCGGCCAGACATTGAGCGCGATATTCAAACCGGTCCAGACCGACGCGCCGGCGCAGACGCCCGATGCCGTGAAGACGCCGATCTCGTCTCCGATCGCAAGCGGCATGCCGTCGCATGTGGGCGCGATCGAAGCAGGAATGGCCACCGTCGCATAGAGTCCCGTATTCTTCGCGAAGGAATAGTGCGCCGTCTGCGCGATGACCTCCGCCCCGGAAAACGCGGCCGCCGCGGCCAGCACGATTAACTGCACAGTCATCTTCATCTTATCGCTCCCTCCCGACCGATGCCGAAGGCAGCGCGTCTTCCGGATAGATAAACGTGGCCGGCGCCGAGACATAGACAAGATAGGCCTCACCCGGCATGAGCGTCTCGAGCGTGAAGATCTTCTTCGACGGCCAATAGAGCCGTCCGCGCATATCGGAAACGATGATGAGAGAGTCGGAGAGCATGCCGAAGGCTGACAGCGCATCCATCGGAGTTCTCTTCAGATACGGCACCATGTTCATGCCGCGCGAGAGCGCCAGCGGATGCGAGACCGGATCGATGAGCGTCCCGCTCAGCTTCAGCTGGCGGTCGGTCTCCGTAAAAAAAAGATAGCCTTTGCGCGGATCCCAGGAGCCGAGCGTATTGATTGCATAGCGCGGCCAATAGACGCCGCCTTGACCGTCCTTGAGCACACACTGTGTGCTGTCCAGCTCCATGCCGATGCGCGCGAGCTGCACGCTGTCCGGCAGCACATAACTGGAGATCATGTTCCATCCGCGAAGAAGCCCGACGGTATGGACGGCGATCGTGTCGACACGCACCGAGGCGCGGTATTGGCTCGTCATGCCGTCCGCATTCGCGAGCGTGAGCGTGAAGTCGGTCGACGACTTTACGGAAACGGAAAGAGATCCGTTCACCGCCACGTCGCCGATCCCGTGATCGATCGACGCCCGCACGGCGTCGGTCGATGTCCATACGAGCGTCACCTTCCCGCCTCCCGCCGAAAGCGCGGCGGGCTCGCAGCGCAGCATGCCGACCGGAGGAGGCGCACTGACGGTCACGGCAGCGCTAGCACGCGCAGACGCGCCTGCGCCACCGGCAAGCATGAGCGTGAACGTCGTCGTCTGCGTGACGCTGACGGTGCGCGACCCGTTGAGTGCGACAACGCCCACCCCCTGATCGATCGCAGCCGAGACGGCATCAGTGGAATTCCACTTCAGCGTCACCTCGCCGCCCGAGGACGGAAGATGCGCCGGAAGCGCCTCGATCACGCCCGAGGGCGGAACATGCTGCGGTCCCGAACTCAGCGACGATGCGATCACGCGGTGCAGCGGATGCCGTTTTCCCGAGGCGAGCGTCTGCCTCCAGTCGAGGTCCGAGACGAACTCATACGTCATGATGCCGCCGAAATTATTCTGGTTCATCCAGCTGATCTTCTCGCGCAGGCTCATGGGCGTCTCGCCCGATGCAAAGAATTTTTGTCCGGCATTCACTCCGTCCGACTGATAATAGACCGGGCGCCCGTTCGAGCGCAGCGCCGTGCCGCGTATCGAATGCACCTTGCGCGCATCATCCCATTCCTCGACGCCGCCGATTTCCTTCAGCGCTTCCACGGTCTGATAGTGCGCATTGCCGTAATCGCCGTCGGACGCCATCTTCTGAAAGAGCCCGTCCACATTCCTGAGGATCGTTCCGAAGATCGGAACGCCGAGGCCGATCCTTTTCGCGTCATGTCCCGCCGCCACCCACTGCAGCGGGCCGCGCGTGTCGTAGGCCTGTCCCTCGAATGTCGGATCGACCGTGCCTCTGTGCAGCGGCGCCAGATACCATGAGGCGTTCGATCCGATCTTCGCATACCAGGCATAGGAATAATCATAGAGCTGAAGGTTGAACTGGTCGACCATAAAGTCCTGCGACGGATCATAGAGGTCCTCATGGCCGCTTCCGGCGGAAATCATGATCAGCCCGGGCGCGCCCGATCGGGTTTTCATCGAATGGATGCGCCGGTAGAGCATGCGCACAAAGCGGTTCACCGTCGAGGCCGGAGGCAGCGGCGAAGCCCACCCTTCCCAATCAAGCTCGACGCCGTCGAAGCCTTTGCGCTCGGCCCAGGAGGCGACCGTATTGACGAACACTTCCGTGCGGAGCGAATCCGCCGCGACGTAATTCAGGTTGACGGGATTCACAGCCTGGATCGTGATCACGACCTTCACCCCGCGCCGGTGCGCGATCGCCACAAGCGAGTCCATATAATGCACCGCGCCGCTTCCGGGGAAAGCGACGCCGTTGAACTCGACCGAGACCGAATCGGATTCCGTATCCGAAGGACGCTTCGGAGGCGGACCGAACATGTACGCCCAATAGGGCGGAGACTTCGTCACATTGCCGTTATCAAAGAGCACGACATGCGTGAGCCCCGTCCAGTCGATTTCCCACGGCGGCAGCGCGAGTTCGGATGTGCCCAAAGGCATCATCGACCAGGTCGAATAATACGTGGTAAACCATTTGCCCTCGGCCGAAAGCGTCTCCGGTTGCGGCAGCAGGCAGAGGGTACACATCAGCAGGGTCAGAACGCGGGGGCGCAACACTGTCACGGCATATCCTTTCTGAACATGATTATTTTCCCCGTGCGGCATGTGTCAACGGCTGAGCGGCTTTCAGCCGGATGTTGTCATAATACACGGTCGCGCTGCCGGGAAGATCGCGCCGGAAGTAGAATTTCGTGAACGCTCCGGAGCCCGTGACCGGCACCGCGCACGAATTCCACTTTCCGGCTTCAAGCCTCAGCGTCTCAGACGTGTTGTTGGAAAAGACAATCTCGAGCGTGAACGATTCCGAAGGAAAGGCGTCGAACGCCAATTCGGTATAGTCGGTCGGATAGAGTTTCTGTTCCTCTCCCCAGGCGCCATACTGGAGCCAGAGCGCGCCGTGCGCTCCGTATTCGACTTTGATGGCGCGGCTTCCCGTCCGCGCATGCGACACATCGGCGAATGAATTCTTCACGCCCCAGGAGGCATCGATAAACGGAGCGCGGAGTTTCTCGTCATACACGACGAGGTCCTCGAACGAGGGCGGCGCGCCAGAATTGGCGACTGTGATCGTGATCTGCGCACTGCCCTTGTTATTCGCATCATCGACCGCCTCAGCGCGGATCGTGTGCGTGCCGTTGGAGAGTCTCCATGTGTTCAGAGGCGGCGAGACCGCGGGCACATCTTCAGAGACGGATCCGTAGGCGACGCCGTCTATGAAGAAACGCAGCGCGGCAACGCCGCGGTTATCCTTCGCGTCGGCTTTGAATGTGACCGGACCGGTGACGCGCGCCCGGTCTTTGGGAGACAGGATCGAGACCTTCGGCGCCTCGCGGTCGGCGGTCTTGGGCGTGAGATCGCCGAGCGGCCGGGTCGTTGAGCGTGCCGCGCGCGAAACGGCCTGGAGCAGCACGTCCCTTCGGCCCGGTTTTTCGGAAGGAAGATAGCCCGCTCCGAGTTCGTAGACCATGACGCCGCCGAGACCGAGCGCTCTGGCATACTCGACTTTGAGCCGTGAGCTCGCCGTGTCTTCATAGGAAATGAATGTCGTTCCGTCGGCGAACCATGGGACCTGTGACGAGTGATCCCAGTGGCGGCCGCGCCGCGGAATGTCGCGCACATTGCCCCATTGATGTTCCTTGTAGGGGCGCGAGGGTTCGACCGGAGGCTCGACGCCCGTGAAGACGGTCGTCGTAAACGAGACGCTCAGCCCGATCTTCGATGCCGGATAGCCATCGTCGATCCATGAGCGCGGACCGTGTCCCTTCTGGTTGATCGAGGTGCCGATATACGGCGCGTAGCGCGACGACTGCTCGATGGGACCGTTGTATCCGGTGAGGTTCTTGGAGTAATCGCCCCGGTAGAGTTCATAGGTCATCGGATTGATCTGGTCGAAGGCCGCGCACATCGCATTTTTGTCGTATGCCGGAAGCGGGGACTCGTGGACGGCGGCGATGAAGATCCCGCGCGGAGTCCACCCATCGAGTTCCGAGCGGAAGCGGTAGATGAGTTTGTTGTGGCGCCACTTGTCGGCAAACTGCGGAAATTCCCAGTCGAGTTCGATGCCGTCCAGATTCCAGCGCCGGGCAAACGCGCACGAGGCGCGCACGAATGTCTCGATGCGCGCGTCATCGCCGGCGATGTAATGCATGGCATCGGCGCCTTCCCCCCAGATGCCGCCCACCGAGAGCACGACCTTGACGCCCTTCTCGTGCGCGCGCCGGACAAGCTGCCGCAGATAATCGCCCGGACGTCCGCAGTCGACGCCGTTGACGACATTGGCGCTGTCGCGTGCATTCACAAGCACGTCAAGATAGGGCGGCGTGCGCGAGGGATTGGCCGAGAAGACCACGACATGCGTCATGAGCGAGAAATCCACCTCTTCGACCGGCATCTGGTTGTAGTACCACCAGGGATAATAGGCCGTGATCCACATCGGGCGTGCCTGTGCGGAGACCTCGAACGGCGCCGCGCACAGCGCAAAGAAGGCCGCCACATGCAGCACTATGGTGTTAAAGGTGTTCATGCTATGCGAATTTCGATTTCATGTGCGGCACCTTCACGCCTTTTCCAAGCCGATGCACCCGCTGCTCCGTCACGCCCGCATGCGCCTCGTCCTCGCGCGCATCCGCCTCCGGACCAACCACAATGGCGGCTGTCTGCCCGACCGCGCCTTTGCGCTCCTCGGCATGGTATTCCTCGATCAGGATGCGAAGCCGCTTGATCGGAATGCGGTATTCTCCGGCCGCGGCGCGAAGCCGCCGGAGCGACTCCTCCTTGATCGAATCGGAGCACAGCACGATCTCATCGACGCCGATGGTGCGCATGAGATACGGGAGCTTCCAATGGCCTCCGAAGATCGGATACCCGTTGAGCGATTTGCCCTCGAGCGTCGTGTCATCATCCAGAAATCCGATCGGCGTATCGGTCGTCGCATTCGAATCCAGAATCCGCTCGAGCGTCACGATGCCGCTCTGATCTGCGCCGTAGAGCAGCACATGGCGGCCTTCCCGGATATCCTGATGCGACAGATACTGCAGCACGCGGAACGACACGCGGAATCCCACGACGAACGTCATGAGGAAATAAAAATCGAGCACCAGCATCACCACCTGATCGGCCCTCAGCGGCGCCGACAGCATCCAGATGCCAAAGCCGGTCCCAAGCGCGGCAAGCGACGTGCTTTTCATTGTGCGGAGCACATCGCCGAGTCCGATGAGCCGGAATGTGCCGCGGTAGAGGCCCGAGGCCCAGAAGATCGCCAGCTGCACGATGGTGACGCCGGCCGTCAGTTCCATGAACGCGGCGTCGGACTGCGGGATGGCATAGAGCTTTCCGGCAATATAGCTCGAAGCGCCGAAGGAGACGACGATGAACGCCACATCGAAAAACACCAGGAGCGCCTCCCGGTTCATGATCGGCCTGTCATAGAGCGGAAGGAGGACGCCGTTCTGGAGCACGGCCATCTCCTTGTAGCGCAGCTGGCGCACGCCGATCACCGTGGCGGCGCCGACGGCCGCCAGCACGAAGCCGGCAATGCGGCTGCTCGAGACCGTGAGCAAAAAGGCGCCCAGTCCGAGCGCGCACGAGATCGCGTAGAGCACCAGCACGGCGTTGCGGTGCGAGAGTCCGCGCGCAATGAGGCGGTGATGGATGTGGCTTTTATCCGGCTGGAACATCGACTTCAGCTTATGCACGAGCGACTCGGTCTTCGGCTGATCGGGAAGGAACGAGCGCAGGAGCCGGCGCGCCATCGATAAGAACGTGTCCATGATCGGCAGTCCGAGCGCGAGAATCGGCACGACAATGGCGAACGCGGCCGATCCCTTGGTCGAACTGTGTATGGAAAGCACCGACAGCGCAAAGCCCAGGAAGAGGCTTCCCGAGTCGCCCAGGAAGATGCGCGCGGGATTGAAGTTGTAGCGCAGGAAGCCCAGAAGCGCGCCCGAAAGCAGAAGCGCCATGCAGGCGGTGCCCATATCGCCATTGAACATGGCAATGGGAAAGACCGTGAGAAAGGCGATGGTGGAGACGCCGCTGGCCAGGCCGTCCAGCCCGTCGATGAGATTGATGGCATTGGTGATGCCGATCATCCACATCATCGTCAGCGGATAATCAAGGAAGCCGACCGCCACGGGCTCGCTCACCAGAGGAAGGCTGATGACGGAGATGCGGAATCCCGCCAGATAGATGATCGTGCTCAAGAGCAGCTGCACGACGAATTTCTGCGAGGGCATGAGCGGCTCGATATCATCCCAGATGCCGAGCGAGAGCACCAGAAGCAGCACGGCGGCAAGCGAGATGCCTTCGGCCGTCGAGAGCCAGGAGTCGAGGAAGACCGCGGGCTCGATCACCGCCAGCACGAAAAACGAAATGAAGAAGCTCGCGCAGATGGCGGCGCCGCCCAGCCTCGGCATCGCCGTCGTGTGGACCTTGCGCGCGTTGGGATAATCCATCGCTCCGACTGCCGAGGCAAGCTTCATCACTGCCGGCGTCAGCACGAGCGACATCACAACCGATGCCGCAAAGGCAATCAACAAATGCATGACCATCACACCCTCCTCATTGACACGATACCAACAGCCCGCCCCCCGAACGCGAAAAAAAAGAAGCCCTTGACGTGTCGCCTCTTTCTGGTGGTTGCCGACGCTGCCGCATGAATTCTCTATGGTGCTGTCGTACATGTTTCGACAGCACCAACTTAGACGAATTCCCCGGGCGATGCAAATTAGAAGTTTCTAATTTCGATTAGAATGTTCTTAAACTCCGTCTTTCGCCTGCCGCAGATACGCCGGCAGATGCTCGGCTTCAATCCATTTTCCGGACGACATCACCGCGGCGTATTCGATCGCATTTTTCAGATGCCGGATGTTGCCGGGCCAGTTGTAGGCCTGGCAGAGCTCGGCGGCATCGGGCGCGATGCCCACGACCGGAGAATTGTAGCGCGTGCGCAGTTCGCGCAAAAATTTTCTGATCAAAAGCGGTATATCCTCTCTTCGGTCCCTGAGGGCCGGCAGTTCGATGACGATCGGACTGATGCGGTAATACATGTCCTTCATGAGCGCGCCTTCTTCCATGAGCGCTTCCGGGTGGCGCGAGAGCGTTCCGATGATGCGCGTATGGATGTGTATGATCGCATCGCCCCCCACGCGCGTCATGGTCTGGTATTCGAGCGCGCGGGCCATCTTCATCTGTGCCGGCAGGGGCAGCGAGGAGAGCTCATTGACGAGCAGCGTGCCGCCGTCGGCTTCCTCCAAGGCGCCGCGCCGGTAGATCACGCCATCGCGCGTGACGGCCTCGTACCCGAAGAGTTCCTTTTCCATCGCTTCGGCCGAGAGCGCACCGCAATCGAACGGCAAAAACGGTCCGTGCGCGCGGCTGCTGATGCGGTGAATGAAGCGCGCGGCCCACTCCTTTCCTGTTCCCTGTTCTCCGACGATGATGACGGAAAGGTCGCTGGCTGCAATGCGTTCCATCGTCCTGAGCACTTCCTGCATGGCGGCGCTGCGGACGATATCAAGATCCTGATCGACGATTGAATGTATGGATTCCATAAGTGCCGGATATAGTGGCGTAGAGTGAATGTCGCTCGTTCAAGGGAATTCCAGCGGTACAACAATGCTCAGCACATGCAGACGCTCGGCGGCCGTGCTGGAGGCCACACCGTAATCGATATCAACGACGCCCGTGTGTATGCCGATGCCCGCGCGGCCCATGGCCGTCACGGGTCCGGAGACGATGCCTCCGCGCACGACAAGAAATTTCCACGGGAAAAATTCGGCGCCAAGGCGGTAGACCAGGCGCTCCACCCCGCTGATGCTCTGGTTCGAGAGATGCACTTCAACGAGTTTCCTTCCATACGTGGCCGGATATCGCCACGACGCGCCGAATGTGACCGAGCGCGGGATATTCGATTCCTTCACCAGGAAGGGAGCGCCGTCCGCGGCGCGCTTCAATTGGATGCCCGAGCCGAATCCCGTGAATGAAACCCCGTAGGAAAGCGCAGGAAGGACCGAATACATCAGTCCCATGCCGCCCGAGTGGCTGGAAAGGCGCGTGGCGCCGAATTCGGTGTAGCGGAAGTCATAGATCATGCCGAAGCTGAATGCTCCGAAGAGCCGCACGGCAGAGGACGCTTCAAAGCCCGCCATCTTCCCTTTCTGCGCCGACCAGTCATCGGCATCGAAAAATGCCCCCTCGCCTCCAATGGCCAGCACAAAGCGGTCTGTGGCCGCTATCGGCATCGAGACGGCCGAACGCAGCGATCGGTTATCGGTCCTCATGCCGGCGGTGGCGGAGACCGAAAGGCGCTCCAGAAAGAGCAGACTGGCGGGATTGGCGATCGCGCTTGAAAGATCGCGCGTATCGGCCACCAGGGCTTCTCCGAGCGCGACGCTGCGCGCCGACGCCAGCCCGTAGCGGAATGAGAGCTCGGAGGCTTCCTGCGCATGGAGCAAATTTACACACCATGAGATACACAGGAGCATTGCCGCCTGTCTGATTGAACACCGCAGTCGCATGAATGGTCTGAGCTTCGAATACA
Organism: Acidobacteriota bacterium; assembly: GCA_050258555.1. GTDB lineage: Bacteria > Bacteroidota > Ignavibacteria > UBA10030 > UBA8401 > CAISDA01. The sequence continues at coordinate 64,848 of JBLMZA010000094.1, read as the reverse complement.
TTGATTGTTCTCCTGTCGTCCGCATACACACGCGCTAGCGCGAAATCGAAAATAACCCGAAGAGGAAAAGCGTATCGCGCAGATATCCCGAAAACTCGCGGATGAAATTCTCCTCCCGCGGCACATACACAATGTCGCCGGGACCGATGGTGGGCACTTCCCGAATATTGCCCGTGGCAAAATAGCGCGTCAGATCGACCTCGACCGGGCCCGCATCCGAATCACGCCGGAAGACCTTGATGCGCCGGAGATCGGAATCGGGCTGCGTGCCGCCCGAGGCGGCAATCGCCTCAAGCAGCGAAATGGGAGATGTGAGCGCGAATGTATCTTGTCGCGCCACAGCGCCCAGAATGACGAGCTTCGCGCTCGTCCCGGTCAGCACGGTCATCCCCAGGCTCAGGCTGCGGCTGCGGGCATAGACGCCGATGCGCTCGCGCAGCATGGCGATCGCCTCGTTTTTGGTCAATCCCTCCAGATGCACCTCGCCGAGCAGTTTCACCGGAATCGTGCCCGTCTCGCTGATCACGGCCGTCGTATCAAATTCGGGATACTCGATCACCCAGAGCTTCACCTGGTCTCCCTGCCTGAGCACATAGGAGCCGGAGAGGATATTGGCGGACTGCGATTGATTCGCCTTCAACAGGGCTTCATCCTGCACCGCGCTGCGGCTGAAGCAGCCGGTCAGGAACAGCGCCAGAAGAAGCATGAAGATTGCCGTACGCAGAGACTGTCGATACTGTTGCACGCTCGCACCTTTCTAAAAAAACACATGAGTGAGAGAAACATCGATGGCGGTGGCTTGAAGCACATGACTGAAGCTGTTCAAGAAATGTGCCAAACAGATTTCCGGCCCGGCTTCCGTGCTTTCGGCGCCGTGCGCAGGCCCGGTCTGTCCCGATTCTACACACGCGCCGCACGAAGCTGCTTCCTTTTTACACACATCACGGCATGCGTGCCGATGATGATCCGCGCATTTCCCGTGAATTCACGAGCGCCGGCGTCCTTCCGCGCTTTGGCATACTAATTGAACGACAGTGGTCAGGTTGGGCGTACTGTCTTCACACAACGCAGCCATACAAAAGAATTTATTCGCAAAGGAACAATCCATCGTGCAGACATCCCAGTTTTCGCTTCGTGACATTTCCGGACTCATCCGGCGGCGCATCAAGCTTCTGGTGATTCCGCCGCTTGTCGTGACGGCGCTCGCCGTCGGCGCCGCATTCCAGCTGCCCAGGATGTATGAATCCTCGACGTCGATTCTCGTGCAGCGCAATGAAGTGGCCAATCCGATCAGCGGCATGACATCGGCCGCTCCCGTCTACCAGATGGAGGATGATCCGCTGCGCTTCATCGATGAGATCATCTTCAGCCGCAAGACAATCGAGATGCTCATGGACAGTCTGGGCGTCGAATACCGGAACCTGAGCGAACGCTCCCGGCGCAAACTGGTGGATGACCGCACGTCCAATATCAAGATTCAGCGCCAGGCGCGCGAATCATTTTCGATCGTCTATGCCGACAACGATCCTGCCCGCGCGCAGCGCGGCGCAGCGGTCCTGGCCGATCTCTTCATCCAGGCCACCTCGCTCGCGAACAATCAGCGCAATGAAGTGACCGTGCGCTTCTATGAGCAGAAGCTCGAGGAATTCCGGCAGAAGCTCGAGCAGAGCCAGGAGCAATTGATGCCGAAACTGCGCGACCGGATGCAGGACACTCCGGGAGCGAACGCCTATCTGAACGACGTCGAGCGCCAGATGCGGGAAAGCGACGGACGCACGAAGGAATTGAAGCACGACCTTGCGATGATCCGCGAGCTGCCCGAAGACCTGGGCTCGAAGTCCGCTCGCCAGACGCTTTTCGAACTCTCCAGGCTCGACATCCCGTATGCGGGCGAGCTGCGCACGCTTGTCACGCGGCATGACGACGCACTCGAGCGCTACACGATGCAGCATCCGGAAGTGGCGAAAGTCCAGGCCTCGATCATGGAAATGCTCGAGCGCATGATCGGCGGACTGCAGACGGAAATCGCGAAACAGGACAACCATACCGCCGATCTGCGCCGCACGCGCACGCAGATGATGAGCGAGATTTTGGGGGCCTCGCGCACATCGGGACAGGAAAAAGAGTCCGATGTCGCCGTCTACCAGCGGCTCTATGACGGCATGAAGGTGAAGCTTGAAGAGGCGCAGATACAGCAGGCCATCGGCAAGTCGGCCAACAATCAGTTCACGATCATCGACCCGCCGCTTCTTCCGCTGCAGCCCTCGAAGCCGAGCCGGGCGCTCATTGTGGGCGGCGGAGTCGGCCTTGGACTGCTGCTGGGAATCATCACGGCGATTTTATCCGAACTCTTTGATACGACGATCCGCACAACGCGCGCCATCGAGATCTATCAGAAGCCCATTATCGCGTTTCTGCCCGAACGCTCGCGCCTGAAAGAATGAGAAGGAAAGAGAATCCATGTCCATGAAACCATTCGATGCCTACATACAGCCCGAAGGGACTGCGTCCGAAGCGGCTTTCGAGGAGAACCCGGCCGCGGAAGCCGAAGCGATTCCGCGGAGCCTGGTGCGTCTGGAAAAGTCCATTGTGTATTCCCATGTCACCGGGCGCAAGATCGACGCCTCGACGGTGAATCATCAGTTCTACGATCACTTCAAGTATTCGCTTCTGCCGAAGGAATATTCGCACGGGAAGCTGACGATCGGCATCACCAGTCCCAATCCCGGGGAAGGCAAGACGCTCGTGGCGGCCAATCTGGCCGCATCGCTGGCCATGGCCAATCAGCGCGAAACGCTCCTCATCGATCTCAACATCCGCCGCCCGAAGTGCCACGAGATCTTCGGCACGCCGCTGGCGCCGGGGCTGCTGGAGAGTCTCTATCAGCCGAAGATCACCGTGGCCAAAACGCGCATCAACCATCTGCATGTGCTCTCGGCAGGAAGCGCGGCCGACAACGCGCTTGAATCGATGCGCATCAACAGCATGAAGTCGGCCTCACCCCAGGCGCTGAAGCCGACGGTGGGCCTCGAGCAGCTGACGGAATTCCGCAACGTGCTCTTCTCGCTCGAGAACGCGTACGAGCTTGTGATCGTCGATCTTCCCTCGATCACCGAATCGGCCATACCGACGCTCTTCACCTCCGCGCTCGGCGGCGTGATCGTCGTGGTCAACGCCGGCAAGACGAAGGAGCGGGAAGTCGAGCGGCTTCTTTCGACGCTCAACGAGAGCCAGGTGCTCGGATTCGTCTTCAACCGCGTGGATAAGCATAATCTGTTATAGACGTTTTTTCTCGAGGAGGCGGCACACATGACGATTCTTGCGGTCGTGATGCTCATGGCATTCGGCATCTTCATCGGAAAGCGCAGCACGCACATGGGCATGAAGGAATATATGATCGTCACGCTGCTGACGCTGGCGCAGCTCGCCGTCTTCATCACGGCATTCTACATGATGGAAAAGCCGCCGGGCTTTTGACCGGCACACTGTTAAACGACAGGAACTCTCATACTCGTATGGCATCAGGCACACTGACATCTTCCTCTTCGATTGCCGCAGGGCGGCTTCTTTCGCCCAATGCGCGCGCCGAGCGGCTCGTGCATTCGCTCTGGCTCGCGCTCTCGCTCGTGCTCTCGTGCCTGCTTGCCGTGACGCTGATCGTGACAGACGGCAATGTCGCCGCCGGCGCGGCCCTCGTGCTTGTCTATGCGGTGCTCTCGCTCACACTCTTCCGCATCGAGTGGGGATTCTACATCGTGATTTTTGCGGTGCTCTTTTTCGATCAGCACAGCGTGAAGTACGTCATGCCCTTCACCGGCGCCGCGAATTATTTCGCCAACATCAATCTCATTCCCGGCATGCCGCGCTATATGATCGTCTCGCTCATGGAGCTGCACATCGCATTCGTCGTGCTTGTCTGGGCGGTGCGCGCGGCAGTCGATCCCGAATACGGCTTCATGCCGGTTCCCATGAAGGTGCCGGCCGTGCTCGGCTTCGCATCGCTTCTTGCGGCCTCCGTGCACGGTCTGGCCTCGGGCGCCGATCCGATCGTCGTCGTCTGGGAAGTGCGGGCGCTTCTGTATCTGGCGATTCTCTATTGGTTCACGCCGCAGGTGATCCGCACGCGCTCACAGCTTGAAGTGCTCGTGGGCGTCCTGATTGCGGGCATCACGATCAAGGCCGTCCAGGGCGCCGCCTACTATGCCGCAAACGGTTTCTCATTCGGCGTCTGGCCTGCGATCATCGAGACATTCACCAATCACGAGGATCCGCTCTTCATGGTGCTGCTTTTCATTCTTCTGGGCACATTCCTCGTGCTGGGAGTGAAGAGCCGCCAGAAAACGGCGCTCCTGGCCGCATTCCTGCCGCTGGTTGTCGGATTCATTGCCGGACAGCGCCGGGCCACATACGCCTCCGGAATGGCTTCGGCCGTCGGCGTGCTGTTTCTGCTTCCCTCCGGGCCGCTTCGTGCGGCAGTGAAGTTTCTGGCGCTCTTTCTCGTGCTCTTTTCACTCTACACGGCCGCGTTCTGGAACAGCTACAGCCGCCTGGGCTATGTGGCCCAGCAGTTCAAGTCCACCGTGATGGATGAGCCCGGCGTCAGAGGCGGCAAGGATGTCGAATCGACGATGTACCGGAAAGCCGAGAATTACAATCTCGCCGTCACATTCCGCCGCGCGCCCTTCAGCGGCATCGGCTTCGGCCAGGCCTATGACCGTCCGCTCAGGCCGTGGGGTGGGGATTTCCCGCTCTCGGAATACATTCCGCACAACCAGATTTTCTGGATCTTCGTGAAATCGGGGGCCGTCGGCGGATTTTTCTTCTGGTTTTTCTTCAATGCGCTCGTGGCGCAGGGCTCGATTGTCTTTCACCGGATGGATGATCCGTACCTGAAGGCCGTCTCGGCCATGTGCGTCATCTCGGTCATCAACCAGATGGTCGTCTCCTATGTCGATATGCAGCTCACATTCAGCCGCAATATGATCGTGCTCGGCACGCTCATGGGAGTGATCCAGATTCTCGACCGGTGGTCCAAGGAGAAAGTGCATACAACCGTTCACTCATTTTTCAACCGACGAAAGGATACACGCTCATGAACGAAGGCAACCCTGAACTCGAACAGCGCATCGACCAGTTGCTTGCGGGACGCAATCCCCGGCGCGTGCTCGAAGCGGGCTGCGGCTCCGCAAGCCACATCCAATTTCCCGAAGGCACGATCTTAAGCGGCATCGACATTTCGCTGAAGCAGCTCGAGCGCAACTCGCACATGCACGAGAAGATCGTCGGTGACATCCAGACCTACCGGCTTCCGGAGAACGCCTACGACATGGTCGTCTGCTGGGACGTGCTCGAGCATCTGCCCGAGCCCGAGAAGGCGCTCATCAACTTCTTCCGCACCGTCAACGAAGGCGGCATCGTCCTGATGGCTTCGCCGAACGTGTTCACGCTTCGGGGACTCATCACGAAATTCACGCCGCACTGGTTCCACGTCTTCTACGCCCGGAAGATCGCCGGATACGACTGGGCGGGACAGGATGAGAATTATCCGTTTGTGACATTTCACCGCTGGGCGATTGCCCCGAAGCGCATCGAGCGCCTGGCGCGCAAGCATGGCATGTCGGTCGTGTCGTCGAAGACGTTCGGCTTCGATCATCCGGAAAAGCGGCGCGTCGTGTTCTACGCCGTCTGGAGCGCCGTCGACCGGCTCTTCAGCGCGCTCACATTCGGCAGGATCGGAACGGATGAGGCGGCGGCATTCTGCATCATCCTTCAGAAAAACAAACACGCGGCATAAGACAATGAACAACGCCCTGCGTACACAGACTCGTTCGCGCGCGGCCTCGGTCAGGGCCGTCGACATTCTTGGCATCCCGATCCATGACGTCTCGATGGAAGAGACGATGGACCTCTTTGTCGAGATGGCCTTAAGCGGCTCACCCCATCATGTGATGACCGTGAATCCGGAATTCATCATGATCGCGCGGAAGAATCCCGAGTTCTTCTCGGTGCTGCGCCGCGCCTCGCTCTGCGTGGCCGACGGCATGGGCATCCTCTGGGGCTCGCGGATCCTGGGCAGGCCGGTCGCAGAGCGCATCACGGGATCGGATTCGATCCCGCGCTTTGCCTCGCTTGCCGCGCGGCACGGCATCCGGTTCTTCCTCCTTGGCGCCGCGCCCGGCGTGGCCGAGGAAGCGGCGAGGATACTCACCGAGCGCAATCCCGGCCTTGTGATCGCCGGGACCTATGCCGGATCCCCCGCTGTGGAGGAAGAAGACGAGATCTGCGGCATGATCGAGCGTTCGGGCGCGCAGGTGCTGCTGGTCGCCTACGGTCCGCCCAAGCAGGACCTGTGGATCGCCCGCACGCAGTCGCGTCTTATGATGCCGCTGGCCATCGGCGTCGGCGGCACGTTCGACTTCATTGCCGGGAAGGCCAGACGCGCTCCGCTCTGGATGCAGCGAGCGGGTCTGGAATGGCTCTACAGGCTCATGCGCGAGCCGAAACGCTGGAAGCGCATGCTCACGCTTCCTGAATTCGCATTCGCAATCGTTCGCGAGAAATTTTTCACACACACAGAAGAAACGCTCCGATGGTCAGCACGGCGGCAAAATCCGTAACAAAGAACGTGGCGGTGCTTTCATTCACGCGCGTCATTACGACATCATCCACGCTGGTCCTGATGATGTTCCTTCCGCGCTGTCTGGGAGCGGTGGGCTACGGGCGGCTCTACCTGGGACAGTCGATAGCCGGCATCTTCGCGCTGCTGATCGAATTCGGCGGCAATTATTCGATCATGAAGGCCGTGGCCAAAAATCCCGAAGAGACCGCATCGATCTACGTGAACTCGCTCGGCGCGCGCGCATTCCTCTGGGCCGCCTCCTTCACGCTCATGCTCGGGTATGCCTTCGCCGTCGGCTATCCGGCGGAGGTGATTCTCATCGTTGCGATCTTCGGACTCGGCACGCTTGCCAGCGGCTACAACAGCGTGATCGGCAACTGCTACCGCGGGGCCGATCTCATGAAGTATCCGTCCTACGGCGCGGTCTCTGAAACCGTGCTGACTGCGGCCGTGGGCATTGCGGCGCTCCTCTTCGGCGTCGGTCCCGTGGGCTATGCCCTCATCGCCGTCTCGGGCACCGTGAGCGCCTCACTCGTGATGACGCGCTTTCGGCCGGCGCTTTTTGATTCGATGCCGAAGGTGGACTGGAAGAAGGCCGTCGTGCTCCTGAAGGAAGGGCTGCCGTATTTTCTCAACACCGTCTTCGGCGTCATCTATTACCGGATCGACACCGTGATGCTCTCGCTCATGACGCCCGAACAGGTCGTGGGCTGGTATGCGGCGGCCTACCGCTTTTTCGATTCGCTCATGGTCGTGCCGGTGATCTTCACCGTGGCGGTCTTTCCGGTCATGAGCAGGAAATGGAACACCGACAGCCAGGCCGAGAGCCTCATGCTGCAGAAAAGCCTGGATGCGATCATGATGACCGCCGTCCCGATGGCCATCGGCGCCTTCTCGTTCGCGCCCGAGATCATCCATCTGTTTTTCGGACGCAGCTCCTATGAGCCCTCGGTGCTCATCCTGAAAATATTTTCTGTGGGCGTCGTGCTGCTCTATATCGATTTCGTGCTGGGAACGGTGCTTCTCTCGTCGGACAAGCAGAAAGCGATGTCGCGCACGGCGTTCCTGGCCATCTTCGTCAATGTGGGATTGAATTATCTTCTCATCCCCTTTGCACAGCACTCGGCAGGCAACGGCGGCATCGGCTCCGCCATCGCCACGCTCATCACCGAGCTCTTTGTCATGATCAACATGCTCGCGCTCATTCCGTCGCGCCTCTTTGAACATGCGCGCATCGGAGCGCAGGTGAAGACGCTCGCCTCGGGCGTGGTGATGATCATCATCCTTGAGCTGCTTGCACTCGCATCGGTCACGTGGGTCGCCTCGGCTGCACTGGCGACGGCCTCGTATGCGGTCTCGCTCCTGCTCATGAAAACATTTACGGCTTCTGATAAGGCGCTGGCGCGCTCGATCATCGGCCGTGTGAATCTGCGGCCGGGATTCTCCCGCGCCGAATCGTAGGCACCGGCATGAAGAACTCTATGGAGACATACAGGAAGGACATGCTTCCCGCACGCGCGCAGCATCCGCGCAACGGAGATCCGGATAACATCCGCGTGCTCTTCTATCACCGGATCGGACCGGAGCGTCCGGCCTGCGAAACGACCGGCGTCACGATCGCCCGTGACACATTCCGCCGGCACCTGGAACTCCTGGAGCAGTGGGGCTACAGCACGATCACATTCCAGGACTACGCGCTCTACTGCCAGGGCGCCCTGAGCCTTCCGCGCAAGCCCGTCATCATCACGTTCGACGACGGCTACCGCGACGTGTTCACATACGCCTATCCGGTGATGAGGGAGTTCGGCATGCGCGGCGTGGTCTTCGTGCTCGGCAGCCGCTCGATCAGGACGAATGAATGGGACCGCGGCATCTCTCCTGTCTACGAGCTGTTGCGCGAGGAAGAGATTCTGGAGCTCCATGAAGCCGGCTTTGAAATCGGCGCCCATTCCATGCACCATGTGCGGCTCACCGGCGTTGCCGAATCGGAATCCTGGAACGAATTGTACGAAGCGCGCATCGGGCTGGAGATTCTGCTCAATGCGCCCGTGCGGACGCTTTCCTATCCCTACGGACTGGCCAATGAGGCTATCAAGCAGATGGCGCGCGATGCGGGCTACACGATCGCCTGCGGCGCCTTCACCGGTCCGCCGATTTTCGGAAGCGATCACCTGGAAGTGCGGCGCATCCGGATGAACGATTCGAAAAGCCGGATCGCCTTCTGGTTCCAGCTGCAGTCGGTCTATGTGCATTACCGCTGGCTGTGGTGGCTCATGAAGAAGGCGCTGCAGGGCACGCTTCATGCCTTCCGGCGCAGGATGCACGGCGGCGCACGCACCGCTCAGGCGCCCGAGGCGCCCGAGGACGTTCACTATCAGATGGAACATCGGGAGACAGGAACATGAGAACACTGACGCTGGTCGGCGCACATCAGCTGCGTCCGGAATGGGATGAGCTCGTGCGTCTGGAGAAAGAGGACCGGCATCCGCGGGCATCGTTCTTCAACCGCGAGCTCGAAACGGAGCTTCTGAACGAGCGCTGCCTCGATCGCGCGCCGGCCTTTCGCCGGACGCTCTACCGGACGATGCCCGTGTGGACATCGCAGCTCGTTGAAGCCCTCGCGATCGCGCGGCGCTACGATGCCGTCATCTCCTGGAATGAAAAGATCGGCATTCCCTTTGCCGCCCTCCAGAAGGCGCGAGGCGTGCGCATGCCGCATGTCGGCATCTTCTCCTGGATCTCGAAGCCGAAAACCTCCCGGCTCCTGTCTCTGGCACAGTCGCACTTCGATGCGATCATCCTCATGTCGAGCGTGCAGCGCGAGCATGCCGCATCCGTGCTCGGCATTCCGGAGGAGAAAGTGCCGCTTCTGCGCTGGCCGGTCGATACCGCGTTCTGGCGTCCGATGCCGCAGGCTTCCACCGATATGATCTGCTCGGTCGGCCGCGAGATGCGCGACTATGAAACGCTCATCCGCGCCGCGGCGCCCACGGGCATCCGGCTGCATATCGCCGCCAATATCGTCCAGGGCAAGCACGACCCCTGGATCGACACACTGCGCGATGCGCAGAGCCGGTATCCCCTGATCACGGCCGGGAAGAAGGACTTCTGCGCGCTCAGAGAGCTCTATGCACGGTCCCGCTTTCTTGTGATGCCCGTGCTTTCGACCGATACCGACAACGGCTCGACGAGCATTCTGGAAGCGATGGCCATGGGAAAGCCCGTCATCTGTTCGAAGACGAAGGGGCAGGTCGACATCATCGAGCACGGGAAAACGGGACTGTTCGTGCCGGTGAACGATGAGCGCGCGATGCGCGAAGCGATCGAATACCTGTGGAACAATCCCGATGTCGCCGAGCGCATGGGCCGCGCCGCGCTCGAGCATGCACGGCAATATCACAAGCTTGAAGACTGGGTCTCGCGCGTGAAGTCGATCGTGGAAAGCGCGATCGAGCGCCATGCGGTCCGTCCGGCTTCACACACACATACGACACAACCACGACTGGCTCAATGAATATACTGATGATGTTTCCCTATGCCCCGCTTCCTCCTCCCTACGACCTGGGGGGAACGAAGCGCAACCTTCCGCTCTTCCGCGAGCTTGCCCGGCGCCACCGGGTGACCGTGCTTTCCTACGGCACAAGCGACGAGGAGCGGCTCTTCCGCGCCCACTACGGACACCTGTGCGAGAGCGTGACGTTCATCGACAAGCGCCGCCCGAGGATCTTCCATGCCTTCGAAGCCTTCTGGCTGCTTGCCACGGGCCGCAGCACGTTCCGGCAGCTCTATAGAAAGCCGATGCAGCAGGCGCTCACGCGCCTTGCCCGTCAGAAGCGCTTCGATGTGATCTACTGCACGACCCAGGGCTTCGGATTTTTCCGCTTCCCCTCGGGCGTGCCGGTCGTGAGCGACGCCCACAATGTGGAAAGCGATCTCATCTACAGGACGTATCGGAACACGGGCCCCGGATTCTGGAAGCTGTTTCACTATCTGGCCTACCGCTACGGCGAACGCGACGAAAAGCGCAACTGCCGGCGCTTCAGCGCCATGACGGCCACGACCGAGCGCGATGCGGCCATTCTGCGCGCATGGCTTCCCTCAACGCCGGTGAGCGTGATCCAGAACGGCGTCGACCCGGTGTTCTTCGAACACCTCGATGCATCGCCCGAGCCTCATGCCATGGTCTTCACCGGGCTCATGTCCTATCATCCGAACGATACGGGCATACTCTATTTCCTGGAAGAAATCTTCCCGCTGATCACGGCGCGCGTGCCCGATGCGCATGTGTATGTGGTGGGAAAGAATCCGAGCGCGCGGCTGCAGGCCTTCCGATCAGATCGCGTCACGGTGACCGGCTTTGTCGAGGACGTGCGGCCCTTCATCGCGCGCTCAAGCGTCTTCATCATCCCGCTGCAGATCGGCGGGGGCGTGCGCGGCAAGGCGCTTGAAGCGATGGCGATGCGCTGTCCGATCGTCTCGACCGCGATCGGCGTGGAAGGCATCAATCTCACGCACGGGCATTCGGCCCTCATCGCCGATACACCCGAGGCGTTTGCCGACGCGGTTGTGCGCCTGTTCTCTGATGCGACGCTCAGGACGCAGCTCGCGCTGAACGCCTACCAGACAGTCTCGAAGGAAAACAACTGGCGCGCCAAGGGCGAGGCGCTCGAAGCGGTGCTGCTCGAGGCTTCCGGCATGCAGCTTCCGATAGAAGAAGCATCGTAACAGTCACACACACACATTCATCCATCACTACACACAGATTGAGCAGACAGACTATGAACCAAGTACTGATCATCAAATGCGGCGCCGCCGGAGACGTCGTGCGCACCACGACGCTCCTCCATCCTTTTTCCGGGTGGGAAATCGACTGGCTCGTTTCGAAAGAAAACCGGATGCTGCTTCCCGAGTCCCGCCTCCGTTCGATCTATGAGGAGCCAGAAGCGCTCGGTGCCCGCCGCTACGATCTTGTCATTTCTCTCGAGGACGATGCGGACTATCTCGTGCGCGCAATGGCGCATATCCGCTACGATGCGATCTTCGGCGCCTATCCCGATCAAGACGGAAGGCTTCACTATACCGACAGCGCCTCCGGCTGGTTCGATATGGGGCTCATCAGCCGCTATGGAATCCAGGAGGCCAACCGGCTGAAGTACGCCAACCACCGCTCCTATCAGGAGATCATCTTCGAGGGACTCGGCCTCACGTTTCAGGGCGAGCCCTATGTGATGCCCGATGAGATTCCGCCGTCGGCGCTCGAAGGCGACATCGCCGTGGCGCTCACGGCCGGCAAACGCTGGCCCATGAAAAACTGGTATGCCATGCAGGCGCTTGTGGACGAGCTTTCAGGCTCCTACAAAGTGAATGTGCTTCCGGTGCGTCCCACGCTCATCGAGCACCTGGCCGATATCCGCAATCACCGGTTCGTGATCGCGCCCGACAGCCTGCCGATGCACCTGGCGCTCGGGCTCTCGAAGCCCTGTCTGGCGATTTTCCCGTGCACGAGTCCCTGGGAAATTTTCGATTACGGACTGCTCACAAAGATCGTCTCGCCGAAGCTCGAGCGGTATTTCTTCGGCAAAGGGTTCGAAGAAGAGGCCGTGACCTGCATCGGCTTCGAGCAGGTGATGGATACGACGCTTTCGCTTCTGGAGCGGCACGGCATCGCCGCGCGCGAAGCACTGGAAGTGCGCGCTCAGCGCTGATGCCGAATGTTCAAAGCAGCACTATAGGGGGACAACAAATCCATGTCGGAGACGAAAAAATACCGGTTGTTATTTTCTGTAGCCATGTTCAGCGGCAACGCGACATACTACAAGAACCTCTACGATATCGTCTCATCGATGGAGGAGATCGATGCCGTGTGGCTGCCCATCGAGTGGGAACCGAAAGAGTGGTATGCCCGGTTCTGGCCCCTGTCGCTCAACTGGAGCGTCAAAGGCGGAGTCGTCACGCGCCGGCGTGTGCAGGCCCTCGAGCGCTCGGGCATGCGCTTCGATGCGGCGCTCTTCCATCACCAGATGCTGCCCCTCTGGCTCTTCGGATTCCGGAAGCGCGTGCCGATGGTGATCACGACCGATGCCACGCCCGTGCTGCATGACCGTTACGCGCGCTGGTATGAAAAGAAGCTCAACCGGGCATACCCGTTCATCCGCCAGGCAAAGAAGCTGCTCACGCGCGCGGTCTTCAACGATGCCAGCTTCATCCTTCCCTTTTCCGATTGGGTGAAGCAATCGCTCATCCGGGATTACGGCATCAGCGAAACGCGCATCGAGGTCGTGCCTCCGGGCATCAATCTCGAATTCTGGAACAACGGCCTCCGACCGGTGAACGCTTCGCGCCCGTTGCGGATCCTCTTTGTGGGCGGACATTTTTTGCGCAAAGGCGGAGATCTCGTGCTGCGTGCGGCACAGCGACCGCAGTTCGCCCAGTGCCGGTTCGACATCGTGACGCAAACGGCGCTCACGGAATTGCCGCCCAATGTCACGGTCCACCATGATATCGCGCCCAACAGCCCCGAGATGATCGCGCTCTATCATGACGCCGATATCTTCGTGCTGCCGACGCGCGCCGACTTCCACTCGTGGGTGAATCTGGAGGCGATGGCCATGCAGCTGCCGGTGATCACGACCGATGTGGGCGCGATGCGCGAGATCGTCGAGCACGGAGCTTCGGGCTTCATCATTCCGGTGGATGACGAAGCGGCGTTCGCAGGAAGACTCTTCGAGCTCACAGACAACTGCATGATGCGGCGCGAGTTCGGTCTCAGGGGCCGAAAGATCGTGGAAGAACGCTTCAGCCTCCGCCCGAATATCGAACGGACGATCAAATACCTGAAACAGGCCGCTGACGGACAGAATGGAAGGCACACGCGATGAAGACACCCATGGTCACAATCGGCATACCGGTCTACAACGGAGAGGCCTATCTGGAAGAGGCGCTCACGTGCGCGCGCACGCAGACATACGGCGATCTTGAGATCGTCATTTCCGACAACGGCTCGACGGACCGCACGCGCGAAATCTGCGAGCGCCATGGCGCGCTCGACAGCCGCATCCGCTATTACCGGTTCGAGACGAACCAGGGGCTGTTGAAGAACTTCAACCGCGTGTATGAGCTTGCACTCGGCACCTATTTCAAGTTTTCGCCGCACGACGATCTCTACGACCCTTCGTTCATCGAGCGCTGCGTCGACGTGCTCGAGCGCGATCAGGACACGGTCGCCTGCTCGTCGCGCTTCCTCATTATCGATGAAGAAGGCACGGTCACCGGCGAAAGCCATGAGGATATCGACGCCGATTCTTCAAGCCCGCGCAAGCGTTTCTATGCGCTCTTGAACAACACGAAGTGCTACGATCTGTTCGCCGTCATACGCAAATCGGCCCTGGACCGGATGCCGAAGCCATTGCTGCCCGTCTACGGACACGCCGACGGCGTGCTTCTGGCGCGTCTGGGCATGCTCGGCAGAATCCACCGGATTCCGGAGCCGCTGTATTACAATCGCGATCACAAGAGCCGCGGGCATTATCAGTTCCGGACATACAGAGGATACATTTATTTCCTCGATCCCTCGAAGCAGGGATCGATCGTCTTTCCGCGCTGGCGCATGGCCGCCGAATTTTTCCGGACCGTGGGCATGTTCCCCCTTCCCCTGAAGGAACGCATGGCCTGCTACGGACTCGTCGTTCGCTGGTGCAGCTGGTACTGGAAGAGCTTTGCATGGAACATCATCGATGTGCTCGGCATGATCGTCAAAGGCGAAGTCGTTCGCGCGCCGCGGCCTCTCACACTCATTGAAAAACCATGAATGCAGATTTCTGGAAATCGAAGCGCGTGCTCGTGACGGGGCACACCGGATTCAAGGGCAGCTGGCTCTGCCTCTGGCTTTCCAGGCTCGGCGCCGATGTGACGGGCTTTGCGCTCGAGGCGCCGACATCGCCCAGCCTTTTTCATCTGGCTCATGCGGAAGATGCCGTGCGCTCGCTCCATGGAGACGTGCGCGACGGCGAAGCCTTCCTTCGCGCCGTGCGCGAGGCCCGGCCCGAGATCATCATCCATATGGCGGCGCAGACCGTCGTGCGCACAGGCTACGACGCTCCGTTCGAGACCTACGAGACGAACGTCATGGGCACGGTCAATCTCTTTGAAGCCGTGCGCCGGACAGACAGCGTGCGCGCCGTGGTCAACGTCACCACAGACAAGTGCTACGAGAACAGGGAATGGGAATGGGCCTACCGGGAAACCGATGCGCTCGGCGGCTACGATCCCTATTCGAACTCGAAGGCCTGCTCGGAACTCGTCACATCGGCCTACCGTCAGTCCTTCTTTTCCACGCGCGCCGGCGGCATCGGCATCGCCACGGCCAGAGCGGGCAATGTGCTCGGAGGCGGCGACTGGACCACGCACCAGCTCGTGCCCGACATCATGCGCGGCTTCATGGAACGCCGGGCGGTCGTCATCCGCAATCCGCATGCGGTGCGGCCCTGGCAGTTCGTGCTCGAACCGCTCAGGGGCTACCTGACATTGGCCGAACGTCTCTATCACGAGCCTGCGCGCTTTTCGCAGGCATGGAATTTCGGCCCGGCAGACGATGATGCCAGGCCGGTCTCCTGGATCGCCGACACGCTCACGCGCTTCTGGGGCGATGACGCTTCCTGGAGGCTCGAGGCGGCGGAGGCCCAACGCGTGCACGAAGCCGGCATGCTCCGGCTTGATTCATCGAAGGCAAGAACGCACCTGGACTGGAAGCCGCGCATGCGCCTGGCGCAGACATTGGAATTCGTCGTCGAGTGGTACAAAGCCTATTATCACAAGCATGATGTGCGCGATCTGACCGAGCTGCACATCACGCGCTACGAACTATTGGAGCATCCATGATCTTCCATGAAACGCGCCTCACAGGCGCCTATCTGATCGAACTAGCGCCGCATGCGGATGAACGCGGATTCTTTGCCCGGTCCTTCTGCGCCGATGAATTCACCTCGCACGGACTCAATCCCTGCGTGCGGCAGTCGAATGTGTCGCTCAATCACAAAAAAGGCACCGTGCGCGGCATGCATTTTCAAACCGCCCCGTACGAGGAAGCGAAGCTCGTGCGCTGCACGCGCGGAGAAATTCTCGATGTCATGATCGATCTCCGGCCGGAATCGCCCACATACATGCAGTGGGTCGCAGAGCATTTGAGCGAAGACAATCACCGCGCGCTCTATGTGCCCGAAGGATTCGCGCACGGCTTTCAGTCCCTGACGGACCATGCGGAACTGACCTATCAGGTCTCGCAGATGTATGCGCCGCTCTATGCCTCGGGCGTGCGCTTCGATGATCCGGCATTCTCTATCGAGTGGCCGCTGCCGGTCTCGGTGATCTCCGAAGCGGACAGCTCCTGGCCCTTGTACACACCGCTTACCATGACGAAAGAAAGGATATAGGAGACAATGGTGATTGTCGACAAAAAATTGGAAGAGCGCGAAGCATCCCGCCGCCCGATCAGAATCGGACTCTCGGGCTCGGGCGTCATGGGACGCATGATCGCGCTGCAGATGCTCACGCCGCTTCCGGGCATGCGCCTGGGCGCAATTGCCAACCGGACAATCGAAAAGGCCCGCCGGGCGTTCGAGGAAAACGGCATCACCGATATCCAGAATGTCTGCTCCGTCCTGCAGCTCGATGAAGCCGTCCGGCGCGGCCGCGCCGCCGTCACGGACGATCCGGCGCTCTTGTGCCGGTCGGAGGAGATCGATGTGATCATCGAAGCCACGGGCTCGCTCGAATACGGAGCCCGCACGGCGATGGATGCGATCAGGCACGGCAAGCATGTCGTCTTGATCAACGCCGAACTGGATTCGACGCTCGGCCCCATTCTGAAATTCCATGCGGACAAGGCCGGCGTCGTCGTGACGAATGTGGACGGAGACGAGCCCGGCGTGGCCATGAACCTTCTGCGCTATGTGCGCTCGCTCGGCCTCAATCCTGTGGGCGCCGGCAATCTCAAAGGCATGATCGATCCGTACCGCACGCCGACCACGCAGCAGGCCTTTGCCGACCAGTACGGGCAGAATTCCGCGATCGTCACCAGCTTCGCCGACGGCACCAAGCTCGCCATGGAAGCCGCGATCCTTTCGAATGCCACGGGCTTCGCCGTCGGAAAGCGCGGCATGTACGGCCCGCGCTGCACGCACGTGCGCGAAATCGCCTCGCTCCTTCCCTCCGAACAGCTGCTTGCGCACGGGCTTGTCGACTATGCGCTCGGGGCAGAGCCGCACACGGGCGCCTTCGTCATCGTGCATGAGCCGCACCCGGTCAAGCAGAAGCATCTTGCCTATCTGAAGATGGGCAGCGGCCCCTTCTATGTGTTCTATACGCCGTACCATCTGCCCCACATCCAGCTGGCGGGCTCGGTGGCGCGCGCGGCGCTCTTTGCCGATGCGACCACATCGCCCCTGGGCGCGCCCGTCACGGAAGTCGTCACGGTGGCGAAGAAGGATCTGAACGAGGGCGATTTCCTGGACGGCGTCGGAGGCTTTTGCACATACGGCGTGATCGAGAATGCCGGCCCGGCGCGCGGCGAAGGGCTTCTTCCCATGGGGCTTTCGGAAGGATGCCGCACGCGGCACAGAATCAGCAAAGATACGCCGATTACATTTTCGGATGTGACGCTCCCCTCGGGCCGTCTCATCGACCAACTGTGGAACGAACAGCAGACACTTTGAGAGAAGGGAGACACACGCCATGAAGGTCGTCATTTTCTGCGGAGGCATGGGAACCAGGCTCAGGGAATATTCCGAACACATTCCGAAGCCCCTGGTCAACATCGGCTACAGGCCCATCCTGTGGCATGTCATGAAATACTATGCCCACTTCGGGCACAAGGATTTCATTCTCTGCCTGGGCTACAAGGCGGATATGATCAAGAATTATTTCCTCAACTACAACGAGTACACATCGAACGATTTCGTCTACTCCAGAGGCGGCAAGGATCTCCAGCTTCTCAAAAGCGACATCGACGACTGGAAGATCACGTTTGTCGACACCGGGCTGCACTCGAATATCGGAGAACGCCTGATGAAGGTGCGCCACCTGCTTGAAGGCGAAGAAATGTTCCTTGCCAATTACTCGGACGGATTGACCGACATGAAGCTTCCCGAGATGATCGACGCCTTCACAGAAAGCGGCAAGATCGCCTCGATGATCTGTCCCGTGCCCTCGCAGAGCTTTCATGTGGTCAAATTCGACGGCGAAAACCGCGTCACCGATATCCAGTACGTGCGCGATGCGGGCATCGTCGTCAACGGCGGCTTCTTCGTCTTCCGCAAACAGATCTTCGACTATATGCGTCCGGGCGAGGAGCTCGTGATCGAGCCCTTCCGGCGCCTCATCGCCGAAAACCAGCTCATGGGCTACCGCTACGACCGGTACTGGGCCATGGACACGTTCAAGGAGCAGCAGGAACTTTCGGATATGGACAGCCAGGGCAACGCGCCCTGGGAAGTCTGGAAGCATTCCAACGGCCGCGCGCCGAAACACATTCTTGCGGAGCATATATGACATTCGAACGATCGCTTCAGCTGCAGAAGAAATTCCACGAGCTCATCCCGGGCGGTTCGCACACCTACGCCAAGGGAGACGACCAGTATCCGGAATTCATGCCGCCCTATATCACGCACGGGAAAGGGTGCCATGTCTGGGATGCCGACGGAAATGAATTCATCGAATACGGCATGGGACTTCGCGCCGTCACGCTCGGGCATGCCTATCAGCCGGTCATCGAAGCGGCCGTAGCCCAGATGCTCAAGGGCTCCAACTATGCGCGGCCGGGCGTGATCGAACTCGAGGCGGCCGAAGAATTCCTCTCGCTCATCCCCGGGGCCGAGATGGTGAAATTCGCCAAGAACGGCTCCGATGCCAACAATGGCGCCGTGAAGCTCGCACGGGCCTGGACCGGACGCGACCTGGTGGCCGTCTGCGGCGATCAGCCCTTCTTTTCGGTCGACGACTGGTTCATGGGCACCACGGCGATGGATGCGGGCATCCCGGAATCGGTCAAATGCCTCACGCTGAAATTCCGCTACAACGACATCGAAAGCGCGCGGATGATGTTTGCCAAGCATCCGAAAAAGATCGCCTGCGTCATTCTTGAAGCGGAAAAGGAACGGCCGCCCCTGAACAATTTCCTCCAGGAGCTTCAGGCGCTCTGCCGCCAGGAAGGCGCGCTCTTCATTCTGGACGAGATGATCACGGGCTTCCGCTGGCACCTGAACGGGGCGCAGACGATGTACGGACTCGATCCGGATCTCTCGACATTCGGCAAGGCGCTCTCGAACGGCTTCTCGCTTTCAGCGCTTGCAGGAAAGCGCGAGATCATGGAGCTCGGCGGACTGACGCAGACCGCACGGCCGCGCGTCTTTTTGAATTCGACCACGCACGGCGCCGAAAATCACGCCTTGGCCGCCGGCATCGCCGTCATGAATATTTACAAGCGTGAGCCCGTGATCGAAACGCTCTGCATCCGCGGCGAGCGCCTCAAACGCGGCTTCGAAGCGGCCATCCGCGCCTACGGGCTCACAGACTACGTCTCGGTGCTCGGCAGGCCGGCCTGCCTCGTCTTCGGCACGCGCGACGGGGAAAAGAAGCCGTCGCAGCCCTTCCGCACGCTCTTTTTGCAGGAGCTTCTGAAGCGCGGCATCATCGCCCCTTCGCTTGTGGTGAGTTATTCCCATACCGAGGACGACATCGACCGCACGATCGAGGCGATCGATGAGAGTCTGGAGATCTATGCACGCGCGCTCGAGCAAGGCATTGACGGCTATCTCATCGGACGCCCGGTTCAGCCGGTCTTCCGGACATACAACACACACCCGGCATCACACGAAGCAGGCATCGGACAGCGATGAAGCAGGCTCTTCCACAGACAATCGCGCTCTTCGGGTATTACGGCGCAGGCAATCTGGGCGATGAAGCGGTCGTCTCGCTCCTGGCTCGCGAGATCCGTCGCCGCATGCCCGAAGCGAAGCTTCTCGGCATTTCGCTCAATCCCGACGAGACAATGAAGCGCCACGGCATCGAAGCGATCCCGATCCGCCGCACGGGCTCGTCGAAATCCGGCCGCTCGCGATTCCGCAAAGCGCTCGAAGCCGCGCCCGCGGAAATCGCCTTTCTCTGGAAGTCCTACCGCGCCCTTCGCTCGATCACGCTTCTGGTGGTGGCCGGCTCGGGCGGCATCTACGACAAAGAGCACGGGCCCTGGACCTATCCCTTCACGCATTTCCGCTGGGCGGCGCTCTGCGCCCTGACCGGCACGCGCATGATGTATCTGAGCGTCGGGGCGGGCCCCTTCGTGACCGAACTCGGAAAATGGTTCTTCCGCTTCTCGCTCTCGCGCGCCTCCTATCGCTCGTTCAGGGACGAAGCGTCGCTTGCGTGGATGAAGAAAATCGGCATGCGGAAAGCATCACGCCTGTGCCCCGACATGGCATTCGCTCTTCTGCCCTCGGCTTCCGGGCTGCATGCCGGCGCCGCAAAGAGCCGCCTGCGGAGAGTCGGCATCAATCCCCTGCCGCGCCACGAATGGTCGACGCGCTTCGACGCCCGGACGATGAGCTACGAAGCGTATATCCGCATCATGGCGGAGTTCTGTCTCTTTCTGTGCCGGAAGAAGATCGAGGTCGTCTTCTTCCACAGCCAGCTGGGCGATGAACGCCTGGATGACGATATCCGCGCGATCATGGCGGCGCATTCAGCGGGCGGGGCCATGCCGACGACGCTGAGCGCCGCTTCACCCGACGAGCTGATGGAACATATCGCCTCGCTCGATCTTGTGGTCGCTTCGCGCTTTCATGCGGTCCTTTTTTCGCTTCTGAAGGGAAAGCCGGTTGTGGCGCTCTCCTATCATCCCAAGATCGACGATCTGATGGAGCGCGCCGGACAAGGCAGACACGTCATGGAAATCAGAACGATCACGCCCGAGGCGCTCGAATGCGCATTCGAGCGTCTCGAAGCCGAGCGTGCTTCGTGCGCGTGGAGGCTTGACACCGGAATATTCAAGCGCTATTATACTGAGGTCGTTGAACAGTTCGACGATGTCTTTTCATCACCGAAACGATAAATGCACACATGCTCACATGTTCACTTGACATTCCCGCCGGCCGGCCGCTTTCCATCCTTTGTCTGGGAGCGCATTCGGACGATATTGAAATCGGATGCGGAGGCGCGATCCTGAAGCTCCTCTCCCGGCATCCCGGGACCCGCATCACCTGGATCGTCTTCAGCGCCAATGGCAGCCGCATCGACGAAGCGCGCAAAGGCGCATCCGCCTTCACGCAGAGCGCCGGTGATGCCCGCATCGAAATTCTGGAGTTCAGAGACGGATTCTTCCCGTACGAAGCGGCAGCGATCAAGGAATATTTCGAATCGCTCAAGGCCCGCATCGCTCCCGATCTCATCTTCACGCATTCCCGGTCGGACCGCCATCAGGATCACCGCGTGATTTCGGACCTCACATGGAACACGTTCCGGAGCCATCTCATCTGGGAATACGAGATCCCGAAATACGACGGCGACTTCGGTTCGCCCAATCTCTTTGTCACGCTCGATGAGGCCGAGACCGCGTTCAAATGCCAGACGATCATGGAGACATTCGCCTCGCAAGTCTCGAAGCACTGGCTCACCGAGGACCTGCTTCGCTCGGTGCTGCGCATCCGCGGCATGGAATCGGGCGGCAGCCGGTATGCCGAGGCATTTTACACACGAAAGCTTGTCCTATGAAACTTGCCACCATACAAACCGATCCCGTCTTCGGGGAAAAGGACGCCAACTGCATCCAGGCCCTCGAGCTCATGCGCCAGGCGCCGGCCGATCTTTATGTGCTGCCGGAGCTCTTCGCCTCCG
Organism: Acidobacteriota bacterium; assembly: GCA_050258555.1. GTDB lineage: Bacteria > Bacteroidota > Ignavibacteria > UBA10030 > UBA8401 > CAISDA01. Next base: position 43,346 of record JBLMZA010000094.1, on the reverse strand, counting down.
GATATAATTTCGAAACAGCCGAAGAGGCCCGATCGCTTTCGGAGGCCTTCCGGACCGGCCCCACATTCTCCAGGCTCTTCGACTTCGCCCGGGAGGCGCACTGCTTCATCGCCTTCGGCTTCGCCGAAGACGACAACGGCACGCTGTATAACTCCGCGGCCCTGATCGGCTACGACGGTTTCGCATCGCTCTACAGAAAGACACACCTCTTCGACCGGGAGAAGGAATGCTTCACGCCGGGCAATCTCGGCTTTCGCGTCGAAGCAACGCCCTGCGGCAGGATCGGCATGATGATCTGCTTCGACTGGTATTTTCCCGAAAGCGCCAGAACGCTCGCGCTCAAGGGCGCGCAGGTGATCGCCCATCCGTCGAATCTCGTGCTTCCCCACTGTCCGATGGCCATGCCCGTGCGCTCGCTTGAAAACCGCGTCTTTGCCGCCACGGCCAACCGCATCGGCACCGAGGACCGGGCCGGCGGACCGCTCACATTCATCGGCCGGAGCCAGATCACCTCTCCGCGCGGAGACGTCCTGCACCGCTCGTCTTCGGACGCCGTTGAAGCGGCCGTGTGCGAGATCATTCCGGAGGCGGCGGACAACAAATTCGTGACCGAGCGCAACCATCTCTTTGCAGACCGGCGCCCGGAATATTATTGGCAGTGAATGGGGAACAAGAGAGATCGAAGACGAAGGAGAATCCCATGGAATGCATCAGAGACTTTACGGCAGTGAACGAGGACGTGCGGCAGGCCCTGGCATCGACGCTGCCCTGGTCGCCGCTCGATTACATCCGCGGCATCTCGTCCGAGGGCGATAAAAAGCTCCTCCTCGATACGCTCTGCCGTGTGATCGACGAGGCGGACGATCTGCGCTTCATTCTCGAAGATCCGAAGGAAGGCCCGCTGGCCGTCATGGCCGAGAAGCTCCCGTGGGACAGCGCCTTCTTCGGCTACGGCATCGCCAGGCTCCACGGCATTTATCCGCTGGCCCAGCCGGGATACCGTCCCTTCGCCGAGCTGGCCGCGGCCGTCAGCGCCGTGCAACAGAAGGCGCGCGAGCACGGCATCCGCTACATGTTTGCCCAGGTCGATCCGAGGGATCTCTCGCTCATGCGCGCGCTCGGCGAAGCCGGCTTCTGCCTGATCGAGCCGCGCTTGTATTACCACCGCGCCATCTGCGACTTTGAATACATCAAGCGCTATCCGACGCGCGAAGCCCGGCCCGAGGATCTTCCCTCGATCACCGGGGTGGTGCGCGATACGGTCAACATCTATGACCGCTTCCATGCCGATCCGTTCATTTCCAGAGAGGATGCCGACCGGCTTATGGAACAGTGGATACGCGTCTCGCTCTCGAAGGAGTTCTCGGATATCGTCATGGTGCCCGATCTTCCCGGAGCGCCGACGGCCGTCGCCACCGGGCGGTATCTCAAAAAGGACTGGCAGACGTGGGAGCGTCCCATCAGTCAATTGGTGCTCGGCGCCAGTTCGGGCGCCCTTCAGGGATGGGCCGTCAAGATGCTTTCGGAACTCATTTATCATTTTGCGGAGGCAGGCGCCGAGCATCTCTTCTTCTCGACGCAGGCCACCAACATCCGCATCATCAAGGTGTGCGAACATTTGGGATTTCATCTGGGAAAGACGGAGTTCGTCTTCCGGAAGGTGCTCAACTGAACCGTTGCCGACACACAATACACGCAGAGTGCGAACGAAAAGGAGCAGGTGCCGCTGTGGATAAACTCTCGATCATTGTTCCGGTCTATTACAATGCCCCGACGCTGCCGGCCTTGTACGAGGAATTCCGCCATGTGATGCGGATACTCGATACGGCAGACGCCGAATTCATCTTCGTCGATGACGGCTCGGGCGATCACTCGGCGGAGATCATTGCGGGCTTCGCCAAGAAGGACAGCCGAGTGAAGCTCGTGCAGCTCTCGAAAAACCACGGCTCGGGCATCGCCGTCTTCGCCGGGCTTTCGTATGCCACGGGAGACTGCGCCGTCATCATCAGCGCCGATCTGCAGGATCCGCCCTCGCTCATCCACGAACTCTACCGGGGATGGAAAGAAGGCTTCCCGGCCGTGCTCGCCGTGCGCTCCTCGCGCAAGGATCCCTGGGCGACGAAAGTGCTCGCTTCGCTCTTCTACCGGCTCATGCGGCGCTTCGGCGTGAAGAATATTCCCGAAGGCGGGTGCGACTACGGGCTCATCGACCGGAAAGTGATCGACGCGATTCTCAAGATGGAGGAAAAGAATTCCCATCTCATCATCCAGGTGCTCTGGACGGGCTATGAGCGCAAGCTCATCGCCTATGAGCGCCGGGCGCGGGCCGCGGGCCGCTCCCGCTGGTCAGTGGCCAAGAAGATCAAGCTCTTCATCGATTCCTTCACGGCGTTCTCGTATTTTCCGCTGCGCGTGGTCAGCAGCATGGGCTTCACCATTGCGGCGTTCGGCCTTCTCTACGCGCTCTTTATCATCGGACTGCGCCTGGTGCACGGCGTGGCGATCGAGGGCTGGTCTTCGCTCATGGTCGTCGTCCTGATCGCCTCCGGGGCCCAGCTCATCGGCATCGGCATCATCGGCGAATATCTCTGGCGCGTCCTGGATGAGGTGAGAAAGCGCCCGATCTTTCTTGTGAAGCAGACCCTCGGCTTCGATGACGACGACACCGGTGCCGTCTATGATGTTTCCTCCTGCAGGGTCCATTCATTATGATGCGCACGGGCTCTGAATACGGCGCGCCGATCAAGGCGCCCCACACGGCCGGGCCGGTCCCGCATGCATGGATCGACGCCCTTCCCTTTGCGCTTTTTCTGCCGCTGGCCTGGATGATCCTGCGCTCGCCTTTGCAGATCAACCACGACTGCGCCTATGTGCTGGAGTGCGCCCGGATTCTGACCGAAGGCGGATTGCCCTATGTCGACTTCATCGACATCAATCCGCCCCTGATCTTCTATATGAATATGGCGCCCGTCTATGTGTCGAAGGCGACCGGGCTCCTGCTGCCCCAGGCCTTTTCGCTCTTTGTGGCCGGACAGCTGCTTGTCTCGAGCGTTCTTCTGTTTTCACTTTTTCGCATGCGCGAATTGAACCTGAAGCCCGCGGCGCGCGCCGCGCTGCTTGCGGGATGGATCGTCTCTTCGCTGTTCGTCTATGCGACGGGCGATTTCGGGCAGCGCGATTATCTGGTGATCATCATGGTCTTTCCGTTCGTGATCGTGCGCGTGATCCGCTATTACGGGGACCGGGTCCGGCCCGCGCCGTCCATGGTGATCGGCATCATGACCGGCATCGGACTCAGCCTGAAGCCGTACTTCTTCCTTCTCGTTCTGATTCCCGAAGCGATCGCCCTGGTGCGCACACGGCGCGCTCGCGTGCTCGTCGCGCCTGAAATGCTGAGCGCATGCGCGTTCACTCTGTCCTATGCGCTGCATTTCCTGTTTCTTCCCGAGCGTGTGCATGCGGAACTTTTCGGGCGGTGGATGCCGTTTTTCATGCATTACTACGGAACGATCAACCTGAATCTCTTCCATTACATGTTCACGCAGCCCGCGGTCATCGCCGGCAGTGTCTCGCTCGTATTCGGCGCGGTGCTCGCCTTCGTCATCGTTCGGCGGCGCGGCATCTCCTCGCTCCGCCTGGAGATGCTCACGGGACTCTTTATCGGGTCGTTCCTTTCCTATTGGATGCAGCAGAAGGGATATTCCTATCATGCGCTTCCGGCCAAAATCTCGTTTGTCATGCTCTCGCTCTTTGCCGCGCTCTGGCTGTATGAGGAAATCATGCACCGGCGCGAACAGGTGCGCGCGCGGAAGCTTTGGGCCGTCTCGGCATCGATTCTCATTCTTCTGGGACTCTTCACGCTGACCGTGCGCGCATTCATCGCCGACCGCTCCTATGTCACGTATGAATCCTTCCGCATGTACCGGCAGGCGATCCGCTCATATTCCGCGCAAGAAGACCGCGTGCTGTTCATCAACACGGTCCTCTTTCCGGCCTATCCCACGCTCATACAGACCGGGCGGCGCTCGGCAAGCCGCTACCTGACGAGCTTTCCGCTGGCCGGCTTTTATTACGGCAGCGCCGAGACGGGCACGTTTCCCTATCGGGACCGCCGAGCGATGCCCGATGAGGAGCGGCGGTTTCTTTCCGAACTCGGATCCGACATCGAAACGATGAAGCCGGCGCTCGTCTTCATACACGACGGCGAACACTGCTCGGCCATGCCCGAAGGCTTCCGGATGCACGACTACTTTCTGCATTCGGGCTTCATCCAGGAGGAAATGCGCGATTACCGGGCAAAGGAACATGTCGGGGACTTTGTGCTCTATGTCCGCGCGCTCCCCGATCAGGCGTTCGCATTGCATGACAGTACCAGGCAACAGATTTCTCACGATTAAGCACGAGAGACGCATGTTCATCGTTCATACATTCCAAGGTATCTTCTTCCTCCTCTTCGGAATGCCGCTTCTGTATCTGGCATTTCTCACCGGTGCCGCGCTGTTTCAGAAACGTCGCAGCCGCAATGCGGCCGCCGAACCGGAGACACGGTGTCTGAGGAAATTTCTCTTTCTTGTGCCGGCGCATAATGAAGCCTCATCGATCAGGACGACGCTTCGCAGCCTCGCATCGGTCGACTATCCCCGGCATCTTTTTGAGCGCGTCGTCATCGCCGATAACTGCACCGATGCGACCGCAGCGCTTGCACGCGAGGAAGGCGCGCGCGTCATGGAGCGCACGGACGCGGCGCAGCGGGGCAAGGGCCACGCGCTGCGCTGGGCATTCGAGCGTCTGCTTGGCGCCTCCTCTGCCGCGGATTTCGACGCGCTCATCGTGATCGATGCCGATACGATTGTTTCGGGCAACTATCTGGCCATGCTCAATGTTGCAATAGAAAGCGGCGCACACGTGATGCAAACGAGCGACCTTGCGGCTCCCTCGCGCACCGGATCCTGGACAGCCGAGGCATTGCGCCTGAGCTTCGTGCTCCATAATTATGTGCGGCCGCTCGGGCGCAAAGCCATGGGACTCTCCGCCGGGTTGAAGGGAAACGGCATGTGCTTCACACGCCAGGCGATGGAACATGTGCCGTGGCGCGCGTTTTCAAAGGCCGAGGATCTCGAATACGGCTTGCAGATGCTTCTTGCGGGATACGCGCCGGTGTTTGTGCCCGGCGCATGCGCGCTTGCCGTCATGCCGGAAGAGGCGTCGAACGCCGAAAGCCAGCGCGCGCGCTGGGAAGGCGGACGCCTGCCGGTGATCCGCCGCTACGCCCGTGTGCTGCTTTCTGCGGCGCTTCTTCGGCGCTCCTGGGTGCTCGGCGACGCATTCATCGACCTTGTGATGCCGGCATTCGTCACGATGATGGCCGGATCGATCACGCTCGCCCTCCTGTCGCTTCTTGCCTGGGCCTCAGGCGGAAGTCAGAGCCTGCTGTGGTGGACGATTGCCTGGAGTGCGGCGATGCTTTCGGGCATCCTGCATGTGAGCGGAGGCGTGAAGGTCTCGGAAGATCCGTCGCTGGCGCGCACGCTTTCGACGATTCCGCAGTATGTCTGGTGGAAGGCGAAGCTGTATCTGAAACTGGCGCGCCAGGAACGCTCGGGAGAATGGGTGCGCACCGCGCGCGAAATGGAGGAACGCTGAGAAGGAGAGAGGAACGTTTGAACGAAGATATTTCTACACCAATCAAGACGACCAAGGAACGACTGCCATGGCAAAGATATTGATCATCGACGACGACGAACTCGTGCTCAACGCATTGAGCAATGTACTCCATCATGCGGGACACGAACTTTTCATTACCGCCGACGGCCCCCGGAGCATCGAACTCTACAAGGAGCATCGTCCCGATGTCGTCATTCTCGATCTCGGACTGCCCACCACCAGCGGCATGGACGTGCTCGGTGAGGTGCGCAAGATCAATGCGGGCGCGAAGGTCATCATGATCTCCGGCTACACGGCGCCGGCCGTCGTCACCGAAGCGAAGGAGAAAGGAGCCTACGCGTTTCTGGAAAAGCCGTTCGAGATCAAGACGCTCATCAACCTCATCACATCGATCGCCGAGCCGACGCCGAACCAATAACGCCGCCAAAGGCCGCATCAGGAGCGCTTGATCTTTCCTCCCTGCGTCTTCGGCAGCGACTGGACGAACTCGATGTGGTGCGGCACCTTGAAATCCTCGATGTTCTTCCTGCAGTGCGCCTTCACTTCCTGGGCGGTGAGCGTGTGATGTTCCTTCAGCACGATTTCGGCCCTGATTGCCTGCCCGAGCACGCCGTCGGGCACGCCGATCACGCGCGTTTCCTGCACCGCATCGAGCCGGTAGAGCACGTCCTCGACTTCGACCGGAGAGACTTTTTCGCCCCGGCTCTTGATGAGCTCATCCTCGCGCGAGACGAAATGGAAGTACCCTTCCTCATCCTCGATGAAGAGATCGCGCGTGCGCAAGACCTTCTCCCATGGATAGCGGCCCGGCTTCAGGACCCTGGATGTGCCTTCGGGATCGTTCCAGTAGCCCTGCATGATGTTCGATCCGCGCACCATCATTTCGCCGACCTGCCCCTTCGCCACGCGGTTGCCCGCCTGATCCTCGAGCCACAACTCGACGTTCTTCATGCCGCACCCGACGGACGTCGGCTTCGCGTCGATTTCATCGGGCGGAAGGAATGTCGTGCGCAGGCATTCGGTGAGCCCGTGCATCAGGTAGATCTTCGTGGAAGGAAAGATCCTGCGCAATTGCGGAATGAACGGCGCCGGCATCGCGGCCGCGGCATTGGTGATGTAGCGCAGGCGCGAAAAATCCTCGCGCTCGAGCCCCTCGAGCTTCAGGATGATCGCATAGACCGTCGGCGCGCCGGCAAAGCCGGTGACGCCTTCCTCCTTCATGCGCTGTATGATTTCATACGGATAGCCGAAGCCGCGCTCGAGCACGATCCTGCCGCACGTGTAGAATGTGACGAGCACCTGAAGGAGCCCGTAGCTCGATGAGAGCGGAAGCACGCCGAGCACCACATCCTCTTCACTGTGGCAGAGGTAGTCGGCCACGGTTTCCACCACGACGTTGATCGTGCGGTGCAGATGCGTGACGCCCTTGGGCTTGCCTGTCGAGCCGGAGGTGTAGATGATCGCCGCCAGATCGTTGTCGATCACCTTGACGGGCGTGAAGGGAAGCAGCGTATTGGTGGCCTGCTCGAAGCTCATATAGCGGTCGTCGTCTTCGACCGGACCGGTCAGGATCAGCCCGGGCGATGTCTGGCACTGCTTGACCGCCTGCTCGACGACGGCAAGCTTGTCGACCGAGGCAATGACGAACTTCGCTCCGGCGTCGTTGAGAATGAATCCGAGCCGTTCGGAATGCGTCGAGGGGTTGACGATCACCAGGCAGCCTCCCGCTTCCAGAATGCCGAAGATCGCCGTCACCGTTTCGATGCTCGTATCGATATAGACGGCCACGCGGTCGCCTTTTTCCAGCTCCTGCGTGCGCAGGAATGCGGCGAAGTTTTTCGCGCGCTCATGAAGCATGCGGTAGGAGGCGCGCATCTTGCCGCAGACCAGCGCCGTTTTTTCCGGCATGCGTTCGGCCGCTTGTGAGAGGTATTCATGTATCAGCATCGACAAGATCCCTTCCAAAAAAAATGAATGCACCGCCCGCTGGATTGCCGTACGCCTTCGCTTCGTTTCTTTTCTTTGTGATCCGTCTTCTGTACGCCGCCGCCGGGCCCGCGCCTTAATGGGTCCCGTTCATTTTCGTGGAAAGGAACTGCACGATCCGATCGATCGAATCGAAGTTGTCGCCCACAAGCTCGTTGTCCTGGAATTTGAGTCCGTATGTCGTCTCCAGAAATCCGATGAGTTCAAGAATGCCGGTCGAATCGATGATGCCCGAGCCCAGAAGCGACGTCGAGCCGTCGATCGTGCGCGTATCATCGAACGTGAAATTCTTCTGTATGAACTGCTGCACCTGTTCTCGCACATGTTCTTGTATCATACCGGTCCTTATGAAAAATAGTCTGGAATGGATTGTCTATCGGATCAACGTGGAACTCAGGAAGCGAAGACCGCCTTCTTGCTCTCCTCGATCATGGATGTGATCGGTTCGACCGGCTCCATCGTCAAAGCCGGAAGATGCAGCGCCAATGTCGCGCGCCGCTTCGCTTCGATATCCCTGTAGACGCGCAGCACCTGTTCGGAAGAAAGACCGAGCGCTTCGGCCGCTTCGCCGGGACCGACGTCGTTGTTATAGGAATACAGGCAGAGATCCATCTTTTCATAGGGCAGCGCAAAGTAGAATTCCTCCTGCGTCTGCTCAAGCGAATACGTGTCGGTGGTGGGTGTGCGCTTCAGGATGCCCTCCGGAATGCCGAGCGCCGCGCCGAGCTGGTAGACTTGCGTTTTATAGAGGTGGGCAATCGGCTTGAAATCGGCGAGCCCGTCGCCGCCTTTGACGAAGAAACCCTGGTCGTATTCAAGCCGGTTGGGCGTGCCGCACACGGCGTAGTTGAGCCGGTCGGCATGATAGTATTCCATCATCGCGCGGATGCGCTGTTTGAAGTTCGTGGCGGCAATGAGCTGCAGATATTCATCCATCGGCAGCCGCTCCGTCCTGAACGATCCGTCGGGCGATTGCACCGTGAGGCGCGACACGTTGAGCCGGTCGCCGTCCAGAATGGACGGCAGCACCACTTTGTTTTTCCATCCTTCGCCGTAGTCCGGAAAGACTTTGCGGATCGCTTCAAGCTGGCGCCTGTAGCATCCGGCGCCCTCGAGCACGGGCGTGATATCCTCCTCGATGCACGGGATGGAAAACCGTTCGGCGAGCTCCCTGCCCAGCCGTTTCGAGGTCTCGCTCGAATCGCGTTCCGGCATCAGCAGCGCCAGCACATTGGCGCTGCCGAAGGCGCGCACGCAGAGCGCCGCGCAGACTGCGCTGTCGATCCCTCCGGAGACGCCGACAACGGCGCCTCTTCGCCGGACACTCTGGCGGACGGTTGTTCTGATCGTATGGGCGATCCGTTCGATCTCGCGTTCCGCATCGATCATCAGCACTTCCCTGCTTGTCATCATAGGCTTCCTGGTTCCTTCTGCTGTGATTGGATGATGGCGGTGATGCTCGTTCCGCTCTGTCTCTAACACACAATCATGCGTCAATGGTGCCTGAGTGACGTCTCTTTTCTCGTTATTTTTTTTCTTCAGCGCCGAAGCCCGCACGCCGGGGAAGAACAAGCGTGATGCACGCGCCGATGACCGTGCCGGCGGTATTGCTCAGCACATCGACGATGCTCGAGAAACGGCTTGACAGAAATATCTGCAGCGTCTCAACGCTGATGCTCAACGCCATGCCCGCTGCCGCCGAGAGCAGGAGGACGACGACGAACCTGGTAATGCTGCGCCTGAGCGCCAATGCCGAAAATAATCCAACAGGCAGGAAGAAAATAATATTGGCAACGATATCGCGAACATACAAACGCTGCCTCCCCAATAATCGAAATGGATCAAACAGTGTGCTCCGGTTGTAGGGCTTGAAAAGCGCCGGCACGAACACCGAATCACGATCCGTGCCCCGCGATGCCACATACTGTCCTGTGCGACGGCCGAAGTGATAGTGGATGATAGAAGAATATTTTCTAAAAATCAAGTCGGGCCTCCGCACCTCCGACGCCTTGAAGGCGCGGTCGTAAATCGCGGCCGTATGCACCGTGCCTTCCCATTGCAGAAGCCCGGCCGGATCGGTGCCGAAGACGATCGGATAGGTCGAATCCCACTGCGTGAGCGCCATGGGACCGGTCCGGCGCTCGGCCTTCTTCCTTCCGTCCACATAGCAGCGCACGGTCGTGCCGTTGAATGTGAGCGCGATCCACACGGGCTCCTTCTCCCGGAACACCTCGGGCACGGTGATTTCATTGAACTGCTTCGAATCGCGGCTGAAGAACTGGATGACGAGCTGGTTTCTGTACTGTCCGATCGAGAAATTCTGATTGTAGAAATCCGGGCCCGAGCCCATGATGCGCATGACGCGGGGGGCGTCGTCCAGTGCCGGCGTCACACGGAGAAAAAAGGTGAACTGATAGAGAAACGAGAGCGCCTCGTGGGCATGGAGCGTGTAGGCCGTGCCCGGAAGCGCGAATGTCATGCCGTCGGAAAAGGATACCTGGTTGCGCTGAAAAAAATTGAAGGGATAGAGCGTCAGGGCGAAGGCCGCCGCAACGACAAGGGCCAGATAGCGCAGGGGATACGTTTGAATGGATCGTAAAAGTAGGCGCATGAAAGCACACGGGCGACAAAAAAAATGTGACAGCCTTATTCCTTCAATGATACAGAAGAAAGCTGTCACATTCAATATGCAGCACAGCGGGGCGTGCGCCCTTAATAGCTCACGCCGAGCGAAAGATAATGCACGCCGCCGAAAACGCCGAAGGGCTCATAGGCGTAGTCGGCCCGGAGCGGCACGCCCGAAACCGGATAGGTGATGCCGAGGCCGGCCGTGAATCCGCGCTCGTCATAGCCCGTCATGTATCCGGCGCGCAGCGCAAAGAATTCGTACGCCTTGTATTCGGCGCCGACTTTGAGCTTCTCGCCGAAATCGCGCTGGTGGCGGCTCTCGACGGTGAGCATCAAGGCCTTCATCGCATCCGATTCATCGATGAACGTCAGCGGCTGCACGCAGGCGCCGAAGCTCACGGCGAAGGGAAGCGGGAAGGATTCGTTTTCATAGCGGATCTCCTTCGAGATGTTCTGCATCGTCGCGGCGAACTTGATGCCCTTGTAGGCGAAATCATAGACGGCGCCGATATCGAGCGCCATGGCGTTGGCCTTGTAGCCGCGCTCGACGATGTTCACATCCTGCGCCACCCAGGCATCGCCCAGATCCTGGGCCACGTACTTGAGTTGTACGCCGTAGCTGAAGCGGTCGCTCACCTGCTGCGAAAACGAGAGCCCGAGCGCGTACGACTTCGGCGAGAATGTGCCGGTTTCCACATACCCCTGCTCATTGACCGACTTGTCGACGGCATAGGTCTGGTAGAACGTGCCGTAATCCATCATGAGCAGGCTCGCGCCCAGGACGCCGAATGAGCCGAGACGGAATGTGGCCGCCCCCGCGCTGTAGTTGATGTCGGCGATGTAGCGCGTGTGATTCAGGCTCAGATCGACCGCGCTCGTTTGCCAGCCGGTCAGAGCCGGATTCCAGAAGAGCGCGTTCGAGTTCATCGTGGTCAATATGCCGGTGCCGCCCCGGCCCACGGCTTCGGCGGCCGTGGGATTTTCGAGGAAGCGGAAGCCGACCTGCGCCTTTTTTTGTATTTGCGATACGCCCGCACTTGCGCACAGAAGCGAAGCCAGGAAGACCGCAGAACATGTTCGTATGCTGAGTTTCATAAAAGTCTCCAATAATTTTATTCGCATGCACGCTTTCAAGGTCAGCGCACGATCACAAATTTCACGAACTGGTTGTCAAGCTTCGCTCCCTCGAGCGACTGGGCGTCGGTCACGGCAAGAATGTAGATGCCGGAGGTGACGAACTGGTTGTTGTCGGTGCGCTGGTCCCACTGCTCATCGGCCGTGCCGTAATGCTCGAACTGCCTGACCAGGTCGCCCGTCTCGGTGAAGATCCGGAGCGTGCATTTGACCGGCAGGTTCACAAACAGGATCTTGTTGGCCGATCCGGAAAATCCCGCCGTGCCCTTGTAGCTGCCGGCGGCGATCGTCGCCGGATTCGGCACCACGCGCACCTTGCCCGATTCCGAAAGCCCCGGCTTGAATGAGACAGCCGGCAGAAGCGAGCGCGTCACATAGCGCGAGCTTTCAAGCTTCACGCCCGTATCGATGCCCGTGTCGTTCTGCGTGCCGTTATCCACGGCCGTGACGGCATAATAATAATCGACGCCGCGCTGCACGGTCTGATCGACGTACGACATGGTTGCACGGTCGCGGATTTCCGTGATGAGCTCCCACTTGTCGGCATTGCGCTGATCGGCCGGATCGTTGACCAGAAGCGCGCCGCGCTTGCGGTAGACCCTCCAGGCATACCAGTCATCGACGCCCGTGTTGGCATCCTTATAGTAGGCGGGATCATACGTCCAGGAAACCGTGATGCGGTCCGGACCCGATGTGACGGCGATATCCGGCGGCGCCGGAGCGGCAGGAATCGCGAGTCCGCGGTTCATGCGGTCCCACGCCAGGTTGGCGCGGTCGAGCACCCTGAAGAGCGAATCGCGTCCCATCGTGAGATACATCGTGTCTTTCTGCGCATCGGTCAACTGCTTGTTCATCCATAAGCGTCCCACTGAATCGGCCATCTTCGCACCCATCGAGCCTGCGCCCACGGCGTAGACGAATGTCACGGAATCGGCGCGCTTCTGCGCGCGGTTGAGCGTGAGCGAGTACGGGCCGACGGTGATGAAGCGCATCGGACCGTAATCGGGCTTGGTCAGGAGGCCGGCCGTGATCGGATCCAGGGGGAAGCGTCCGCGCGTGTCATCGCCTCTGTAGGTCTGGAGCAGTCCGACATCGCGGCGGTTCCAGAGATCGGCCTGAATGCCGGCATGGGGCATGGCATAGGGCTGCGCCGGATCATCCGTCTTCTCGTTATACGCCTTGTCGGCATAGAGCAGCGTGTAGCCCGGAACCTGGGGCGAGTGCAGGATGCCGGTCACGCGGTCGGGATCGCCCATATCATCGGTCGAACCGTTGGGATAAGCCGCAGCGCCCGAGGCCTTGTAATCGTAATAGTACGCAACCATCAGATTGTTGCGCGAACGGTTTGCCACGAGCTGCGAGGGGCGGGAAAACCAGCTGTCCAGGTCATCCTGTCCCTCATAGGTGAAGCTTCCCGTCACGATGCGCTCTCCGGCCTTCGACGGTCCGAAGGAGAATGCGAGCGGCCACCAGAAGCGGATCGTCTGATCGGGCAGCGAGTCGGTCTTCGCGGCCTGGCGCGGCACCTTCAATTCGCCGGTGAATTTGTGCGTCGCCTTCCAGATGAAGAAGTCGGCATAGCCCGGCGTCGAGAAGGCGAAGACTTCCACATGGCTTCGGATGCCGAACTGTCCGAGCACGTCCTCGAACTCGATCTTGATATCGGACTTGAGCGAAGGGTCGACAGACCAATTGTAGGGAGGCGTCAAGGGGATCCCGTCGACGGTGATCACCGGCGGACGGTAGCGGCGCACTTCGCGCCCCCAGTCGGTCGTGCCCGGATTGGTCAGCGCGTCGTTGCCCGTCGACACATACATCGGACGCTTGGCGCCGAACTGGTTGATGATGCCGTTTTCGTCGAGCACCAGGGGGTTGAAGATCTGATAGAGCATGTTCGACTGCCACTGATCGGCGGGCCAGTAGAAGATTTCGGTCTTCTGCCGGTCGTCGCCCGTGAGCATCCAGCTGAACTGCGTCTGCAGTCCGCCTTCACCCATGAGCTTGTTGAACGACAGATTGAAGTTGCCGACATCCATCAGCATCGGCGGCGGATCGTATTTGCGGTCCTGCGCCACAACGGACATCGATGCGAACAGTACAAGAAGAGCCAGTAGTTTTTTAGTATTCATGGTAAACACCCTCTGGTGTGAAGTGCGAATATGTATTGCTTGAACTTTTTTTTCCAACAGACACACATTTGTTTCCATTGCTCTTGCATGCGCGCGCCATACGGCATGCGCATGCGCGTTATTTCTGAAGCACCATCGTTTTCACGCCCATCGATCCGCCCGCCGTGAGCCGGCAGAAATAGGCTCCGCTTGGCTGGCGCGAGGCGTTCCATTCGACCGAGTGCGAGCCGGCTTCCAGCTCGCCATCGACCAGCGCGGCGACTTTCTCTCCGAGCACGGAGAAGATTTCCAGCTTCACATGCTGCTTTGCGCCGAGGGCGAAGACGATCGTCGTCGATGGATTGAAGGGATTCGGATAATTCTGCTCGAGTTCGAACCGGCCCGGCGCCTGCGTTTCCTCTTCCTGGCCGGATGCCACCTCTGTGACATTGAAGAAGCTTCTGCCGATGGTTTCCAGCAGCGGCGCGCGCGGATACGTGTAGTCCTGCCCGATCGCCCAGACGATCGTTCCGGCCAAATTCTTCGCCTTCACATACTCGCACTTTTCAACGATCGACGCCGAATCGTCGTATGTGATGAGCTGCGTCCTGGCCGCATCCTGCATATAGGGTGTGCGCGTTGCGGCATCCCAGGTGCGCGTCCAGCCGTTGGCCAGATTGGCGATGAAGAGCCGGTATTGCGACTGTGTCGCTCCGCTTTGCGCCGCATAGAGCGCGCCCGTCTTGAAGTTCCATCCGTAGAAAGCCGTGCCGATCAGAAGCTTCGACGCCGGCACGCCCTTGCCGAGATAGTTCGTGGCCGAGTTGTCGATCCATCCCTGGTCGGTCGTCGCATACGTGCCGTAGAGCGGTGAGTTCGGTCCGGCTTTCGGCGTCCAGGTGCCGTAGAAGTCGTAGGTCATCATGCCGATCCAGTCGAAGTCGCCCGTGATGGCCGCGAAGTCGTATCCCGATCCGGGATAGGCCGACATGGCCGCCGAGAGCGAAAGCCGCGGCGTCACGGTATTGAACGCCGCGCGCAGCTCATGGATCAATGCGGTGTAGTTTGCCTTGTCGGCCGTGGTCGGATATTCCCAGTCGATATCGGCGCCGTCGTAATTGTTCGTGACGCAGAAATTCTTCAGATTCTGCACGAACTTCCGTCTTGCGGCGGTGTCGGCGGCCATGGCGGCAAACGGCTTGTCATTGCCCCATCCGCCCACAGAGACCACGACTTTCACGCCCTTTTCATGCGCCCGCTGATTGAGCTGCGGGTAGAGCGTGAAACCCGACATATCGAGCGCGCCGGTGGATGTGGCCAGAATGAACGCGTGCGCGATATGCGTGAGGCAGTCGTAGCGGATCGCCGTATAGGTGTAGCTCGGCGTCGAACCGGGATAGTAATACCCAACGACCATTTTCTTTGCGGCCTGCGCGCTCAAACGGGACACACCCGCGCCCAGAACGAGCACGATCGCAGACATGATGAGTAAAGCTTTCTTCACAGCGGCATTCTTCCCTTCGTTTGAAAATATTGCCTTCATTGCTTCATGCTGCGGCAGGAAGATCCCCGCTGCAGCATGAAAAGCGATGACCGTTATTGCACTCTTAGAAATTGAGGCGCGCGCCCAACAGAATCATTCTCGGGTTCAGGAACAGGGGCGCCTCCCACCAGTCGAGCTTGATGTGGTTGTCATCCGATTTGTACTGTCCCCACTTGTCCCCCGGCTGCAGCGATGCCTTATAGGCAATGAGCTGATCGCGCGTCATGTTGCCGACCGTGAGCCACTTGTTGTTCGTAAGGTTCTTCACTGTCAGCACGAGCTCGAGCTCGCCCACGCCGATATCGAACATCTTCGAGCCGCGGAAATCCATATTCCAGTAATTGATGGCGTCAATATAAATACGGTCCTTCACATCGGACACTTCCGGATTCGAGAGGTATCGCCCGTTCGAACGCCACTCGAAGAAGAGATCGAAGACCCAGCGGCCCAGAATGTTCATGCCGCCGAGCTCCGGACCGAAGTCGCGGGGCGTATGGAAGTTGACGGTGAAGTTCGCTCTCGGACGCGGATCGTTCGTATAGAGCGATGCCGGACGCGTCTCGATCTCTGTGCGTGCCTGGAGGCGGTTCTCGTACACGTTGGCAAGGCCGGACTGTCCGCCCGAATAGAGCGAATAGTCGTACATGCCGTAGAATGTCAGGAACGTGCCCACGGGGCGCTCCAGGCGCAGCTCGACGCCGCGGATATCCGAATACGCATCGGGGAAGTACTGGATCACCGTGTTGTCGCCGTAATAGTTCACGAACGTGCGGGCCAGAGGCTCGTTGCGGTTATCCTTGTAATAGGCCGCCACGTTCACCACGAAATCGTTGAAGAGCATCTGCTCGTAGCCGAACTCGTAGGACACCGTGCGGGCCATCTTCAGATCCGGCGTCGGCACGGCCACAGAGCCGATATAGATGTTCTGGTTGTACATGAAGGCCGCGGGCGGACGCTGATAGAAGTGTCCGTAGTTGAAGTACATCTTGCTTGCATCGGTGATGGGGAAGCTCACGCCCAGGCGCGGCGAAATGTAGGCCTGGACCTTGTTCTCGGTTTCCGGCCATCCCGGCGGATTCTCCAGGAGCGAACGGAAATTCAGCCAGCGCTCGTAGCTGCCCCAGGCGCCCGGCGTGTTGAGATAAAGCGTGTTGTAAAAATTCTTATAGGCATCGGTCACGGGGAATCCGGTCAGGAATCCCTTCTTCATCGGATTGAGATAATCCAGACGGAGTCCCGCGTTCAGGATCATGCCTTCGAATTCGAGCTTGTCCTGCACATAGGCGCCGATATCGAGCGGCGTGGCCTTGTAATACTGCCAGAGATCGGGCGTGAATGAGATCTGCGCCTGATACCACGAACCGGAATACACGAACATGTCCTGCAGGCGCGCCGAAAAGCCGGCTTCGAACTGATGATGGCGGCCGATCTGCATCGTCATGTCGCCCTTGAGCTGGTAGACGTACGAGTGAGACGAATCGGCATGCTGCGCGCCGCCGTAGAGCACGTAATTGCCGAGCACGTCGGTGCCCGTGTTCGTGGAGCCGTTCGGGCTGCCGAGCGCCGGCACGTTCAGAAACCGGTATGTCCGGTTGTTGCGCGTATAGGTGAGCCATGCATCGGCGCGGCTCGTATCGAGCGCAAACGGCGCGAGCTCCTGATTGGTGTAACCCATCTGGAAATCGAGCGTGAAGAAGCCGCGCGTCGAGAAGGTGTTCGTGAGGCGCGCGCCGCCGACGAAGTATTTCTGTTCGTAGTACTGGAGGCGGCTCTTGTTGAACATCTGCTGGCGGCCTTCCGTGCCGGCCAGAAGCGAGGCCTGACGGCGCACGGAGCTTTCGGTCGAGTTCAGGTAGCTGAACGACGCCGATGCGTCGGAGAGCGCGCCGCCGTAGTTCGATGTGCCCCCGCCCGAATTGGATTCGATCTTCGCATACATGCCGTTGATCGACAGGCGCAGATTATCGGCGAGCTGCGAGGTCAGCTTCAATTGCGTGTTCCAGTCGAGATAGTTGTCCCGGGGTCCGATCGGGAATGCCAGCTGCGAATTTTCGTATTTGAAGCCGAGCATGAAGCTTGTGCGATCGGCGTAATCGCGCAGAATCGGGATGCCGAAGCCCGGGAAGGGACCGGTGATCGATCCCTCGAGGAACATGTCGATTTTCTGGCGGTGGCTGTACTGGGGATGCGTCCTGAGCCAGAGATCCCGCTTCTGCGTCGAATCCAGGAAGTTGGCGTTGGTCGTGCCCGGAATGCGCTGCGTCCAGCCCTTGAACGACCAGAACTCCTGCGGCACGGCCATCGAATCCTCGTGCGTGCGGATGCCGCGCATCGCATACTCGCCCGCATACACCCGGTAGATCCACGACTGATCGGAATACGGATCGGTGCCGAAGAAGCGCTGCTGTCCGGCCGGCGCAATATCGGCCTTGATCGACATCGTATAGCGCTCGCGCGAGCCGTCCTTCGTCACGACGTTCAGAAGGCCGGAGCGGATGCCGCCGTATTTGGCCTCGAAGCCGCCGGTGAGGACCTGAATTTCCTCGATCGTCGTCGAATTGAGCGCCATATAGGAATTTTCGGAGCGCGGATCCTGGAGCGAAATGCCGTCCATGCGCACGTCGGTCTCGCGGATCGAGCCGCCGCGCACCGACAGGCCGTTGCCTTCGGGACCGCTCACGAGCTCGACGCCCTTGAGGCGGCCGACGAATTCGTCGACGCGCACGACGGGCATCTCTTCCATCTTCGTGGGAATGACGACTTCCTGCGTGGCCGAGACGTCCTTCTTCACGATATCGCGTTGCGCGGTGACGACGACCTGATTGACTTCGATCGCCGTCGAGGACAATTCGAAGTCAACGGTGATCGTGCGGTCCGATTCGACGCGGATGTTGCGCTTGATCACCTGCGCATATCCAACCTGGCTCACGCGCAGCGTGTATGTGCCCGGCGACACGTTGAGGATGAAATAATATCCTTCGATGTCGCTTGAACCGCCGAGCGGACGGTCCATGGCGACTTCCTGCCCGGAAGACGACATGTAGTGGCTGATGACGACGTTCGCCGCCGGAAGCGGCTCGCGCGTTTCACGGTCGACGATGCGGCCGGTGATCTTTCCGCTTGCCGCCAGCGCGCCGGACGAGGCCGCACACAAAAGCAGAAAGAGAATAAACCATCGCGAGAATGGAGTAACCATGCGTTTCATACGGAACCCTTTGTGTATGAATAGTTGAATCACAAAAAAAAGAACAATCGATTGTGTGGTGAAAGCCGGCAACACCGGTTTCGAGGTCGATCGGGGCAATGTTGATAGAGACAGGCTCTGAGGGGATGGGATTGCCGGCCGGAATGTATGAAAACCTACCTTGGCAAGTATAGCAAGATTTTGTTTCCATGTCAAGAGGAATTCTTTAAAATTCCACACTTGCTTCTGCATGTCTTTCATTTTATTTTGGTGCTGGATATAGTAACGGTCCGCTCCACTGGAATGTTCCATGACGGTCCTTTCATCCCACGTGCACCTTTTTTCATTCACACACCCATGACATCCGGCACCTCCACGCGCGCCTTCGCACTCGATGCACTGCGCGGCTTTGCAATCCTGGCGATGATTCTTTCGGGCCAGCTTCCGTTTTTCACCAACACGCTTCCCGACTGGATGTATCATGCACAGGTGCCGCCGCCCCTGCATCAGTTCATCCCGACGCTGCCCGGCATCACCTGGGTCGACCTGGTCTTTCCCTTCTTTTTATTTTCCATGGGCGCAGCCTTTCCGCTCGCCCTCTCCCGGCGCCTCTCGCGCGGCGCATCGGTCTGGAGCGTCGCCGGCTCGATTCTTCAACGCGGATTCCTGCTCGGATTTTTTGCGCTCTATGTCATGGCCATCCGTCCCCATGTGATCTCGGCGCATCCGACATTCGTCACATGGATGACGGCGCTCTACGGGTATGCGCTGCTCTTTCCCATGCTCATGCGCCTGCCTGAGGCGTGGCCTGTGCTGCGCCGACGGCTCGTGCGCGCGCTCGGATGGGTACTCGGCATCCTTTTGCTTGCCACGCTGCGCTATCCCGACGGAAGCGGATTTCTTCTGACCCGATCGGATATCATCATCATCGTGCTCACGAACATGGCGGTCTTCGGCTCACTCCTGTGGCTCTTCACGCGCCAAAGGCCGCTATTGCGCCTGGGCGTGCTCGGCATCCTCGCGGCGATCCGGCTCTCGAATATGCCCGCTCCCGTCCCGGGCTGGGTGCATGACTTCTGGACGCTCACGCCGGCCCCGTGGATCTATACGCTCTATTACCTGCAATACCTCTTCATCGTGATTCCCGGCATGATCGCCGGAGATCTGCTCCTGGAATGGATGGAGTCGGGACGGCCCGAGGATGCCTCTGCTGCCATGCCGCGCCTGAAGGCGCTTGCCGCGCTCGCGCTCATGCTCGCCTTCATTCCGCTGCTGCTTGTGGGCATGAAGGCGCGCATGACCGGCGAAACCACGATCGCCACGATGATTCTTTGCGGAGCCGGATGGCTGTTGCTCCGAAATCCGCGCACCGCGCTTGAACGGCTTTTCAAGGAACTCTTTTCCTGGGCGATCTACTGGCTCGTGCTCGGACTCTTCTTCGAACCGTATGAAGGCGGCATCAAAAAGGACCGCGCCACGATGAGCTATTATTTCATCACATCGGGACTGGCCATCTGCCTCTATATCGCCTTCTCCATCGTGATCGACGTCTTCGGAAAGAAACGCGCGCTCTCGCTCTTGATCGACAACGGACAGAACCCGATGATCGCCTATGCCGGCGTCAATAATTTCATCATCCCGATCCTGGGGGCCACATCGCTCTTGAGCCTGTCCTCCGAGCTCGCCGTGACGCCGTGGCTCGGCTTTGCGCGCGGAGCGGTGATCACGCTGCTTCTCGCACTGTTCGTGCAATTCTGCACGAAAAAGCATATCTTCTGGAGGACGTAGCCGGCGCACGCATTCAAGGAGTGAGGAAGGGGGGAATGTGACATGCAGCGCACAGGGGGCATTGTTCGTGCGGCCGCGGCGGGCATCGGCCTGATCATCCATCTGTCGCTTCAGGCCGCCGCACAGCCGTTTCATGAATCCTTCGATACGACGCCTGTTCCGCTTTTGCCTGCAGGCTGGATCACATCGAAGGCGAAGCTTATATCGGGCGACTTTCAGACGACGACATCGGTGCCCTATTCGCCTCCGGCATCGGTGATGTCGACCGATGCGCGCATCGCCCAGTGGCTCGGTCTTCCCGTGCTTTCCTTTGCGGGAAAAAAAGTGCAGGCGCTCGAATTTTACGAGCGCAGAAGCTCCTCCTTCAATGCCGGCATGCTCATCGAAGCGGCGCTCGCGCCCGATGACTCGCTCTGGATCCCGCTCTCCGACACGCTCACGCTTCTTTCCTCGTCATCGAATTACATCCGGCGCACGATTCCGCTTCCCTCATGGCTCGACGACAAATCCGCGGTGCGCCTTCGCTTCCGGACGCTCGGCAACGGCACGGGCTCCACCGGCACATTGAGGCTCGATGAGATCACGCTCTCATTCCGCGCCGCATGCGACCTGGCGCTCGGCGATTCTGTGACGCTTCCCTCGCGCATCGATGCCGGAGCCGATATCGCCTGCACATTCACGGTCACAAGCCGGCTTTCATCCGGAGCATATACGGCGACGCTCATGCTCTGGGATTCGAGCGCCAACGAGTGCGCGGCCGAAGAGACATTCACGCACACGTACGGGCATCCGGGCGACTCCTTATCCGTCACGCTTTTCTACCGCTCGCTTCTTCCGGGCAGGCATCGGATGCACTGCAGGCTTTCATCCTCCGATGATGAGGATACGACGAACAACACCGTCTCGTTCACTCTTTCGGCCTCCGCGGGCCTGCACGCGCTTGTGATCAATGAGATCATGTACGACCCCGCGCCCGATCGGCCCGAATACATCGAGCTTGTCAATACGACTTCTCTGCCCCTCTCGCTCGAAGGATGGACGATCGCCGACGCTCCTCCATCGAAAAAGAACCGGCATGTCGTGGCGCTTGCGCCCCATGCCAGGAACATCGCCCCGCACGGCTACGCCCTCATCGCATCGGATTCCGCGATCATCGAACAGATGGAGAGATCGGCGGCATCCGCACTCGCGCTTGTTGCGCCATCGCTCAGCCTCGCCAATACCGGAGAAGCGATCATCCTTTCAGATGCCGAAGGAACGGTGATCGACAGTCTGTGCTATTCGCCTGCATGGCATATACGCCGATCCGACAATGCCGGACGCTCGCTCGAGAAGATCCACCCGTCGCTTGCCTCCTGCGATGCACGAAGCTGGAGCACGTCGGCCTCGGCGCAGGGCGGCACGCCGGGCGCCGCCAATTCGGTCTTCGCGTCGCTTCTTCCTTCCGACGCCGCCCTCAAGTGCGCGCCGAATCCCTTTTCGCCCGACGGCGACGGAAGGGATGATCATTGCGCGATCAGTTACATGCTGCCCTCGAGAGCATCGACGATCCGGCTGCGCATCTTCGATGCACAGGGAAGGCTCGTCCGGCTCTTAGCCAACGCCGAATTCTCCGGATCCTCCGGCACGATCATCTGGAACGGATGCGATGACGCGGGCGCCCGGGTGCGCATGGGCATCTATATTATTTTCCTGGAAGCGCTCGATGATGCCGGCACATCGCTGCGCGCGCTGAAGGCATCGGCCGTGGTCGCCTCTCCGCTCTAGCGGCGATCGCCTCCCCCGGGGGCTGCACACTCAAGATTTCCCAGTCCACGCCGATGATCTCTGTATATAAAGGTTTTCTTTTTCTTTTGCTTTTTGAGTGTGCATGCGTTTTTGGGTGTTGCTTCTTTTTCTCTTTCCCGCCATTATTCTTGAGACAGGGTGCGTCGGCGTCGACAGTGCGGTCAGACCGGAATCGGACATGTATTTCAAGGGATACGGGTATACGTCATTTGCCCCGGACGGGTTCACGCGCGGCGCCGAACGCTCGGCGCTCGAAGAACTGCGCGCGCAGACGGCAAGCACATGGGTCGCTCTGACGGTCTTCGAATTCCAGTCGTCGCCCGCATCCATCGATATCGCGCCGAACGCCTCCGGCATCAATCCCGTTACAGGACGCGCATGGCATGCCACCTCGTCGATGGATGATCTGCGCACGGCCGTGCGCGATGCGCGCGTGCACGGGCTGAAGATCATGCTCAAGCCGCAGGTCGACTGCTATACGGGACAGTGGCGCGGCCTGATCCGGCCTGATACGAGCGGCCGATGGTTTCACGCCTACGCTTCGATGATCCTGCGCTATGCGGCCTTTGCCGAGGAAGAAGGGATCGAGATGCTCTGCATCGGCACCGAACTCGCATCGGCAACCGTTCCCGAATATACTTCCGAGTGGCAGTCGATCATTGGGAAGATCCGCAGTGTCTATCACGGCATGCTGACCTATTCCTCGAATTGGAGCGGCGTGATGAGTGCGGAAGGGGAATACGAGCAGATCGGATTCTGGCGCGAGCTCGATTATCTCGGCGTGAGCGGGTATTTTCCCGCCTCGCGCCCGCATGCAGACGCGCTGCCTTCGGAATCGGAAACAGAGCGTTTGCTGCATCTCCATGGTGCGCGCCTCTCGGCAATGGCAAGCAGGTGGGGACGACGGGTGATCCTGACGGAAGCCGGATGCCAGTCCGTTTCCGGCGCGCTCTCCAATCCGGCCGCCTACGAGCCCGGTGCATCAACCGGGGCAAAGAAGGATGAAGCGGCGCAGGCGTGCTATTATTCGGCGATCCTCCGCTACTTCGGAAACCGCCCGTGGTGCGCGGGCATCTTCTGGTGGAATTGGGAGAGTACGCAAAGCGCAACGGAAGCGACCAACTACACATGCCGCAACAAAGCGGCGGCGCGCGTCCTGAAGCGCTTCTATCAGACGGGACAAACGGAGTTCTTCACGGGATTCGAGGCGCCGCCTCCGGAACCGTCTCAGGGATCCTGAGACGGCGCTCGAGAATCGATTACGCTTTGGGCTCCTGCGCTTCGGCGATGATGATGCCGGTATCGTCCTTGAACTTCGCAAGATACTCATGAAGCGTGGTGGGTGTGATCTGGACCTTGGCTCCCGCAAGCGGCGCGTGCATGAAATGCAGCTCGCCCGATTCCATGCGGATGGCGACGCCGGTGTGCTTGATATCCATGCCCTTCAGGTTTGTCGTGATGCCGATGAGGCTTCCCGTCTTGATCTTGTCGGCGAACATGTGCACGTTGCCTTTGGGAAGGAAGACCAGTTCGCGCGCGTTGATCGCGTCTTCCTGCTTCTTCACCTCGTTGAAGAACGCCTCGTTGGCCAGCTGCTTGTAGCTCGAGCGGTGCTCGGTCATGAAGTTGATCGGCTTCGGCATCTTCTGGATGTTCTTGTCGTCGGCGATCTGCTTCGTCACCACCTTCAGCACGCCCTTCTTCTCGTTGTCGTACCAGTAGTCGGTCGTGTAGTGCAGCCGGCTCGGATAGCCGTTGATGACGCCGCCTCTGTAGCGCACGAACTGCAGCTGCTTCTTGTAGGCGTCGAACGTCAGATCGTTCATCTTGATGCAGCGCGCCAGCACGAGACAGTTCTCATAGAACGAGACGCAGTCCAGCGCGCGCATGTTGACGACGAGCTTCTCCTCGCCCTCGGCTTCGAGCACATGGCCCACGTAGTCGGTGCCGAGGAATGTCTTGCCGATCTCGACCATCACTTCGTTGATCGGGAGCGCGGCAAGTTTTTTCGAGACGGCGAACTCGAACTTCGCCGTGCAGATTTTTTCGTCCTCATCCTCGAGCGCCAGCGATGCGAGCGAGCGCGCGAACGAGGTTTTGGATGCCAGGGGCGCAAGCGCCGCAAGCGCGCCCGCACTCAGAAATTTCCGTCGGTCCATAGGGTTTCGTATGCCTTTCTAAAACTGACAAAGGGATTCGTTACTGGGTCACACTTTTTAATTTTCTCTGCGTTAGAACACGGGCTCATCGGCGCTCGGCGGCGGCGCGAAGTTCTCGAACGACGGCAGCGCCAGATTCTCGAAGCGCGCATACTGCTTGATGAATGCGACTTCGACTTCATCGGTCGGACCGTTACGGTGCTTGCCCACGATGATTTCCGCGATGCCTTCGGCCGAAGAGCCGTCGTCTTTGGTCATGCCGTATTTTTCGGGACGGTGCACGAAGATCACGACGTCGGCATCCTGTTCGATGGCGCCCGAGTTGTGCGTCACGATCGAATCGGCGATCCATGACGACGGACCGGGCACCGTCAAATCGAAGACCTCTTCTTCACCTGCCGGCTCGATCGCCACGATGCGGTCCCAGAACAGATCATCGCTCGAGGCGCTCAGCAGCGCTTCATCCTCCAGAATCCCGGCATACTCTTCCACCGTCGTGCGCGAGGGAGCGAATCGGAAATGACTCGTTCCTCCATAGGATGTCTGACGCAGCGATGCCATGGCGCGCTGCGAAATATTCTGCGCCTGCATGGACGCTCTGACCCGGTCCCAGATTTCAAGCGGCAGCGTATCGACGTTCGTGCATCGATGCACCTTCTTGAGCCATGCATCGAGTTCCTGCGCATGGCGGGCGCGGGGACCGAAAAAGCCCACCGCATCGCGGAACACCTGCTGCATCGCTCCGGAGATTCTCACTGTAAAGAGCGGTCTGCCGCTTTTCTGGGCCACGCTGTGTATGCGGGCCACAATGCCGAGCCGAAGCAAGAGCGCGCTCACATCCTGCGCGAGCCCTTCGCTCACGGTGGCAAAATACATGTTCGGATGAGCCTCGCGGTTCTTTGTCGGACGGCACCAGAGACAGCCGTCCGTCGCCCAGAGGTGCCGCAGCAGCAGTGCAATCTGATCGTTGCCGAGCCGGAAGGCTTCTTCCGGAATCCGCTTCTGATACGAGCGTTGATTCCAGATGCCGAGTTCGCGCAGCCACCGGCCGACTCCCGAATGATGCCAACGGTTCCCGTTGCCTCCGATCAGGAGCTGGTGCCACGTGCCGGTGGGACCTTCGCGCCGCGTGACCGGCGTGCCGAATGAATGCTCCACCGCCTCGCGCACGGCGCGGCTGTTGTCCTCATCGGCCGTCGTGTAGCGAAGCGGCTGATGCGAGAGATAGCTGCCGTCACCGATCAAGTGTCCGAGCAGAATGACGCGTTCATCCGGCCAGCGCAGCGTCTCTTCCGGTTCCGGAAGCCTGCGGGCCAATGCGATCCGGTCGCCCGTTGAGAGTTCGGCAATCTGTTTCCATCCTGCTCCGGAAAGCATCCGATGCTTTGCCGTCGCGCGGAATGTCCGTCCCGATGCCAGTCTCAGCCGGTAGACGGGGCGGATGCCCACACGCCATACCTTATCGCTCTGCGCCGTGACAATCCGGTGGTGTTCGTCGACGGCGAAGACTTCGGGCGTGCTTCCGACGAGATCGCGGATCGCGACCCGCCGGCCGTCGGCCAGCAGCACCAGTGTCTCTCCGACGACGCATTCGCGAAGGTCGGAAAGCATCGGGCGCTTGTCGGGACGCGTTTCAAGAGAGCGGTTCAGCTGTGATAATGCAAGAACGGGAATATTCAGTTCTTTTGCAAGCGCCTTGAGGCTCCGCGAGATCATCGAGATTTCCTGCTCGCGGCTCTGCGCCGACTTCGGTCCCTGCATCAGCTGCAGGTAGTCGACGATGATCATGCCGATATTGTGCTCGACCTTGAGCCGGCGCGCCTTCGCCCGCAGCTCCAGAATACCCAAGGCCGGCGTGTCGTCGATGAAGATCTTCGCCTGGTAGAGCTTGCCGATCCGTGTCGAGAGCTGCCGCCACTGGTCGTCGGGAAGCCTTCCGGTTCTGACCGAGTGCGCATCGACTCTGGCCTCGGCGCAGATGAGGCGCAGCACCAATTGCTGCGCGCTCATTTCAAGGCTGAAGAAGCCGACCGGAATGGCGTGATCGGCGGCCGCATTCCTGGCGACGGAGAGCACGAAGGCCGTCTTGCCCATCGAGGGACGCGCCGCGATGATGACAAGATCAGACGGCTGGAACCCGCCCGTGAGGTTGTCGAGCCGGGAGAATCCGGAGGGCACTCCGGTCACGCCGCCCGATGAGCCGTGTATGCGCTCGAGCATCTCCATGGTGGAGAAGACCGCATCGCCCATCGAGGTGAAACTTTTCTTGAGCCGCTTTTCCGAAATCTTGAAGATCGTCTGCTCGGCTTCATCCAGAAGATCGAGCGCGTCTTCGGCTTCATTGAACGCGCGCGAGGAAATTTCGCTCGAGGCGCCGATCAGGTTGCGAAGGAGCGATTTTTCGAGCACGATCTTCGCGTGATATTCGATATTGGCGGCCGAGGTGACGCGCATCGTGAGATCCGAAAGATAGACCGGGCCGCCGATCTGATCGAGTTGTCCGCGCCGCTTCAACTCCTCGGCGAGCGTGATCGAGTCCACGGCCTCGTTGCGCTCGAAGAGGCAGACGATCGCCTTGAAGATATTCTGATGTGCGGGTTTGTAGAACACCGAATCGTCGAGGATTTCGAGCGCGCGGGCGATGGCGTTTTTTTCCAGGAGCATCGCTCCGAGCACGGCCATTTCGATGTCGGTTGCCTGCGGCGGGACGCGTCCTTCCGCATGAGCCTGGTATTTCAACTGCTGAACTTCTGCCATAATCTGTCTGCCTGTCTTGATGCTGCCTGTCTAAGGAACTGCTGCCGTCTCTCCCGTGCACAATTGTTCTGCGCGTCCGCCGTCCATCCTTTCATCGTGCGCCTACACAAGCTCGTCGTACAGCTTTCTGAATTTCTTGACATCCTCCCATGTGGGACGTTTCCAGTTCGGATTGCGCAGAAGCGCAGCCGGATGGTATGTCACCACAAGCGGGATGCCGCGGTATTCCTGTGTCGATTCCCGGAGCACGCCAAGCGACGAGGTCGTCTTCAACAATGTCTGCGCGGCGGTCAGTCCCAGGCACAGGATGATCTTCGGTTTGATGAGTTCGATCTGCTTCCACAAGTACGGCTCGCAGTGTTCGACCTCGGAAGGAAGGGGCCGGCGGTTGTTCGGCGGCCGGCATTTCAGGATATTGGCGATGAAGACCTCGCCGCGCGTGAACTGGATCGATTCGAGAATCTTGTTCAGGAGCTGTCCGGCTCTGCCCACAAAGGGCTCGCCCTGCGCGTCCTCGTCCGCTCCCGGGGCCTCGCCGATCACCATCGCTTTGGCGTCGTGCGGACCCACGCCGAAGACGAAGTTGGTGCGCGTCTCGGCAAGCGGGCAATCGGCGCACGTGCGGATATATTCATTGAGCGCATCGAGCGACCGGGCCTGCTCCCACATCGATGCGCAGGCGGCCTTCGAGGCTCCCGGCTTCACATCCGCTCCGGCTGATGCCGCGCGCTCATCCGTGTGTTTCGTACGTTTTGCCACAGGCGCCATTCCTCCCTGCTCGTCTAAAAAGAATTCAGCGCCGCCGGCCGATTCGTAGCGCACCGGCGGATGCTCTTCACTCCCCGCGTCCTCCATCGGCTGCTGCGGCAGCGATGCCGCGGCGGCGTCCCGGTAGATCGTGTTTCCTGAAAGCGCATGCTCCTGCTTCAGGAACGCCTGCACCGATTCGAGCACCGCGCGCACCTCATCATTCGATATCGTCACGGCTCGTTCCTCTGTGCGGCGCCGTTCGTCCTCAATGCGCGGACGGCATCCAGAATGCGGCATGCCGCCTCGCGCTTCGACATGAGCGGCAGCTTTTCCGCCGTGCCGTCCTTCTTCACCAGCGTGATGACATTCGTATCGGTGCCGAAGCCCGCGCCCTCGTCTTTCATGCTGTTGAGCACGATCATGTCGCAGTTTTTCTTCCGGAGCTTCTCCTGCGCATGGGCAAGCTCGTTTTCCGTCTCGAGCGCGAAGCCGACGATGACGCCGTGTTTTTCGGCGCCGAGGTCCTTCAGGATGTCGCGCGTCGAAGTGAGTTCCAGAATGAGCTCGGTGCCGCTTTTCTGCTTCTTGATCTTTGTCGGCTCGACCCTGCCCGGCGTATAGTCGGCAACGGCCGCGGCCATGATCACCACGTCGTTTTCCGGATAATGCCGGAAGATTTCCTCGTGCATCTCGCCGGCGGTCTCCACATCGAAACGAGAGACGCTCTCCGGCGTCGGCAGCGCAACGGGTCCCGCAACGAGCGTCACAATCGCGCCCCGGCGCGCGGCTTCGCGCGCGATTTCAAAGCCCATCTTCCCCGAGGAGCGGTTGCCGATGAAGCGCACCGGATCGATCGGCTCGTAGGTCGGTCCGGCCGACACGAGCACGCGCACGCCCTGGAAATCGGATCCGATCGGCACGAGCACCGAGGTGACATACGAGGCGATCGTTTCGGGCTCGGGAAGCCGTCCGGCGCCCGAGAGTCCGCTTGCCAGTTCCCCGCGCTCGGGCGGAATAATGAACGCGCCGCGCTGGCGCAGGAGCGAAAGATTGGACTGCACGGCCGGATGCTCGAACATGTCGACATCCATCGCCGGCGCGACAATGAGCGGACAGCGCAGCGCGAGCGCCGTCTGCGTCAGCGCCGAATCGGCGAAGCCGTGCGCGAGCTTGGCGATCGTATTTGCCGTGGCCGGCGCCACCAGCATGCAGTCGGCCCAGAGTCCCAGTTCGATATGGCGCACTCCGGCATCGGTCGAGTCGTGCGACGACTCGGGCCAGATCCGGACAATCACTTCCTGCTGGGACAATGTGGAGAAGGTCAGCGGGGCCACGAACTGCGTGGCCGAAGGGGTCATCACCACACGCACATCGGCGCCGGCCTTTTTGAGCAGGCGCACGACCATACACATTTTATAGGCGGCGATGCCTCCGCAGACGCCAACGAGAATTTTTTTGCCGGTCAGCATAGGACGATCGGTCTCTCTTGTCACTATCGTGTGTGTGTATGTCTGTGCATGGTTGGAACGCGCCGCGATGCGCTCTGCCGCGAACACCGCAGAGGCGGCGTTTGTTACTTCGATTCCGGTTCTTTGTATCGATGCTCAAGCTGATCGTTGAGGAGCTCCGCGATCGCCTCTTCGGTCGGCTTCGGACGCTTCTCGAATTCGAGGCTGATCTTGAGCTGATCGGGATTCGATTCCGTCTCTTCCTCCTCGGCATTCACCGTCGGCTGCAGAGCCTGGATGGTTTCGACGCGCTGGCTGAACTCGAGCTTCGTCTCCTCGTTGATCTGCCGGGAGCGCTTCGAAAGCACGACGATGGCTTCATAGACATTGGCGGCTTTCGATTCGAGCACGGAAATTTCAATCGGTTTAATCGGCATGGCACCCTCTTTGTTCTCTCTTCACTTCATTGATTGGTTTTGTAATCGTTCTTCACGTTCTATATGCTCCATCGCGATGCGATCGACCTCGTCGATCGCGCGATCGAGCCGGTCGTTGACGACCGTATGATCGAATTCCTTTCCGGCCTCGATCTCCATCGCCCAGCGGTCCATGCGCCGGCGCACCGTCGCTTCGTCTTCCGTCTTGCGGTTGCGCAGGCGTGATTCGAGCACCTCGATGCTCGGCGGCGCAATGAAGATGAGCACGGCCTTCGCTCCGTACATCTCCTTGATCGAGCGCGCACCGCGCACATCGACATCGAAGATCATCGAGATGCCGCGCGAGAGCGCGCGGTCGGTCTCCGATTTCAGCGTGCCGTAGAGATTGCCGTAGAGTTCTTCATACTCGACCAGTTCGCCGCGCGCGATGAGCGCTTCGAACTCGCCGCGCGAGAGAAAGAAATAATCCCTGCCGTCTTCCTCGCCCGGACGCATGGGGCGCGTGGTGGCCGACACGGAGAACTGGAACTCGGGATGCCGCTCAAGAAGCGCTTTGACGATCGAGGTCTTTCCGCCGCCGCTCGGGGCGGCGATCACCAGCAGTTTCGGTGTCGTCATTCGATATTCTGCAGTTGTTCCCGGATCTTTTCCAGCTCTTCCTTGATCTCCACCACATGGTGCGCAATCTCGATGTCGGCGCACTTCGATCCGATCGTATTGGCCTCGCGGTTCATTTCCTGGATGAGGAAATTCAGCTTTCGTCCCGCGGCTTCCGTCTGCGTGAGCGCTTCAAGGAAGAATTTGTTGTGCGAATGGAAGCGCACGCATTCTTCGGTCACGTCCCACTTGTCGGCAAGCATCGCGATTTCCAGCTCGAGCCGCTGCGCATTGATCACCTTCGGATCCTCGACCAGGGCGGCGATGCGCTCGGTGAGCCTCTGACGCTCCTCCGGAATGCGCTCCTTCGCGAGCCGCTCCACATCCGCCAGGCGCCGCTCGATGTGCCCGACGCGCGCAATGAGATCCTTCGAGAGTTCCTTGCCCTCGTTGGCCCGCATCTGCTTGAGCGAATCGGCGGCCGTCTTCAGCGCCTCTTCGAAGACCTCCCATTCAACGGCGCTTTCCTCTTCGCCGTCGGTGCCCGGCTCGAAGATCTCGGAAAACTGTATCAGGTGTTCGAGCTTGACCGATTCGCGGATCTTCACCGCCTTGCGCAGCTGATTCAACAGCGCATAATACGACTGTGCGGCCGCCTCGTTGATCGACAAGGCCGTGCCGGATGATTCCTTCTGCTCGGTCACATTGATCGTGATCTTGCCGCGGTTGATCCGCGTGCGGATGATCTCCTTGATTTCGTTTTCGCGGAACGCGAGGCTTCGGGGCAGGCGCGAGGTGATTTCCAGGAACCTGTTGTTGACGCTCCGCAATTCCACCGTAAAACTCACTCCGCGACGGGACGCTTCACCGCGCCCATATCCCGTCATGCTTTCAATCATCGTCTTTTTCCCATAGAGTTGATCGTGCAAAGTACAAAAAATCGCCATGAATGACAAGGAAAACCTTTCCACAAGCTTTTCACCATGTTATCCACATTCCCGCTTTTGAAATTTCACGGTTTTTCGTATATTTTGGGCATGAATGTGGATAACCGACACCGATGATCTCCAATTATTTCACGCTTCTGGAAGCGGCGCGGCTGCTCGATGCCCGCCTCATGGGCGCCGCCGTGGCGGAAGTCTATACGCAGGAAAAACGCCGTCTCTGTGTCGGTTTTTCCGGTTTTCCCCCTTCTTCCACAACAACGATCGTTCTTTCGTGCGTTCCGGCCGAAAATGCCGTCTATGCGACCGCTCCGGATGCGCGGGCGCGCCGGAATTCGACCGATCTCTTCCCGGCCGCAGTCGGACGGCGCGTCACCGGCGTCGAATGCGACGGGATGGACCGCATCCTCACATTCCACCTGGAAGGCGGATACGATCTGCGCTGCGAGTTTTTCGGCGTCCGCGCCAATATCCTGGCATTCGGTCCCGAGGGGCGCCTTCTGGATGCCTTTCTCCATAAGGAGGAACTCTTGGATGCCGCGTGCGATCTGCCGAAAGAAACGACGATGACGCCGGTCCCACGGCCGGAGGACGCCTGGCGGGTGACGGGATCGCGCGAGGAATTTTCCCAGCGCTTTCACTCGGGCACGCGGCAGACGGCGCTTGCCGCGCTGAAATACGCCGTGCCGAAGCTCGGCGCGGTGCTTGCCGAAGAGATGCTCTTTCGCGCCGGCATCGACGCGGCCTGTGCGCCCGCGCACGTTTCCATGGAGAATCTTCACCGTCTCTACGATAGCGCTTTACAGAGTGTCGGGGATTTGTTAGATTACACAAGACCGCATGAGCCGCGCATCTATTGGGAAGAGCGCCGCGCCGTCTGCTTTTCGATCGTCCCTCTGGAATCGAAACACATGCTGCGCCAGGAAGGCTACAGCGACCTGCTCGAGGCGGTCCGCCGCTACGTGGCATCGGAGCGCGCCAGAGAATCCGTCGGCGCCGAACACGCGTCGCTTCAGACATGGCTTGTGCGCGAGCGCGAGCGCGCCGAACGCACGCTTGCCAAAATGGAAGAGGACGCCCGGTCGCACGACCGCGCCGACGACTACGAACGCTTCGGCACGCTCTTGATGGCGCAGCTCTACCGGATCAGCAAGGGCATGACGTCGATCGTGCTCGAGGATTTCGAAAGCGGAGCGCCCGTGGAAATCGCGCTCGACCCGGCTCTGGCCCCGGCGGCCAACGCCGAACGCTATTACCGGAAGGCGCGCCATGCGCGCCAGGCATCAGTGGAAGCCTCGGAGCGGCGGCGCTCGCTTGCCCGCAGGATTGAGAATGTGGAGCATCTGCTTTCCGGACTCGGGCAGGCCGGCACGCGCGAAGAGCTCAGGGAGTTTCACCGCCGATTCGGCGCGCAGTTGAAAGAATCAGGATACATGACCGATACAGAACGAGAACAGCTTCCGCCCTTCCGCATCTTCACCGTCGAGGGCGGATTCCAGGTGCTTGCCGGAAAAAGCAGCGAGAACAATGACCTTCTCACCGTCAAATATGCCCGTCCGAACGATCTCTGGTTTCATGCCCGGGGCTCCAGCGGCTCGCATGTCGTGCTGAGAGTCGGCTCGGCATCCGGCACACCGACAAAAAAAGCGATCGAGCAGGCGGCGTCGATCGCCGCCTATTACAGCAAGATGAAGAATGCCCGCGCCGTCCCGGTGGCAATGACGGAAAAAAAATTCGTGCACAAGCCGAAAGGCGTCCCGGCCGGCACCGTCACGCTCGACCGGGAAAAAGTCATCTTTGTGGAACCGAAACTTCCGGACACGGCGTAACACTCCAGACGCAAGAAGGAACATTATGGCGGCAACCATTCTCGTAGCCGATGACGACGATTTCATTCGTCTTTATCTCAAAAAGCGGCTCACCGGCCAGGGCTATACCGTGCTCTGCGCCACCGACGGCGAAGAAGCCTTCGACCTTGCACAACAGCACCTGCCGGAAGTGATCGTCTCCGACTGGATGATGCCGAAGATGGACGGCATCGAGCTCTGCCGGAAAATCAAGGCCGATCAGCGGCTGCGCTTCACCTACTTCATCTTCCTCACCGCGCGCGACAAGCAGGACGATAAGATCAGCAGCATGGATGAAGGCGCGGACGACTATCTGGCCAAGCCGTTCCAGGACAAGGAGCTTCTGGCGCGGATCAATGTCGGCGTGCGCATCACCGCGCTTCAGAAGGAGCTCATGAGCTATCAGCATCAGCGCGCCATCACCGAGCTCGCCGTGACGATCGGACACGAGATCAACAATCCGCTCGGCATCATCATGCTCACGCTCCAGGTGATGAAGCGCAAGTTCCAGGCCGACAACCATGCCGACTTTCCGAAGGATGTCGAGACCTGCCTCGCCAACGGCCGGCGCGTGGCCGAGATCGTCAAGAAACTGTGCTCGCTGTCGGACCCGCAGTTCAAGCCGTACCTGAAGGATTCCAGTGTCGATATGATCGACCTGACGTGAGGATGAATGGCCATTGCACGACGACATCGTACGCTTGTTCTTCTTCTGATCGCTCTCATCGCTGCGGCGCACGCTCCGGCACAACAGGAGGCGCCGGCCGCACCCGAATCCGGCGGCGCGCCGTATTTCTACCGCGGCCGCACATTCGGCTCCGAAGCGCTGTATAATCCCGCCTCGCTCATCATCAACGGCGGCTTCGACATCCTGCAGTCGGCCACGCATTCGCGCGAGCTCTCGACGATCAAATTCGGCACGGGGGCAAAAAACCTCTGGAACAATCTGAAGGATCCCTTCACGCAGATCCGCAAATACGGCTGGTCGCGCTTCATCGGCAACGAGGTCTTCCCGGTGAGCGTGAAGCTCGAGCAGGCGCAGTATTTTCCCAACTACACGCTCCACCTGATCGGCGGCGGCATGGAATGCCGCATGATGCAGGAATGGTATGAGGCCCACAACGTCCCGCTTCCCTCGCTCTTCACCGGCGTGACGATCGCCGCCTATCACTTCATCAACGAGGCGGTGGAAAACGACAAGTTCGTCGGCCCGAACGTCGATCCGATCGCCGATGTGTATCTCTTCGATATCGGAGGCGCGATTCTCTTTTCAAGCGACGCCGTGGCGGCGTTCTTCAGCCGCACGCTTTCGCTTGCCGACTGGTCGGGACAGCCGGCCTACAATCCCGTCTTCAACACGATCGAAAACCAGGGCCATAATTTCGTCATGAAATACCGGCTGCCCTTCGTCGATAAGACGAGCCTCTTTTACTACTTCGGCGATTCGGGCATGCTCGGCCTTTCCTTCCGCAGGGACAACAACGAATCGATCTCGATCGGAGGCGGCTTCGTGGCCAAGAGCCTGCGCAATGTCGATTCGACCAACGGCGCGCGCACGATCACCGTCACCATGGGCGCCATCGGCGGCATCTTCTATGACCGCGATAATTCGCTCCTGGCCTCGCTGGTCATCTCGGACCGCATCAACGAGAAGGCGAAACTGAACGTCTATCCCGGCGTCATCCGCATCGGAAGCTTCTCGCCCGGACTCTTTGTGAGCCTGGGCAAAGGCGACCAGCTCATCGCCGGGCTCACCGTGCGCTACTCGCCCTTCGGCATCGCCTACCGCAGCAGTCCATGAGGCGCGCGCGCGCCGCGTTCCCGCTTTTGATTTTCATCATCATTCCTGCTTCTGTCATTTTTATACATCCGGAGGAAAACGAAGAACAATGACGTCACTGAACAAGAAGATCGTCTGCATCACCGGCGCCTCAAGCGGCATCGGAGCCGCCTGCGCGCGCGCGTTTGCCGCACTGGGCGCACGCTTGCTGCTTTCGGCGCGCCGCGCCGATAAGCTCTCGGCCACAGCCGATGCGCTCATGCAGGAATACGGAACCGAGATCAAAACACTGACGCTCGATGTGAGAAACCGCGCCGACGTCGAACAGGGCTTCGGCATGCTGCCCGATGACTGGAAGCCGATCTCGGTGCTCGTCAACAACGCCGGCCTCGCCCGCGGCCTCTCGCCGATCCAGGAGGGCGCGATCGAAGACTGGGAGGAGATGATCGACACAAACGTGAAGGGACTGCTTTATGCGACGCGCACAATTCTTCCCGGCATGATCGCACGGGGCGAAGGGCACATCATCAATATCGGCTCCATCGCCGGACACGCCGTCTATCCCAAGGGCAACGTCTACTGCGCATCGAAGTTCGCCGTCCAGGCGCTCACCGAAGGCATCAAGATGGACACGCTCGGCACGCCCATCCGCGTGAGCGCCGTGGGACCGGGCCTGGTCAACACGGAATTTTCCACCGTGCGCTTCCACGGGGACAAAGAGCGCGCCGACGCGACATACAAGGGCATGACGCCGCTTTCGGGAGACGACATCGCGGACATCGTCGCCTTCATCGCCACGCGCCCTGCGCATGTGAACATCCTCGACTGCGTCGTGCTTCCCACAGACCAGTCGTCGGCGACGCTCGTGCACCGGCGCTAGGGAAAGGCAACCGTGATGCTGCCGCACTACATCATCGACGGATACAATCTGATGCACGCCATCCCGTCGCTCAAGAAGCTTCTGGCGCGCGATGCGCAGTCGGCGCGCGAGGAGCTCATCGATCATGTGGCGCGGCTCACGCACCGGAAGAAATTCCGCGGCACGATTGTCTTCGACGGCTCGAAGCCGAGAACGGAGTTCGGATCGTCGCGCGCGCCGATCCATGTGGTCTATGCCGCGCCGCTCTCGGCCGACGAGAAGATCAAGGAACTGATCAGCCAGGCGAAGAACCGCTCCTGGCTGGTCGTGATCTCGTCGGATCACGAGATCCTGAATTTCGCGCGCGTCTGCGCCTGCACGACGCACACATCGAAATATTTCGCCTCGATGCTGTTTGAAACCGAGACGCGCGGCGAGGAGAAAGACCAGTCCTCGCTTTCCAAATCGCAGGTGGATGAGTGGCTCAGAATTTTCGGGGAGAAGCGGAAATGATCGACACGACGGAGGGGACGGTCGAAGCGGCAAAGGTGCCGCTGTTTGACCGGCATCACATTTTTTCCAGGGAGATGCTGCGCTATCTTGGTCCGGCTTTTCTTGTGAGCGTCGGGTATATGGATCCCGGCAACTGGGCCACGAGCATCGACGGCGGCGCGCGCTTCGGCTACGATCTGCTCTGGGTCATCCTCTTAAGCAACATGATGGCCGTGCTGCTGCAATCGCTCTCGGCAAAGCTCGGCATCGCCACCGGCAGGGATCTCGCCCAGAACTGCCGCGAACATTTTTCGAAGCCCGTGGCCATGGGCATGTGGGTGACCGCGGAACTCGCGATGATCGCCACCGATCTGGCCGAGTTTCTGGGCGCCGCGCTCGGCATCTATCTCTTGTTTCACATCAGCCTTCTCTCGGCGGTCTTCATCACGGCCGCCGACGTCTTCATCATCCTCTGGCTGCAGAAGTACGGGTTCCGCCCGTTGGAATACGTCATCATCACATTCGTCTCGGTGATCGGCGCCTCCTATGTGATCGAGCTCTTCTTCGCGCGGCCCGACTGGGCATCGATTCCCTATCATGTCGTCGTGCCGCAGATCACAAGCGAGAGCATCTTTGTCGCCATCGGTATCTTAGGCGCCACCGTGATGCCGCACAATCTCTATCTGCACTCCAATCTCATCCGCTCGCGCGTTGCCGCCGATGCGCCCTTTCCGAAGAAGAAGCGGACCTACGCCTTTGCGATCATCGATTCCATCGTCGCCCTGAACGGGGCATGGTTCGTCAACTCCTCGATCCTCATCATGGCCGCGGGAGCCTTCGCCGCGCGCGGCATGAATGTCGCCTCGATCGAGGAGGCGCATACGACGCTCAGGCATCTCTTCGGCAATTTCTCGTCGATGATTTTTGCGGCGGCGCTTCTGGCCTCGGGCATCGCCTCATCGACCACAAGCACCATGGCGGGACAATATGTGATGGAGGGATTTCTTCGGGTGAAAATCCGGCCCTGGCTCCGGCGCATCATCTTCCGGGTGATCGTGATCATTCCGGCCGTGATCTCGATCGCTTCCGGCGTCGATCCCCTGAATCTCCTGGTGGCAAGCCAGGTCATGCTGAGCTTCCAATTGCCGTTTGCCGTCATTCCGCTCATCCTCTTCACGCGCAATGAAGCGATGATGGGCCCGCTCCGCAATGTCCGGATCACGACCGTTGCGGCCGTCATCTGCACGGCGGTCATCATCGCATTGAACATGCTTCTTGTCATCCGCACATTCGGCGTGACATTCTGAAGGAAAAGACAGCGCAAAGCGGGGCGGGGCGCATGCAGGAAGGAAGCCGCGCCCTTACTTGAGCGCGTCGATCACGATTGCGCGGTCGAAGATCCAGCTGAATTTCTCCGTGCCCGAAAGCACGATGCGTTCGGACAGGTTCCGGTAGCGTTCGGCAAGCGTGCAGAGGTACTCCTGCGCCTTGGAGGCCGCGTCGGAAAGTCCCGTGATGGCGCCGATATTCCAGTGGCCCACGAGATCATCGATGATCTCGGCATAATCGGCCGCCGTATAGACGCCGATTTTCTGCGCCACCGTGGCATATTTCGCAAAGAGATTCGGCGTCTTTCCGTCTGACATGAGCACGGCAGGCATCGTGATTTTCGAGCGCATCATGCGCGCGAAGGCAAGCACGGCTTCCTTCGGATCCATTTCGAAAATCTTCGTCATGAAGAGCTTGTAGGCCTTTTCATGCCGCGCCTCGTCGCC
Source organism: Acidobacteriota bacterium (assembly GCA_050258555.1). GTDB lineage: Bacteria > Bacteroidota > Ignavibacteria > UBA10030 > UBA8401 > CAISDA01. The sequence continues at coordinate 5,678 of JBLMZA010000094.1, read as the reverse complement.
CGCGATCAGTCCGCAGATTTTATGCAGGAGCGCATCTCCCGCTTTCTTTGCCTGCACGCCCGCGTTGCGGTGGGAGATCCTCGTTGCCCTCTCCTGGAATGCGGTGTAGACAAATCCGAGATAGGGATCGTTCTGCGTCTGCGGATCGAAACCGTTGTTGATCAGATGATGGATCGTCGTTTCCACCGATCGCATGTCGACCCGCCCGATCAGATAGAGATACGTATGGAGCAGATCGCCGTGCCGGTTCTCCTCCGAGGTCCATCCCCTGCCCCACTTCGCCCAGCCTGTGGGGCTTGCCCCCGTGGGATCGGCCACGCCTTCGAGCCTGTTGAGCCACGACTGATACGTCGGCAGGGCCTCTTCGGTCACCATATCGCCCACGAGCACCACCAGGAGCTCATCCGGAAGCTCGAGCGCGGCACGGCGCATCTCGATCACGGCATCATGCCAGTTCTCATCGGCCAGATCGGGAAGAAAGTCGCTCGGCTGCCAGCTTTCCTCGACCGGCACAAGCAGCGAGCCGAGACGCTCTTCCACAAAGCCTTCCATGCTTCGAATCACTTCCCGATGCGATTCAACGACACGTGTTTCCCTTCGCTCCATACATCCTTCTCTTTTTATCGTGATTGATTCCTGTGCTTACTCGGACCAGATGGCAAGCTCGTTGCCGTTCGGGTCCTTGAAATGAAACCTTCTGCCGCCGGGGAATGAGAAAATTTCCTTGGTGATCGTGCCGCCGTTCTTTTTGACCGACGCTTCCATGCGCTCGAGCTCCGGCGCGTACAAGACCACCAGCGGCCCGCCGGCGGTGACCATGCCGACTTTCATGAAGCCGCCGGCGATCCGTCCGTCTTCAAAGCTCGCGTACTCGGGACCGTAATCCCTGAATTCCCATCCGAAGACCGCCGAATAAAACGCCTTCGTCTTTTCGATATCGGTGGCGGGAAATTCGACATAATCGATGCGGCGTTTCTGCGTATGATCTTCCATCGGCGCGTTCCTTTTCTTTGTGTGAGTGTAGTTTCTCTGTGTGAAGAATTATTTGGGCAGTTTGCCGGTAAGCTTGTTGATAAAACGATGGGCGCGGTGAAAAAATTCCGCAGGTTCGGCAAACATCAATATGCATTCATGATGGATGGACTCGATGCCCCGCTCGCGACAGTACGCGATGGCCCGGTCTGATTCCGCGCCGGTCTGCATCCAGATGCGGCGAATGCCCGCCTCGTGCGCCTCTTTGACCAGAAGCTCGGTCTGCTCCGGATGCACCACAAGCACGAGTCCGCCGGGTGTTTCGGGCAGATCCCCGATCGATCTGTAGCATCGCTCGCCTTCCAACTCCGATGCCTCGGGATGGATGGGCAGCATGCGGTAGCCTTTGGCCTTGAGCGATTTCATGACGACGCTTCCGAACTTTTTTTCGTTGCGCGAGACGCCGGCAATCGCAAGCGTCGTCTGCGAAAGGAACTCTTCTACTGCTGCACGTGATGTCATGATACACGTCCTTCCTCTGATTTTTCTGTGGACAAAAAAGTGAGATCCTTCGCTTCGTTCAGGATGACGAAACAGTATACCACACTCACAGATGCACGCCGAGCTTCACCACGACATTGCGCCGTTCGCTCCAGCTTGCGCCGCTGAAATATGTTCCCTTGAGCGGATAGTGATGGTCGAGAATGTTCGAGACAAAGATTGAAAATTCCATCGTGCCGCCTCCGCTCAGCGAAACGGTGCGCCCCGCTCCCGCATTCATCACCCAGTCGGGCGTGGTGTGCATCGGACCGTTGAAATCGAACAGACCGGTCTTGTATGTGAGACCCTCGGGATTCCCGTTCGTGAGCCCCGAGCCGTACGTGGCGCTCACATTCACGAACCAACGCTGCTTCTGATAGTTGAGTCCGAGCGACACAGAGAGCCGCTCGTCATGGTCGAGGTCTGTGGCCGCACCGTCCGATTCGATGTCGAGAAAGCCGCCGGTGATGCGTCCCGATCCGTAGGCATGCGTCAGGGCGGTGTTGAGGAAGAACGAGAACGGCGTCTCAGGGCTGCTATAGGACAGCCCGGCCTCGAGTCCCGTGGTTTTGACGCGCTCGATATTGACCGGCGTCCTGATGGCCGACGACCCGATCGTCTGATCATCGATGCCCGGCGTGCTTTGCTTAAAAAAGCCCGCGGCTTTCACTCGGGCGCCGAATGCGAACACATGCGTGTAGACCGCTTCGTAGAAATCGTCGCGCTCAGGCATGGTCGGCTCGAGCGCGCGGCTGACGGTGGCGGCGATCGAACGCAGTCCCTCGATATTGGTCGGCATGAACAGCCGTCCGTAATAGAGATAGAGCGTGTTCTCCTCATCAAGGAAGAGATTCCACCGCACGCGCGGACTCGTTTGATGCTGCAGCGGCGCATCGGGCGCACGATGCTGATCTGCACGCACGCCGAGCTCGAAGGACGTCCACTCGAGCGGATGCCATTCGATCTGGAAAAAGACTCCGGCATCCGATCCCTTGAAGAGGCTTTCAATGCCGGGACCGGCAGCGCCAGAGGCATCGCGCGACGTGAAGCTCGCCCGTCCGTCGGTGGCGCTCAGGTTCACGCCGGCCTTCAGCATGAAGGCATGCGAGAAGCGCCGGTCGAATGTCGAGCGGAAGCCGACGGTCGTGAAGCGCCGGTCTTCCGAAAGAAGGTACGCATGAAGCGTATCGGAAGCAAAATAAAAGTTCGGCGTGGTGCCCGCCCCGGGCTCGTGCAGGAGCGATCCTTCGCGCGCATAGGCGCCGAAGAAGAAATTCGATTCGCGGTCGATCTCCGCATCGATCGTGCGGAAATACGAGAGCGTCTGGAAGGCGTTCGATGTTTCCTGCCTGTCGTCAAATGCGCCTTCTGCCGGGTCGTAGGGAATCTCGGTGCGCGTTTTTCCAATGCTGATATTGGACGTCAGATAGTCTGTCGGGCTCGCGACATAGTCGAATTTGCCGTAGAGGAAATAATCGAATCCGTGATCGTGAAAGAGACGCGGCACGGGCTGGTCGATCCTCCGGTCGGTCTCCTGCCTGCTTCCGGAAACGAAGAACCCCACGCGTCCGATGTGGTCGCTGAAAGAAAGCGACTGTCCGTTCGAATTGAGCGCGCGAAAGGGACCGATGCGGCCCCCCAGTGTATCGCCGGGCGAGGCTTTGGCCTCGGAGGGCGAAAAGGGACGCGTGCCGTTGAAGACGAGATAGCTGCCGCCGTAGACCGAGGCATCCAGATGGAAGGAGCCCGTGGGAACGCGGTTATTCAGATCGATCACGGCCGAGATCTGTCCTCCGTACTCGGCCGGGAATCCTCCGGTGATGTATGTGGCGCGGTCGATGGCCTTCGGATCGACGACTTCATTGAGCCCGCCGAACACGCCCAAGGGCACCGGAATTCCGTCCACGTAATACGTAAACTCGCCGTGCTGCCCGCGAATGTGGATTTCGCCGGTGGGAGCGCGCACCGCCCCCATCATTGTCTGCTGTATGAGTTCCGTCATGCGCGCCGTCGGAGGCGCATGATAGGTCTCCGATTCGAAAACCTGATTGCCCGTGACCGGATTGATGTGCGAGACCGACGGCTCGCGCTCTCCCACCACTTCCACGGCCGATTCCTCGATGCCCTGCGCATGCATTGCGACGGTGAAGACGGTGCGTCCATCGGCCACGAGTATCGAGTCGGAATACGGCGCATAGCCCATGAACCAGGCCGTGAGCCGGTAATAGCCCGGATGAACATCCTTGAAGCGCACCTGCCCCGCGGTATTGGTGACGCCGTCGGCCGCCGAACGGCCGTCTCTGATGAGCGCCACGCGCACCATTTCCATCGGAACATGTTCGTCACGATCCTGCACGCTCACGCGCACCTGCAAATGCTCCGGAGTCTCTTCCAGGCTGTCCCGACCGGCCGGATCTGTGAATGCATCGGGCAACGATGAAAATGCCGGAGTCCATGCAATACTGCACAACAATGCCGCACGCTGCACGCAATTGACAGCGCGTCGACAGTACGTCATCCATCTCATACTGATACGTCTCCCTTCGTTTTCGTCTTTTTCTGCGATAGTCAATTTTGCCGCCATTTCGGGCGGACATGTGCGATCGTCAGGAAAGAAAAGGAGGGGCGCGCCGGGGCGAGGAGGAAAAGAATGGGAACTGATGCCGGCGCACATCCGGCACACTGCAGATGAGCGCGCCGATGAGCCGGAGGGAAAGCCCGGCCGATGAAGCGATGACGCCGTCCGCCTTGCGGGTGGAACTCAGGCAGAGCGCGCAGTCCGTATGCGCGCCCAGGGGCACATGGCGGCAGTGATCGGCGTCGGCATGATCGGCAATAACGGACACAGCGCGCCAGCCGACGACATCCTCGTTATGATGATGCGCCTCGGCCGAAACGAGGATCGTGAAGAGGTAGACGGCGGCAAGGACCGCCGCGCTCACGCCGTGTCCGGACCGTTTCATCGGGCGATGCCGATCTCGATCGAGGAGGCCTTTCCGGGCGCATGATAGATCCGGTGGATGGCCTTCTCGTAATCGCCGTCCGAGGCGTGATAGATGTCGACGAATTTCTGCGGGTTCCTGTCCACAAGCGGGAACCACGAGGACTGCACCTGCACCATGATCCTGTGCCCTTTCAGGAAGCGGTGATTGATGTCGTTGAGCCTGAAGCGGACATGCGTCGCTTCGCCGGGCGCGAACGCTTCGGGCTTCTCATAGCTGTTTCGGAATTTGCCGCGCATAATATCCATGCGCACGGGAAACTGATACCCTCCCATCGGCAGATGCTTCTGCCGGCGCGGCATCTCCGGCGTGTCATCGGGAAGCACGTCGATCACTTTCACGATGAAATCCGCGTCGCTGCCGCTGGTCGAGACGGACAGATCGACCGTCACGGGACCGCTCACGGTGAGATCCTCATCGAGCGCGCGGCTTTCATAGGAACACACATCCGGCCGGTAGAAGGCGAAGCGCTGGTCCTCGGTCATGAACTCGCGGTTGCGGTTCGTATGAATCTCCTGCGTGTACGGCACAGGCTTCGAAGGATCGCTCACATATTCGTCGAATGCCGGCTCGGACGCTTCCGGAGGAAGAAAGGAAAGCTTCCCGCCTGCATGAAAGAACAATTTTTTTGGCTCAAGGTTCGCCGGCGGCCATGCGTCATACCGTTTCCAGACATTCGATCCGGTCTGAAACACGAGCGCTTCGGGAAGCCCGGGGGCCACATTTTCCTTCAGGTAGGAGCGGAAGAAGACCGCTTCGATGCTGTCCCGGTAGTAGTCGCTCGTCTTCGAGCCGAAGCCGATATTGCCCAATTCTTCGCCCGAGGATCTGGCCCATCCGCCGTGAAACCACGGCCCCACGACGAGCATGTTCGAGGCGCCGGGATTTTTTTCCTCGATCGCATGATAGATCGCCAGCGGTCCGTAGAAATCCTCGGCATCGAAGAGTCCGCCCACCACCATGACGGCGGGCTTCACATGCGTCATGTGTTGCGGCACGCTCCGCGATTTCCAAAAACCGTCATAGGTGCCGTGGGCGGACATGTCGTTCCAGAACGGGATTTCTCCCCGGAAGATGTCACGGTTGATATTCGAGACGGCGCCCACGGAAAGAAAAAACCGCCACGGATCGGGATTGCGGTGCACATAGCCCTGCGCATAGGCC
>JBLMZA010000093.1:0-3760 GCA_050258555.1 Acidobacteriota bacterium | reverse complement strand
CTCATACCGAAATTTGTGCGGGTGATGCTCATAGTCCGCACGCCACCACCACTGATACTCCAGCGCGACGATAGGAATCGAAAAGGCAAGCGTGCTTCCCATGGCGAGCGTCTTGCGGTCGAAGATCCATAATTTCTTCGGTGAAGAAGCGGGATTTTCGGACGGTTGCATGCGGCTCGGATCGTCTGCATTTACGGACGTCGACTGAAAGGCGAGCGTATCGGCGCCGCCGGAAACCGGCTCGCTGATCGACTGCTGCGGAGCAGACAAAGCGGCCGTCCAGAGGACAACAGCCGTCGCGCAAATACGTAGCACGTTCACAGGGCCCCCTTCTAATGTGACACGTAGAGATACCGCTTGATCTTCGCCGTGGGAGATTTTTCGAACGGCTCGGTCTGCTCGATCACGCGGCTGATTCTCGAAAATGCCGAGAGCTGCGCGTTCACATCCGCCTTGAGCGCATCGAGGAGCGCCACGATGCGCTCGCGCGTCTTCGACTGGCTGGCGCCCGAGGCGCTCAGATCGCGGTCGATGGCTTCGTAATCGAGAAAGACGCGCGCCACCAGCGAACCGCCTTCATCATACACGAGCGACTCGAGCACGTAGTCGGCACGGTTGATGACCGATTCGACGGCTTCAGGATAGATATTCTCTCCGCTCGGTCCGAGGATGACATTCTTGACCCTTCCACGGATGGATAAATGTCCATCCTCGTCGAACGAACCGAGATCGCCCGTGCGCAGCCAGCCGTCGGCCGACAGGACTTCCGCCGTGCGCTCGGGATCCTTGTAATATCCCTTCATCACACTCGGCCCCTTCACGAGTATCTCCCCGATGCCCGATGAAGGATCCGGCCGGTCGATCTTCACTTCCAGTCCCGGCACGACGGGACCGATGGCCCGGTAGCGCTGTATGGGCGGAGGCGAGCCGGCGATGAGCGGTGAGGTTTCGGTCATGCCGTAGCCGATGGCATAGGGGAAGTGCGCTTCCTTCAGAAACAGCTCGACCTCCGGAGCGAGTGCCGATCCGCCGACGCCGAAAAATTTCATCGAGCCGCCGAACATTACGCGCAGTTTCTTTCCGGCAATGGCGTGGAACTTTTTCCGGAAGAAGGGAACAGTGAAGAGCGTCTTTCCGATCATGCCCTTGCGGATCTGCGGAAGGACTTTCGTTTTATAAATCTTCTCGATCACGAGCGGCACCACCAGCATGATCGTGGGCTTCACGGCGGCCAGGGCCGGCAACAGCACGGCAGGGGTGGGAGGCTTTCTCAGATACGCGATGGATGCGCCGGTCAGAATCGGAATCACCAGCCCGAGCGTGCATTCGTAGACGTGTGCAAGCGGAAGAATGGAAAGCAGCCGGTCATCGGGAACCATCGGCGGAATGTGTATGGAGGCCTGGGCGTTCCACACGATATTCCTGTGCGTGAGCATCACGCCTTTCGAATGGCCCGTGGTGCCGGATGTATAGATGAGCGCCGCGACGTCGTCTTCCTTCGGCGCCTCGGGCGCGCGCCCGACGAAGCGCAGCGCCATCGAGCGGATGCGCTTCAGCTCGCGGCTTCCGTTTGAAATCACCTGTTTGAGCGAGACGCTCTGCTTCGAATTCTCGATCAGAGACATGGTGTCGAGCAGGATGAATGCCGCATAGGAAGAGCGGTCGAGCTCCTCGAGCTTTGCGGCCGAACGTTCAGAGACGAAGACGGCCGAGCATTCGGCGTGCCGGATAATGTGGAGGATCTCGCTTTCGTGGAAATCGGGAAGGATCGGAACGGCAATGCAGCCCATCGTCGTGGCGGCGAAATACGCGATCGCCCACGAGGGAGAGCTTTCGCCGATGATGGCGATGCGGTCGCCCTGCACGACGCCGCGTTCCTTCAACACGGCGGAGCAGAGGCGGACCTGTTCTCCGAACTCGCTGTACGTCATCGAGGGCTCGCCGGCATAGCTGAGCGCCGGCCGCTCTGCAAACTCACGAATCGAGCGCTCGAAGAGCGCCGTCATTGTCAGTGGCGAAAGTGGTGTCACGTGTAATGCTCGTATCGGTGGAAATGGAAAAATATTGACGGTTGGGATCCCTGTCATCCTTCGCTTCCGCTCAGGATGACAATGATTCAAAAATAACGATAAATCGGAAGAGAGACAAGAAGACGATGAAATCGGAACTCGCTTGTCGACAGCATCATTCCAGATGTCCGATGGCCTTTTCGACGGCCTTCAGGACGGCGTTCGAGCGGACGAGCTGGACGGCCTTCTGGATCTCGTCGTGCAGAAGCACGTCGTGATTGATGAAGGAAATGGCGTCGCGCACGGTGCGGTAGGCGGCTTCGGTGCCTTTTCCGGCGCGAAGAGGCTTGTGGAAGTCGATGGCCTGCGCCGCGGTGAGCAGCTCGATGGCGATCACGGTCTGCGCATTGCGCAGGATACGCCGGCATTTCTGCGCGGCAATGGATCCCATGCTGTTGTGATCTTCCTGATTGGCCGAAGTCGGAATGGAGTCGACGCTCGCCGGATGTGCCAGGACTTTATTTTCGGAGACGAGCGAGGCGGCGGTATACTGCGCGATCATGAGTCCGGAATTGAGTCCGCCGTCTTTCGTGAGGAAGCGGGGAAGGCCTGACAGGGAGCCGTTGACCATGCGCTCGATGCGGCGCTCGGAGATGTTGGCGAGTTCCGACAGGGCGATGGCCGCGAAATCCATGGCGAGCGCCACGGGCTGTCCGTGGAAATTGCCGCCTTCCAGATGTTCGCGCTCGTCGGGGAAGATGAGCGGATTGTCGTTGGCGGAATTGATTTCAATGCCGACCGTGCGCTTCACATACTCGATCGCATCGCGCGAGGCGCCGTGCACCTGGGGCGCGCAACGGAGCGAATAGGCATCCTGCACGCGCGTGTCGTTCGTGCGGTGCGATTCGCGGATCTCGCTTCCGGCCACGAGCCGGCGCAGGTTCGAAGCCGCAGCGATCTGTCCGGGATACGGCCTGAGCGCATGGATCTTCGGATCGAAGGCCTTGTCCGTCCCGCGCAGCGCTTCCACACTCAATGCCGCGGTGACATCGGCAAGCTTGCACAGAAGAGCGGCTTCGTGGATGATGAGAGAGGCGAACGCGGTCATCATCTGTGTGCCGTTGATGAGCGCAAGCCCCTCCTTGGCTGTGAGCTTCAGCGGCGTCAGGCCGACGCTTTCGAGGGCTTCGGCTGCCGGCAGGATGTGGAGCGCCGAGCCTTCCATGACGCTGCCATGTCCCATGAAGGCAAGCGTCATATGCGCCAGCTGCACGAGATCTCCCGAGGAACCGACTGAGCCTTGCGAGGGGACGACCGGGACGAATCCGGCGTTGAAGAATTTCACGATGAATTCGACGGTCGAAGGACGGATGCCGGAAAATCCCTTTGCCAGCGCATTGATCCGGAGGATCATCATCGCGCGCACGACATCGGCCGGGAGCGGGGCGCCGGCGCCGGCGGCATGGCTCATGATGAGATTGTGCTGCAGCTCTTCAATCTTGTCGATCGGGATCTGCACGTTGCTGAATTCGCCGAAGCCCGTCGTGACGCCGTAAATGCTTTCCTTCTTCCTGAGCCAGTCTTCCACCAGCGCACGGGATTTCTTCATGGCCTTCACAGAGGAAGGAGCGAGGGCGAGCTTCATGGGGGAAGTGGAGGCCAGGTAGACCTCTTCGATACTCAGGCTGCTGCCGGAGAGACGGAGTGTCTTCATAAGAAAGATGAAATAGTAAAAGAAAGATAAAGCAAAA
>JBLMZA010000092.1:0-6895 GCA_050258555.1 Acidobacteriota bacterium | reverse complement strand
ATTTATGATAATTATCAATTTTATTCGCAATTTTAGATTTTCCGAAGAAGCTTCTGATATCAACGCCAAACAAGAACAATTCACATCTAAAGATTGATTACATCCCAAAGCTCTATTTAGTAAAGTTCTGAACCAGATCGTGTTACTGAAAAAAAATTCAATCGTAGTGGTATAAACAAAGGGCTGTCGAGTCAGAGAGAAAGTGATCAGTATGCTTAGTGCATATCAATATAATATACAGGGTACTCTTTAGTAAGCGATAAGCAAACCGGTCTTAAGAGACCACAGAAGCCATAACTTTTCACGGGTTTTTCCGTAGAAGAAGGTGCTGCACACAGACGCCGTCCAATTGAAGATGCTTCCAGATAAAGGAGGATTCCATGCTTCGTTCCATGCGCACCGTTCTTTTCCTTTTGCTTGCCTCCGCTCTCCTCTTTTCCGCCTGCAAGGGACACTTCCACGGCAAAGGCTCCATCGATGGCTCCGGGCATCTGGTCACACAGACGAAATCGCTCGGGTCGTTCGACGGCATCCGCATCAAGACGATGGGATCGGTCTACCTGACGCAGGGAGAGGATGAATCGGTGCGCATCGAAGCCGACGACAACATCATGGACCGCGTGATCGCCGAAAACCACGGGGGAACGCTCACGGTGGGATTGAAGGACGGCTCCTATTCGGATGTGACGCTGAGAGTCTATGTGACCACGAAGCGCCTCCGCAGCATCGCCATCGACGGCGCCGGCAGCTTCGAATGCCGGTCGCCCATCACGACACCGTCGCTCGACTGCTCTGTGAGCGGAGCCGGCTCGATCGAACTTCGCGGCTCATGCGATGAATTCGAGTGCACGATCAACGGCGCAGGCAACATCTCGGCCAAAGACCTCGCAGTGCATTCCTGCCGCGCCGAACTCAACGGAGCCGGGCACTGCTCGATCACCGTCACAGAAAAGCTCGACGCATCCGTCAGCGGCATCGGCGCCATCACCTATTACGGCAATCCGCCCGTCGTCCATTCGCATGTCTCCGGCATCGGCGCCGTTTCGAAGGGAAGCTGAGGATTTGCAATAGACATGCCGTCCGCATGCCAGGCATCAGGACCGTTTTGTTGCCCTGGCGCGATTCCTTTGGACAGCCGTCTTCGTGAGCTTCCTGAAGACGAAGAAATAGACGGCCAGCACGACCAAGAGGCCGATCTCCGCATATTTGAAGTAGCGATGAAAGACCAGATACGAGGACGCGAAGATATAGCCGAGCCCGCCCACGATCAGGATCCAGAGGAACGAGGCGAGAAAAATATTTCTGATGTAGATGCGGAACGGCACATCCTCGATCGCCGCCTTCACGAGCATGAGATGGTGCGTGCCGTAGGCGAATTTCGTGATGAACATCGTCCTGAAGAAGTGCTCGCTGAAATCCACTTCGATCTTCTTCGAAAGCCGGCCCAGATACGCCGGCAGTTTCCCCTTCGATGTCCGCACCAGACGGCCAAGCCCGAACCAGAGCAGGTCGCCCGTATACGTGCCCGCAAGCACGATCAGAAACGTCCTGAAGAGTTCGAAATAGTTCAGCCGTGTGAGAAACGCCGTGGTGATGAGAAACAGATCACCCTCGAAGATCACACCGATGAAGATCACGATGTATCCGAGCGGATGCCAGCGCGCGATGTAGTGAAAGAACAAGGTTGAAGGATCCATTCACGCCTCAGGAAATCGTGACCGTGTTTTTCTGCGCGTCGTAGACGGCCGCGAACTTCGACAGCGGAAGCGAAGCCGGCCCTTTTGCCACGGCGCCGTCCGTCGAACGGAACTGCGAACCGTGCCGCGGACAGACAAAATTGCCCCCGACGCCGGAAGGCAGATCGATCTCGGCTCCCTGATGCGTGCAGACCGATGTGAACGCGCTGAAGCCTGCCGCGCTTTCGCGCACGATGATGATGTTCCTCCCGTTATTCAATCCCGTGATATGCTTCTTCACCGCTCCTCCGACTGTCTGCAGAGACGGCTCGGAATTCAGGTCGATCACCGGACCGACTTCCGGAAGCGACGACACTGGATTATCATTCGAACCTGCGCAGCCTGCAAACCCCAGGCCTGCTTCCGCCAGGCAGAAGAGCGCTCCGGCTGCCAGCGCTTTCTTCAGAAACTCACGGCGTTCATTCGCCGATACGAGTGATGGATCGGACGCCTTCATCTCATTCCTCCGGCACATGATGTGTGTATATGACCGCCTTGTGCGTGACTCCAATGGATGGAACACAAAATCCGGCGCGAAGTTCGCCCAGCTTCAATCGGACCGCGCGGGCGAGAAATTTGCACGATTCAAATTGCTTCTTTCCTTTTGCCTTCCTAAATTGCACTGCTAAATTTTTCGTATCATCCGCACCTCCCCAATTACTATCGATCGGCCCGCTCACACGCGTTTCGTATCGGCAATGAATTCAGGGATTCATTTTTCAGGTTTTCATTTTCAGGATCTTTATGCACAATTCGATCGTCCTCGTAAAACAGGTCCCCGACACATCCAATATTTCCGGAACGGTGATGAAGGAAGACGGGACTGTCAACCGTTCCAAACTGGCCGCGATCTTCAATCATGAAGACAAGGTCGCCCTCGAGTTCGCGCTGCAGGTGAAGGACAAGTTGGGAGGCAAGGTCACGGTCGTCACGATGGGACCGCCGCGCGCCTCCGACATCCTGCGCGAATGCCTCTACATGGGCGCCGATGAAGCCTATTTGATCACCGACAGAAAGTTCGCCGGCGCCGATACGCTCGCCACATCCTATGTGCTCTCGGAAGCAATCAGGAAGATCGGCAACTACAGCTTCGTCTTCGCCGGTCGCCAGGCGATCGACGGCGATACGGCCCAGGTCGGACCGCAGACGGCCGAGAAGCTCGGCATCCCGCAGGTCACATACGCCGAGGAGATTCTCGATGTGACGGAATCGGGCATACGCATCCGCAAGAAGATCGACGGCGGCTACGAGATCCTCGAAAGCTCGCTGCCGGTGATGATCACCGTCCTGAAGGATGCAGCGCAGCCCCGCCCCTTCAGCGCCAAACGCGTCATGGCCTACAAGGGCGCGAAGTCGCTCCTGGAAATCGAAAAGATGGCCGAAGGCAACTCGCTGCTCTATGTGGACAAGCTCGTCTACGAATATAAGGAGCGCTCGCTCTTCATCCCGACACTGACGGCCGAAGACCTGCAGATGGACTTCTCGCGCTGCGGCGTGAAGGGCTCGCCCACCAAAGTCTACAACATCGAGTCGGTCGTGCTGACCGGCAGCGATCCCGTGCGCATCGAGAACTCGAAGGCTGGAATGAATTCACTGATCGACAAACTTCTGGAAGACCGCATATTAGGATAATGATTATGGACGTTCAATCAAACGATATCTGGGTGTTTATCGAGCAGCGCGGCGGCAAGCCCGCCGATGTGAGTTTCGAGCTGCTCTCCAAGGGACGCAAGCTCGCCGACAGCATGCAGTGCCCGCTGAAGTCGGTCGTGATCGGCAGCAATGTGAAGGCGATCGCCGCCGAGACCTTCCGCTACGGCGCCGACGAGGCATACGTCGTGGACCATGAGGAACTGCATCAGTATGCGACGCTTCCCTACAGCAGAATCATCAACGACATGGTCGACCGCTATCAGCCGCGCGTCGTGCTCTTCGGCGCCACCATCATCGGACGCGATCTGGCGCCCCGCGTGGCCTCGCATACGCGCAGCGGCCTCACAGCCGACTGCACCGATCTGCAGATTTCCGATGTCACCTATCTCGGAAAGGAATTCAAGGACCTCCTCCTCCAGATCCGCCCCGCCTTCGGCGGCAACATCGTGGCCACCATCATCGCGCCCGAGACGCAGACGCAGATGGCGACCGTGAGGGAAGGCGTGATGGAAATGCACGCGCTCGAGACCCCGAAAGCCGGCACGATCACCGAGATTCCGTACATCCCCGCGGAATACGACCGCCTCATCAGGATCATCGAGCAGCACCGCGAGGAAAGCAAGGTCAATCTGAAGGCCGCGCCCATCATCGTGGCCGGCGGCTACGGACTCGGATCGAAGGCCCGGTTCCAGCTCGTACAGGAACTTGCGCACACGATCGGCGGCGAAGTCGCCGGAAGCCGCGCCGCGGTCGATGCGGGCTTCATTCCGCACGAACGGCAGGTCGGCCAGACCGGCGTCACCGTGCGTCCGAAGCTCTATTTCGCCATCGGCATCTCGGGCGCCATACAACACCGCGCCGGCATGCAGGAATCGAAGAAGATCATCGCGATCAACACCGATCCCGATGCGCCGATCTTCGACATCGCGCATTACAGCATCGTCGGCGATGCCGGCGAAGTCATCCCCAAATTCATTGAAGCCTATAAAAGCAAACTGAAGTGAGCGCCTCATGCCAAATTTCTTTGTAGAGAATCCGGATATTCAGTTTCATTTCAATAATATCGACATGAAAGAAGTTGTCTCGCTCATCGAAGACAACTATGACCAAGCACAGCACTACAACTACGCCCCCGTCAATTACGAGGATGCGATCGAGAACTACCGCAAGGTGCTCGAAGTGACCGGCGACATCGCCGGCAACTATGTCGCGCCGCGCTCGGCCGGTGTCGATGCCGAAGGCGCCACATTCGCCGACGGCAAGGTCACATACGCCCAGGGCACGCAAAAGACGATCCGCGAGCTCTCACAGACCGACCTGATGGGACTCATCCTGCCTCGGCAGTACGGCGGATTGAATTTCCCGTTTGTCTATTATATGATGTCGGTCGAGATCCTCGCCCGAGCCGATGCGTCGCTCATGAACATCTACGGCCTGCAGGATATCGGCGATACGATCCGCAAATTCGGCACGAAGGAGCAGTGCGAGGAATTCCTGCCGAAGATCGCCACCGGCGAACACACCGGCGCCATGGTGCTCACAGAGCCCGATGCCGGATCGGATCTTCAGGCGGTCAAGACGCACGCCTACCAGAACGAACGCGGAGAATGGTTCCTGCGCGGCGTGAAGCGCTTCATCACCAACGGCAACGCGCAGGTGCTCCTGGTCCTGGCCCGCTCCGAAGCCGGCACGAAGGACGGACGCGGACTGAGCATGTTCGCCTGCCATGCCGATGAGACGGTCGTCATCCGCCGCATCGAGCACAAGCTCGGCATACACGGCTCGCCCACCTGCGAAATGCAGTTCAACGACACTCCGTGCCAGCTTGTGGGTCAGCGCCGCTACGGGTTGATCAAATACGTGCTCGATCTCATGTTCCGCGCGCGCATGGGCGTCTCGGCGCAGGCGCTCGGCATCTCGCAGGCCGCGTACGAGGAAGCCTACAAGTACGCGCGCGAACGCCGCCAGTTCGGCAAGGCGATCGCAGAAATCCCCATGGTCTCCAACATGCTCATCGACATGCGCGTCATGCTCGAGAGCAACCGCTCGCTGCTCTACAGCACGGCGAAGATCGTCGACGAGAAGGAGCGCCTGGAAGACTACATCGAGCGCATGAAAGCCGAAGGCAAGACCGCGCCCGAAGAGACCGCGCGGCTCAAGCAGATCGTGAAGATCGCCAATCTCCTGACGCCGATCACGAAATACACGCTCACCGAATGCGCGAACAAGATCACCTACGACGCGCTGCAGATCCACGGCGGCACGGGCTACATGAAAGAATTCCGCGTCGAGCAGCTGGCGCGCGATGCCCGCATCACGAACATCTACGAGGGCACCTCGCAGCTGCAGGTCGTCGCCGCCTCCGGCGGCACCATCAACGATGTGCTGAAGGACTTCATCGACGAGCATGAAGCGAAGACCTACAAGGGCGGCCTCACGAAGCTTGCGGGCCATCTGAAGGAGATCCGCCAGCTCTTCCTTGAAAGCCTCAAATACGTCGTCGATAAAAAGGAGACCACATTCCAGGAAGTCGCCGCCGAGGATCTCGTCCAGATGTACGGCTGCCTCTACCTCGGGTATGTACTTCTTGAAGAAGCGGAGATCGAACCGCGTAAAGTGTTTATCGCCAACCGCTATATCGTGAAGGCGCTGGCAAATTCGCGCAAGAACGCCGAAGCCATACGCAGCGAGCTCTTCGGCGACCTTCTGCATGCAGACAAGATTCTTCTCTAACCATTCTATTTCTGAAAGGAACACACGCCATGGCTGCAAAGACGAAATGGTTCTATTATCGCCTCTATGACGATGAGGAACAGTCGAACCACTTCCGTTCGACGCTGGAAGAAAAGAAGATCCGGAAGATCGTGAAGGCGTATGAAAAGAAGCACGAGGGATACCACAACCCGGAATTCGTGGAGTTTCTGAAGAAGCACGACCCGAAAGCGGAACTGATCGAGGTGACGTTTATTTCCTATTAAGCCTCGATGGATATGCACAAAGCCCGGATGTCCCCGATCACAGCGATCGGGCGCATCCGGGCTTTTTTTATGGAAGCACAAGAGAGTGTGCGGCACCGCGGCCTACTTTTTTTCCCGCTGATTGACGATCGGGAGCACGATGCCCAGTATCAGGGCAAGGCGGAACGAGGTGCCCCAGTCGATGATGGCGGAGCTGTGCACAAGCAGGCTGTACAGAAACGTGACGGCTGCGCTGACGGCCAGAACGATGACGAAATCAAACGCGAACTCAACGGCGAAGCGGATTGTTTTCATCGTTTGTTCTCCATGTGTGTGTGTGATGTGGGAGATGAGTGGAGTGTGTGACGCCTCTCGAACGCTAATCGACGGTGATGACGGTGCCGAGCGTGAAGCTTTTTCCGGGAGCAAGCACGACGGCATCGCCAAGCGTGTTGACCGCCTCCACACAGAGCATCGTGCGGTAGCCGTCATCCTCCATATCCGCCATCGACCGCGCTCCCTCCTTCCACGGATTCCAGACCACCGTGA
>JBLMZA010000091.1:0-16885 GCA_050258555.1 Acidobacteriota bacterium | reverse complement strand
TCGAAGAAGTGTTCCAGAGGAACGATCAGGATTTCCTCGACTTCCGCCGGACTCGGCGCCAGAAGCGGCATGGGAGAATCGATGATGCCCACAATCGGCGTGATGAGAAATCCCGAGGGCGTCCAGACCTGATCGAGCACGCCCAGCACGCGCACCGCATCTTCGGGAAGCCCGATTTCTTCAAACGCCTCGCGCAGCGCCGTGGCCGTGAGCGATTCATCCTGGGGATCTGCGGCGCCGCCCGGAAACGAGATCTGTCCCTTGTGATGCTCGACCCTATCGGTCCGTTTGGTCAGCAGGAGATCGAACGAGCCGTCATCGGCCTCGATAATCGGCACGAGCACCGCAGACTGCCGTCCGCTCTGTTCCTGATAGAGCCGGGGCGTATACGATGCCAGGAGCTGTTCAAGTCTGTATCGGGAAATCGTCATAGCGTGTATTCATCCTCTTTACTTACTGCAACAATTATTTCCGGGAAAATGTTTAAACCGTGTATGAAACAGCGGTGTCATACAGGGCACACACACATATATATTTTTTATCAGCAGGAAGGACATTACGTTATGAAGCACTATGATTCTCTGCGCCGGCTCATCATTCCGGCATCGGCCGTGCTGCTTTTTGGAAGCATGCTCCTGACAGGATGCAAAAAAGATGATGATAATCCGTCTTCGGCCTCGAACACGAGGGAAACCTCGGCAACCGACGATGCGGTCCTCTCGATTTCCGGAGCGATGGGCGACGATAACGGCGGGGCTTCAAACACCGTCGGAGATATGATCGCGCTGGCATCTCCGGACGGCGTTGCGGGACTTGCCTCGAAGCTCGCCAAAGCAGACGGCAGCGAAGGCACGATGACGGTCGATACGACGTATGATCCGACAAGCGGATGGTGGTCGATGACCGTGACCAAAGAGCGCGGCTCATCGAGCGGACTCTATTACGCGAAGTTTGCGCGCTCCTATCGCTATCAGTTCCTGAAGAATAATGTGCCTCAGCGCTACTGGCGTGTTGCAGGCGCCTCGGGCACCGACACGGCCACGGTGATCAAGTTCGTGATCGTCAGCGGCACAGGCGAATTCCATACGCCGCACATCCACCAGGTGCTCAAGAGCCTGACCGGATCGTTCACTTCCGTCAATACGAACACCGATACGATCACGGTCAATTCGGATGCACCCTATGTGCGGAGCGGCGTCGATACGCTCACACTCGCCAATTCGATGCGCACGCTCGATCACGCCGTCACGATGACATTCACCGGCATCAAGGGTCCGCGTCTGCGGCCGAACTCGACCATCCTGACGCGCCGCACGCTCACCACGCACACGACAGGCACCGTCGCAGGCACGTATACGGCGAAAGTGACCGTGCAGCGCGGCGAATCCTACAACGAAAAGACGATCGACCGCCAGTTCACCATCACGCTTTCCGGAGGCCGGGGCTCGATCGGCGTCAACGGCGAAGGCCGCCGCTTCACGTGCGATCTTTCAAACGGGGACGCACAGTTCTAAAGGCTGCTCACACCGCATGCGGAGTCTTGGCGATCGCTTGTCCGATGCCGCATTCTCCGCAACGGTGCTGCAGGCAGAATTGCGTATAGAGCTCGAGCGCTCCCTGCTGCTCATAGGCGCTTGCCTGGGCGAGCTTCCCGCGGAAGAGCTGGCGCTCGAGCTTCCGCAGAATCGCATTGTCGGCAAGCGGCGGCATCTCGCGCGCGATATTCATCGTGTGCTCGGCCATCTCCCTTCCTTCAAACACTCCGGCATACAGCAGCGCCACGGGAATGACGGCATTGACGATGATATCATCGATGCGCGCCTCGCCCAGGATCGCATGCGGACGCGACGAGGCTTCGGCAAACGAATAATGGAACGACCAGAAACTGTCCGCTCCGGGCTCGAACGCTTCGCGCAGCTGCACGCGCTTCACATCGGCCGAAACGTACTTGCCTTGGATGATGGCGGTGATGCGCGCGAAGAGCCGCTCAAAAAGAAGCTTCGAGGCAAGTGCCGCTCCCGCGGCCAGGCGCACGGTCGGAAAGTTCGACGGCCTGGTCGGGGCGAAGATCCATTCGGCGCGGTGATGGGCCGGCAGTGCAAACAAGTGGTCGGCCTTCGATGCGCGCAGCGAGGATTCAAGCGAAAGCCATGCGCTGTGAAGCTCATGCACGGCGACTTTCGATTCCTGATCGCTCACCTGTGATACATCCGGCAGAAGGCCTGAGAAGGCAAACAAGAGCGCCTGAATGTCGAACGGCTGAAGCTCCACAAGCGGTTGGGCGCGCTTCATCCGCATGATCGAGACTTCGCGGGCCAGGGCGCGCATCGGCTCCCGGTTTTTGGCGTAGCCCAGGCAGTCCATGACCGCTTCAAACAACAGCTGCTCCCAGAGCGTCTCATCACCGAAGGTGGAGGCATCGGGCAGGCGCTCGGCATCGGGAAGCGGAATCTCCGACGGATCCGCAGAGCGCTCCATGGCACCCGGTCGCGCGTCATACTCCTTGTGCGGCTCTTCAAGCGTTGAGCGCTCGAATTCCTTCGCCAATTCGCACAGACGCGCGTAGAAGCGGTCCCGTTTTCTTGCAAGGCGCCGTGCGGCAAGCTCCGCAAGCCAGAGCGTCATGGCGGGCGCCGGACAGGCCTCATTCATCCGGCAGCAGGCGATGGCGCCCGACTGCGAGAAATATTCTTCGCGCGCCAGGGCGTCGGTGATTTTTTCGGGCGGAAGCGTGAGCGCGCCTGCAAGCACAAGAACCGGCACCGCGCGTCCGCTTTCTGTGAGTGTCGCGGGAACGGGCGCCAAGGGTTCGTTCAAGACCACGTGGAGAATCACGCGGTTGTAATGCGGATCGTCGGCGTGGCGGTGCGCCTGCCAATCCTCGATCGAGCGGTGGAATTCGATATCGCCGCGGTATGTCGTTCCGGCGATTTCGATCACGGCATTGCGGAAGTCGGGGCCGCTTTCCCTGTTGAGCGTGCCCGGGGCATGGATCGTGAGGTCCCGGCCGTCGAGCGTGGCAAGCGTGCGCGCCGAAAGATACTGCAGGCTCCAGAGGTGACGGAGCAGGTCTTCGGAAATGAAACGAGCCGGCATGGAATCAACATCCTCCCTTCTTCCTCAAAAAAAGGATGACAGTCGGAATCGATCTTCCGCGGGGTATCGCACTTAAAAATATTTTTCGCGCACCGAATTCATCGCATCGCGAAGGCGCGCGGCTTCCAGTCGCGCCGCATCGGCGAAGTCCGATCCGCTTTTCGATGCATAGAGCACGCTTCTGCTGGCGTTGACGATGGCGCCGCGCCCGTTCGCATCGCAGCCGTAGCGCACCACGTTTTTCAGATCCCCTCCCTGCGCGCCCACGCCCGGAATCAAGAGCGGCACCGAAGGCGCCAGTGCGCGCACGGTCTTGAGCGCCGAGGCCTTCGTGGCGCCGACCACGTAGCCGAGATTCTTCTTTTCATTCCACTTGAGCGAGCGGCGGATCACTTCTTCATAGACGTATCCGCGCGCGGTCTTCAGCATCTGGAAATCGCGCGAGCCCTCGTTCGACGTCAGCGCAAGCATGAAGACGCCTTTCTCCGGCCAGGCAAGAAACGGCTCCACCGAGTCGCGCCCCATATAGGGCGCGACCGTGATGGAATCGAACTGCATCTCCTGAAGAATCGCCCGCGCGTAGTACGAGGACGAGTTGCCGATATCGCCGCGCTTGGCATCGGCGATCGTGACGACGGAGGAAGGAATGTGCTTCACCGTCGCGGCGATCGTCTCCCAGCCGCGCGCGCCCAGGCCTTCATAGAAGGCGAAATTGATCTTGTAGGCGCACACGAGATCCTTCGTCGCATCGATGATGCGCTTGTTGAACTCGAGCGGCGCCTGATCTCCTGCGCGCTCGCGCAGCGAGGCCGGAATTTTTTCCGGATCGGTATCGAGTCCGACGCACAGGAGCGTATCGTTTTCTTCCTGTATATGGGCGAGCTTTTCGGTGAATGTCATTTCAGATAATCCTTCAGCCAGTTGAAGACGGTGGTGTGCCAGAGCTCGGAGTTCTGCGGCTTCAATACCCAGTGTCCCTCATCCGGGAAGTAGAGGAACTTCGAGGGAATGCCCTTGCGCTGAAGCGTCGTGAAGAGCGCGAAGCCTTCGCCCACGGGCACACGGTAATCGAGCTCGCCGTGTATGATCAGGTTCGGCGTCGAAAAATTCTTCGCATACTTGTGCGGCGAGAACCGGTCGAAGTTCTTCGTCTCCCAGGGAATGCCGTGCTCCCACTCGTCGAACCAGGTCTCTTCGGTGACGCCGTACATGCTGTAGAAGTTGAACGTGCCGTCGTGCGTCACGAGCGTTTTGAAGCGCTTCGTGTTGCCCTGGAACCAGTTCATCATGTATCCGCCGTAGCTCGCGCCGGCTGCGGCCATCTTCGTCGAATCGATATAGGGAAATGTCTTCGTCACATAATCCAGGCCCTTCATGAGATCGGTGAAGACCGCGCCGCCCCAGTCGTGCGAGATCGCGTCGGTGAATTTTTGTCCGAAGCCGGTCGAACCCGTGGGGTTCGGCGCCACGCACACATAACCCTGGGCAGCCCAGAGCACGGGGCACCAGCGGAAGGACCAGCCGTTTTCCCATGCGCCCTGCGGACCGCCGTGGACGAGATAGACGAGCGGATATTTCTTCTTCGGATCAAACGAAGGCGGCTTGATGAGCCACGCCTGATTCTTCACGCGCGCTCCCTGATAATAGATCTTTTCGGGTGCGGGAATGTCGAGCACGGCAAAGAGCGAATCATTTTCGGTGGAAAGCTTGCGCTCGTTGTTCCCGTCGGCATCGGATGCGAAGACTTCGGCCGAACGGACCATGAGCGCGCGCGTAAAGGCAAGCGTACCCGCATTCGAGATGGAATATCCCGTGATCGCGCCCGCGCCCGTGAGCTTCTTCGGAAGGCTCGAGCCGTCGGCCGGCATCATCCACACGGGCTGCTCGGCATCCTCCTCGGCTTCAAAATACAGAGACTTCGAATCGGCCGACCACTGCGGGCCGCCTGCCGAGCGGTCCCATTTCGGCGTGAGGCTCTTCGATTGTTTGGATGCGCGGTCGTAGACCATCACCTGCCAGCGGTCGGCTTCGAAGCCCGCGCGGGACTGCGCACGGTAGGAAATAAAGCGGCCGTCGGGCGAATAGCGCGGAAAGCCGTCTGCAGCCGGATTGGTCGTCACCTGCGTGCGAAGGCCGGTCTTCAGATCGACCGTATAAATATCGTGATTGGTCGACCACGATTCCTCCCGCACCGGCACGGGCGTGGCCGTGTAGGCGAGCTCCGCGCCGTCGGGCGAGAAGGCGAAATCGTCGCCGACGGAAAATGTCATCGAAGGCGGCTGCGCGTCCCGGTCGCCCGGCGTCACATCGCGCGGCTCTCCGCCTTGTGCGGAGATCACAAACACGTGCTGGCGCTTGTCGTCGACCCACGAATCCCAGTGGCGATAGAGGAGCTTGGTGAAGATGCGGGCCTTCACTTTCGATTCGTCGCGCGAGGCCTGCTTTTCCCTGTTGAGCCGGTCGGATTCGGCATACGGCTTATCGGAAAATTCCGGGAAGACGGCCGAGACGAACGCGATCTGCTTTCCGTCCGGAGACCAGACGGCCTGCGAGGCTTCGCTCGAGATCGAGGTGAGCTTCGTGATCTCCTTCGTCGCCACATGATAGAGATAGATCTGCGAGGCGCCGTCGCGGTTCGATTCGAAGGCGATCATCGACCCGTCGGGCGACCAGCGCGGATGGCGCTCCTGCTTCGGACCGCCGATCAAGAGCTCGGGCTTCGAGCCGGCCTGTGTCGCCACAATATAGATGTCATTATTGATCCGGTTGGCTTCTTTATCCACCGTGCCGACGACGTAGGCGACCGACTTGCCGTCGGGAGAGATCTGCGCATCGGTCAGGCGCCGGATGCGGAAGAGGTCGTCGATTTCCATCGGGCGCTTCTGCTGGGCCGATGCCGGAATGAGGAACAAACAGCAGAGGAAAGCTGCAACAACGAACTGACTCGCGCGTTTCACCATAGGATTCCTTAACGATTATTGCGTTGATTGAGAGAGTGAGAATGTATCTGTGTCGTGAACAACAATTTTTTCACAGGGGATCGGCGCAGGCCGCGAGTCCCGATTCGGGAATCATGAGCCGGACCGTCGTGCCCTTGCCCTCTTCGCCTTCGACGGTGACCGTGCCGTTAAAGAGGAGCGCCCGCTCGCGCATGCCCAACAGCCCGAATGATTTTTCCTTCGCTCCGGCGCGCGTGTCGAGTCCGCGGCCGTTGTCGCGGATTTCCAGTTCATACGTGCCGTCCTCGTCCCTGCCGAATGTCACCGTCACGCGCGTCGCGCCCGAATGCCGCAGCACGTTCGTGAGCGATTCCTGGAAGATGCGGTAGACCGCCGTGGCGCAGTCGCGCTCGAACCGGCTGTCGTCGGCCGTCATGAAGCAGTCGCAGACGATGCCGGTGCGGCTCTGGAATTCCTCGGCCTGCCATTCGATGGCTGCGACAAGTCCGAGCTTGTCCAACAGCACCGGACGCAGTTCGGAAATGATCTTGCGCACCGACTGCACGGTCGCATTCAGAAGCTCGGACATCGACGAGATCCGGTCGGTCATTTCGGTGAGCGCCGGAGCGCGCACATGCTCGATCACGAGATCTTCCAGAAGTGCGAGATCCATCTTCAGTCCGGTCAGATCCTGTCCGAGCTCGTCGTGGATTTCGCGCGCGATGGCCGTGCGTTCGCTTTCTCTGGCCGACTGCAGATGCGCGGCGAGCTCGCGCAGTTCCTCGCGCGAACGCTCCAGCTCCTCTTCGGCGCGCTTGCGTTCGGTGATGTCGCGGATCACGATCTGGATCGCCGGTTTGCCGTCGTATGTCGTTCCCGATCCGACCGATTCGTAATACTTGCGCTCGCCCGCCTGCGTGACGTACGTGAGATAGAGTCCGCCGGACTTTTCATTGTTCTTCTGGAGCTCACGCTGCCGCTCCATGATGTCGGCATGGAACTCCTGCGGAATGAAGTCAAGAAAGTTCTTGCCGACAAGTTCGTCGGCCGAGCGCGCATTGAGCAGCCGCACACCGGCCGGATTCACATACTGCAGGATCCAGTCCGTGTGGACGATGATCGCCTCGGGGGACTGTTCGACCAGGAGCCGGTAGCGGTCCTCGGTCTCATCGAGCGCCGATTCGGCGCGCCGGTGCTCTTCGCGGTCGCGCAGCGTGCGGATGCCGAAGGCGATATCATCGGCCAGCTGCTCCAGGAGCCTGACTTCCTCCTTGTCGAAGGCATCGGTCTGCCGCGAATACAGCGTCACCACGGCAAAGACCTGCTCTTCATGCTTCAGGGGGATGCTGATGATGGAAGAAAAGCCGAGCCGGATCGCCTGTTCGCGCCAGAATTCGCCCGCCTGTTCCGCATGGATATTGCGCAGCACGGTCGTCATGCCGCTTGAAGCCGCCGCGCCTGCCGGACCGCGCCTGGGGTGGGACGCATCCCAATAGATCTTTTCATGGTGCAGGTACCCGTGCTCCTCGCCCATCCAGATGACGGGACGGATGATCTTTTCGGGGCCGTCCTCGTCGGGGATGCCGACCCAGGCCAGGCGGTATCCGCCCACATCGCAGAGGATGCGGCAGACATCGCCGAGATAGGCGGTCTCATCCTGCGCCCGAGCCCGCGTCTGGCTCACGGCGATGATCGCCTTGAGCGCGCGGTTCAGGCGGAAGAGTTCGCGCCGTTCCGATTCTTCGGCGCTCACGCTTGGTTGTGCATGCTCGTGGTCAGTCATGGGGCAGCGTGGATGGGAGCCTCACCATTTCTTGAAAATGAAGAAGACCGCGGCGATGATGCAGACGAATCCCGCGACGTAGTTCCATTTGAATTCTTCTTTCAGATAGACAACCGAGAACACGCTGAAGACGATGAGCGTGATCACTTCCTGGATCGTCTTGAGCTGCGCGGCGTTGAACTCCCCGTATCCGAGACGATTGGCGGGCACCATGAAGCAATATTCAAAAAAAGCGATGGACCAGCTGGCGAGCACGATTTTCCACAATGCGACATCCCTGAATTTCAAATGGCCGTACCAGGCGAATGTCATGAACACGTTCGAGATGGTCAAAAGCACGATAGTCGGCATAGCATTCCTTCACACACGAAAAAAATTTGCATCCACACTGAAAATGTAGAAAAAATATCGCTGAGAAACAAAGACGGCGCACGCACGCCGTTTGCTTCGCTCCCCGGCGTTTAGTATATTTTGCACAAAGGAACCCCTTCTCTATGCCCAAACAGAAATCCGTCCCGAATATTCTTGTCGTCGATGACGAATCGGCATTCCGCGACACGCTCCGCCCCATCCTGAAGGATGAAGGCTATGCGGTCGAAATCGCATCCGACGGCGTCGAAGCCATCAACCAGCTGCAGGACAAGTCGTTCGATGCCGTGCTGCTGGATGTGAAGATGCCGCGCGTCGACGGCCTGGAGGTGCTCGCCTTCATCCGCGACCATTACCTCGACACGCAGGTGATCATGCTCACGGGCGTCGACGACATCCGCATCGCGGTCGAATGCATGAAGCGCGGAGCCTTTCATTACCTGACCAAGCCGTATTCGATGGATGAGCTCAACGCGCTTCTGAAGCGTGCGCTGGAGCGCCGTCAGCTCATGATCGAAAACAAGGTGATGAAGACCGAACTGTCCCGCCTGGCGCTTTCAAGCGAGCTCATCGGAGAGAGTCCGGCCTTCATGCGCGTATTGGAAATGGCAAGCAAGGTGGCGCCGACCGATTCGACCGTCTTGATCGAAGGCTCGAGCGGCACGGGCAAGGAGCTCTTCGCCAATTTCATGCACAAGAATTCGGAGCGCGGTGAAAAGCCGTTTGTCGCGCTCAACTGCGCATCGATTCCCGACACGCTGATCGAATCGGAGCTTTTCGGCCATGAGAAGGGCGCCTTCACCGACGCCTACACGATGCGCCAGGGACTGGTCGAGATCGCCAACGGCGGCACGCTCTTTCTCGATGAAATCGGCGAGATCAACTCGCTCTTCCAGCCGAAGCTGCTGCGCTTCATACAGACGGGCGAATTCCGGCGCGTGGGCGGCAACCAGACGCTGAAGACGGACGTCCGGCTCATCTCGGCCACAAACAGGAATCTCGAAGAGGAAGTCAGGGCGGGGCGCTTCCGTGAGGACCTGCTCTACCGGCTCAATGTGATCACGCTCAAATTGCCCTCGCTCTACGAACGCAGAGAGGATATCCCGCTTTTAGTCAATGCGATCATGGGAAAAAAGATCACGCCGCGCCTCAGAAAGCCCATCATGCCCGATGCGATGGAAGTGCTCGTGGAATACGACTGGCCGGGCAATGTGCGCGAGCTCGAGAATGTGCTCGAGCGCGCGGCGATCCTCGCCGATCCGGACGGCATCCGTGCGCGAGATCTTGCGCTTCCGCTTCGCATGGCGCCGGGCGCCCAATCGGGCGCGGGCACAGGCAAGCTCGGCACGGCCGTGTCGCTCAACGAGATCGAACGCGACCACATCGAAGGCGTGCTCATGCGCACGAAGTGGAACAAGAACCTGGCATCGAAGATCCTCGATATCAGTCTGAAGACGCTCTACACGAAGATCCAGAAGTACAATCTCATCGAATCATGACAGAGGGCGCGCCGGCATTCGAAGCAGGCGCAGGCTGTTGGCCACCACCAGAAGCGTGACGCCGTCGTCGGCCACGACCGCCATCCAGAGCGTCGCCATGCCGAGAAGTCCCAAGACAAGAAAGACCGCCTTGGCACAGAGGGCGATGGCCACGTTCTGCTTCAGCATCCGCATTGTCCGCCGGCTGATGCCGATGAGCGTCTCGACCGAGCGCAGATCGTTGTGCATCAGGACGACATCGGCCGTCTCCATCGCCGCATCGCTTGCCGTGCCTCCCATGGCGATGCCGACCGTTGCGGCCGCCAGAGCCGGAGCGTCATTGATGCCGTCGCCCACCATGGCGACGGATCCATAGCGCTCGCGCAGCCGTTTGACTTCCTCGACTTTCTCATGGGGCAGGAGTTCGCCGATCGCTTCTCTGATGCCGAGCGCATAAGCCACGGCGCCCGCCGCTTTCGGATTATCCCCGGAGAGAAGCACCGTATGCTCGATGAGGCCGGAAGAGGCCAGCGAAGGGAACGCCTCGCGGCTTTCATGCCGGACGAGATCGGCCACGGCGATGGCGCCCAGAAGCTTCGTGCCCGAGCCGAGCGCGATGACGGTCTTTCCCTCCCTTTCAAAGTCTTCGAGCCTTGCAGAGATCTCCGAAAAGCCCACTCCTTGTGATTCCAGGAAGGCGCGGCTGCCGACCGCATACGGCGTGCCGTCGATCGTCATGACGATGCCCTTGCCCGGCACTGCTTCGAACGCGACCTCTTCCTCTCCGAATGCGATCCCCATTTCCGACGCCTTGCGCACGATGGCATCGGCCAGCACGTGTTCCGAGTGCTGTTCGCCGAGCGCGGCAATATGCACGAGCGCCTGTTCGTTTAAGCCGTTGACGGCCACGATGTCGGTCACCGTCGGCGTGCCGTAGGTGAGCGTGCCTGTCTTATCGAAGGCGACGGCACGGATACGGCCGGCTTCTTCAAGCACACGTCCGCCCTTGATCAAGATGCCTCGGCGCGCGGCCGAAGTGAGTCCGCTGATGATCGTCACGGGCGTCGAAATCACGAGCGCGCACGGGCAGGCGATCACGAGAAGCACGAGCGCCCGGTAGAACCAGAGCGTGAAGGAGGCGCCGAAGAGAAGCGGAGGAAGAAGCGCGATCGCGATGGCCAGCCCCATCACCGAAGGACTGTAGACGGAGGCGAAGCGGTCGATGAAGCGCTGTGAGGGAGCGCGCTCGGTCTGCGCCTTCTCGACCAGATGAATGATCTGCGCCATCGTCGTATCGGGGCCCGTGCGCGAGACCGTGACTTCGAGCGTGCCGCGCGCGTTGAGCGTGCCCGCGTAGACCATCGAGCCCGGAATTTTTTCCGCCGGCAGTGATTCGCCGGTGATGGCCGACTGATCGACCGTCGAGCGGCCGCTTCTGACCGTGCCGTCGGCCGGGATTTTCTCGCCCGGACGGATCTTGACAACGTCCCCGGGCCGGAGTTCTTCGAGCGCGACGGTCGTTTCGTTTCCCTCCTTCAGCACGGAAGCCGTGCGCGGTGCGCTTTCCAGGAGCGTGGAAATGGCGCGGCGCGTGCGGCGCATCGCGGCTTCTTCCAGAAGCTGGGAGAGCGCATAGAGCGCGATCACGGCGGCGCCTTCCTCCCACTTGCCCAGGATGAGCGCGCCGACGACGGCAGCGCTCATGAGCACATTCATGTCGAATGTGAACGTGCGAAGCGCGCTCACTGCGCGCCGCGCCGTCTTTCTTCCTCCGGCAAGAATCGCCAGAGCAAGCACCGCGTGCGAAGCCGTTTGGCCCGCGCCCGAGTGATCGAGCGCGATGCCGAGCGCGGCAAGCACCAGAGACACGAGCGTCTCGCCGTGCGTGCGCAGGAAATCCATAAGGCCCGCGGGCTTTCCATAGTGGACGCTGCGATCGGATAATGGAGCCGTTTTTTCCGTGTGAAGCGGGCAGGAGTCGAAGCCCGCGGTTTTCAGCGCTTCCCGGATCTCGGCATCGGAGCGCGTGTGCGTGATGTAGAGCTTGCGCGCCACAAGATTGAACGAATACGATTCGATCCCTTCCATCGCGCGGAGACGCTTCTCGATGACGCGCTGCTCATCCGCACAGCACATGTCCTCGACGAGATAGACAGATTTCTGAACACTCATAGCCTTTTTTTTCTGAATGCGGCCGAGCGCTTCAGTTCCGCTCGGCAAAATGCCTGATCGCCATCTGCAGCATCGTATCCACATGCTTGTCCGCGAGCGAGTAGACGATCTGCTTGCCCGAGCGCTTGGGCGCCACCAGGCGCATCGTCTTGAGCGTGCGCAGCTGGTGCGACACGGCCGATTGCGTGACGCCGACCTCGTCGGCGATCGCCTGCACACAGAGCTTTTTTTCGGCCAGTGCGGCAAGGATGTGCATGCGCGTCGGATCGCCGAGGATCTTGAAGAGTTCGCTCACGCCGGCGATCGTGCGCGCATCGACAACCGGTCCGTTTGTCTTCTTCTTCGCCGCCGCGCGGCTTCTGTCTGCTGTCATGGTGGTGCGCCGTAACATATGAATAGATGTTCAGATGATCAACTGTTCATAAAACATAGGAAAATGCCCGCTCTGATGCAAGGGGAACCGCTATTTTTAATAATATTTTTATGAATCCCATCCTTGATTTTATATACGCTTGATTGATATTGAGGGTCTGCCCCGGTACCTTTGTACATCAATCAATGGATTCGCATATGATCATCGGAATTTTCATCGCAATTGCGCTCTTAGCATATCTTGTTTATACACTGATCAGACCGGAGAAGTTCTAACATGATCACGCTCACGGAGTTGATCGGCTTGCTGCTCTTCGGCATCGTGCTCGCGGCACTGACGCCTCCCTTGGGGCGCTTCATGGCGGGCGTGCTCGAAGGCGGCGGAACATTCCTGAGCCCTGTGCTCGGGAATATGGAAACGGCTCTTTATTCCCGCTCGGGGATCGATCCCTCGAAGGAGATGGACTGGAAAGAGTACACATTGTCTGTCGTGATCTTCAACGCGGCCGGATTCCTTGTTCTCTTCCTGCTCCTTGTCTTTCAGTCTTA
This sequence comes from Acidobacteriota bacterium, assembly GCA_050258555.1. Classification (GTDB taxonomy): domain Bacteria; phylum Bacteroidota; class Ignavibacteria; order UBA10030; family UBA8401; genus CAISDA01. The sequence continues at coordinate 4,127 of JBLMZA010000091.1, read as the reverse complement.
CATACCGCTGAACTGGGAGAGGATGCCCGGCCTCTCATGGCATCTCGCCTTCAATACGGCGGTCAGTTTCATGACGAACACGAACTGGCAGTCGTACGGGGGCGAATCGACATTGAGCAACATCGTGCAGATGCTCGGCATGACCGTGCAGAATTTTCTGAGCGCGGCGACAGGCATCGCTGTCCTTGCGGCGCTTGGCCGGGGCATCGCGCGCAAGACCGCCGGCACGATCGGCAACTTCTGGACCGACCTTGTGCGTTCGACGCTCTATATTCTCCTCCCGCTGTCCATCATCCTGGCCGGCATCCTCATCTCCGAGGGTTCGGTGCAGACGCTCACTGTACGGCAGAGCGTAACGACGCTCGATGGCGCGACGCAGACCATTCCCCTTGGAACCGTCGCATCGCAGATTGCGATCAAGCAACTCGGAACGAATGGCGGAGGGTATTACAACGCAAACAGCGCGCACCCGTTCGAGAACCCGACACCGCTCACAAATTTTCTTTCGTCGCTCGCGATCCTTCTCATCGCCTCGGCGCTCGTGTACACATACGGCATCATGGTGAATGCAAAACGGCATGCCTGGGTCGTCTGGGCCGTCATGATGTTCCTGTTCACGGCGGGTCTGGGATTGTCGCTGTGGTCCGAGTACTCGGCAAATCCCGTCACGCAGATCGCGGGCAGCATGGAAGGGAAGGAGACGCGCATCGGCGTCGCCAATACGGTGCTCTGGTCCGTCGCCACAACCGATGCCTCCAACGGATCGATCAACGGCGCGCACGACAGTCTCTCCCCGCTTACCGGCATGGTCGCAATGCTCAACATGCAATTGGGCGAGATCATCTTCGGCGGCGCGGGCTCCGGCCTCTACGGCATGATCGCGTTCATCATCCTGACGGTCTTCATTGCTGGATTGATGGTGGGACGGACGCCCGAATATCTCGGCAAGAAGATCGAGGCGTTCGAAGTGAAGATGGCCATTCTTGCCATGATCCTCGTCAATGGCGCGGTGCTGACCATGACAGCTGCCGCCTCGGTCCTCGATGCGGGGCTCTCGAGTCTCGCCAATGCGGGCCCGCATGGCTTCTCAGAGATCCTGTATGCCTTCACCTCGGCCTCGAACAACAACGGCAGCGCGCTCGCGGGACTGAACGCGAACACGCCCTTCTACAACGTCACGCTCGGCATCTGCATGCTCATCGGCCGGTTCGGCTTTCTTGTGCCGATGCTCGCTGTAGCCGGCAGCCTGTCGAAAAAGAAGATCACGCCGGCCTCATCGGGTACATTTCCGACGGACACTGCGCTGTTTGCCGTGCTGCTGCTCGGCACGATCATCATCATCGGCGCGCTGACATTCTTTCCCGCTCAGGTGTTCGGTCCCATCATCGAGCATCTGCTCATGCTGAAGGGACAAATTTTCTCATGACGACCATGAAAACCACGTCGCTCTCGTTTTTGACGAAAGAGATCGTGACCGGAGCGGTCATCGACTCGTTGAAGAAATTCAATCCGAAGCTGCTCATTCGGAATCCCGTGATGTTCATCGTGGCCGTTGGCGCAGCGCTCACGACTGCGATCATCATCGCCGACGCGTTCGGAGGCGCCATATCGGGATTCAACATACAGGTAGCGCTCTGGCTGTGGTTCACCGTGCTTTTTGCGAACTTCGCCGAGGCGATCGCCGAAGGCCGGGGCAAGGCGCAGGCCGAATCGCTCAGGCGTAACCGCTCCACACTCATCGCGCGCAAACTCACGGGCGGCCGCGAAGAGCGGATCCACGCCACCGGGCTCCGGAAGGGCGATCTGTTCGTCTGCGAGACGGGGGACGTCATCGCGGCCGACGGCATTGTCATCGAAGGCATCGCGAGCGTCGACGAGTCGGCGATCACCGGCGAGTCGGCTCCCGTCATCCGTGAAAGCGGCGACAACCGGAGCGCGGTCACCGGCGGAACGAGGGTGCTGAGCGATCGCATCGTCGTGCGCGTGGCGAACGATCCCGGCAATTCGTTCCTCGACCAGATCATCAACCTTGTTGAAAGCTCCAAGCGCCAGAAGACGCCCAATGAGATCGCGCTTACGATCCTGCTCTCGGCCTTCTCGATCATTTTTCTCTTCGCGGTGGGCTCGCTGCCAGCCTTCATGGACTATGCGATGAAGGCGTCGCATCAGACAGGCGAAGCCTTCACGACACTGCCCGTGCTCGTCGCGCTCCTGGTCTGCCTTATCCCGACCACGATCGGCGGACTGTTGAGCGCGATCGGCATCAGCGGCATGGACCGGCTCATCCGGCAGAATGTGATCGCCACGAGCGGGCGCGCGGCCGAGGCAGCGGGCGACGTCGATGTACTGCTGCTCGACAAGACGGGCACGATCACGCTCGGCAACCGCATGGCATCGGCGTTCATTCCCGCGCCGGGCATCGATGCCGGCCGGCTTGCCGATGCGGCGCAGTTCTCCTCGCTCGCCGACGAAACGCCCGAGGGACGCTCGATCGTCGTGCTGGCAAAAGAGCAATATCAGCTGCGCGGCCGCGAAGTCTCCGAGATCGCCGGGCAGTTCGTCCCCTTCTCGGCCGAGACGAGCATGAGCGGCGTCGACATCCCCGGGCATGATGGCACGATGCAGCGCAGCATACGCAAAGGCTCGTCCGATGCAATCCGGAAACATCTCGCGCATTTCGGCATGGCGCTGCCGAAGGAGGTCGTGATGACAGTCGAGGAAGTGGCGCGGCGCGGGTCGACGCCGCTTGTCGTCTGCGAGAACGAGTGCGTGCTCGGCGTCATCGAATTGAAAGATGTGGTCAAGGGCGGGATACGCGAGCGCTTCGCGCAGCTCCGCTCGATGGGCATACGCACGATCATGATCACGGGCGATAATCCGCTCACCGCCGCCGCGATCGCGGCGGAAGCGGGCGTCGACGATTTCATCGCCGAGGCGAAGCCCGAGGACAAGCTCAGGCGCATACGCGACGAGCAGGCGGACGGGCGGCTCGTCGGTATGATCGGCGACGGCACGAACGACGCACCGGCGTTGGCCCAGGCCGATGTCGGCATCGCCATGAACAGCGGCACGCAGGCCGCACGCGAAGCCGGCAACATGGTGGACCTCGACAGCAATCCCACGAAACTGATCGAAGTGGTCGAGACGGGCAAGAAGCTCCTCATGACGCGCGGCTCGCTCACCACATTCAGCATCGCCAACGACGTCGCGAAATATTTCGCGATTATTCCCGCGATGGCGGGTTCGCTCTACTCCTCGCATTCGTCAGCGGGACCGCTCGCCGCCCTGAACATCATGCGCCTTCATTCCCCCGAGTCGGCGATCATCAGCGCGCTCATCTTCAACGCGCTCATCATCATCGCGCTCATTCCCCTTGCCCTGCGCGGCGTGAAGTACCAGCCCCACGGCGCCAACCGCGTGCTCGGCAGGAATCTGCTCATCTACGGCGCCGGCGGTGTTATCGTGCCCTTCATCGGCATCAAGCTTATCGATCTGCTTCTTATCGCGCTGAGGTCATTATGAGATCGGCTATACTGATATCGATTCGTCTTCTTACCATGCTTACGGTCATCACCGGCATCGCCTATCCTCTGCTCATGACCGGATTCGCCTGGATTGCCTTCCCCGAACGCTCGCAAGGCGGGCTCGTATGGAAGGACGGCGCGCCGGTCGGCGCAGTGCTGATCGGACAACAATTCACATCGTCGAAATATTTCCATTCACGGAGGTCGGCCGGCGGATACGACCCCATGTCGTCCGGCGCGACGAATTTCGGAGCGACCAGCCGGGCGCTGCACGATACGACCGAGGCGCTGCGCGCACGATTCGCCGCAGAGAATTCTCTCCCGTCGACCGCACTTGTCCCGCCCGACATGCTCTCGGCGTCGGGCAGCGGCCTCGATCCGGAGATCAGTCCCGAGGCGGCACTGCTGCAGGTGGGACGCGTGGCGCGCGTGCGCCATTTCAGTCCGGATCAGGAGGCGGCGCTTGCGGGGCTGGTGCAGCAGTACACACGGGCACCCGAGCTTGGCGTTCTCGGACGGCCGCGCGTGAATGTGCTGCTTTTGAATCTGGCACTCGATACGATGAGCCAACAGTGACTCGCGTGTACAGGAGCGATGCACGCA
>JBLMZA010000090.1:0-4811 GCA_050258555.1 Acidobacteriota bacterium | reverse complement strand
GGCTTCGCTTGTTGCGGCGAGGAAATCGATACGGTGACGGGTCTTCCCAAGCCGCGCCTGCTTCTGCAGCAAGGCACCATCGCCCCAACAAGCGAAGCCTGTCTGCGATCGGCATCGGCCCGATTCCGCGTGATCAAAGAGACGGCCACCGTGACGGCGCTCGGCCGCGTGTCGATCGTTGAAGTGACGGAGCCGGGCCTGCTGGTGCTTGCAGGACCGAATACGCGCCGGCTTCTGGAACGCCTGCTTGAAGACTTTTCGGAGCTTGGCATCACTCGCGTGTTTGTCGACGGTTCGCTCAACCGGATTGCCGCCATGAGCGCGGCCGATAGCGTCGTCTTCACCACCGGCGCATCGCGCTCGCCGGAAATCGGATTTCTTGCAGAAGAAGCCCGGTCGATCATCCGTCTCTTCGGCGCTCAGAAGGCGTCGCATGCCGGCATGCCGGAGCGTGTGAGCGTGCTGGGGAATGACGGCGACATCCGGGCTTCGCTTTCCGCCGCATCGCTCTATGACAGGCAGGATGCGGAAGACGCCGCGCGCCTCATCGATGAGCACGCGTCATCGCTCGTCATTCCGAAGATGGTGTCGCTTTCGGCGCTTGAATATCTCGCACAGCGCATTCCGGACGCGACACATGCAAAGGGCTGCACGGTCATACTTCATGATCCGACGACGCTGCTGTTGGCCGGCGAACCGCTTTCGACATGGCGCGTGATGGAAACGGCAGGAGAGCGCGGCGTGTCCTTTGCGTATCATCATCCGATTGCGCCGCGTGCGATGACCGTCAATCCGTTTTATCCGCTCAAGACCGAGAATGCATTCGTACCGGCCTATATCGACAAGAACCACTTGCTTCATGCCGTCAGAGAATCCGCCGCCGTGCCGGTCTTCAATATCAGGGAAGAGGGCGCCGCGGCACATCTTTATGAACTTCTTCTATGATCAGACTTGCGAACACCGAACTTGCTGTTGATCTCCTTCATCCCGTCGACGACCGCGCTCTTCTGGGACCGCGCTTCTGTACGGGAGGCTACATTTATCAGATTGAGGACCTGCGGCGCTCGGCGCCGCTTTTGACGGGTCCCGAATATCCTTCCGCGACACCATTAGTGATCAATGGGCAGGGCATGCCCGATGTGTTTCAGCACACGCTCTATGCGTCCGAGAGTGAAGTCGCCGAAAAAAAACTCATCATCGGCGTGGGACTTTTGGATAACAGCGCGGGGCAGAAGCCGTCCGATCTGCATTTCAAGCTTCCTGTCGAGGCATTTTGCGAGTGGGAGATCACGACGCCGAATGCCGAATCGGTCACGATGAAGACGCGCCAGGAGTGGAAGACGTATGTGCTCGAACTTGAACGCACGGTCACGCTTCGCGAGCGGCACGTCGTGCTTGCCACGCGCATCCGCAATGCGTCAGAGGCCCCGATCACCGTGCGGATGTTTTCCCATCCCTTCTTCCCGCGCATGGAGGGAAGCGACTCCTGCATGCCGGAATTTTCCTGTGTGCTTCCGGAAAATCCCGGATTCTTCCGGCGCGGCGACGGCAGCATCGGACTCGTCCCATCCTACGACTGGCGACAGGGATGCTTCCTGATGCTGGAAGAGACGCAGGGAAAATATTTTTCCATGCGCATGCGCCATCCCGTCTCGGGCGAGCTATCGATGAGCCTCGACTATCCGCTCTTGAAAGTCGCGCTCTGGGCCAATGACAAGACATTCTCGATCGAGCCCTTCATCGAGCGCGCGATCGCGCCCGGCAGCGATGCATCCTGGAGCGTGACGTACCGTTTCTAGATGATCAGCAGACAACAGGAGCACGAAGCTTCGTTGCAGATTGTTCCGGATTTCGCTACCATGCAACACCGATATTTTTTTCCCTAAACGTACACACACACACATTGTTTCGGATCCTTCATGATGAAACCACGCATCCATTGGCTTGTGCTCTTCCTTCTTCTCTATTCTCTTTCGCGCGCCCAGGCGCCCTCGGTGCTTTCCGATCCCATGGCGAAGGGCTACACGCTGCAGAAGGCGCAGCGCACGTACGCGCTTACGCCGGAGCAACTGCTGCCCTCGGTGATCTTCTCCGGCGATGAGACGGGGCTCCGGCTCGATCTCGGCGATTCGACGCTCTATGGCCGGCTTCACTACGGTCCGGCCTGGTTCGATTATGCCAACTCCGATTATCTCGAGCCGCGCTTCCGTTCGCGCACCGACATCAAAAAGGGGAAGGCGCTGCTCGAGATCGCTTCCTATCTGAAAGAAGAGACGCGCTCGAATGTGAACCACTGGACGAATGCCGGCACGTTCGGCTTCCGGCTCGAACTCGTGCGCATGAAAGACGGCGCGCCCGTGACGGTGGGCATGTATGACGGGAGAGTGGATTTCAAAAAAACCGAAAGCGGATTTGTGTCGCCCTTGACGATCACCGAAGGACCGATCGTCGGCTGCATACAAAGCGATCATCCCGACTGGATGCTGATGAGCTTCGAAACCGACCGGCCCTCGCACGGCGAAATCGAAATCGAAGAAATCGGCGTCTATCCCGATCTGGCCACCGCACGCCGTCATGAAATCAAGATCGGGCACCTGGATCCCTCGCACACATACCGGTATCGCGCGACGGCGATTGTCGGCACGGATTCCGTCACGACGCCCTGGATGACGTTCAAGAGCGCTCCTCCCAAAGGGAAAGGGAAAATCGTCTTTGCCTATACGGGCGACGGACGCGCCTCGACAGGCGGCGGCGAAAACGAATACATCGGCGTGAACCGCACGATGATCACGCAGATCGCCAAGCAGGCCTACCGCAAAGGCGCGGAGTTCATTCTCTTCGGCGGCGACCTGATCGGCGGCTACACCCCGTCGAGCGACGACTTCACGCTCATGCTCAAGGCCTTCAAGACGACGTTTGCGGGATATTTGCACACGCGCCCGATGTATAATGCGGTCGGCAACCACGAGGCGCATTACTTCGGCTACCAGGACGCGCAGGGCAAGCGCATCGTGGTCGACAAGTTTCCGTACGACAGCCTGAGCGCGGAAGCGATCTTCGCGCGCGAATTCATACAGCCTTCCGACGGACCCGAGGCCTATCCGGGCATGCCGACATACCGGCGCAACGTGTATGCGCTCCAGTACGGTCCGGTGAAAATGCTCGTGCTCAATACGAATTATTGGAATACGACAACGAGCGCTATTCCTTCGGTCGGCGGCTCGCCCGAAGGGTACATCCTTCCCAATCAGGTCGAGTGGATCGAGCGCGAAATCCGCCGCGCCGAAGCCGACGCAAGCGTTCGCTCCATCGTCGTTCTGGCGCACGAGCCCTTTTTCCCCAACGGCGGACATTCATCGGATGCGATGTGGTATTCGGGCAACAACCAGATCCGCGCCTGGCGAAAGGTCGACGGTACGATGACCGGCTTCGATGCCGGCGTGATCGATGTGCGCAACCGGCTTTGGGAGCTCTTCAGCCGCTCGAAAAAAGTCGCCGCCGTGCTCGGCTCCGATGAGCACAGCTATCACCGCTCGCTCATCACGAAGACGACGCCTGTCGGCGTGCCCGCGCTCGACGACCTGAACAAAGACGGAAAGCTGAATGACGGAAAGATCTCGCCCGATGCGAACTTTCTCTATCCCACATGGTTTCTGGTCTGCGGCGGCGCCGGCGCGCCGTACTATACGCAGGAAGCCACGCCGTGGAGCCAGGCGGTGAAAAAGTTCACCGCGCAGAACAATTATTTCATCTTTACGGCCGACGAGAAAAAAATCGGCCTCGAGGTGTTTAGCGGCAGCGGCCAATTGCTCGATGCGGTGCCGAATCTGCTCGATGTCCGAAAAAAATAATTTTCTTCTCAATAAAGAATGACCCGCTCGATGACGATGAACACGCTGCGCCCGCTCTTTTTCGGTCTTTGTCTTTTTGTGCTGCTTCAGGCTCCGCTTGTCTCGCAGGAGCGGTACGACGTGGCCGAGCACTATGTGAAGCGCGAAGTGATGATCACGATGAGAGACGGCGTGAAGCTCTTCACATCGGTCTATACGCCGATTGATACCGCGAAAGACTATCCCATACTGCTTTCGCGCACGCCCTATGGCGTCGGACCCTACGGTCCCGGACTCTACAAGTCGAACCTCGGTCCGTCGGATGCGATCATGAAGGAAGGCTACATTTTCGTTTATCAGGATGTGCGCGGTAAAATGATGAGCGAGGGGGAGTTCGAAAATATACGCCCCATCCGCGCCTCGCATGGGCTCACGGACAGCACGGACGAAGCCACAGACACATATGATACGATCGAGTGGCTGGTAGAAAATCTTCCGCACTCGAACGGACGCGTCGGGCTCTACGGCATTTCCTATCCCGGATTCTATGCGGCGCTCGGACTCGTCGACGCACATCCCGCGCTGAAGGCCGTCTCGCCCCAGGCGCCGATTGCCGACTGGTTCATGGGCGACGATTTCCATCACAACGGCGCGCTCTTTCTTCTGGATTCGTTCAACTTCATGTCCGGCTTCGGCAAGCCGAGGCCCGAGCCCACAACGGCCTATGCGCAGGGCTATGTGCACCGCAATCCCGATCCGTGGCGGTTTTTTCTTTCCGTGGGTGCCGTCTCGAATATCAACCGGGACATCTTCCGCGGAGAAATCCCGTTCTGGAACGACATGTCCATCCACGGCACCTATGACGGCTTCTGGAAATCGCGGAGCGTGCCGCAACACATGACGCATGTGAAGCCCGCCGTCATGGTGGTGGGCGGACTCTTCGATGCCGAGGATTTCTACGGACCGCTGGCGATCTATCAT
>JBLMZA010000089.1:0-4718 GCA_050258555.1 Acidobacteriota bacterium | reverse complement strand
ATTACATGATCTCTCTCATGGGTTCGTTCATCATTCCAAACTCAAATCTCCCCTGCGCTCCATCGTCTCCGCCCCCGCGTTCTTCGTCCGATGTGCTGCTTCTCCTCCTTGATGATTCTATTCTTTTGGGCAAATCTACGACTTATTTCGACTTCTGTCAAGCCTTCCGCCCTCTCGCTTTTCTGTTGAATATGTGGATGCCCATCATTTATATTGAAGGACATTTTTTCATCATCGACAGGATCTTCCCCATGAAGCATGTACTCATCGCGGCACTCATCGCCGCCGGCTTTTCCTTCGGCAGCACGGTGAAGGCCGCCGAACAGGCATCCGAAGCGGCACAGGCCGATGCCGACACGGTGTTCATCGAACAGTTCAACGCTCCATCGCTCGACCGCTCGGTCTGGAACGTCATCGTCACGGGCGAGGTTTTCAACAACGAGCAGCAGGCGTATATCGATTCGACATCGGCCATCTCGCCGGTGAACGAAACGGACGCGCCGGGCGCGCATGACGGAGCGCTCGCGCTCACGGCCGCATACCGTCCCGGGTTTACGACGCGCGACGGAAGGAAGTTCGATTTCACCTCGGGACGCATCGACACCCGCGGGAAAAAAGAGTTCACATACGGCACATTCTCCGCACGCATGAAGCTTCCCGCCGGCGACGGCTTCTGGCCCGCATTCTGGCTTCTGGGTCAGGGACGCTGGCCCGATGTCGGCGAGATCGACATCATGGAAAATGTCGGCGAAGCCGATTGGACGAGCGTCGCCATACACGGTCCGAAGTATTCGGGCGAGACGCCGCTGGTGAATAAGTTTTTCTTCGACGGAAAGACGGACATCACCGACTGGCATGTCTACTCGGTCGAATGGACGAAAGAGGGGATGATCTTCCGGATCGACGGCCGGATGATCTACCGCGCCACGCGCGCAATGGTGGAGCATTACGGACGCTGGGCATTCGACGCGCCGAAATTCATCATCCTCAATCTCGCCTTGGGCGGCGTGTATCCTGCAAAGACAAGCCGCATCGATAAACCGTACTACGGCATGTCCGCCTCCACCGTCGAGACGATCAAAAATGGCGCAGGCAGAGTGCTTGTCGACTGGGTGCTCGTCACGCAGCCGAAAGCGCGCTGATTATTTCTTATTGAAGAGCCTGTCTGCCGCCATGGCAAGCAACAGATAGTCGGCCGTGCCTCCGCCGAGCACATATTCGGTCTGCTGCCAGAAATACGGCCAGACTTTCAGTTCGGGAAGATCGGGACGGATGAGCGCGGTGCCGCTTCCGATGCCGCCGGGAATGTACGACCACTCATCGCGGTTCGTGCCGTAGGCTGTGGTGAGCGAATGCGCGCCGATGCCGGATGCGAACGAGGAGGTGTTCTCGCCCGGATGCACGCCGAGCACGAAGTTGAGCGCGTTGAACGCGTATTCGGAAGAAAAGATTGTTGGAAATCCGAGGTGCAAAAACAGCTGCTTCACGCCGAAGGCCTGTATGCCCCATCCCGCGCCCCAGATGTACGGCTTATAGGGAACGCCGTAGGGATTTTCCGTCTGCTGCTTCCGGATCGATGCGAACATCGAGCGCACGCTTTCTTCGACACTGGCACGGAACGTTTCGTCATGCATCGCGGCACAGACGCGCCCGATCGTCTCGCTATAGCGCAGAATGTGGGATGAGAGCACAGGCGCTCCGGAGCGAAGCAGCGTCTCATACTCCTTCTTCGATGTGGCAAGCCAGAGCTCGGCCGCCGCATTGAATTTCTCCTTCATGCCTGCGCCGCTGTTTTTCTGCAACAGCGCTTCGGCAACCTTGAGACACTTGGCCGCAAGTGCCGGATTTTCCTTTTTCAGGACGCGCGATGCCGCGGCTAGCGCCTGCGCCGTGAGCAGTTCATGCTCGGGACTTTCCTCCGTGAACACCCATCCGTCGTCGTTCGGAAGCGGACGATGCAGCACGGGATCCGGCGCATCGGCACGATAGACGAGATTGTCGGTGATCGTGCTGGCATCTCCCAGATGCACGTATTGCGGAAGCTGCGAACAGATGATGCCGCGGTAGAGCCTGCCCATCGACTCGTACGCGCCGACAATCGAGAGCATGCCATGCCCGATCTGCTGTATCAGATCGGGCTTCCCGTCGGGCTTGTTCAGCATGGCGCTTCGCGAAGGTTCATCGACGGTGGTATTGTCATAGGCCGAACCGAAAAGCTCCTCTGCAAGCGCGAGCTTGTAGACTGTTTCCGCCTGCGATTCGATCCGCAGATCGTAATCGCCCGCATCGTGCCATCCGCCTATATCGAGCCCCGGCACATGTTCTCCCGGCTTGTATGCGGTGAGCGTCGAGCCGTGCTGGTAATATCCGTCGAAATGGTTGTAGTTCACCGGCGCCATCTGCGCATCATCCATGTGACAGAGTCCGTGCCATACTTTGTAGCGGTCGGCCACGCGCATATGGCACATCTGTATGGGAAGGAAATACTGCAGCGTGGGCTGCCAGACATGCTCGGCATAGATGTCCTTCCGGATCTCGAACTCGTTCGAAGTCACATTGCCGTAGCGGATCACATACAATCCTTCATCCTTCACATCGCTGAAATCGAACCTCGCATAGGCATACCGGAGAAAGTGTCCCCATACATCCGGATGGCTCTCCTCCTTCACCACGATCTGCGTATCGGGTGTGATCTTCACAAGCTGGACGGAAAGCGGCGTTGTCGTCCGCTTGTCGAGTTCGATCACCGCAAACTTCTTCTGTGCGGGATGGTACCCCACCTGCGACACCTGTACGACGGGGGCATAGCTCCACGCGTCATCCTGCGCAGGCGTAATGATCCATTCGACGGCATGCTTCGTCACACCGGAAGGAATCACCGAACGCACGACGAACCATCCGTTGTTGTGCAGTCCGCGCTCATCGATGAGCTGCAGATCCCGATTCACGCCCCGTATCGACAATCGCTTTGCAGCGGCAGCCGGTGCCGCGGTCAGCATCCGGCCTTCGGCAAGCGGCGCGACTTGGAGATGCCCCTCCCGATCCTTTGTCAGCAGATCGGATGCCTGGCGCGGAAAGATGCCCGTGCGGCCATCCATGATAAAATGTTCACCGAAATATTCACCGGGAAAGAGCTCAAGATTGAATCCGACTTTGTCTGCCCATTCCTGCGGCAGCTCCTTGTCCAGATCGACAATCACGCGGATGCCGCCCTCTTCCGCCGGTTCCGTCCGCACCGTATACGCAAAGCGGAGATCGGGATAGGCAATGGGATTGAATCCCTTCCGGTCCTTGGACGAATCGGGATACCAGAGCCGGACGCTGATGCGTCCTGCGGCCGTGTCGATGCGGCGCACTCCCATCGCCGGCACGGGAGCCCACTGCCCCGGCGTGGGCTCGAGACGAAGATCGCCGTTGGCGGCGATGCGCCGTCCGCACTGGATGATCGTCAGACCTCCCTGATGACCGTCGGGATAGAAATCATCGAACATGATCACATTCACTCCGGGCGCTTCATAGTAGCCGGAGCCGCCGATCACAAGCGGATGTCCGTTGCGTGAAAAAGCCGCCGCGTTCGCGGCAAGCAGCAGAAGGAAGAGCATGCCCGGGTGGAAGGGTTTCATCATCGATCATTCCGCAGAGAGTGAACGAAAAGAGCGTGTCGTTTCACTATTATGAGAAAATTGGTACATTGCATGTACAGTCCGTGCGTCTGTTCCATCAACGTGCTGAAGGAGCGAGGGAGTATGAAACGAACGATCGTGCTGGCATTCGTCATCTGCCTGTGCATGCCGGTGACGGCACAGGTGAAGGAGACCATCAGGAAGATCCTCACACCGTCATCCGGACTGACGGAGACAGATGCCGCTGCCGGCATCCGGGAAGCCCTCGTGAAGGGAACCACCGAAGGCGTGCAGATTGTCTCGAAGCTCGACGGCTACTTCGGCAATCCCGAAATTAAAATTCCGCTCCCTCCGAATGCGCTCGCCATGGAGGCGAAGCTCCGCTCGATCGGTCTCGGCAAGCAGGTCGACAAGGCAATCCTTTCGATGAACCGGGCGGCCGAAGACGCCGCAAAGCGCGCGAAGCCCATCTTCGTTTCCGCCATCAAAAAAATGACCATCACTGATGCGCTCTCGATCGTGACCGGAGCCGACACCGCCGCGACGGCGTATCTCAAAGCCGGCACCTACGACAGCCTCGCCGCGCAGTTTCAGCCATCGATCGAAGCGTCGCTGAAAAAAGTCAACGCCACGAAATACTGGACGGACATTGTCACGCTGTACAACGAACTTCCCTTCGTCGAAAAAATCAATCCCGATCTCGCCGGCTATGTGACGGTCAAGGCGATCGACGGCCTCTTTCTCATGATCGCCAAGGAAGAGCTCTCCATACGCAAGGATCCCGTCGCGCGCACCACGGCGATCCTGAAAAAAGTGTTCGGAAAAAAATAGCTCCGCATCCTCTGGCTATCGGCTGCGCTCGTAGACGACGCGGCCGTTGGTGATCGTCATATCGACGACGGTTGTTTCGATCTGCACGGGATCGATCGCAAAAATATTCCGCGACAGGATCACGAGATCGGCCAGCATGCCCGGAGCGATCGTGCCTTTCACGTGCTCCTGAAACTCGGCGTAGGCCGCGCCGACGGTGTAGGCGCGGACGGCCTCTTCGACGGTGATCTTTTCATCGGGCACCCACCCTTCCGGATGTTTCCC
>JBLMZA010000088.1:0-9604 GCA_050258555.1 Acidobacteriota bacterium | reverse complement strand
TATCGCCGAATATCCCACGGTCATCACGCCGCAGGGAAGGCGCAAGCCCGATGCGCGTCAGGCGATCATCGATCAGGTCAACCGCGGCACGCTCCTGTTGAATTTCACGGGCCATGGCAATCCCACGGTCTGGGCGCACGAGAGCATCCTGACATTGGAAGACACGAAGACGCAGTTTTTCAATAACGACAGGCTGGCCTTCGTCGCCGCCGCGACGTGCGACTGGGGCCGCTTCGATGCGACCGATGTGCAGAGTTCGGCCGAAGAGATGATGAAGAACCAGAACGGCGGCGCGATCGGCGTGCTGAGCGCGACGCGCGCGGTCTATTCGACCGACAATGCGCTGCTGAACTACAGCTTTTACGGCTTTGCGTTCCCGAGCAGCCAGTTTGCGGGGGTGCCGCGCCTGGGCGATGCGTTCCTGCTGGCGAAGAACGATCCGTCGGCCGGCAATCTTGCAAACCGTGAAAAATATCATCTGCTGTGCGATCCGACGCTGAGACTGGCTTCGCCGCGCATGGCCATGACGGTCGATTCGATTAACGGGATCGCCACCGCCTCGACGGTGCCCGATACGCTCGGTGCGCTGCAGAAAGTGACGATCAAGGGAGCCATCCGCAAGGCCGATCTCTCGGTCGATCCGTCGGTCAACGGCACGGCGCTTGTGACGGTCTACGATGCCGAACGCGAGAAGACCATTCCGGGATTCAGCGCGCCCACGTTCACGTATGTGCAGCCCGGCGCCGTGCTGTATAAGGGCGAAAATTCGGTCGTCAACGGGCGGCTCGAAGCGACATTCATCGTTCCGAAGGATATTTCGTACGACAACAAGAACGGCAAGATCTCCGTCTACTTCTCCTCCGGCGCTTCGGACGGACGGGGCTATACGACGAACTTCATGGTGGGCGGCACGGCGCGCGGCGCGGCCAATGACACCAAAGGACCGTCGATTTCCGTGTACTTCGATACGCCTTCGTTCCGCTCGGGCGATCTGGTGGGCGAGACGCCGAAGCTGATCGTGGCGCTCTCCGATTCTAGCGGCATCAACTCGGCCGGCACGGGCATCGGCCACCGCATCGAGGCATGGGTCGACGGCAGCGCAAAGAGCATCGATTTGACGGAGTATTACAAGAGCAAGCGCGACAGCTATCAGGAAGGCACGGTCGAATATCCGATGCCGAAGCTCGATGCCGGTTCGCATTCGGTGCTCGTGAAGGCATGGGATGTGTACAACAATCCGTCGACGGCCGAAGCGTCGTTTACCGTCGCCTCGGGAAGCGGGCTTTCCCTGGTGAATGTCTATAATATACCGAATCCGGCCGCCAGGCAGACGACATTCACATTCCAGCACAACCAGCTCACGCCGCTCGATGTGCAGATCAAGATTTATTCCGTGGCCGGAAGGCTCATCGGAGAAATCGACCGATACGGCGTGACCGACCGGTTCGTGCAGATTCCGTGGGACTGCCGCGACAACGACGGCGATGCCCTGGGCAACGGCGTGTATTTCTACAGAGTGACGGCAAAGACAGTGGATGGGAAATTTTCAAGCGAGGCGCTTGGCAGGCTTGCCGTGGTGAAGTAATTCGTTTTGAAATGACCGAAAGAAGATCTATTTTTGTACTCTAACCCATTTTCTTTTGTAAGGAGAAAAACATGAAAAAACTCATTTTTGGAATCGCAGTGCTCATGGGATTGATGCTTGCATCGGACTCCGTGCTGGCGCAGGGCAACACTGCCGTGCCATTCCTGCTGATCTCCCCGAATTCGCGTGCCAGCGGCATGGGTGAATCAGGAACGGGTATCGCCGACGATGCAGCCGCACTGTTCTGGAATCCCGCGGGTCTTGCATTTCAAAAGGGATCGGAAGTCAGCCTTTCGCACGCGAAATGGCTCCCGCAGTTCAACCTGTCCGATCTGTTTTATGAATATCTCAATTTCAAAACGGACATACAGGATTTCGGCACGATCGGCGCGAGCGTCACATACCTGAACCTCGGCGAATTCATCCAGACGAGCGAACAGGGTCCCGAGGAAGTCGGACGCTTCAAGGCGTTCGAAGTCGCGGCGACGGCCGGCGTCGGCGTGAAGCTTTCGGAAGACTGGGGACTCGGCGTCAATCTCCGGTTCATCAATTCGCGCCTGTCTCCGATCGGCACGGCCAACGAGAAGGGCGACGGCGTGGCCTACAACGTCAGCGGCGACATCGCGGCGATGTGGAAGCCCCAGCACCTGATGCTGCCCTTTACCGACATCGATGCGGGCGGCGCCTTCAGCATGGGCCTCAACCTGTCGAACATCGGCCCGAAGGTCGTCTATATCGACGCGGCCCAGGCCGATCCGCTTCCGACGCAGCTCCGCCTCGGCTTCGGCATCGTTCCCTATGAAGATGAATACAACAAATTCCAGATCTCGGTCGACTTCAGCAAGCTCCTCGTCTACAAGGACTCGACCGGACATTCCGATGCGCTTCCCAAGTCGATGATCACGACATTCACGAAGCCGAGCTTCGCCAATGTGATGAAGTCGATCAACACCGGCATGGGTCTTGAATACACGTACAACAAGTGGATCGCCCTCCGCATGGGCTACTACTTCGAGGATCCGAGCTTCGGCAATCGTAACTTCCTCACATTCGGCGCCGGCATCAAGTACGACATCTATGGCTTCGACTTCAGCTACATCTCGGCGAAGGACGAAAACAGCCCGTTGTCCGATACGCTGCGCTTCACGCTCCTGGTGATGTGGGGCGGCATCTGATACACGTGCCGCGCCGCATAAACCCTCTGTGTGTGCGTGCGGCGCGCACTGTGTGCGACAGACACATTTCCGAAACGATTGCGGGATCACGGCGGTCCCGCAATCCTTCTTCCTGACCGCCGCCCGGACGAAACGCGTCTCATGAAAAACATTCTCACAGCTCTCGTGCTCTGTTCATGCATTGCGCTCGGCAATGCTCCCCGTACACTATCCCATGCCGTGGCACCGGCTTCCCAGGCTCCGCGCCTTGCGGCGTCCGGCGACACGCTCCGGATCCTCGCGGTCATGGTGCAGTTCCAGACGGATACGGACAACCGCACGAGCGGAAACGGACGCTTCGATCTGTCGGACAGCGTGCAGAGGATCATCGATGCGCCGCCGCGCGATTCGGCATATTTTGCCGATCACTTCCGGTTTGCAAAAAATTATTATCAGAAAGTTTCAAACGGCCGTCAGCCCATTGCCGCAACGGTGATGGGGCAGGTGATGACGCTGCCGAATAAAATGCAGGCGTATGCGCCGTCATCGGGTTCGAACATTCCATTGACGAGGCTCGTCGAAGACGCCTGGCACGCCGCCGATTCGCTCAATCCCGGTTTTCCGTTCGGACAGTATCAGCTCTTCGTGATCTTCCATGCGGGTTCGGGAAAGGATATCGATCTTCGCGGGTCGCTCGGATACGATCCGACGCCGTACGATCTGCCCTCGATCTATTTCAATCTTCCGGCGATGCAGAAGCTGCGTGGCGCATCGTTCCAGGGCGTGCGCACAGGCGGCGGATTTTTGATCACCAATTCGGCCATCCTGCCTGAGACGGAAAACAGGATGGTGCCGGGAACGCCGGTCGATTACCTGCTGCAGCTCGGCATCAACGGTCTCGTCGTCGCCAATATCGCGAGCCATCTCGGACTGCCCGATCTCTTCGATACGAAATCGGGACGCACCGCCATCGGCCGTTTCGGGCTTATGGACGGACAGTCGATCTTCAGCTTCTCGGGACTCTTTCCGCCGGCGCCTTCGGCCTGGGAGCGCGTGCGGCTGGGATGGGCGCTTCCCGTGCTGGCGTCATCGGCATCTGGGGCGCGCCTGAGCGCCGGATCGGATACGGTCGTGAAAGTGCCGATCAGTGCGAAGGAATATTTTCTGCTCGAAAACCGTCAGCGCGACAGAAACCGGGACGGACAGACGCTCACGATCCGGTGGAGGGGGCAGGAGTTCACGAAGAAATTTTCGCAGGATGAGGACCATTTCAATTATGCGAGCGTCGATTCGATCTACGGCACCATTGTCGATGTCGATGAAGTCGACTGGAGTCTTCCCGGCGTGATCAATCAGAAGAACATGTATCCGGGCGGCATCCTGATCTGGCACATCGACGAGACGGTGATCGATCGGAACCTTCCGGCGAATTCGATCAATGCGGACGAGAATCGCCGCGGCGTCGATCTTGTGGAAGCCGACGGTTCCCAGGATATCGGGCAGTCGTACGGATTCATCGATCCGGGCAGCGGCTCGGAAGAAGGTTCGCCGCTCGATTACTGGTTCAAGGGCAACGTCGCGCCCGTCTACAAGAATGAATTTTCCGAGACGACGACGCCGAATTCGCTCAGCAATTCGAAGGCGCATTCGCATGTGACGATCGGAAACTTCAGCGCAAGCGGTCCCGTGATGACGTTCGACGTGCAGGCGGGCGATGCTGCGGCCTCGCTTGTCGGCACCGTGAAGCGCGGCAGCGTATGGCTCGACAATAACGATGCGCCGGTCTTCGCCGATCTGAACGGCGACGGCGCCGATGAGCTGATCTACAAATCGAATGATTCGGTCTTTGTGCGCCGGAACGATCTTTCCGTGTTTGCGGGGAATCCGAGTGCGCTCTTTGCGCCGCGCGCCTCGATGTATCAGCCGGCGGTGATCAGGGGATTCGATGCAACAGGAATCGTGTATGCCGCGCTGGTCAGGGACAGTACGGTCGGTCTGTATTCGATGACGGCATCGGGCACAGCGAAGCTCGAGCGCGCATTCAATGTCGGCGCGCAGATCACGACGCCCGTCTATTCGCGC
Organism: Acidobacteriota bacterium; assembly: GCA_050258555.1. Classification (GTDB taxonomy): domain Bacteria; phylum Bacteroidota; class Ignavibacteria; order UBA10030; family UBA8401; genus CAISDA01. Next base: position 4,783 of record JBLMZA010000088.1, on the reverse strand, counting down.
GTGAATGACAAGGGCGTGCATGAGCTGGCAGTAGGCACGTCCAATAACCGCATCGCGGTCATCACCGCTGCGGGCGTCACGTCTGTTGCGAGCCCCGTCTCGCACATCGCATCGCTGGCGTTCGATGGAATGGCATGGACGGCCGCTCCCGGCATGTTCCTGGAAACAGTGAACGAGCGCGGCGTGGCCGCTCTTGCATCGTTCAGCAGCGGAAGCGGCGTCTCGACGGTCCGCGTGTATACCGACAACACGGTCGTGATCGAGGGCGCCATTCAGCGCACATGGAAGATGCCCTCGACCGTGACGGGCGCGCTGGCGGTGTTCGACCTCAACGGCGACGGCGCGAACGATCTTCTGATCGGCACGATGACGGGGCTCTATGCGTATACGACCACGGGCGCGCTGATCGAGAACTTTCCGCTTGTGCCTTCGGATGGCGGCGGCGTCTCGGGCTCTCCGCTGGTCTTGAAAAAGAAGGATGGGACGCAGCCCCTTATCTGCTTCGGAAGCACGAAGGGGCATGTATATGCGTACACGGCGGATGGGAAATTGGTGAGCGGATTTCCGCTGCAGACAAGCGGCGTCTATTCCGCGATGACGGCAAGCGGAACATATCTGGCCGCGGCATCCTCCGATTCTTCCGTGTATGTGTGGAATGTCGGCGGCCTCTTTGCCGATCCGGCCGCGTCGTGGAACGGCTATCTCGGCGGCGCATCGCATACGAATATGGGCGTTCAGCCCGCTTCCGGCGTGCAGAAAAGCGATGAGCTGCTGCCGTCGAAACTGGCATACAATTGGCCCAATCCCGTGTACGACAAGGTCACGCATATCCGCTATTATCTCGGCAAGGCGGCCGCGGTGACCGTGAAGATCTTTACGATGGCGGGCGAACGCGTTGCGACGCTGCACGGATCGGGCGACGCGCACACGGACAACGAGATCGACTGGGATGTGTCCGATGTGCAAAGCGGCGTGTATCTGGCGCAGATCGAGGCCGAATCAGGCGGCGAGAAACATTCGACGCTGATCAAGATCGCCGTCGTGAAGTAGCATCTTGAGCTAAAGAACATTAAAAATATACAGAGCTAAATACGAATGCAGATGTTTAAAAAAATATTTCTTGCTGCGCTCATGATCGTTGTCATGCACTCCGGTGCGCAGGCGCAGGAAGAGCATATCAATCATACCGAACTCAAGTGGAATACGATCGAGACGCCGCACTTCTACGTGCATTACCATGACGGGGAAGAGCGCACGGCGCGCGTGGCGGCCGCGGTGGCCGAAGACATCTACGGGCCCGTGACCTCGCTCTACGATCATCGTCCGGATCAGAAGGTCAGTCTGATCATGAACGACTTCGACGATTATTCGAACGGCGCGGCGTATTTCTACGACAACAAGATACAGCTCTGGGCGCCGGCGCTCGATTTCGATCTGCGCGGCACGCACAACTGGCTGCGCAACGTGATCACGCACGAGTTCACGCATATCGTCCAGATCCAGACATCGATGAAGTTCGGCCGCCACGTGCCGGGCTTCTACATTCAGTGGCTCAATTACGAAGACGAGCGACGGCAGGACGTGCTCTACGGCTACCCGAATACGATCGTGTCGTATCCGTTCTCCGGCTTCGTCGTGCCGAGCTGGTTTGCCGAAGGCGTCGCGCAGTACAACCGTCCCGAGATCGGCTATGACTCGTGGGATTCGCACCGCGACATGATTCTGCGCATGTATGCGCTCGACGGCAAGATGCTCACATGGAATGAAATGAGCGTCTTCGGCAAGACGAGCCTCGGCAACGAGTCGGCATACAACGCCGGATTTGCGCTCGTGAAATATATTTCCGAAACCTACGGCGCCGATGCCATCCCGCGCATCGCAAAGAACCTTTCGCGCATCAACGCCGTGACGATCGATCAGGCGATCGACCGCGCGATCGGAAAGTCGGGCATCGAGCTCTACCGTGAATGGCAGCGCCACGTGACCGAGCAGTACCGGATGCGCACTTCTCCCATCGAGCAGAACAAGGTGGAAGGCGAGACGATCGGCGGAGTGGGCTTCGGCAACTTCTACCCGGCATATTCTCCCGACGGCACGAAGATCGCCTACACATCGAACAAGGAAGCCGATTATTTCGGCTGGTCGTCCATCTACGTCTACGACACCGCCACGAAGAAGGAAAAAGAGCTCGTGAAGCTCGTCCGCTCGAGCCTGTCCTGGTCGCCGGATGGAACGAAGCTGTATTATTCGCGCACGGACCGGGACAATCCGCACTGGTCGAACATCGCCGATCTCTATGTGTACGACATGCAGAAGGAGGAGGAGACCAGGCTCACGCACGGACAGCGCGCCTTCAATCCCTCGCTCTCGCCCGACGGCACGCAACTTGCCTGCGCGATAAGCCACGACGGCACGATGAATCTCACGCTGGTGAGCGCGGACGGGAAGACGGTGCGAACGATCACGGACTTCAAGAACGGGGAGCAGGTTTTCACGCCCAAATGGTCGCCCGACGGAAAAGAGCTCGTCTTCGGCTATGCGAAGAAGGACGGGCAGGACGTGGCGCGCGTCAATGCCGCGACGGGGGCGATGGAAATTCTCGTGCCGGGCGACGATGACGCCCGAAATCCCGTCTACGCCGCCGACGGGCGGTCGATCGTCTTCGCCTCGGACCGCACAGGCATCTTCAATCTCTACCGGCTGACGCTCGAGACGAAGGCCATCGATCAGCTCACGAACGTGCTCGGCGGCGCGTTCATGCCGTCTGTGAACGCGGCGGGCGATATCGCATTTTCCTCGTATACCTCGTCGGGATTCAAGCTGAATGTGCTTGCGCACCCGGCGGCGCAGAATTTCGCGTCCGCATCGTACCTGCCTGCACCCGGCAAGCCGCTGGCGTCGCTTTCGGCGCCGGAGGCGGAACTGCCGCGAAATCAGTTCGACTTCGCGAAGCTCCGCAATTATGACGATGACAATCTGCCCGCGCCCGAATCGAAGCCGTACAAGAACGTCTTCACCTCGCTTTCGGTCATTCCGTTCCTGCGCATCGACAACTACAACACGAAGTCGTCGGGACTCGATTTCCTGAAGCCGGGACTCTATTTCACATCGGGAGATGTGGTCGACAAGATGAGCATGTTCGGCGGCGCGGCGATCAACACGTCGCTCGAGCGCGACCTGTTCCTCATCTTCGATTACCGCGGCGGCATCGCGGGACTGAAGCAGCTCGGCATCAATCCCACGGCCAGCTTCGAGGTCTACAACATCACGCGCAAGAGCACGGGCGATCTCGAGCTGGGACTGGACAAGTATACGCTCGATGTCACATACGGCATGCTCGAATTCGATCTGAATCTGAAGCAGCATCTGCTGAGCGAAGCCGATGTGCTGACACTGGGCGCATCGTACAGCCGCTACAGCGCCGATCTCGGATCGTTCGTGATCAAGGGCGACGAGAACAACGCCCCGGTCGATGTGCCGGGCTCGAGCGATCTGTACTTCAAGGGCTTCACGTTCTCGGCGCAGTGGGACGCGCGCGCGATCATGCCCTCGAGCACGAGCGAGATCAATCCCGTCGGCTCCTCGATGAGCGTGCGCTATGAATACGCGATGGACAAGTTCAACTCCACCGGCGAGTACGATCAGACACAAACAGGACTGACGCCGCATCTTTCGTCCTTCAACTTCAGCCGTCTTGAAGCGCGCGCGACGCATCACATGCCGCTGCCCGGTTGGAAGCACACGCTCTCGATGACGCTCCACGGCGGCACCATCTTCGGTCCGCCAGTGCCCGACTTCTTCGACTTTTATGTGGGCGGACTGCCGGGCATGAAGGGGTATCCGTACTATTCCATCAGCGGCAACACGCTGGCCGCGGTGAATCTGGCATATCGCTTCCCCATGTGGGAGAATATCGACTTCCGCATCCTGCAGCTCTATTTCGACAAGCTCTACGGGGAAGTGCATGCCGATTTCGGCAACGCATGGACGAAGACGACGCGTCTTCAGGACTTCAAGAAGGATGTCGGCTTCGAACTGCGCCTCGAGGCGTTCTCGTTCTACGCCTATCCGACGCGCTTCTTCTTCAACGGCACATACGGGCTCGACCAGTTCAATCTCGTGAAGAAGGATATGACCGTTTCGTACGGAAAGGAATGGCGCTTCTATTTCGGCATTCTCTTCGGATTCGATTTCAGCAACGACATCGGCCGTTCACTCAAGAACCTTTTCTGACTATGAAAACACAGACGATCGTATTGACGGCGTTCGTCCTTCTGGGCATCGCCACGGCACAGGCTTCGGAACCGGGAATGGCGCGACAGGAGGGAGAGGCCTTCCATGGCGCATTCGCCGCGAATGTGACGGGCGATCTGGCGACCGATATCGCATCGGCCGCGGCACAGGATGAACCCGCGCGCGCGCAGAACCTGCTTGAAGCGCCGAAGAGGAAGAATCCCGTCGTGACCGGACTCATGTCGCTGGCCGTGCCGGGAGCGGGGCAGATCTACACGGGCAATTATCTGCGCGGCGCGCTCTATCTGTTGGCGGAAGCCGCGGCCATCACCGCCGGCGTCGTGTATAACAACAAGGGAGACCGCAAGACGGACGAGTTCCAGACGTATGCCGATGCGCACTGGAGCGCGGTGAAGTATGTGCAGTTTTTGAATACCTATGCGGGTAAATACCGGACGAACAAGGACAACGCGAAGATCGCGATCGATCCGAATACGTCGCTCAGACCGTGGCAGAGAGTGGACTGGAACGCCATCAACGCGTATGAAAG
>JBLMZA010000087.1:0-5772 GCA_050258555.1 Acidobacteriota bacterium | reverse complement strand
TCAAGGAAATCGGCATCAAGCGCGCCGTGGGTGCGAAACGATCGAACATCATCCTGCAGTTTTTCACCGAGACCTTCTTCATCATGGCCATCGGCAGCTCGATCGGATTCCTGATCGCCTTCGCGATCATACAGGTGCTGCAGATGATCCCGATCAGGGAATACGTCGGCGCGCCCGAATTCTCTCTCCAGGTGGCCATGATCGCCATGACCGTGCTCTCGACGATCGGGCTTGCGGCGGGACTGCTGCCGGCCAGGCGCGCGGCGGGTCTCGATGTGATCGAATGCCTGCGGACATAGCTTGCTCTTCATGTGGGGCGAAATGTCATTTCGCCCCGGGCGAAATAGCATTTCGCCCTACACTTTTTAAATACCAACGCATATGTGGCTTGAACTGCTCAAAGAATTTCTCTTCGATCTTCGCTCGCACCGCACGCGCGCCCTACTCACCCTCGGCGCGATCATGTGGGGCACGATTTCCGTCATCCTGCTGCTGTCCTTCGGCGAAGGTCTGGGCACGCAGATGCTCAAAGGGCTGATGAATGCGGGCAACCGCATCCTCATGGTCTACGGCGGGGAAACCGGAAAGACGTACGAGGGCCTGCCCAAGGGACGCCAGATCGATCTGACCGAAGAGGACGCCGAGCTCCTCCGGCGCGCCATTCCTGCCGTCGACATGGTCAGTCCGCAGTACAGAAAAAATGTCGCGCTGCGCTACGGCAAGACCGTGCGCTCAACCGAATGCGAAGGCGTCAACCCGTATTTCGAAGAGATGCGCGTCATGTATCCGGCCTCAAACGGCCGGTTCATCAACGAGAAGGACGTCCAGGACCAGCGCCGCACGCTCGTGCTCGGACCGAAGATCGCTTCGGAAGTCTTCGGCGAAGGAGTCGATCCCGTGGGCAAGACCGTACTGGTCGATGACATTCCCTTCACCGTGGCCGGCATTCTTCAGAAGAAATTGCAGACGGCTAGCAACAACGGACCTGATGTCTGGCGCGCCATCATCCCCCATTCCACATTCCGCACGATGTACGGCAGGGAGCATGTCAACTCGATCGTCGTGCGTCCGGGCGATCCGAACGATCAGGAGCGTGTGAAAGGCGAGATCTACCGGATTCTCGGCCGGAAGTATCATTTCGATCCCGAGGACGAGCGCGCGCTCGGCTTGTGGGATTTCATCGAGGGGGAGAAAATGAGCCGCAAGATCGGGCTCGGCGTGACGATCTTCCTGTTTGCGATCGGATTTCTGACGCTGCTCATTGCGGGCGTCGGCGTGGCCAATATCATGTACGTCGTCGTGAAGGAACGCACGAAGGAGATCGGCATCAAGATGGCCCTGGGCGCCAGGCGCCGCTACATCCTGGCGCAGTTCATCTTCGAGGCGCTGCTGCTGGCATTCATCGGCGGCGGGCTGGGGCTGCTCTTTTCCTGGAGCGTCGTTGCGGGCGTGCGCATGATTCCTTCGGAAGAAGGGGCGATGCAGTTTCTGGGCAAGCCGGTCCTTTCCCTCTCGACGATGCTCATGACCACCGGCATTCTGGCCATGATCGGGCTTCTGGCGGGATTCTTCCCCGCCCGGCGCGCCGCCTCGGTCGATCCGGTCGAGTCGCTCCGGTACGAATAAGGTCGTGGATATTAGAAGAGGAAGCGCCAGAGCGCATACGCCAATAACAGGATCAATCCCCACTTCAGGATCTTCAATCCGATTTTCACCAGGATGACGATGATGATGAACGCAACGGCGATGCCGATCAATTCATACATGGTCATTTCACGGAATTGTTGTTGATCGTCGCGATTTCATTCAGGAGATCGCGCTTGGTGAAGCCGGACTTCTTCATGAGCCCCACGACGAATCCTTCCAGCTGGCGGCGCGTCTCGTCGTCGATCTCCATCGAGGTCATGATCATGACGGGAATCGTGTATGTGGCGAGGTTGTGCTTGAGCTGATAGGCCACATTGAATCCCGAAAGCTCCGGCATCACCAGATCGAGCAGGATCAGATCCGGCCGCTCCTCTTCGGCCATCCGCAGCCCGTCGCGCCCGTTATTGGCCTTCAGGACCGTACAGCCTTCCGATTCCAGGATCACCTGCACAAGATCGGTCGACGAGGGATCGTCGTCGATCACGAGTATCTTCGCCGCGTTGGCCACGTAGGGATGGCGTTCGGCCACGCGCTTCAGGGCGTGCAAGAGCGAATCCTTCTGCACCGGCTTCACGAAATATTCGGCGGCGCCGAGACTGAATCCCACGTTGCGCTCATCGACCATCGAGATGATGATCACCGGAATCTCACGGCACAATGGATGCTCCTTCAGCTCGCGCAGCACCTGCCAGCCGTCTTTGACCGGCAGGAGGATATCGAGCGTGATCACATCGGGCTTCCAGAGCTTCGCCTTCTCCAGGGCTTCGACGCCGTTGACGGCGATTTCGGTCTCATAGCCCGCATCCTGCATGTATGTGCGCAGCAGCGTATAGGCGTGGGGCTTGTCTTCGACGATAAGCACGCGGCGCGGCGCCTTTGATCCGTGCGCGGCCGCGATCGCCTCCATGATCCGCGCGGCTTCGCTTTCGGCCTTCACCATCATCGGCATGCGCACGATGAATGTCGTTCCTTCCTGGAATTCGCTCACCACGAAGATCGATCCGCCGTGCAGCTCGACGAGCTTTTTCGTGATCGAAAGTCCGAGGCCCGTGCCCTCGTTTTTTTTCGCTCCGACAGCCGTCTGCTGAAACGGCTTGAAGAGCAGCGCCTGGTCTTCCTTCGTGATGCCGCACCCGAAATCCTGCACCGTGAATTCGATATCCGACTGCACGCGCTTCACGTTCACGATGATGCGCGAGTCGTCGTAGCTGAATTTGATCGCGTTCGTCACGAGGTTCAACAGGATCTGGCGCAGGCGCACCTCGTCCACGACCAGCTCTTCGACGTCGTCGGTGATGGAAAGATCGAACGTCATGTTCTTCGCTTCAAGGCGTGGCCGGACGGTTTCGCGCACGCTTTCCAGAAGCGGCGCAATCGGCACGGCCGCGAAATGCAGCTCCATCTTGCCCGCTTCGATCTTCGAGAGATCGAGAATGTCGTTGATGAGATGCAGCAGGTGCGATCCGCTCGAATAAATCGTCCGGCCGTATTCGGCGAGCGTGGCCGGCGTGAGGCGGTCCGATGTATCGCGGATCAGTTCAGAATATCCGATCACGGAATTCAGCGGGGATCTCAATTCGTGGCTGAAGAAGGCGAGGAAGCGCTTGAGCGTGTCGTTGGCCTCGAGTGTCTGCGCGCGCTGAATCTCGAGGTCGACATTCTTCACTCTGAGTTCGTCCATGAGCGTGCGCCGGCTGATGCCGACGGCGGCTTCGGTCGTCAGCAGCGAAAGAAACGGCAGCTCGCGTTCGGCCGCCGAGCGCTCCTTCGTGAGCTGCAGCTCGAGCACGCCCACGAGTTCGGTATCGACTTTGAGCGGCAGCACCACGAGCGTCGTCTTTTCGGACGTGATCACGAGCTCCGGCGCATGCGCATAGAGGATCGAACGGTCGATGTCGGCCGTGACCATCGAGCTGCCGAGACGGGCGGCTTCGACCACCGCGTACATCGGCGCATGCTCCAAAGGAATCGACGCGATGGACTGCTGGAGGGGCGCCGGAAGCGTGTCGGGCGCCATGAGCACCAGCTGCTTCTGAAGCGGCCGGTAGAGATACAGGAGCGCCGCATGCATCGGCAGCCCGTAGCGCGTGCGCAGGGCCTGGGCGAAATGCGCGCAGAATTCGTCGATCTGCTTTCCCGAATTGATCACATGCGAGACTTCCAGAAGCGCCGCGCGCTCGAGCTCCTCGCGCTTCTGATCGGTCACATCCTGCAGGAAGACCGACAGACCCGATTCGCCGGGATAGATGCGGAAGTCGAACCACTTTTCATAGCGCGCATCGCGGTAGCAGGTGATGAGCGTCTGAAATGTGTTCGTCTTCATGGCGCGCCGATAGCATTCGCCGAGCTCGTCGTGCTCCGCATTCGGGAAAATCTCGAACACGTGCCTGCCCAGCACTTCCGCTCGTGTGAAGCCCGTGCCTTCTTCGGCGGCGCGGTTCCAGTAGGTAAAGCGGTATTCGGTATCCAGCGCGAAGAATCCGCCGGAAATGCTCTCCAGGATATCGACAGTCTGCAAAATCGTACTCTCCCTCTTGAAAAAAATTGTGGTTCAGGCGGTGCGCCTGTGCAGCGGCAGATTGAACTCCGCGAGGTCCGTCACAGCCCCAGCTCTGCAAGCGTGTCGTGCCGGATGATCATGAGGATCTGCGACTGCTGCACGATCAGGTACTGCTCGCCCTCATATTCGAGCTCGATCGCGGCATCGCGCAGAAAGAGCGCATAATCGCCTTCCTCGGCCTGCAGCGGTATGTACTTCACGGGATCCTTCTTCGACGATTCCCACGGTTCCTGGTCGATGAATCCGGGATTGACCACCGGATATCCGGGGCCGGCTTTCACGATGTAGCCGCTTTGAATCTTGTCTTTTTCCTTCACGCCGGGGGGCAGGTAGAGGCCGTGTGAGGTGCGTTCCTGGTCTTTTTCGGGCTGTATGAGGACGCGGTCGCCCACCAGGATGATTTTTTTCTTGCTTGTGGAATTCATAGGAAATATTTCGTTCATTTCACACGGAATATACGAAAATAATTGATCGGATGCATACGGAAAGTTGTCCGCGCCCGCACATTCAAACAACATTTTTTCACGCTTTCGAAGGATCGATATGAGACGCATCATTTTCCCGGCAATTGCAGCACTCTTCATTGCGGCACATACAGTGGTTTTTTCGCAGGAGATCGAACTGGTGGAAAGCACGCCCGTCGGCACCATGCTCGATAATCCGGATATCCGGAACGCCGACCGGGTCTGGGTCGAGATGATCGACCGCGCGCGAGTGTCGCTCGAGATCGAGCAGTTCTACATTTCCGTGAAAAAGGGCGAGCCGATGGATGGAGTGATCGATGCCGTGCTCCGCGCCGCCAAACGCGGCGTGAAGGTCCGCGTGATCGTCGATGCGAAGATGTACAAGACCTATCCCGAAACGGCCGACATGCTCGGCGCAAAAAAGAACTGCGAGCTGCGCCTCATCGATTATTCAAAAATCGCCGGCGGCATACAGCATGCGAAATACTTCATCGTCGACAAGAAGGAAGTGTTTTTCGGAAGCCAGAATTTCGACTGGCGCGCGCTCAAGCACATACACGAACTCGGCTTCCGCATCCGGCAGAAGGATGCCGCATTGTTCTATGGATCGATCTTCGAGGCGGATTGGAAGCTCGCATCCGGCGCGGCAAAAGAAAGCCTCGTCTGGAACCGGTCGCTCTTTGCGCGCCCCGAGCGGATCATCCGGAACAAGAAGGACACGGTGACGTTCTATCCCACATGCAGTCCCATCGGCGTGATTCCCGATTCGGCGCACTGGGACGAGCCGAATATCATCCGGTTGATGGATCAGGCGAAAGAGGAAGTCGTCATGCAGTTTCTTTCCTATTCGCCCGAAGCGCGGAAAAAAGGCGAACACTTCGCGCTTTCGGATGCCATCCGGCGTGCGGCCGAACGCGGCGTTGCGGTGAAGATCATCGTTTCCGACTGGCAGAAGGACACGCGCGCGGAAAAAGATCTCAAGGAGCTTTCGAGCCTTTCGAATGTGGAACTGAAATATTCGGCGATTCCCGACTGGGAAGGCGGCTATGTCTCATTCGGCCGCGTGGAGCACTGCAAGTACATCGTGGCAGACGGCCGGGA
>JBLMZA010000086.1:0-2899 GCA_050258555.1 Acidobacteriota bacterium | reverse complement strand
GGCTGAATGTTTCGAGCGGCCGGTCGAAGATGTCCCCCTGTATGCCGAAGGCGCCCATGATGATCCGGAAACGGGTTTCATCGATGCCCGCATGGCGCAGATGCTCGTGCAGCATGCCCGACGCCCAGAGCGGATGCTGCAAGCCGTGCGCCACTTCGAGGTAGCGCGGTATGTGGAACGCTCCGGACTCCGGCTGCAGTTCGCCGCGCAGCATCCTGAGCAGCGTCGTCTTCCCGCTTCCGTTGTCGCCGATCAGTGCAAGACGCTCGCCGCGCCTGAGCGTGAACGAGAGATCGCGAATGATCGGGCGGCCGCCGATCGTGATGCCGATATTTTCCACAGACAGCACGATGTCCGGCGCTCCTTCCGCCTCGCTCATGATGAGCGGCCGCACGGTCTCGGCATTCTTCAGGAGCGTCTTTTTTTCCTCGAGATGCTTCTCCACGCGCTGCTCATTCGAGAGCGCACGCTTCATCATCTTCGCCGCCTTGTGGCTCACGAAGCCGCTGTCGGGCGCCGATTTCTTTTCCTTTTCCGTTACGGCGGACCAGGTCCGCTGTCGGCGCGCGGCTTTTTCCAGGGCGGTGATTTCACGCGCAAGATTTGCCGAGCGCGCACGCTCGGTCTCCTCTTCAACCCGCATCTGAAGATTCCATGCGGTATAATTTCCCGGAAAAATCCTGAGATCGCTCCGGTTCAACGAGACGATATGATCGCAGCAGCCGTCGAGAAACGAGCGGTCATGCGAAACGACGATGAACCCGTTCTTGTGCGATAAATAGTCGGCAAGCGCGGAGCGCCCGTTCATGTCCAAATGATTGGTCGGTTCATCGAGCAGCGGGAATGCATCCGTCTTCAGAAACAACGCCGCAATCATCAGACGCGTCTGTTCCCCTCCGCTCAACGAAGAAACCGGCCGGGCAAGCATCGGCGCACCGAGACCGAGTTCGGCGCATTCCCGTTCGATCATCGCATCGATCGTGTAACCGTGGTGGCGTTCATAGGCCTGTGCGATTTCACCGTAGGCAGACAGATCCTCTTCCCTGCCGCTTTTCAGGAGCCGCTCCATCTCCGCTTCCCACTCTCTGTAGGGAGCGATAAGGCGGCGGATCACGTCATGCGCCGCCGCACCGGGATCGTGCACCGGCATCGGAAAGAGCGCCGCCGGCACGGGCCGCTCCACGCTGCCGCCGGCAGGCTCGATCGCTCCGCTGATGAGAGAAAGCAGCGTCGATTTGCCGCGTCCGTTTCGGCCGACGAGCCCTGTTTTCCATGCGGTGTCGATGGACAGAGTCAGATCGGTGAAGACCGGTTCGGGTGAAGATTCGTACTGAAAGGAAACTGAATTCAATGCAATCATAGACATACGTCGCCTCCAAAGCGATTGACGACGGCACGCAGTTGCGCACGTCATCGGATTTAAATAAAAGAATTGGAGTGAACGAAGGAGGAAAGGAAGTACAGCAATGGCAGGATTGTGCTCGCTTCGTTCGTCAGTATGCCGATGTTTTCATTGCAAAGATTGTGTGTGAAGGAATGGCGCTTCGTTCGCGAAGGACCGTTAATAATATACGGAACTGATGGACAGGATGCAAAATACCGGCTTCGATAATTTCAACGATCATCGTCCGGCACCGGAAAGCTGCACGAAAACTCCGTTCCCTGTCCCGCTTCGCTGTGCAGTTCCACGAAGCCGTTATGGCTTTCCATGATGCCGAAGACCGTCGAGAGCCCGAGCCCCGTCCCCTTCCCCCGCTCTTTTGTCGTGAAAAACGGCTCGAAGATCCGCTGCTGCGTCGCTTCATCCATGCCGATGCCGGTGTCGGCCACCGAAAGCACGACATACTTCTGCGCCACTGCGGAAGGATGAGTCAGCCGAACGGCCGTACCGGATTCGACCGATGTGCGGATGGTGATCGTGCCTCCATGCGGCATGGCATCTCGCGCGTTGACGCAGAGATTCAATAACACCTGATGAATATGCGTTGCATCCCCGGCGATCGCCGGAAGGCCGCCGCCCGGATCCGAATGGACGACGATCGACTTCGGGAACGTTTCGTGTATCAGCTTCACGATCTCGTCGACAATCTCGTTGATATTGATCGGACGGATCTCGACTTCACCGGCCCGTGCAAATGTGAGCAGCTGCTTTACAAGATCGGCGCCACGCATGCCCGCCTTCAGGATCGCGCGTACGCGCTTGGGAAGCAGCGTCATGTCCACGTGCTCCTGTTCCAGAAGCGACGCGTTGCCGATGATGATGCTCAGAATGTTGTTGAAGTCGTGGGCGATGCCGCTCGCAAGCGTGCCGAGGCTTTCGAGCTTCTGCACGCTTGCGAGCGTGCCGAGGCTTTCGAGCTTCTGCGACTGCAGCAGCTGCGCGTGCATCTTTTCCATATCCGTGATCACTTCCGAGAACAGGAGAATGCCGCCGATCTTTCCTTCCTTTTCATACCACGGATGGATCTCCCATCGGATCCACTCCATGCCCCCATCCTCGCGCGGAAACGGATCCTTCTCCGCCTTCTCGCTTGCACCGGCAAGGCAGCGGCGGTGAATTTCCTTCCAGCGCTCGGGCACATCGGGAAAGATTTCATAATGCGATTTGCCGATCACATCCATCGAGCCGAGATGATAATCGTTCAGGAAGCGTCGGCTTGCGGCGATATAGCGCATGTTGCAGTCGAACATTGCGATGGCTGCAGGCGCATATTCCACAAAGAGCGCCAGCGTGCGCCGGCTCTGTTCCAGATGCTCTTCGGCCCGCAGGCGCTCGGCTTCGCTTTCCATCGCATCCAGCGCGAAGGAAATATCGGCGCCCATTTCCTGCAGCAGGTGCAGCTCTTCCTCCGACTTGAAGAGTCCCTCCTCGTCCGAGACGAGATTCAGCATCCCGATG
>JBLMZA010000085.1:0-5755 GCA_050258555.1 Acidobacteriota bacterium | reverse complement strand
AGCACGACGGCATCGCCAAGCGTGTTGACCGCCTCCACACAGAGCATCGTGCGGTAGCCGTCATCCTCCATATCCGCCATCGACCGCGCTCCCTCCTTCCACGGATTCCAGACCACCGTGATGCGGCTGCCCTTTTTTGCCACGCTGATCGTGCGCGGCACGCCGCGGTCCTCGATCACGCATTCGGCTTCCGTATCGATGTAGCGGCGGTTCACGACGCGGTCGATCTCGAGGAGCGCTTCCTCCTGACGCAGCGGAGCGGTCTCCGTCGCCTCGTAGTACGTGCAGGATCCGAGTCCGCGCAGAAGCACCGAGCCGATATCGCTCACGGCCAGATATGTATGAAGCGCGTCGGTATAGGTCAGTTCCGCACTGCCGGTGTTGGTGCATGTGAGCGCGACTTCGAGCGAAGAGCCGACTCTCACTTCAAGCTCCGCACTGAAGGCATGCGGCCAGAGCGCATGCGTCCGCTCCGTATCGCGCAAGGAAAGCCGCAGGCACGCAGTGCCGTCCTGTTCGAGCTCCGCGCCGGCAACGTCCCACAGACTGATGCGCGCAAAGCCGTGCTGAGGCTTCGTTTTATCCGTCGCATGGGCGCCGAACCACGGGAAACAGACGGGAATTCCTCCGCGGATCGCCTTTGCTTCCTCAAACAAACTTTGCGCGCTCATCCACAGCGCTTCTTCTTTTCCCTTCGGCCGATAGGAAAGCACCTGCGCGCCGTAGAGCGAGATCACCGCGTCGGCATGTGAGGAGGTGATTCTGGCCATGGGAAGTCCGCCCTTGCCGAGTGCAAATTCAAGCGTTCCCGCGATTCCATATTTCGTGTTCAATGACGCGATATCCATACGAGGTGTTCCCTGCAAGTCGGTGTGTGGAATGAATCCGTGCTAATGTAGCGAGGATTTCACGGAAAGGCAAGACCGCCTTCGTTGCGCGCGCTCTTTCTGTCGTGCCGCGCCCATTCCGCATAGACTGCCGGAAGGAACAGGTCCTTCTGCGCAATGAGCAGCGTGAGGAGGCCGACCCTGCCGCTTCGGCTCAACGATGCCGGAACGATCGAAGGCGCAGCATGCTCGGCCGAGGGCAGCCACTCGTAGAGATATCCCTGCGCCGCAAGGACAAAAATGGGATGCTGCATGCCGGAAGCGTTGTGCGCTGAAAAGGATGCTTCAATCCTGTCGGGCGGAAGAATGGCTTTGTACACCGAGTCGGCCAGGGAGATTGCGCCGCTGCAGTCCGATTCATCGGCGGTACGCGCCGAAATCATTTCCAGCGCCTGAAGCGGAAGCGGCCGCGCTGCGGAACAATCGAGCGAGACCGCATCGATCTTCCAGACATCTGTCAGCGTTGTGAGACGAAGACGGATCCTTCCTCCTTTCGAATCGAGTCCGCCGAGACGGATCGCCCGTGCAAACGGCGCAAGGCTTGCCTCCGGCGCCAGACGTCCCGCCTCTTTCCATTCGCCATCCTCCCATCGCTCGATCCGGAGACTGCAGTCTGCAATCCACGCACGGATTTCCTGCTGGAGCGCTGGATCATGCTCGAGCGCCTGATAGAACAAGAGCGATGCATCGCCCAGAACGGCACCGGCCGCATGGTAGGCTTCGGTCACAAGATCGGTGTTGACGGCATCGATCACAAGCGTCCCTTCGCGCGCGCGCTCCGGAAGATCGAACTCCAGTTCGATCTCATCGCGGAATCCCGAGAAGGCGTCGATATGCGCTAGGTCGGACGCCCAATAGAGGCGGTCGTTTGCGGAAAGCTCACCACGCACGTTTCGCCCCGAATGATCGTTCGCACACACAGGCGATGCCGGGTGACGAAGCGCCCAGAGGCGGTTTTCGGTATCAAGCACCGCGCGCGAAGCCGTGCCGGCATCGGCCGCGAAGAGACGCACGCGATTGATGACGTGCGTTTCGGGTCGTTCGTTGGCGATGCGGATGGAAAGCCTCTTCCGGTCTGCGGCAAGCGAAGGAAGCACGCTGTATGTTTCTGCTTCGAATGCATTCGAGACCGATGTGCCGAACGCTTCGGCATCCAATCGATACTCTTTTCCGTCGAACGAATAAATATAAGGACATGAGCTTCCGCCGTATGGCCGGTGCATCGTAAAGCTCGATGGATCCTGCAAGGCGGATGCCAGGCCTCCAGCGGCAATCACGGCCGCCGGAATGACCCACGCGGACTTCCAGAAATTCAGTGCCCGTCCTTCAAGAAAGACGATCCGGCTGAATGGCAGCGTCTCTTCGAACGGTTCTTCTTCCCCGTTTCGCTCCGCCACCCCTTTCCCGCTCAGCGTCGAATCGGTGAATCGGAACCTGTCGAATGTATAGAGCACCGAATCCACGGTCAGCGCGCGAAGCGGACCGATACCGTCGAGCGCATACAGATCGGCCGGTGTTTTGATTTCTTTGGTGGCAAGACAGCCGCCGAGCGTGAGAACGGCAGCGGCGATGCCGATCGATACCATGATGCGTTTCATCGTCTCAGCCTCGCTTTCTTTATAATGTGACCATCAGACCGATCCCGATGCCGAACGGCCGTATCGTGTAGATCCTTTCTTCAAACGGCGTGCTCAAGGTTCCCCCCAGTGGAACAGTGCAGACAAGATCCGCCGCGTCTTCAATAAGCGCCACTCCGAAGAGAAGGAACGGATACGTTTCCGATGCATCGATGATGACACTGCCCTGATAGTGGAAGGCCGAGTGTGCAATGCCCGCGCCGATCATCGGCCGTATAAAATAGATGGAAGGCGTTCTCATGATCCCGGCGGCGGAAAACGTCGTAAAGTCTTCTCCCAGATGAAATCCCCATCCGCTTACAAGAGCGATCGAGGGCTCGTGCAGAATGGGAACATGGAGGAATGCCGAGAGCGTCACAGGCGACCGGAACTCCACGGCGGCGGCTCCTTCCAGCTTCGATAAATCGGACTGCATCCAGCCGGCTGAAACAGCCAGCGTGACGCTTTCAAAGCGCGGACGCTTCAAGCCTCCGGGATTCGGAGCAAGCCGCAGCGGTCTTCCGATAGCCGATTCATAGGAAGAACGAGGAACCGTGCGTGCCTGGTTGGAGGATGCAAGGAGCGTGCGCTTCGACGGCTTCGTCGTATCGACGCGGGCACGGATCGCCTGTACCGGCGTGCCGTCCTCATACACGAGTTCGGGCGGATCCGTGCCGATACGATAACCGCCCTGCATGATCTCTTCAGAATGATTGATCCGCTCGGCATACGACTGCATCATTTTTTCCGAAATGGCAAAAACCGTATCGCAGAGCTGGCCTTCTTCGGGGCTGAAGCGCGCCTCCACCCAGGCCGTGCTGTCGGCGGCCTGAAACACGGCTGCCGAACGGAATCCCGGCATCCATTGGAAGAGACGGTATTGGGAGGCTTCGAGGGAATCGATCACGGGACCGACGCGGGAACTGAGGACGATGTACTGCCTGGGGCCTGAAGGCGAGGCAAACGCCGGCACGGTCAGCGCGATCAGTATAAGCGAAGTGTAGAACGGGGCTGTTTTCATTGCCGCTTCTCCAGTATCAGTATTAATGACCTGAATCAACATACCAGCAGCAAACGAAAAAGTTGTCACGAAATGATCATCATCCTGTCAAATTTGTCTTTCATGACAGGATGATGATGTGCAAGCCTGCCTCAGGCGGTGCGGTAGTTCGTGAACTGCACCGCAAAGTCCAGCTCGGCGGCCTTGAGCATGGCGATCACCTGCTGCAGATCGTCCCGGTCCTTGCCCGTCACGCGCACCTGGTCGTCCATGATCTGCGCCTGGACCTTGAGCTTCGTATCCTTGATCATCTTCACGATGAGTCTGGCATTCTCCTTGTCGATGCCGACATTGAGCGTGATCTTCATGCGCGCCATGCCGCCGCCGGCCTGCTCGACCTCGCCGAACTTCATCGACTTCAGGTGTATGCCGCGCTTGACGAATTTGTTCTGCAGAATATCGATCACCGACTTCAGGCGGAATTCATCGTCCGAAAGAACGTTGATGGTGTTTTCCTTGCGATTGAAATCGATTTCCGTCTTGGTGCCTTTGAAGTCGTAACGCTGGAAGATTTCCTTCTTCGCCTGGTTGATCGCGTTGTCAACTTCCTGCATATCGATTTCCGAAACAACATCGAAAGAATTTTGTGCGGCCATGGAGGTTCCTTTTTTTGTATATTGACTGAGGCGGTCGCAGCCGGCCGCCTTTCACTGACAGATAATTTTTTTTAGTGTGACCTATGCGGACATTCGTTGCTCTGGTGCCGCCGGCCGATATTGCGGCGCATCTGGCGGAGATCGAACAGGAGATCATGCGGATCGACCGTTCGCTGCGGTGCGAGCCTGCCGGCAAGCTCCATTTTACGCTCGAATTTCTCGGCGAGAAAACCGAATCGTGGATCGACGCCTGCCGCGCGGCGCTCGGGCCTGTTGTCGCAGCGCATGCGCCATTTGCCGTGGCGTTCAAAGGCATCGGCTTTTTTCCGGGCACGGCGCGCCCGCGCATCATCTGGGCCGGCTCGGCCCCCGAGGACAACCGCGAGCTCTGTGCGCTCGCTTCCGCTGTCAGACAAGCCTGCGCCGCGATCGGACATGTGCCCGATGCGAAACCCTTCCATCCTCACATCACGCTCTCGCGCGTCAAGTCATTCATACAGCCGGAGAAGATCCAGCGCATCCAGGCGATCGACGTGAAGCCGCTTGAATTCGAATGCCGGGAGATCGTGCTCATGAAAAGCACGCTCGGGGCAGGCGGATCGAAGTACGAACGGCTCTTCGCGGTGAAGCTGGGCGAAGCGGTCAATGATCCACGCGCAAGCGTGGTTGTGAGTGCTTCGCCCCACATGAAACGCATTCTACATTGATCCTGAGCGAAGCGGCGCTTCGCCCCACATGAAACGCATTCTACATTGAACCTGGGCGAAGCGGTCAATGATCCACGCGCAAGCGTGGTTGTGAGTGCTTCGCCCCACATGAACGATCGTTACATGCTGCCCACAACCCACGAGGCTGCGACGAGCGCGGCCGTTTCCGTCCGGAGCCGGCGCGGGCCGAGCGATACCTGCATGCATCCGGATTCTTCGGCGTTCCTGATTTCCTCGTCGGTGAATCCGCCTTCCGGACCGATGAAGATGATGGCCGAAGAAGGAGTATGGCGCTTCATCACTTCGCCGATAAAAAGAATCCGCTCCGTTTTTTCGAACGGAATGAGCTTCACTTCGCTCGGCTCCGCGTACTCGAGCGCGTCCTTGAACTTCATGGGCGGGAAAATCTTCGGCAGCACGCACCGGCCGCTCTGCTTCATGGCCGCAAGCGCAATGCTCCTCCACCGTTCTTCCTTCACCGACTGCGCGATCGTGTAGCGCGTAATAAGCGGAAGGAAATGCGTCACGCCGAGCTCCGTCCCCTTTTCGATGATCCAATCCATGCGCGACGGATTCTTCAGCAGGCCGATGGCGAGCGTCAGCTCGATCTGCGGCTCGTGCAGGCGCGGATGCGCTTTCAGGATCTCGCACTCGACGCCGTAGGGATAGATCGACCGAATGAGCGTTTCATACACGCAGCCGCATCCGTCCGACACCCAGATCATTTCCCCCGGTTCCTTCCGCAATACGCGCGAAATATGTTTCGCTTCATCGCCCGAGATCATCACGAAACTTCCGTTGATCGACGCAGGCTCGATGTAAAAATATTCCTGGGACATGTGGGTACGTGTTGTTGTGATTGATTGAACGGTATCGGATGCGCGCGCGA
>JBLMZA010000084.1:0-3213 GCA_050258555.1 Acidobacteriota bacterium | reverse complement strand
TGTCGAACTCGTCGTAAATGTACGCTTCTCCGATTCCGACGCGCGTCGCATGCGTGATCATCGTGCGCAATGCGCCCGGATGCTTCAATACCATCGTGAAGCGCGAGGCTTCTCCCGGCTCCGGATCCCAGAAGGTTCCGTCCCAGAACCTGATCGTGAAATCGCGCGGATGATAGTCTGAAAAGATTTCCTGCAGTATATGGAGGCTCGTCTCAACGGCCCCCCGTTCCGTTCGTACGTCATTCGTCAGCATACATCCCTCCCCCCGGATATGGATGTGTTTCCATTTTCGGCAATATTTTCCGATATTGCAATACTACGGCATTTATTTCTTCTAACATCGTCCTTGGTTAAATCGTCCCATGAAGCGACGCTTCCGCATTCTCTCATCCTATCGCTCCGTCTGTCTGACTGCGCTTGCCGCGGTCATGCTCGCTTGTTCCGGATGCGCACCGAGGCAGAAGCCGGGCGTCGAGATCGAATTCTGGACGCTCCAACTCTCTCCGGCCTTCGACGACTATTTCCACACGCTCATCCGGACGTACGAGCGCGCGCATCCGGGCGTCACGGTGCGCTGGGTCGATGTGCCATATGATGCGGCCATACAGAAACTCATGGCTTCCGCGGCCGCGGGCAACGCGCCCGATTGCGTGAACCTCTCGGCGGATTTTCTGGCGAAGTTTCACGGCATGGGCGCCCTGGCCGATCTTACCACGGATGTGAAACGCGCACCCTTCACATACCTGCCCAATGCGCTCGAGCTCTGCACGTTCGATCACAGGATCGAGGCGCTGCCCTGGTATCTGAACACGTACATTCTCATTTATAACAGGTCGCGTCTGGAAGAAGGCGGATTCACGCGCGAGGATCTCCCGACGACGTTTGGCGAGCTTGTCCGGTTCATCCGGCGCTACAAAGAGCGGACGGGAAAATTTGCCGCATTCTGGAATATCGGCAAGGATTCCTATCTGCCGATGATGCTCGAATCGGAAGGCGTCATGATGGCGGACTCCTCGCTCCGGCATGCCGCATTCAACAGCGAGCGCGGCATTGCGCTCGTGGACGAGTGGGTCCGGCTCTACCGCGACGGCTGCCTGCAGTCGGAATCGATCATGAAGCCCGGATCGATGATCGTCGAATCGTATCAGTCGGGACAGACGGCGATGATGTTCACCGGGCCGGTCTTCCTGCGCCGCATCAAAACGAATGCCCCTTCGATCTACCGATCGACCGATGTGGCGCCGGTGGTGACGGGCAGGACGGGAAAGCACGAGTTGGCCGCGATGGCCGTCTCCGTGCTTTCCACGTCGAAGCACAGGAAGGAAGCCGCCGAATTCGCGCTGTTTCTCACCAATCCCGAAAACCAATTGGCCTTTGCGAAACTCACGACCACCTATCCCTCGGTGAAGGAAGCCTATCGCGACACGTTCTTCACGCGCGGCGACGGCACTTTGGAAGCGCGCGGCCGCGTGCTCGGCGCGCGCGAGCTTCCATCGGCGGGGCGTCTGCGCGCCTATTTGCAGCATCCGGAATTCGACCGGCTGCGCGACGCGTTCGACGAGGCGATACAGCATGCCTGCCTCGGCACGATGACGACGAAGGAGGCGCTCGATCGCGCGGCATCGGAATGGAACGACATCCTTTCATCCACGCCCGTCTATTAAATGAAACGACTCATCCCATATGTGTTTCTTGCGCCGGCTCTCGGATTGCTCCTTTTTTTTACGGCCGCGCCCATGCTGCAGATCGTCTACTACAGCCTGCTCAAGTATTCCTTCTTCCATGAGCATGCCTTCGTCGGACTCGAAAACTATCGCCGGCTTTTTTCCGACCGCAGCTTCTGGCTTACGTTCATGAATTCGATCGCCTATATCGGCGTGACGCCCGTCTTGATGGCGCTCTCGCTCATGCTCGCGCTTGCCGTGAGGAGTGCGGTGCGTGGCGCGCATTTCTTCCGCCTCGTCTATTTCATTCCCGTCGTCACGCCGATCGTGATCGTGGGCATCATCTGGCGATGGATGTTCGCCGAAGAAACCGGCATCGTGAACTATCTCTTGTCGCTCGTTGCGCTGCCTCCGGTCAAATGGCTCTCGCACTACCCGACCAATATGGCCTCCGTCATGATTCTCACCGTCTGGCGCGGACTCGGCTACTATATGATGATCTTTCTCTCCGGGCTCGCGCTCATTCCGAAGGAAGTGGAGGAAGCCGGCCGGATCGACGGCGCGGGGCTCTGGGATCAGACCGTGCACATCGTGCTGCCCATGCTGAAGCCGACGCTCGTGCTCATCTTTATTCTATCATCGACATCGGCCATGAAGATCTTTACCGAGCTCTACATCATGATTCCCGGCGCGCCGATTTCGAACAAAACGCTCGTGGCATTGCTCTACCGGCAGGCCTTCGAGCGCTTCGATCTCGGCTACGGCTCGGCGGTCGGCGTCGTGCTCTTTGCTTCGACGCTCGCCTTTTCCTATCTCAACATCCGTCTCATGGAGCGCTCCGAATGAAAAAAGGAACACCGCTTGCGCTCTATGCGCTCTTGGCGCTCTTCGGGTGCTTCGCCCTGGCGCCCTTTCTCTGGCTGCTTGCCACATCGTTCAAGGGCGCCGAGGAGCTCTTTTCGTTCCCGCCGAGACTCGTGCCTGAGCACATCGTGCTTGAAAATTACTCGGGCGTCTGGCAGACGGTGCCGTTTTTCATCTACCTGATCAACAGCATCGTCGTTTCGGCGCTTTCCGTCACGCTCAATCTGCTTCTGTCCTCGCTCGCGGGCTTTGCCCTGGCGCGCTTCCGCTTCAAGGGACGCGGACTGTTTTTCCTGTTCGTGCTCGGAACGATGATGGCGCCGAAGGAAGTGATCATCATTCCGCTTTATACGACGGTGCTGAAGCTGCATCTGGCCGATACGCTCACCGGCGTCATTCTTCCCTTCGCCGTCGAAGGCTTCGCCATCGTCCTGATGCGACAGGCGTTTCTTGCGATCCCGAAGGAAATCGAGGAGGCGGGCGTGATGGACGGTGCCTCGGCGCTGCGCCTGTGGAGAAGCGTGATGCTGCCGATGACGAAGCCCGCGCTTGCCACGCTGGCGATCTTCACATTCATCGGCACATGGGGTGACTTTTTATGGCCGCTTGTTGTTCTAAAGAGTCCGGAGCACTTCACGCTTCAGGTCGGTCTCTCGTACATGATCGGCACGTTTGTCGACAATTA
>JBLMZA010000083.1:0-28638 GCA_050258555.1 Acidobacteriota bacterium | reverse complement strand
GCCACGATCGTGAAGTGGGTGTCCCCTTGTTCCTTCCTGATGTCGGAAGCCAGACGCTCGACGGGCGCAAAGGCGCTTTCAAAGGCGCGGCGCCGCTCTTCGAGATCGGCCTGCTGGATATGCCCGTCATAGACGTGGAGCCCGGCAAGCGCGATGCCTTCGAGATCCTTCACGGCATGGAAGAGATGCAGGGCGTTCTCCGGAGCGATGCCGGTGCGGTTCATGCCAACGTTGAGATCGACATAAACGAAAACCGATCCGCCATGCGCATGAAAGAAGGACGCGATCGACCGCGCCGTGCCGGCATTGTCGATGAGACAGGAAAACCGGGTGGCGGGATATTTTACGATCAGTTCATGGAGCCGGGCGATTTTCGGACCCACGGGCTGATAGGCGATGAGCACATCGTCTGCGCCGGCGCGGGCGAGCATCTCGGCTTCGGCGATCGTCGCGCATTTGAATTTCCGGATGCCCTCCTCGATCATCATGCACGCGGCTTCGGAAGATTTGTGCGTCTTGGCATGAGGCCTGAGCAGAGAAGGATCCTTCACCATCGAGACGAGCGTGCGGATATTCTGCCGGACGCGTTCGGGATAGACCATCAGCGCCGGCGTATCGATCGCATCGATGTTGTCGACCTCATACCACGGCGTCACGCGTGTGGAAGTGTCCATAGGAGAAGAAGGAAGTTCAAAGTGAATGTGAAAGTTCGGCGGCCGCCGCATGCGCTTCGCCGTTGGTGCGCTCGCCGATTTGCTGGCGCCACATGGCGTAATACAGTCCCTTGAGCGCCAGGAGCTCTTCATGCGCGCCGGCTTCGATGATCCGTCCTTTTTCAAGAACGAATATCATATCGGCATGGAGCACCGTCGAGAGCCTGTGCGCGATCAATACGGTCATGAGTCCGCCGCGGCTCGAGACCGACCGGATCGTCGATGAGATCTCGGCTTCCGTCAGCGAGTCAAGCGAGCTTGTGGCTTCATCGAACACGAGCAGATCGGGACGGCGCAGGAGCGCGCGGGCGATCGAGAGCCGCTGCTTCTCGCCTCCCGAGACTTTCACGCCCCCTTCTCCGATCACGGTATCGAGTCCGTTGCCGGCCCGCGCCAGCAGCGTATGGCATGCCGCGCGCTCGAGCGCTTCCAGGCACTCGGCATCGGTCGCCGACGGGTTGACGAAAAGCAGATTCTCGCGGATCGTTCCGGCAAAGAGCTGCGTATCCTGTGTGACGATGCCGATGCGCTCGCGCACCGCATTGAGATCAACCTCGGAGGCCGAAACGCCGTTATAGCACACGCGTCCGCTTCCGGGCGCATAGAGTCCCATGATCAGCTTCACCAGCGTCGTCTTGCCTGCACCCGAGGGGCCGACGAAGGCGGCGGTCTTGCCTCCGGCGATTTCAAACGAGATATCCGAAAGCGCCGGGGACCTCCCCGTGCGGTGCGTGAAGCCGACATGCTCGAAGGCCAGCGAGCGCACTGGTCCGATCGCCACGGGATGTTCGGGCCGCGGCTCGACCGGCGTCGTCATGATCTCGTTGAAATTCTGAAGCGACACTTCCGTTTCGCGGTAGAGGTTGATGCCGTTGCCGATTTCCTGCAGCGGTCCAAAGATAAAGAAAGAATAGATAAAAAGCGAAAAGAATTGGCCGACCGTGATGGCCTGCGTGAAGATCAGATAGAGCATCAGAAAGAGGATCGACGTCCGGAGCGCATTGACCATCGTGCCCTGTATGAAGCTCAGGCTTCTGATGTAGCGCACCTTCCTCAGCTCGAGCTCGAGGATCTTCTCCGTAGTCTGGTTGAGACGCGCGATTTCCTGCCCGGCCAGCCCCAGGCCTTTGACGAGCTCGATATTGCGCAGCGATTCTGTCGTCGCGCCGGCAAGCGCCGTCGTCTGCGCGACGATGACCCGCTGGATCGTCTTGATCTTCCGGCTGAGCACCGAACTCAGGATGCCCAAAATCGGCACAGTGGAAAAATACACCGGCACGATCACCCAGTGCACCGAAAATCCGTAGATGACCACAAAGAGCACGCCGATGACGGAGGTGAAGACGATATTGATGAGGAAGGCGATGAGCTTTTCGACATCGGTGCGGACCTTCTGGAGCTTCGAGAGCGATTCCCCGCTGCGCTGGTCCTCGAAGAGCATATAGGGAAGCTCGAGTGAATGCCGGATGCCGTCGGCATACATACGCGCTCCGAGCCGCTGCGTCACCACGTTGATGAAATAATCCTGAAAATTCTTCGCCACGCGCGAGACAAACGCCACGCCGACGGCGGCGCCCAGCAGCAGGCTCACGCCGCTGAAAAACTCCTTCGTCGAATACTGGCTGAAGCGCGTGGCATAGCGGTCGATCACATACCGGAAGATGAGAGGATCAAGCAGCGAAAAAATCTGATTGACCGCGGCAAGCACAAGCGACAGCGCAATGAGTCCGCGGTAGTGTCTGATGTAGCGATAAAGTGTCTTCATGCATCAGAAACAACGAAACAAAACCGGGAGTTCGCGCGTCTGCGCGCGGGGACGCATCTGCCCCGCGCGCAGACTCATCACATCCTTCGCCGTCCCTTCTTCAGCTTAAAAAGAACGGCTGCATCGGACTCCACTTTTCCTTCCAGTCGACCGGCACAAGCCGCTCGGTGAGCACAGGCGGCATCATGCCCGCCATGAGCGCCCGCTCATCCGGAGCGAGATTATAGAGAATGAACGGGACGAGCATGTAATCGGGACCGGTGAGTTTCTGCGTGTGCTCCGAAAACTGCCGGCCCATGGCCGTGTGTTCATCGGGAGCGAATGCCAGCCCGAGCTTCTCGACCGTAAAATGCTCTTCTTCGAGCGCGATGTGCCTGTGCCAGACGGTATCGATCTCCCGGAGCGCCTTATGGATATCCTTGAGCAGATCGGACTGCTCTGGATTCTGGGCATAGAGTTCGATCAGGCCGTTGAGTTTCACAAGCGATTCGGCGATCGTGCCATGATGCCCGGTGAGCACTGCATAGGGGGCATCGGGAAATTTAGCGCGAAAGCCGGGGAATGCGAGTTCATCCTCGGTCATGTGATGGCCGTGCAGCACCGAGGCAAGGCTCCGCAGATAGTGGATGAATCCGTCCCGGCGCTCGGCGTTGGGGAAGCCTTCCTCGGCAAACTTCGTCGTATAGTCGAGCGCCACGCCCAGTCCGCGCGTGATGACATGGTGAATGCAGACCATGCCGACGCCGATATTCGGTCCTTGTGATGCCATCTCCCTCCCTCCTCTTCTTGCCTTGTTGTGATGGTTACGGATGATTGCGTAGTGCTAATATAGAAACGGGATGAGCCGGCGCGTGCGTTTCTGATACGCGTCGTATGCGGGGAACCGCTCGCAGAGCCAGTGCTCTTCGCGTCGCGACTTCACATCGAGAAAGACAAGCAGCATGAGGGAATACAAAAGCGTGAGCACGCCGTGAAGGACCAGTCCCCATCCGAACGCCATGAAGATGCCTCCGGTGTAGACCGGATGGCGGACGATGGCATAGGGGCCCGTTTCAATAAGGACGGAATTTTCTCTCGGGTATGGAAGAGGGGTCAGCTGCGCGCGCAGCGCCCAGAGTCCCGCGGCAATGAAGATGATGCCGGCGGCAATGAGGATCAATCCGATGACAGAAGCGGCAATGGCCACGGGAGGATCCCAGGCCGGAAAGCCCGGAAGCGCCGGCGGTCCGAAGATGACCAGCATGAACAGAAAAACCTGTATGACGACATACCACTCGCCGCGCGGGCCCTTCCACCACTGGGTCTCGTTCGTAAGCATCGCTGCAGTCCTCCTCGTTTGTCTCGTGCGACAGCAGGTACACGCGGTACGATCTCCGTTCGATTCAGAGGAAGTGTAAACAAATTGCGGAAGAAATGCAAGGCGGGTTGAATCGCGGTATCACGCTTCAGCGCCAGCCGCGGAGCATTTCGGATGCGGCAAGGCGCTTTTTGCCTTCCACCTGCAGCTCGAGAATCTCGATCACGCCGTCGGAGGCGCGCGCATATAACCGCTCGCCGTCGGTGCCGAAGCATCCGGCCTGATCGAGCACGTGCACGCCCGGCAGCAGCGTCTCGCGATCCATCACGCTTTCGAGTTCCATACCGTCGACGGGTTCGGGAAGCACGCGCGTCCGGAAAATCTTCACCGAGCGGCCGCGCATCATCGTCCATGCAGCGGGATAGGGCGAGAGTCCGCGGATGAAATTATGGATGGCGCGCGAGGACTTTTCCCAGTCGATCAGGCAGTCCTCCTTGAAAATCTTCGGTGCGGGCGTGGCGAGCGCATCGTCCTGCCGCTCGAGTTCGACGCGTCCTGCTTCGATCCGTTCGACCGTTTCGCGCACGGCTTGTGCGCCCAGCGCCATGAGCTCGTCATGCAGCTCTCCGGCGTTCATTTCGGGAGGGATGGCGCATGACCGGCGAAGGATGATGCTGCCGGTATCGACTTTTTCCTGGAGGAAAAATGTCGTCACGCCCGATTCGGTGTCGCCGTTGATGATCGCCCAGTTGATGGGGGCGGCGCCGCGGTACTTCGGAAGAAGCGATGCGTGCAGGTTGAATGCGCCCAGGCGCGGGATCGTAAAAATTTCCCGGGGAAGGATGCGGAATGCGACCACCACAAAGAGATCGGGAGAAAACGCGCGGAGCGCTTCACCGAATGCCGGATCGCGGAGGCTCTCCGGCTGGAGCACGGGGATGCCGTTGGCAAGGGCGCATTCCTTGACGGGTGTAAAGGAGACATGCTGCCCACGGCCGCGCGGCTTGTCGGGAGCCGTCACGACGCAGGAGACCGCGTGCGGTCCGTCGAGCAGCACCTGAAGAGAGGGCACCGCAAACTCCGGAGTGCCCATGAAGACAATGTTCATTATTTGGTTTTCTTCTTCTCGAGGGCGAACTCGTAGTCGATGTCGACATCGCCCTTGGCGATCTTGCGCAGCTTGTTCTTGAGGAATGTCCGCTTTGCCGTGCTCAAGTGGTCGATGAACAGGACGCCGTTCAAGTGATCCATCTCATGCTGTATGACGCGCGCAAGCATGCCATCGGCCTCGAGTTCCTTCACCTTCATCGAGGTATCCTGATAGCGGATACGGATCTTCTCGGGACGCTTGACCGCTTCGCGGATGTCGGGAATGCTCAGGCATCCCTCTTCGATCTCGATAAGCCCCTCGGTGGCGAGGATTTCAGGGTTGATGATGGCCAGCGGCTTCGATTCACCGGAATCGTCCGATTCCGAAAGATCGACGACCAGGAGCTGCTTGAGTTCGCCGACCTGCGTGGCGGCAAGCCCGATGCCGCTGGCTTCGTGCATCGTTTCGAACATGTCCTGAATGAGCCGGATGTCGTCGTCGGTCACCTCGGTCATGCGCGGCGCCTTCTTTTTTAAGACTTCGCTTCCGTAGAGATAGATGGGTAAAAGAGACACTGCGTTCTCCGTTTTCATAGCTGATCGATCCAATCACTTCAGCACGCGGCGGGCGGCCGCGTAGCGTTTTTTGAAATAGGTGCTGTCGAGCGACGAGATGGTGACGCCGGAGCCGGAGCCGGCATGGGCGAAGAGATCGTCGCCGATATAGATGCCGACATGCGATATCGCCCGTCCTCTTGTTCTAAAGAACACCAGATCGCCGAATTTTAGTTCATTGCGTGAAACGCCGATGCCGACCTGGGCCTGCTCCCCGCTCGAGCGCGGCAGCGAGACATCGGCGGCCTGTTCGAACACTTCGCGCGTGAAGGCTGAGCAGTCGATGCCCGACTCTTCACCGTCGCCGCCGTAGGCGTACGGCTCTTCGAGCCATTCGGCGATGGTTTCCATCATCTTCTGCTGATCGATGGTCATGCGGGATGTGTCGGATCCGGCCGATTGGCGCAGCCGCTCGGCGGACACATCCTCCGCCATCGGCATTGCCTCGGGGGGCTCTTCATCTTCTTTGCGCACGTCTGTGTGCGGCGTATTCTTTTTCGGCTTCTTCTTCGATGCGGACCGTTTCTTCGACGCCTTCTTCTTCACGACCACATGATGCGTTTTATTCTTCGCTTCCGAGACGCCGAACCGTGGTGAGGAGGAACCGCAGCCTGTCAGGAGAATCACAACAGCCAGGATGTAGATTTTTTTCATGCATTTAATGTACAAAAATCACCGGGAGCACGCAACGTAAAAACGCCTCTTCACACGTGAAACGCGAATGTGCGAAGAGGCGCCATTTTTTGTTTTCAGGAACAACCGGGAACGGTCAGCCGAGATAGGCGCGCAGCGCCTTGCTGCGCGATGCATGCCGCAGCCGGCGGATGGCCTTTTCCTTGATCTGGCGGACGCGCTCGCGCGTCAGGTTGAACTTCTCGCCGATTTCCTCGAGCGTGAGCGAATGCTCCTTCGACAGTCCGAAGTAAAGACGGATGACCTCCGCTTCGCGCTCGGAGAGCGTCGCAAGGGCGCGCTTGACTTCCTCCTTCAGCGATTCGTCCATCAGAATCGAATCGGGCGAAGGCTGGCGCTCGTCCTGGATCACATCGAGCAGGCGGTTGTCTTCGCCCTGCGCAAACGGAGCATCCATCGACAGGTGCCGTCCCGAGATCTTCAGCGTATCGGCCACTTCGAAGAGCGACATATCGAGCTCTTCGGCCAGTTCGCTCGCGCTCGGTTCGCGCTCGAATTCCTGCTCGAGCGAGCTGAACGCCTTGCCGATCTTGTTGAGGGCGCCGACGCGGTTCAGAGGCAGGCGCACGATGCGCGACTGCTCGGCCAGCGCCTGGAGAATCGACTGGCGGATCCACCACACCGCATAGGAAATGAATTTGAATCCGCGCGTTTCATCGAAACGCTTTGCCGCTTTGATGAGTCCTAAGTTTCCTTCATTGATCAGATCACCGAGCGAGAGTCCCTGGTTCTGATACTGCTTCGCCACGCTCACGACGAAGCGGAGATTCGCTTTTGTCAGTTTTTCAAGCGACCGCTGATCGCCTTTCTTGATCTTCTGGGCCAGATCGATCTCTTCAGCCGGGGTCAGGAGGTCGACCTTGCCGATCTCCTGCAGATATTTGTCGAGCGATTGGCTCTCGCGGTTCGTGTATTGTTTTGTGATTTTTACCATAGCATCTTTCAATCAATGTACGCAGAGTACGCCGGCAGCACACAAGGGCGCCCTTCCGCGTTTCCCTTCCGTGGAAGAAAAACACGGAAGCGCCTGCGGCACCGGCGTTTCCATCCATGTTCGTTTCATATTCGTTGTTAGCGGGGAAGGATCTGCGCGAGCATGCTTTCGCCGCTGAGTGCGGCCGTGTCCATTCCGAAAAAATCCCCCACCGTCTTGCCGAGATCGGCAAACGTCCGGCGCGTGCCGAGATCGATCCCGCGCGCTCCGCGCTTCGCATACGTCAGCAGCGGCACATATTCCCGTGTGTGATCAGTGCTCTGATCGGTCGGATCGTTTCCGTGATCCGCGGTAATCATGAGAATATCGTCGCTGCCGAGCGCATCGATGATGCGCGGAAGCTGTGCATCAAAATATTCGAGGGCGCGCTTCATTCCCCCCGCATCCTGCCGGTGCCCGTAGAGCATATCGAAATCGACGAGGTTCGCCATGATGAATCCGTGCGAAGCCTCGCCGGTGGAGCGGATGATCTCCTCGATCCCTTCCTCGTTCGATTTCGTGTGCAGCCTTTGGCTCAGGCTCCGCCCCGCAAACAGATCGTCGATCTTGCCGATGGCGATCGTGGGAATGTCCTGTCCGGCCAGAAGGTCGAACACGGTCGTGCCCGGAGGATCGAGCGAAAAGTCCCGCCGGTTGGGCGTGCGCACATAGGCGCCCGCCGCGCCCGTGAAGGGACGCGCGATGACCCGGCCGACGGCATGGCTTCCGATCAGTATCCGTTCGCGCGCCGTACGACAGATGTCGTATAATCGTTCCAGAGGAATGATGTCTTCATGAGCGGCGATCTGAAACACCGAATCGGCGGACGTATAGACGATGGGACGTCCGGTCCGTACATGATCATCGCCCAGGTCCTGGATGATCTGCGTGCCCGAGGCGACGCAGTTGCCCAGAACGCCGGGCACTCCGACGGCGCTGCAGAATTCGTTCAGAAGCGCTTCGGGGAATCCGTTGGGGTAATACGGGAAATCCTGCCCGACGATGATCCCGGAGAGTTCCCAGTGACCCGTCGTGCTGTCTTTGCCTTTCGACATCTCGCGCATCCGGCCCCAGCAGCCTTCGCTGTTTTCATTTCTTGAAACACCGGAAATAGGCGCAATGTTTCCCAGGCCGAGCCGCTCCAGTGCGGGAAGCGATAATCCTCCCGAAGCCTCGGCCGTGTGCGCAAGCGTATTGGAGCCTTCGTCGCCGTACAGCGCGGCATCGGGGAGAGCCCCGATGCCGACGCCGTCGATCACGATGCAGACTATTTTTCGGCGCGGGTTCAACGATCGCTTATGCGTAGACTTCTTTTTCGTTGCACTTGCAGACCTGGACCATCGCGCGATTGAAGCGGTAGGTGCTCTTGTCGGTTTTCACCGAGTTGATGTAGAGAGTCGACACTTTCTGTCCGCCGCACTTTGCGCATTTCACGCCTTTTTCCATTGCGGCTTTCTTTGCCTTCTCGGCGAAATCTTGCTGTTTAGCCATTTGCTATCCTTTGTCTCTTGATATGTGGGTGAATCGTTTTTTCTGTCTTCTTCGTTAATACACTCGGACCAGGTTGCCGCCGGCGGCCTGCGCCTGGCGCATCACCTTTTCGGCATGCTCGATGCAGTCGCGCGGCGAGAGATCGTCCGTCACGCCGCAGATGCTGATGGTGACGGTCACCGAAAAATTCTTGTCGTCGGTCTGTATGACGTTGCCGGCGATCTTCGAGCGGACCTTCTCGGCCCACAGGAACGCCTCATTGGCCGGCGTATCATCCAGAAGCACGCCGAAGGAGCCGTCGTCGTAGCGCGCCACCACGTCGTAGGAACGCACGCTCGCGCGCAGCATGGAGGCGACGCTCTGCAGGGCCGCCTCGACGCCTTCGTCTCCGAAATGCGTGCGCAGATCGTTGAGCGGCGAGAGCGCGACCAGGATCACCGAGAGATCGCTGCCGTTGTTGCCCGAGCGGTCGACTTCCTCCTTCAGGCGCTGCATGAAATACTTCCGCGTGCCGGCTCCGGTCTGGGGATCGGTCATCATATGATTGCGCACCATCAGACGCAGATCTTCGGCATCAAGCGCCATCACGAGCGTCGCGGCCAGATACTGGAGCGAGGCGATCTCCTTCTTCCCGTAGGACTGCTTCGTGCGGCTTGAGAATGTGACGGCGCCGAAGCTCTTTTCGGCCGATGCCAGAGGCAGCGCGATAAATGAGCCGGCGCGCGTGAATTCCATGCCGTTTTCATGCTCATGAAAGAAGCGCTTTTTGCATGCCGAGACATCGGGCAGCACCTGCACCCGGTTGGCCAGGATGGCCGTGCCCGTGACCGTGTTGGCAAACTCGATCGCCTGCTTGGCCATCACAAAGCGCTCGTTGCCGCGCGTGCGCGCCGCGGCGATCACCCAGCGCCGCTGGGACTCGTCGAACAGCACGGTCGACATCGAATCCCAGGGAACGAGGTTCGATGCCTCTTCCATGAACGCATTGACGATCGCCGAAATTCCCGTATGCGACGCGGCCACGGAGCGCACGCACCGGTCGGCATCCATCGTCTTCATATCGGAGGCGAGATCGTACTTTTCCGTGTAGCTCTGCAGGAGCGACGACAAAAGCTTCGTGAAATGCGTCAGCATGCGGAAGGTCTCGCTTCCGTAGGCATCGTCGGCCTTGCTGTCGATGGCGATCACGGCAATCGGCGCCAGCGCCGATGTGTCGTTTGCATAGAAGACCGGCACCGCGACGAACGACTTGATGCCCTGGAATTCGGTGTAATACCGCACGACATCGCGCTCGGCGCCCGAGGCGATGTGGTTCAGAAGCGCCGGCGTTCCCTCGCGCGAAACGCCGCTGACGACGTCGCTGCCGATCGCGAGCTTGCGCTCGGGCGTGAACGACTCGCTGTCGGTCACTTTGCATTCGACGACAAGATGCTGCGTCTCTCTGTTGATCCAGAAGAAGGCAACCGTGTGGGCGAAGCAGATCTCCTTGATGACGCTGAGCGTCCTGCTCAGGAGATAGTTGAATTCGTTGTGGGGTTCCTGCCGATGCGCTTCCGCCCCATCGGCAAAATCAAGCGCAGAATAGACCTGCTGTGTCGTGCGTTTCTCGTTCTCCGGCTTCCTGACCGCGACCTTCGGCGGCTCCTCGCCGCGCGGAGCGGGCTGGGGCGCAAGCAGCGAACTCTTCAGCGTCGCATAGGCTTCATCTTCGCGCTGCGCCTCATCGATCTGTATGCTGCCGCCGTAGCCGGCGTCATCAAACAATAAAATTTTTTTTGTGCTCACAGTAGTGTCATCATCCTGTGTGTGTTGGTTTTCCTCCACACGGTTCATTCCCGCCCGATACCGGCGCGCCGCACTGATGCCTGCGCCCATCAGACCACAGACGGCCAGAGCCGCCATCAACCGATATCCGCTCCACAGACCCAAAAAAATGACAAGGACACCAAAGCAGACCACAAGAAGATCGTGACGATTCACCGGAAACAGCGGAGGCGAAGTCGGCGGCGGCATTTGACGTCCTCGAAAATCGAAGGAGAAACGGCTAAAATTGCATTTAATTTACCGATACTCCAGCTTAAAGTCAAGGCTTCATTCCGGAAAAGAACCGGCGGCGCTTTAAACGGCATGCTTGCGCACAACGGTTTTTTTCTTTACTATTAACATACTGGTTTCAGGCTGATTTCCATTCACTTAACCTACAGTGAGATCCTATGAAAGCAGTCATCATGGCCGGCGGATTCGGAACGAGGCTCCGGCCGCTCACCTGCAACATCCCCAAGCCCATGGTCCCGATGATGAACAAACCGATGATGGCTCACATCGTCGATTTGCTCAAGAAATACGGCATCACCGAGATCGTTTCCACACTCTTTTACCAGCCGGAGATCATTACGGCACATTTCGGCGACGGATCGAAGTACGGCGTCCATATGCAGTATCGGCGCGCCGAAGCCGACTACGGCACGGCCGGCAGCGTCCGCAACGCCGCCGACTTCCTGGATGAGCGCTTCATCATCATCAGCGGCGACGTCCTGACCGACTTCGATCTGGCGAAAGCCGTCGAATTCCATGAAAAGAAGAAAGCCAAGGCAACGCTCGTCCTGACGCGGGCAAAAAATCCGCTGGCCTTCGGCGTGGTCATCACGAACAACGAGGGAAAAATCACGCGGTTCCTCGAGAAGCCGTCATGGGGCGAGGTATTTTCGGATACGATCAACACCGGCATCTACATCATCGAGCCCGATGTGCTCCAGCTGATTCCCTACCAGCAGGATTTTGATTTCAGCAAGAACCTCTTCCCGCTCATGCTCGAGCACGACATGGGACTCTACGGCTACGTCGCCGACGGGTACTGGCGCGACATCGGAAACCTGAACGAATATCAGGAAGCGCATCTGGATGCGCTCGATAATATGGTAAACGTGGAAATCGGAGGCGAAGTTCAATCCGAGTCCTACATCGGCCCAAATACACGGCTCGAGACCGATCCGGCCACGTTCCAGGGCAAGGTCGTCATCGGCAAAAACTGCACGATCGGTTCGAACGTGAAGATCATCAAGTCGGTGATCGGCAACGGCACCGTCATCGAGGACGGGGCCGTCATCCGCAACTCGATCATCTGGTCGAAATGCACGATCAGGAAAAGCGCCGAACTCTCGAGCTGTGTCGTGGGCAAGGGCTGCACCATCGGCGAAAACGCCATCATCAACGACAACGTGTTCATCTCGGACAAATGCACGATCGGCCGCGAAAGCAAGCTCGCCTCCAACATCAAGCTCTGGCCCGAGAAGGAAGTCGAAGACGGCGCCATCCTCACGCGCAGTCTCGTCTGGGAGGACAAATGGCTGCGCGAGCTCTTCACCGACGCGCGCATCACCGGCCTCTCGAACATTGAAATGAACCCGGAGTTCGGCGCCAAGCTCGGCGCCGCCTTCGGCGCCTTCATCGGCAAAGGCAAGTCGGTGGTCACCAGCCGCGACTCGGACAATGTCTCGCGCATGATCAACCGCGCGCTCATGTGCGGACTCATGAGCGCCGGCATCAACGTATCGGACCTGCGCGCCACATCCATTCCCATCCTGCGCCAGGAACTCAGAAACGGGAAGGACGCCGGCGGCATACACGTGCGCAAGTCGCCCTTCGACAAGAGCCTCACGGACATCATCTTCTTCGACGCCAAGGGCAAGGACCTGCCGGGAAGCAAGACCAAATCGGTCGAGCGGCTCTTCTTCGGCGAGGATTTTCCGCGGGCCAACTGGGACGAAGTGGGCGACGTGAATTTCCCGGCCCGCGCGCAGGAAAGCTACATCGAGAAATTTCTCTCCACCGTCAACACGCAGGTCATCAGCCAGGCCAAGTTCAAGCTCGTCCTTGACTATTCGAACGGCATCGCATCGACCATCTTCCCGAACATCCTCGGCTCGCTGCAGTGCCAGGTGCTCGCGCAGAACGCCTACCTCGATCCGCACAAGCTCACGCGCGAAGACGAGGAATTCGACACGGCCATCAAGCAGCTTTCGCATATCGTCACATCGCTCGGTTTCGACATCGGCTTCATGATCGATGCGGGCTCGGAACGCGTCTCGGTCGTCGACGAAAACGGAAAATACATCAACAACGACCGGCTGCTGACGCTCGTGACGCATCTGTTTTTGACGGCCTATCCCGATGTGAAGAAGATCGCCGTTCCCATCACCGCATCGGGCGAGGTCGATCTGATCACGCAGGCCATGGGTGTGGAGGTGATCAAGACGCGCGAGAGCCACCTTGCGCTCATGGATTCGGCATCCATCCCCGATGTGAAATTCGTGGGCGGCACCAAGGGCGGATTCATCTTCACCGACTTCCTCTTCGCCTCGGACGGCATGTACAGCATCGCCAAGATCCTCGAGATGATGGCCCTGGCCGGCCAGCGCTTCGGCACGCTCGATGAGCAGGTGCCGAAACTCTCGATGACCAAACGCACCGTGCACTGCCCCTGGGACAAGAAGGGCAAGGTCATGCGCCATATGATGCGCGACACCGAGGGCAAGAAGCGCGTCATGGTCGACGGCATCAAGATCCTCATGGACACGAAGTCGTCGACATCGGTGCTCATGTGGCCCGACAGGGCCAAGCCGGCCTTCCACATCAGCGCCGAATCGATCGACGGAGGAACCGCCGGCATGCTGGCCGAACAGTACGAAGAAAAGATCGTCAGCTGGCGCGACGCCACAGAATAAAAGGGAGCGGGCAAAGGAAGAATCGAAAGGAACGATGCTGCGTTTTTATTGTTGAACGGATATGTGCATCACGGGTACCCTATCACTTTCAACGACACAAACGGAGGGGGCATGCAGCTGTGTCTTTTTGAGGATATCTATTATGAGCGGCTCGAACCGCTGATCTTCTCGCGCACCACATACGACCTCATCTGCGGCATCAACTCGCTGCGGGCGAAGATCCTGAGGGCGTATCCCGGCGTGCCGTATTCGATACACTGCCGGCAGTATCTCGAGCCGATGGTCAAGTCGCGCAACGCGAGCCTGTCGGTCAACCACATCGAGGGCGACTCCTGTCTGTTCATCAACGGGCGCATCGTCGCGCCCGAGAACCTCGCCGAGATCATCCCGCTCAACGACAGCGAAAACAAGCTGTACATGAGCGGCGATACGATCGCGGCCGTGCGCGTCTCGGGCGCCAAGCTCGAACAGATCAAGGCGAACCTCTTCGACCTCTTTTCGCTCGCCGATTTCGACGGCATCCCGATCGAGCGCGTCGAGATCAACCATATCGATTACATCTGGGATCTCATCACATACAACCGCCAGGAGTTCATCAACGACTTCAACTATCTCGTCGAGCCGAAGAAGAAGCGCATGCTCGGCACGGTCATGGACGGCGCGCACATCATCTGTCCGGACAATGTCTTCATCGACGAGAATGCGGTGGTGATGCCGGGCGTCGTCATCGACGCCTCGTCGGGCCCCATATACATCGACCGCCAGTCGCGCATTTCTCCGAACTCCGTGCTCGAAAACGCCGTGTATATCGGCGAGCAGAGCCAGGTCAAGAGCCTGGCGCGGCTGCACGACAACGTGTCGGTCGGCAAGACCTGCAAGATCGGCGGCGAAGTCGAAGATTCGATCATTCTTCCCTTCACCAACAAGCAGCACAACGGCTTCCTCGGACACGCCTATGTCGGATCCTGGGTCAATATCGGCGCCGACACGAACAACAGCGACCTCAAGAACAACTACGGCAACGTGAAGATCTACGTCAACGGCGAAGTGGTCGACAGCGGCCTGCAGTTTCTCGGATGCATCATCGGCGACCACTCGAAGACGGCCATCAACACGATGCTGAACACCGGCACCATCATCGGCTATTCCTGCAACATCTTCGACGGTGGATTCCCCGCGAAATATCTTCCCTCCTTCTCCTGGGGCGGCGGGAAATCGGTCACGACATACGATCTCGAGCGCTCGATCGAAACGGCCAAACGGGCCATGCTCCGCCGCGATCACACCATGGCGGAATTCGAGGAAAAGCTCTTCCGGAAGATCTTCGACATCACCAAGAAAGAACGGCGCAAGCGCGGATATCCATATTAACGGCACGACACACGACAGGAAGGGAACGGTCTTATGTGCGGCATCGTCGGCTATATCGGAGAAAAGAACTGCGTGCCGATTCTCATCGGCGGACTCAAGCAGCTTGAATACCGCGGATACGATTCGGCGGGCATCGGATTCATCCGCGATCATTCGGTGAGCGTCATTAAAAGCGTCGGCAAGGTCGCCGCGCTCGAGTCGAAAATCAACGGCTCGTCGCACGGCGCCACCGTCGGCATCGGACACACGCGCTGGGCGACGCACGGCATTCCGAACGAATGCAACGCCCATCCGCATGTGAACAACAGCCGGACGATGATGCTCATCCACAACGGCATCATCGAAAACTATCTCGCCATCAAAAAGACGCTCATGGCCGAAGGCTTCGAGTTCGAAACCGAGACCGACACCGAGGCGCTCGTGCATCTGATCGACAGCTTCAGGAAGCGGGGCTATCCGCTCTCGAAGGCCGTGCGCGCCGCCTTAAGCCAGGTCGAGGGCACATACGGCATCGCGGTGGTCGATGCCCATGAACCCGACCTGATCGTCGTCGCGAAGAACGGCTCCCCCCTTGCCATCGGCATCGGAGAGCATGAGAACTTCATCGCCTCGGATGTGTCGGCGCTTGTCGCCTTCACGAAGCAGATCGTCTATCTCGAGGACGGCGAACTAGCCGAGGTGCGGCGCGACGGCTATATCGTCAACGACATCATGGACCACCGCATCGAAAAGGAAGTCCAGCACATTACCGTGAAGCTCGAGGAAATCAGCAAGGGCGGGTATCCCCACTTCATGCTCAAGGAAATCATGGAGCAGCCCGAGAGCGTCCGCAATGCGATGCGCGGCAGGCTGCTGCTCGAGGAAGGCACGGCAAAGCTGGGCGGCATCGAAGAGTATGCCGCGCGCCTGGCCGAATCGAAGCGGATCATCATCTCGGCCTGCGGCACATCCTGGCATGCGGGACTGGTGGGAGAATACATGCTCGAGCAGTATGCCGAGACGCCGGCCGAGGTCGAATACGCGAGCGAGTTCCGCTACCGCAACCCGATCGTCACCAGCGACGATACGGTGCTGTTCATCTCGCAAAGCGGTGAAACCGCCGATACGCTCGCGGCGCTCAAGGAGACCAAGCGCAAGGGCGCGCTGGCGCTCGGCCTCTGCAACGTGGTGGGAAGCTCCATCGCGCGCGAATCGGAGGCGGGCGTGTACCTGCATGCGGGACCGGAGATCGGCGTCGCCTCCACAAAGGCCTTCACATCCCAGCTCACGGTGCTCGCCCTTGTCACGCTTTTGATCGCCCGGCGCAAGCGCATGAGCCTCACAGACGGACGCACGGTCGTGCGCGAACTGCAGTCGATTCCGGAAAAAATCCGGTCGATCCTCGATCTGAACGACCGCATCAAAGACATTGCCGAACGCTTCGCGTATGCGCGCAACTTCCTCTACCTCGGACGCGGATACAACTTTCCGGTGGCGCTCGAGGGCGCGTTGAAGCTGAAGGAGATTTCCTATATCCACGCCGAAGGATATCCCGCCGCCGAGATGAAGCACGGTCCTATCGCGCTCATCGACGAGAACATGCCTGCGGTGTTCATTGCGCTGAAGGATTCGACATACGACAAGATCCTGAGCAACATCCAGGAAGTGAAGGCGCGGCGCGGAAAGATTCTCGCCATCGCCAACGAAGAGGACGACCAGATCGACCACTACGTCGATTACACGATCAAGATTCCGAGGACGATCCGGATGCTCAATCCGATCTTAAGCGCGATCCCGCTGCAGCTCCTGGCCTATCACATTGCCGTGCACAAGGGACTCAATGTCGACCAGCCGCGCAATCTTGCCAAGAGCGTCACTGTCGAGTAGCGCCGGAGGAGCCCGTTCCCTGCTTCTGTGTGGCTTCCGGCGGCGAAGGAACGGAGGGGAAGTAGAGCGTGAATGTCGTGCCGGTGCCGGGCGTGCTTTCCACATCGATAAAGCCGCGATGGCTTTTCACGATCCCGTGAACGATCGATAATCCCAGTCCCGTCCCTTTCCCCTGCTCTTTCGTCGAGAAGAACGGCTCGAAGATCTTTTCCATTGTCGCACGGTCCATGCCCGCGCCGGTATCCGAAACGCTCACGGCCGCATAGGGCACATCGGCCTTCTGATGGAAGCGGGATGCGATCGCTTCGGGCGGCACGGAAAACTCACGGATGGTGAGCCTGCCCCGGTGATTCATCGCATCGCCCGCGTTGATGGCGAGGTTCAGCAGGGCCTGGTGGATCTGGCCCTCGTCTCCCATAATGATGCCCTGCGTATTGCGGACAACAGTCTCGATGGAAATCGTCTTTGGCAGAAAATGCTGCAGCATCTCCTGCAGGCCGGTGATGATGTGCGAAATCGAGATCGGCGCAAGCTCAGCCTGTCCGGGACGCGAGAAAATCAGAAGCTGGCGCGAAATGGATGCGCCGCGCTCCGAGGCTTCGATGATGCGGTCGGCGTATTTCTTCAGTTTCTCATCGCCGCCCGAGCGGGCTTTGAGCAGTTCGGCCGAGCCCAGAATCATCGCCAAAAGGTTGTTGAAGTCGTGCGCGATGCCTCCTGCGAGCGTGCCGATGCCTTCGAGTTTCTGCGCCTGCCGCAGCTGCCGCTCGGAATGGACGCGCTCGGTGATGTCGCGGAGAATGCCTTCATGATAGAGCACGGTGCCGCCCTCATCGACGTGTCTCGAGGCATTGTCTTCAATCCACACTTCAGAGCCGTCTCGTTTGCGCATCCGGAAGACCATCATCCGGCCCAGGGACTCTTCGCGCGAAGCCGAAACGTATTCGTCGTCGGAAAAGAAGAGCTGCCTGATCGGAACGGCCATCAGCTCCCCTTTCGACTCATATCCGAGGATGGTCAGCATCGCGCGGTTCACATCGATGAACTTCCCTTCGGTATTCCGCTTGTAGACGCCGTCGGGAATGGACTCGATCAATTCCTTGTACATGCGGGCGCTTTCTCTGAGCGCTCGTTCGGCTTTTCTGCGCTTCACGATGTTGATGGTCAGAAGAACGACCGTCGAGACCAAAAGAGCGAAGACGGCAAGCGCGTTGATGACGAGCTCCCGGTTGCGCGTATAGAACGATTCGGGATGGTTGATCAGCTCGGCCGACGAGGGGACGCGCGAAAGCGGAATATTGTGGCGCTGCATCTGCTCGTAGTCGAAACCGGTGATGAACGACGATTCATGGCGGATATCCGGCGTTCCCCCTTCGAGCACACGCACGGCCATCGCCCCGGCCTGCTCGCCATGCACCTTTCCGTCCATCAGCACGCCGCCGGCGATGCCGGATCCGAACTGGGCCTGATGCACGGCATACACCGGTACAAGACAATTACGCGAGAGAAGCGTGGCGATCTCGTTGAGATCGAAGACCCGTCCCGCCCGGTCTCGCGTATAGGGAAGCAGGAGCACGAGCGATCCGGGTTCGACACGCCGAAGCGTATCGACGAGACTGCCGATTTCCCTATCGCGCACGATGTGGAATGTCACCGGCTTTTGTATGTCTCTGATCGCCTCTTGCGCATCGCGCAGTGCGCCGAGTCCGGTCGATGTATAATCATGGATGATGACCACATGCCTGGCAAAAGGATGCGTATCGAGCATGAGCTGAAGCGTGGCCCGGACGTTGAACTCTTCAATGATGCCGCCGATATCCGGCTGACTTCCAAGCATGGAAGAAGTGTAGCCGTTGATGCCGCAGAAGATGAGCGGCACATGCGCAAAGAGCTCGCTGCGGTATCGGACGGCAAAGTCGAGCGCGGGATTATCCATCACGATCACCGCGGAAAACGCGGAGGAGCCGTATTTTTCCAGCAGCAGATCCTTCTGGCGTTCGAAATGGCGGGCATCGGGAAAATGCTTGCAGTCGAGATACTCGATCGAGAGCTGAGAAGAGGGAAAGCGGCGTTTGAGCGCCGCAAGGATGCCCACGGTTTCGGAATCGGA
Organism: Acidobacteriota bacterium; assembly: GCA_050258555.1. Lineage (GTDB taxonomy): Bacteria > Bacteroidota > Ignavibacteria > UBA10030 > UBA8401 > CAISDA01. The sequence continues at coordinate 9,931 of JBLMZA010000083.1, read as the reverse complement.
CCAGCTGTATCCGGAGTGGTAGGAATTGAGCAAGAGGATGCGGGGGGCTGCGGCATCATCCTTCGCCGCCGCCCGACTCCGATGCGGACAGAGAGACACCAAGAGAACAAACGCAAGCAAGAAGAAAGGCTTATTCATGAACAGGCACTCAGGATGACGAAGTCGGGACGTTCATTGATATCGCACTCGGCACACCGCATTCTCCACCGCTATCATCGGTTTAATTGCCCAAAAGTTGAGCCGTTTCTGCGCCCGCGTGCGTGAATCTTTCAGGCTCCGACATGCATCCAATGGAAAGAACAACAGAATATTCGGACGCTTCCGGATTTCCCTTCGTATTTTCATTTTCCAGAGAACAATGATGGAAGAAACTGCAATAACGAAAAATATTGTTATTATCGGAGGCGTTGCCGCCGGCGCAACAGCGGCTGCGCGCATCCGCCGTCTCGATGAGACAGCCACGATCACCGTGCTTGAAAAAGGACCGTATGTCAGCTTCGCCAACTGCGGACTGCCCTATTTCATCAGCGGCGACATACAGAAACGGTCGCGCCTGCTTCTGCAGACGCCGGAAGGATTCTTCAGCCGCTACCGGGTGAATGTGCGCACGAATACCGAAGCCGTCGCGATCCATCGCGAAACAAAAGCGGTCGCTGTGCGCACGCCTTCGGGAACGGAAGAGCTTCCATACGACACGCTGATCCTTGCGCAGGGCGGGTCGCCGGTCGTCCCTCCGATTCCCGGCATCCGGCACGAGCATGTCTTCAAGCTGTGGACCATTCCGGACATGGACCGCATACACGCTTTCATAGAAAAGCGGAAGCCTGCAAAAGCGGTGATCGCCGGCGGCGGCTTCATCGGCCTGGAGATGGCCGAAGCGCTGCATGCGCGCGGCATTCATGTCACGATCGCAGAACTCGCTCCGCAGCTGATGCTGCAGATGGATGCGGAGTTCGGCGCGATGATCAGGACGAGCCTGTCCGCAAAAGGAATCGATGTGCGAACGAATGCCGGCATCGCCGAGATCACCGAATGTTCGGTGAAGCTTTCCGACGGCAGCGAAGCCGACGCCGATCTGGTTCTGCTTTCCATCGGCGTGAAGCCGGAGCTCACGCTGGCGCGCGCAGCCGGACTCGAGATCGGCGCAAGCGGCGGTCTCGTGGTCGATGAGATGCTCAGAACGAGCGATCCGTCGATCATCGCCGCAGGCGACATGATCGAAGTCACCCACAAGATCCATGGAAAGAAAGTGCGCATTCCCCTGGCCGGACCGGCCAATCGCCAGGGACGCATTGCCGGGACAAACGCGCTCGGCGGTTCGATGAAATACCGCGGCGCACTCGGCACGTCGGTGGTGAAGCTGTTCGATCACACGGCCGCCTCGACCGGACTTTCGGAAAAATCGGCGCGCGATGCGGGCTTCGATGCAGGCGCAGCCTATGTATTTAAGGACGATCATGCGTCCTATTATCCCGGCAGCACGCCGCTGGCGCTCAAGATCGTCTACGACAAAAAGACCGGACGTCTTCTGGGCGCGCAGGCATACGGACGAAGCGGGGTGGAAAAGCGGATCGATGTCGCCGCAACGGCGCTGCACGGCGCCATGACGCTCGAGGATCTTGCGGAACTCGATCTTGCCTATGCGCCGCCTTTCAACAGCGCGAACGATCCGTTGAATCTTGCGGCGTTCATCGGCCAGAACGATCTGACGGGATACAGTCCGCTCATCGCCCCGCGCCAGGCGCTGGAAAATATCCGCCAGGGCAAGGGACTCGTCCTCGACGTCCGCACGCTCGGCGAGCAATCCAAAGCGCCGCTTGAAGGCGCGCTGCACATCCCGGCCGACGAAGTCCGGGACCGGCTCGATGAAGTGCCGCGCGATACCGAGCTGTACCTGCTGAGCAAGGACGGCTTTCTGGGCCACACGACGCTGCGCATTCTGCGCGCGGCCGGATACGCGCCGGTCTTCAATATCGCCGGAGGATATGCATCGGCCGTGTGGATTGAAGGCTGGAACTTCGCGGTATGATCTTTACACGACACTCAACCACATAATCATTCGAAAAAAGGAGAACCCGATGTCAGGTTTGGCAGAAAAAATCAGAGCAGGCGCCACGATCGTCGATGTGCGAACGGCCGAAGAGTTTGATGAAGAACGCTATCCCAATGCCCTCAATATTCCCGTGGATGAAGTGCAGGCACGGCTGCAGGAATTCGGAGACAAAACAAAACCGGTCATCGTCTACTGTGCCTCGGGTGCCAGGAGCGCGTATGCGGCTCGGATCCTGAAATCGGCCGGTTATACGGACGTCACCAATGCGGGCGGTCTCTACGACATGCCCGAACTCTGAAAATATTTCCTGTAAAAAAGAAATGCCCGATCCGCGCACATTTGCGGACCGGGCATTTTCATTTTTTTTCTGTACACCCAGAGGGATTCGAACCCCCAACCGTCAGCTTCGAAGGCTGTCGCTCTATCCAGTTGAGCTATGGGTGCAGTATGAAGCTTTTAAATATACGACACGCGGCGCTGCAAGTCAACTTTCAGCGCGCCGCGGCCATCGCTTCTTCATGGAGAAATCTCTGGCATTCGGCCACATCATCCGGGCTGCCGATAATGAGCGGCGTGCGCTGATGCAGCCTCATCGGCGTCACATCGAGTATCCGCTTCACGCCGTTGGTCGCCGCCCCTCCGGCCTGCTCCACGATCATGGCAAGCGGATTCGCCTCGTACATCAGACGGAGCTTGCCGTCCGGAAACCGACTGTCGCCCGGATACAGGAAGATGCCGCCGTAGAGCAGCGTGCGGTGCACATCGGCCACGAGAGAGCCGACATAGCGCGATGAATACGGACGGCCCGAGGACTTGTCTTCTTCATGGAGATACTCGATGTAGCGCTTCATGCCTTCAGACCAGTAGCAGGAATTCCCCTCGTTCACGCTGTAGATCTTCCCGCGCGCGGGGATGCGTATATTTTCGTGCGAGAGCAGAAATTCTCCGATGCTCGGATCAAGCGTGAATCCGTGCACGCCGTCGCCGGTCGTATAGACCATCATCGTGCTGGATCCGTAGACGACATAGCCGGAGGCGACCTGCTTGTACCCAGGCTGGATGCAGTCGATGAGCATGCCCTTCCCGCTCTGCGAAATGCGGCGGTAGATCGAAAAGATCGTGCCGACGCTCACATTGGCGTCGATGTTCGATGAGCCGTCCAAGGGATCGAACAGGAGCACATATTTCCCGATCGGGTACTTGTCCGGAATCGGCAGCACGTCGTCATGCTCTTCCGTGCCCATCACGGCCAGATGTCCCGTGTGATCCATCGCCTTGCAGATGGCCTCGTCGGCAAATATATCGAGCTTCTTCTGCGATTCGCCGTGGACGTTTTCCGTTCCCGCCATGCCGAGTATGTTCACCAGTCCGGCTTTTGTCACTTCGCGCCAGATCATCTTGATGGCCAGCGACAGATCGCGCAATACGGCGGAAAAATTTCCCGTTGCGCCCGGGTGCGCACGCTCGCCTTCAATGATGTGGCGTTCCAATGTAATGACTGCGTTCGACATGCTCTGTGTTCCTTGTCTGTGGAAAGAAGGAGTTGAGAATGGAATGACACATGTCTAGAACACGCAAACCAGGCATTTGAGTTTCAATACGGTAATAATTCCCGGTTTCCTGCCGATAATGATGGTAACTACTGAGGAGTCCCATGGTCTCATCTGTTCCTGCTGACTCACTGCGCGCAGTGGCTTTGCCGTCTCCTTCACCATACCCGGAAGCGCAGGCTGAATGCACTATTTCAGCCGACGCTTCCGATGCGTTTGAACGCTCCGCCTTCGCGACGATGCTCGAAGAACTGGGGATCACTTCCTCGCTGCGGCGCGAGAACTCCGGCAACAGGATCGATTTCAACTTCTCTTTTGCCGCCTCATTGGCCGAATCACTCACAGCCTCGGGATTCGTCGCACAGTCCGAGCGCACGGCGGCCATGTCGCTCACATACCGGTTCGAGCATGCGGTCATCGAACACGGCAAGCGTGAAGTCAAGCAGTTCGAGTCCCGGCTCACATTCGAAGCCCGGACGGAAGATTCACTTTCACTCAAGCCCTTCAAGAAGAAAGAGGACATCACGCTGTTTCTGAACCGGCTCATGAAGCACATTTTCACTCTGATGCAGGATGATTCCGCGGTGCTGGCCGGCATCAGCCTCGATCAGGACGATCTGGCGGAACTCCTCGGCCTCGATCATGGAAGAGTGAAGCGGATCTTCGACGGACTCGTCTCCGCCATCATGACCATGGCGATGCTCAAGCGCATGAAGTGCGGCGCCGGAGCGGCGCAGAATGTCGTGCTCAAGGGAACACGCCGTGCGGCGGAAGGCATCGCAGCCGAGAAACGTTCAGTATGCAGCTTCTCCTGTTCGATCGACATACGATGTCTCACGCCGCCACAGCCGCGCGAAGATGTCACAGCGCATATGATCACGTAAACGCATTATTCGCCCGCATGCCTTTTCAGCGCTTTTCGGGATTCAGGACGAACCTCGCCGTATTCTCGTTCGTGAAATACGTCCTGGCCGCCTTTTGTATATCGGCGGCCGTGAGCGCCTCGATGAGTTTGATGCGCTCGAGGATCTGTTCCGGACTCATCTCGTAATAATACTGGCCGCCCAAGGCACCGAGCCAGAAGTTGTTCTCCTTCAGATTCACTTCCCGCTCGCGTATCTGCGTCTCCTTCACTTTGAGCACATAATCCTGCTTGACCGGAAAATTCTTCAGGCTGTCGATCTGCGTGTTCACCACGCCGATCAGCTCATCGACGCGCTCGGGAGCGCAGCCCCAGGAGATCGAGACCTGGTAGCGGGCACGAGGATATTTCCATGTCGCGCCGCCGACGCTGACGCCGTAGACTCCTCCCTTTTCCTCCCGCATCTGCTCGCGCAGCTTGATACGCATCACTTCCATCAGCATCTGGAAGTCGAACCGGTTCTGCGTCGTCCATTCGAACGGACCTTCATACATCAGACGGACCGTGCTCTTGGGCTCGATGCCGCGGCGCACTTCGCGCTCGGTCATGCCGGCGGGGAAGCGCACGCCCACGTCCTTCCATGTCTCCTTGCGCCTGATGGAAGGAAGGCTTGCGATGTAGCGTTCGACCCATGCGCGCATCTGCTTGAGATCGAAGGCGCCGACAAAGACGAACGTGAAGTCGCTCGCATCGGCGAACCGGTCCTTATAAAAGGCATAAGCCTTGTCGAGATTCATCTCGTCGATGAGCGCGTCCGACACCGGTCGATACCGGTAATTGTATCCCGATGTCACCATCGAGATCGTATCGGAAAACGCCGCCTCCGGGCTTGCGCTGCGGCTGGCGATCGAGGCGCGCACGCGCGACACATAGGCCGTGAAAGCCGAGGTGTCCTTGCGCGGTGCGGTGAATGTCAGATACAAAAGCTGGAAGAATGTTTCGGCGTCGCGCGGAGCCATCGAGCCCGAGAGTCCCTCCTGCAGCTCGTTGAAGAAGGGGCTGACACCGGCGATCTTTCCGGCGAGCATCTTCTGGAGCGTGACGGCATCGAAGGCACCGAGTCCGCCCAGGCGCACGAGGCCGGCCGCATTCGACGCCGACATGTACCGGGCGCTGTCGACGAGCGATGTGCCGCCGAAGCTTTGCGCGCTGAAGAGGATCTCATCGTTCTTGAAATCGGTCGGCTTCAGCACCACGCGCGCTCCATTCGACAGCGTCCATTCGGTGACGCCCGTCTTCGGATATTTTTTCTCCTTCACCACCTTGCCCGGCTTGGGAAGCTGCGCCATGAGGGGCTTCGTGCCGGCGGTGTCGACATAGGCGGCAATCTGCTCGCGGCTGACGCTGTCCAACACCGCGGCCAGCACGGAGGAGTCGGGCAATACCACACCTTCCTTCTTCGGCGCCGAAACCGTAATCACGCGGTTATCAGGCCGGATCCGCTCGTCGGCAAGCTTGTTCACTTCGGCAAGCGTGATTTCGGGAATGAACTGCTTGTACATCTCGTACTCGAAGGCGATGCCCGGTATGGGTTCATCGTCAATGAAGTTGCGGACGAATTCATTGGCGTAATTGCCCGATTCCGTTTTTTCCCGCTCGTTGTAGGCCTGTTCCATCGAGCGCAGCATCGAGCGCTTCACACGATCCAGTTCGTTTTCGGTGAAGCCGTGCTGCTTCACGCGGAAGGCCTCGGTGGCGATCGCCTTCAGCCCCGAAAGGATCGCATCTTCCTTCACCACGGCCACCATGATGTAGGCGTCCTTGCCGCCGATGAAATTCTGGCTGCCGGTATAGCCGTAGACAAACGGAGGATTCGGCTTCTGAAGCCGCTCGGCAAGGCGCATGTTGAGCATGCCGTCATAGAGATGCCCGGCGATCGATTTCCGGTAATCGCCCAGCACTTTTTCCTTCTCCTCGCTGCGTTTGATCAGCACCGTCACATTCGCCGCCGGCATTTCGGCATCGGTGGCGATGGAGACGAGCGTCTGCGTGTGATCGGGAAGCGTGTATTCCTCGCGCGGACGTTCGGCCGCCGGATTCGTCAATCCCGAGAAATGCTCCTTGATCAGCGCTTCGGCAAGCGCCTTGTCGATATCGCCCACCACGACGAACGCCATGAGATCGGGCCTGTACCATTCCTTATAGAAGCGGCGGAGCGATTCGTGCGAACACGTGTCGAGCACTTCCTTTTTCCCGATCGGCAGGCGCTCGGCATATTTCGATTTGTAGAAGATGACCGGATTGTGCTTGTTCTGTATGCGCTCCTGCGCGCCGCGCCCGAGACGCCATTCCTCCACCAGCACGCCGCGCTCCTTGTCGATCTCGCCGTCATCGAAGGAAATATTATGCGCCCAATCCTCGAAGATCTGGAAGGCTTTCTTCACCGTGGCTTCGCTGTCCGACGGCACCTGCAGCATGTAGACCGTCTGATCGAAACTCGTGTACGCGTTCAGATGGGGACCGAAACGGACGCCGGTTTTCTCGACGAAATCGATGAGGTCCTGTTTCGGAAAATTCTTCGTTCCGTTGAAGGCCATGTGCTCGACAAAGTGCGCGAGTCCCTGCTGGTCTTCGTCTTCGAGCACAGAGCCGGCCTTGACCGCAAGGCGGAGCTCGATGCGCTTTTCAGGCTTCACGTTCCTTTTGATGTAATACCGCATGCCGTTGGGCAGCCTGCCCACCGTGATTGCAGGATCGACGGGAAGCGGATCGGATTCTTTCAATTGGCTCTTAAGGGGAAACGCGGTGCCGACCAGGAACAGGAACAGACACAGCATGGTTTTCATGGGCTGCCTCCGGCGATGTGTGTATGTGTGAAGTGCTTCGAATTCGAATGGTGAGAGAGCGGAATGCTCTTCAAAGAGTACGGATTATTTTGCCGGAGTGCAAGAAAAAGGAAGCCGCCGGGGGATCGATCCCGCTCGGCGGCTGAAAGAATGCTGCGGCGCCAGGGCCGCAAGGGATTATTTTTGTATCAGTTCCACATTGAATGTCAGCTCGACTTCATCACCCACGAGCATGCCGCCCGCCTCGAGCGCCTTGTTCCAGGTGAGCCCCCACGCCGTGCGGTCGATCGTGGTCGTTCCCTTGAATGCCGCGACGGTCTGGCCCCACGGACTCTTGGCCTTGCCCTTGAAGACGGCATCGAGCACAACAGGCTTCGTCACGCCGCGCATGGTCAGCTCTCCGGCGATCCGATATGCGTCCTTGCCGGCCTTCGTGACCGATGTGCTCTTGAACGTCGCCTCGGGATATTTCTCGGTATTGAAGAAGTCGGCGCTTCGGAGGTGTTCGTCGCGTTTCTCGTTTTCCGTGTTGATGCTTTTTGCGCCGATGGTGATGGCGATCTTGGCATCCGAAAAATCCTCCTTCGATGTGACGAGCGTTCCGCTCACATCCTTGAACTTGCCGGTCACATTCGAGATGACCATATGAGAGACCGAGAAGTTCACGTTCGTATGGGCGGGATCGATCGTGTACGTGGTTTCTGCCGAAACAAACGCCGTCGTGAACAACAGCGCTGCAAGCAGCGATGAAAAGATCTTCATGAATGAATTCTCCTTGTTGTTGAATGGAATGGTACAGCAATTCTTGAGACGCACCACCGCATGCGCGCCGTCTCTTCCGGGTCCGCAAGGCGGCGCTAGCGCAGCAGCTGATGCGCGAAGGTTTCCTGCAGCTTCAGGCCGAGTTTCTTCAGGAGCGCCGAGAGCTCCTCGATTTCCTTGTCGGTCAGGACGCTGAGCGTATCGGCCACAAATTCAGCATGCTGCGGAAAGATCGAGCTGAAAAGCTCCTCTCCCTTTTCGGTGAGCGAGATGGTCGTCGCGCGCCTGTCGTCGATGCAGCGCACGCGCTGAACGAGGCCTGATTTCTCGAGATTATCAATGACGATCGTCATATTGCCGCCGGTGACAAGCATCTTTGCGCCCAGCACGCTGATCTTCATCGGGCCCAGATGTCCGAGCGCCTCGATGACGGCAAACTGCGGCTGTGTGAGTCCGTACCGGCTGATGTCCCGCGCGCTCAGGCGGAGCATGAGCGAGTGTGTCCGCGCCAATTTCACCCACAGTGCGAGCGCGTGGTCGGCTTTTTTCCCGTATTTCTTCGAGTATCGGTCCATAAATGCTTCAAGTTTATATTATACAAGTTTAACGTATTATTCCTTCTCAAAAGTTCCCGATCGCGGAAGAAAAAAAGCCGCCCGGAACATCCATTCTCTGTTCCGGACGGCCCATTTTTTTCCTCTTTCTGACCGGCATGCCGGCGTCGCATCACTTCTTCTTTTTCAGATTCCTCTTGAGCTTGCGATAGGTGTCGTTCATTGCTTCCGAAACGACCTTTGTATCGGCGATCGTAGGCATGAAATTCATATCTCCGTTCCACCGCGGCACGATGTGGAAATGGATATGGTTGTCGATGCCGGCGCCGGCCACGCGGCCCAGATTGGCTCCGACGTTGAATCCGTGCGGCTTCAGCGTTTGTTTCAGCAGTCCGATCATCTCCGTGATCGTCTGCATGATCTCGAGCTGCTCGTCGGCGGTAAGCTCCGCAAGGTCTGCGGTCTGCTTGTAGGGGATGATCATGAGATGGCCGCTGTTGTAGGGATAGAGATTCATCATGACGAAACAATGCTTCCGGCGCGCCAGCACGAAATTCTTCGCGTCGTTCTTTTGATCGGCAATGCGCGTGAAGAGCGAGCCGTCCTCGTCTTTCTTCTCATCTTTGAACGTGGCGATATAGCGCGAGCGCCACGGAGAGTATAACCGGTCCATGAAGTGTCCTTTCGTTCGTTGTTCGGAAGGTAAAATATAGGAAGGACGAAGGGCGATTGCAAGCGCAGCGCGGATGATGCTCCCGCCAAAAGAAAAGGCCCCGAGTGGTTCGGAGCCTTTTTTGTCTTTCGGATGCAGCGCATTATTTCACCAGCATCATCCGCTTCACGCCGGTGAAGACCTGTCCGCCGTGCGAGGCAGTGAGCCGGTAGAGGTAGACGCCGCTGGAGAGCATGTGCCCGTCGACCCCGACCGTGTAGTAGCCCGGCTCCTTCTCTTCCTCCATGATCGTTTTCACTTCACGTCCCGTGAGGTCGTAGATCTTGATCTGCACACGGCTTTTCTCGGCCAGAGTGAAATTCACGTTCGTCGACGGATTGAACGGATTCGGATAATTCTGCGAGAGCGCGAACTCCTTCGGCGCTGCGATCACCGCCTCGACTTCCTGCGAGTATTTGAACGCGCCGTCACGGTCGATCTGCTTCAGCCGGTAGACATACGTCCCGGTCTGCACATTTTTGTTCTTGAACACGTACTGCTTCGGTGCGTTGGTTGTGCCGCCGCCCTCCACATAGCCCACGCTCGCCCACTTTTTCTGAGCGCTCTGTGCTTTGTCCGACACCGTCGCGCG
>JBLMZA010000082.1:0-11105 GCA_050258555.1 Acidobacteriota bacterium | reverse complement strand
AGCACGGTCATCTCTGCCGTAAGGACATTATTCGATTCGACGCATTCGCCCACCGCATTCTCCGGATCGACGCGCGCCTCGAGCGCCATCGTTCCCGTTTCGGCCGCCGTGTACTGCCATGAGGCGGATGAAGAAGCCGAGGGCGGCTCGCCGTAGATGAGCGCCATGCCGCCGGCCGGAATGCCGTCCGCCAGCACGGTATCGGCCGTGCATATCTCGACGCCATTCACTGAAAAGCGCGTCTTCAGATGCGTTCCCGTCGCCACGGCACCCACACCGCGGTTTTTCACCAGCGCGGCAAGCGTCACCTTCTCTCCCTGCTTCGGATAGGCGGGCACCGTGATGAGCTTCGTCACCAGGAGATCCGGCTTCTTTGACGCGTCGGTCACGGTGAATGCGGCGCTCAGAGGAAGCTTGTCCGACGAACCTCCGACGCGCACGGTATACCGTCCGGCTTCGATGTCGAAGCGCGTGTTCGCTTCGTCATAATAATAGAGCTCGTCGGCCGTGAGCGTGAATGTGACCGTCTTCGTCTCTCCCGGCTCGAGCGTCACGCGCTCGAATCCCTTGAGCTCTTTGACGGGCATCGGAACGGTCGCCTGATCGTGCGTGAGATAGCACTGGGCGACTTCGTCTCCGCGGCGCGAGCCCGTGTTGGTCACATCCACCGAAACCGTCACGGGTTCGCCCGGCGCCGATGAAAGCGGCGTCACGCGGAGATTCGCATAGGCAAATGTCGTATAGCTCAGTCCGAAGCCGAAGGCGAACTGCGGCGTGCGCCCGGTCTTGTCGAACCACCGGTAGCCGCATCCCCAGTCGTTGTTGAAATTGTCGTTGCCCGTCCAGGGCGGCAGCTGGCTGTCGGACTGCGGAATCGTCACCGGCAGCCGGCCGCCGGGATTGTACTCTCCGGTCAGCACGTCGGCCACGGCGTTGCCGCCTTCCTGGCTCGGATAGAATGCGTAGAGCAGCGCCGCGATGTTGTTGATCGAGCGCGTGGTCGAGCAGACGCCGCCGCTGAAGAGCACGACGATGATCTTCTTATTCTCGCGCGCGAGCGCGTTGATCAGATCCTGCTGCCTGCCCGGCAGCGCGGTCGAGCCTCCCGCGCGGTCGAATCCTTCCCCTTCCTGGCTGCCGTCGAGTCCGCCGCAGAAGATGACCACGTCGCTCGCTTTGGCAAGCGCCACGGCCTCGGGAAACGCCGATGTGTCCTGCGAGTTGATGTCGCAGCCCTTCAGATAGGAGATCTTGCCCGCGCCGAATTTCTTTTCGAGACCCGTGCGCGGACTGACGCTGTAGAAGGGCGTCACATATCCCGAGCCCGATCCGTCGATCTGCATGAAGGCGGCCGAAGGACCGATCAGGGCGACGGAGCGTGTCGAAGCCGGATCGAGCGGCAGGATGTTGCCGTCGTTTTTCAAGAGCACGATCGCGCGGCGTCCGCCTTCCAGACAGATCTTTTGATTGCTTTCAGAATTGACCGCGGAAGGATCGGTTGAGGGCAGACGGTCGATGACGCCAGAGAGGATCTTTGTACGAAGCACGCGGCGCACCGCGCGGTCGATCACCTCCATGCTCACTTTGCCCGAGGAGACAAGCGAGGGAAGGTCGTTCTTGTATTTGTCCGATCCCATGCAGATGTCGCATCCGGCATTGATCGCGCGCTCGGAATCGAAGATCGAATCCCAGTCCGATACGACATAAAACGGAAAGCCCCATTCGTTCTTCAGGATCGTCGAGAGGAGCAGGGAGTTCTCGGCGCACTTTTGCGAATTGATGAGATTGTACGCATTCATCACCGAGAATGCCCCGCCCTCCTGCACCGATGTGCGGAAGGCGAGTCCGTAGTGCTCATGCAGCCAGCGCCGGCTGATTGTGACGTTGTTGTAATAGCGGTTCTGCTCGCGGTGATTGGCATTGTAATGCTTGATCGTGGCCAAGGCGCCCGAAGACTGGATGCCGCGCGTCACGGCGCTCGTGATCTGCGCGCAGAGATACGGATCCTCGCCGCCGGACTCGGGACTGCGTCCGTTGCGCGGATCGCGGTCCAGATCCATGCACGGTCCGAGCGCCTGATCTTTGCCCTTGGCGCGGAACTCGATTCCCATTCCCGTGCCGATGCGAAGAACCATCGACCGGTCCCATGTGGCCGCCATGGCGATGCCCACAGGGAAACTCGTGGCCAGTCCGTCTCTCACGCCGTGCGGTCCGTCTGCCATCACAAAGCCCGGCACGCCGAGCCTCGTGTTGTCAGCCGTGTTGAATGAGCCTTCCTGATGCAACTGCTTGATCTTCTCGGCTGTCGTCATGGCGTTCATGATCGAGGTGATGCGATCTTCGATTCGCTGCTGGGCTTGCGATGCGGAGCTTGTGATGCCGGCGATTGCCGCCGCCGTGAAAAGATAGGTGATGATGGTTCGTGAAACGCGCATAGTGTGTTCCGTCTTCATTCGTGAAAAAAGAGTTCTGCAGGGAAAATGAAGGCACAAATCATGCCACACTGAATATCGCGCTGCGCGACGGAATTGGATGATGAAGATCCTTTTCGATTATCAAAGTAATAAGCATCGATGATGGATTTGATAATGACAGTTGGAAATTCGCCCTATGCGATCTATATTAGGATGATCATGACGAAAAACACGAAGACACGACGATGGTGATGCCGAAAAAAAGCGGACTGCCGATCGATGAGGTCATGCCGGAGATCCGGCAGGCGCTTCACTCGGGCTCGCGCCTCATCATCACCGCCGAGCCCGGCGCCGGAAAGACGACCCGCGTGCCCCTGGCACTGCTCGATGAACCCTGGGCCGCGACCGGGCGCATCGTCATGCTCGAGCCGAGGCGCCTTGCCGCGCGGCGCTCCGCAGAATACATGGCCATGCTCCTGGGCGAGACGGCCGGAAAAACAATCGGCTATTCGATGCGCGGCGAGCGCCGCATATCGAACGCCACACGCATCGAAGTCGTCACCGAAGGCATCCTCACGCGCATGCTGCAGGATGATCCCGCGCTCGAAGGCACGGCCTGTCTCCTCTTCGATGAATTCCACGAGCGTTCAATACACGCCGATACGGGGCTCGCCTTCGCGCTCGATGTGCAGACCAATCTCCGGCCCGATCTCCGGATTGTCGTCATGTCCGCCACGCTCGATGTGGGCGCGATCGGCTCCCTTCTCGGCCCCGATGCGGCCGTCGTCAGAAGTTCCGGCAGGAGCTTTCCCGTCGAGACGCGCTACATGCGCTTCGCTTCCGATAAAACCCGGGAGGCGCTCGCCGCCGATGCCGTGCGCACGCTCGTGAAGGAGGAGGAAGAAGGCGACCTGCTCGTGTTTCTTCCGGGCCGGCGCGAGATCCGCTTCGTCGAATCGCTCTTGTATGAGCGAGCGCTTCCCGATCACATCCGCATTCATGCGCTCTACGGCGAAGCGCCTTCTTCGATGCAGCAATCGGCGCTCACGCCGGCCCCCGCCGGCATGCGCAAGGTCATCCTTGCCACGAGCATCGCCGAGACGAGTCTCACGATCGACGGCGTGCGCATCGTGATCGATTCGGGACGCGCCCGACGCGCGGAATTCGACCCGCGCCGCGGCATGTCGGGCCTCGTCACCGTGCCGGTCTCGAAGGCGGCGGCCGATCAGCGCCGGGGACGCGCCGGGAGGCAGGCGCCGGGACTCTGCCTCAGACTCTGGACGGAAGAAGAACAAGTAACGCTCCCGGAATTCGCGCTGCCGGAAATCCGCACGATCGATCTTGCCCCGCTCGCGCTCGAGCTCTCGGCCTGGGGTGATCCCTGGGCGGAGCATCTTGCATTCATCGATCCGCCTCCGCCTGTCCATCTGCTGCAGGCGCGCTCGTTGTTGCAGATGCTGGGCGCGCTCGATACGAAAGGCGTGATCACGCCGCACGGACGCATGATGAACAGGCTTCCGATCCATCCGCGGCTTGCGCATATGATCATCCGCTCCGCATCCTTTCACGATGCGGAGCGCGCCTGCACGATCGGCGCGCTGCTCGAGGAGCGCGATCTTTTTTCCTCGAAGTCCGATGCGGACGTCGATCTTGCGTTGAGGCTCGATGCGCTCGATCGTCCCTCGAAAGCTTCCGCGGCCTCGGTCGAACGCATTCTGCTGCAGGCCAAACGCCTGCGCTCGATGCTTGAACAGGAACCGAAAGAAGCGAAGCCGGGCGCGCGGCACACCGGTGCCGCCCCGGCGATGGACGGCGGCGAAGGCGCGCTGCTGGCCTTGGCCTATCCGGACCGCATCGCGCGCAGAAAGGACCGCCAGGGCGGAGCGTATTATCTCACATCCAACGGCACGACGGCCGTGCTGCCCAAAGGCAGCCTTCTTTCGCGCGAGGAATTTTTGGCCATCGCCGACACCGATCACCGTCAGGGAGAAGCCGCGCGGATTCTTCTGGCCGCCCCCTTGTCCATCGAAGCGATCGAGCGTGTGCTCTCCGATGCGGTCACGGAAGATGAAACAACGAAGTGGAACGAAACCGAACGCGCCGTCGTCTCGCGCCGCATCCGTCATGTGGGCGCAGTCGTGCTCTCGGAACGCACGATCGAAGGAGATCCCGGGGACGTCATGCAGGCGATGCTCGAAGGTGTGCGGCTTCTGGGGATCGATGCGGCGCTTCCCTGGACGAAGGAGACGCGCGCGCTCGTCCAACGCGCCGAGTGGGCGCGCCAATACAGCGAGGAAGCTTCCGCCATCCCTGAGATGCACGAGGAAGCGCTCGCCCGGACGATCGATGCATGGCTTCGGCCGTTTCTTTCCGGCATGCGGCGCGCCTCGCAGCTTCAATCGCTCGATCTCCGCTCGATCCTCGAATCGTTGCTCGGCTACGAGCATGTGCGGCTGCTCGAAAGGCTCGCCCCCTCGCATCTTCTCCTGCCCTCGGGCTCGCGCATCGCAATCGATTACTCATCCGATCCGCCCGTGCTCGCATGCCGGCTTCAGGAACTCTTCGGACAGACCGAGTCGCCGTCGATCAACCGCGGACGCACAAAGCTCCTGCTCCACATTCTTTCTCCGGCACAGAGGCCGCTCGCGGTCACGCAGGATCTCGTGAGCTTCTGGCGGACGCTCTACCCCGAGCTCCGCACGCAGATGCGCGCGCGCTATCCGAAACACGTCTGGCCCGACGATCCGCTCTCGGCCGCCCCCACCAATAAGACGAAACGGCATCAGGCGCGCTCGTGAAGGCGGGGCACCGGCGTTCATGCCCGATTTAAATTAATTAAATAAAAACACCATCTGTGTTACGATATAAGGGTATTATGGGTTCCATACTTCATTAAATGAGTTGAACCGCCTGATATTTTTTATTATATTAGGCTGCGCCCCCGAGGCGCCGAACCCGTCCGCCGTCACGGATGTTTCAACAAGTGTCCGGCCGATGCGTTCATCCATCACATCTACTCATTTTTTCGGGAGTTTCGCGCCATGAAAAAGCTTCTCGCCTTCATTCTCATCTGTTTCGCTTCCTCCACGCTTGTTGCACAGAATCTTCAGCTTCACTACGACTTCGGCAAGGACCGCAAATATTTCACCGCGACATGGGAAATGTTCAAGCCCGATGAATACGGCTCGACATTCACGTTCGTCGACTTCGATTTCAACAACGACGGCAACAAGAGCATTTCGACGGCGTATTGGGAAATCGCGCGCTATGTGACGATTCCGGGCGCCAAGGGACTCTCGGCCACGCTGCAGTACAATGACGGCACGCTGCGCGTTCCGGGTGCGGGCGTCGCCGTTCCCTTGGGATCGATCTGGCTTGCAGGCGTGAGCTATCCGGTCAATCTGGGATTTGTCACGCTCAACACCGATGTGCTCTACCGCCGCGACTACCAGTCCGAAGGATCCGATGCGCAGCTCACCACCGTCTGGGATGTGACATTCTTCAACGGCCGGCTCGAGTTCGACGGCTTCGTCGATGTCTGGAGCCAGAAGCCCGTCCGGCTCAATCCCGCAACCGGCCAATACCGCCGTGTCGACCGCGAGATCGTGGTGTTGACCGAGCCGCAGCTCTGGTTCAACATCGACAAGCATCTGGCCGTGGGCGGCGAAGTCGAGATCAGCAACAATTTCATTCCCGGCGAATCGAGCGTGCTCGTCTGCCCGACACTGGCGGCCAAGTGGAGCTTCTAAGCCTGCACGGCGAAGCTTCACCAAAGCGGCACTTCCCAAGCACACGTCCATATTACCGAACATTCACGCTTCTCTTTTTTTAAGGAGAAAGGACATTATGCTTTCAGACTATTTTGAGCTCGATAAAAATTCGACCTCGGTGCGCACCGAGATCCTGGCCGGCATCACGACGTTCCTCTCGGCCATGTACATCATCGTCGTCAATCCGGCGATCCTTTCGAAGACCGGCATGCCCTTCGGCGCCGTGCTCACGGCCACCGTCATCGTCTGCGCCTTCTGTACGATCATGATGGGACTCTACGCCAAGAACCCGATCCTTGTGGCGCCCGGCATGGGACTCAACGCCTTCTTCACATTCTCTGTCGTGCTGGGTCTCGGCGTGCCCTGGCAGACCGCGCTCGGCTCGGTCTTCTGGGCGGGCGTCGTCTTCTTCCTCCTGTCGGTCTTCAACATCCGCACATACATCGTGAAGGCGATTCCGCGCCAGATCCGCTACGCCGTCGCGGCGGGCATCGGACTCTTCATCGCGCTGATCGGCTTCGCCAACGCGAAGTTCATCATTTCCAATCCGGCCACGATGGTCGGTCTGGCGAAGATGGACCCGACATTGGTCACATTCCTGATCGGCATGGTCATCACCTCGATTCTCGTGATCAAACGCGTCAAAGGCGCGCTCATCATGGGTATCGCGGCCACGACCATCCTAGCCATCCCGATCGGACGCTTCTGGGGCGACGCCTCGGCGATCAATTTCGGCGTGCCGACGCTTGTGACCTGGAACGGCATTTTTGCGATGCCCGATTTCAGTCTTGTGGGCTCGCTCGATTTCGTGGGCTCGCTCAAGTTTGCAATCTGGCCGATCACATTCGCCTTTCTTTTCACGGACATGTTCGACAGTTTGTCGACATTCGTCGCCGTCTCCGAGGCCGGAGACATGATCGACGCCTCGGGCGAACCGCGCAACATCAAGCAGTCGCTCATCGTCGATGCCGTCGCCACAGGCCTTGCGGGCCTTGTCGGATCGTCGGCCGGCACGGCATACATCGAATCGGCCACCGGCATCGAGGAAGGCGGCCGCACGGGACTGACAGCCGTCACGGCGGGACTGCTCTTTCTTCCCTTCATGTTCATCTCGCCCTTGCTCTCGATCGTGCCGTCGATCGCCACGGCGCCCGCACTCGTCTTGGTGGGCGTGTTCATGATGAAGCCGATTCTGAAGATCAACTGGTCAAGCCTGGATGATGCGATTCCGGCCTTTCTGGCGCTCGTGCTCATTCCCTTCACGTATTCCATCACGCAGGGCATCATCTGGGGATTCTTGAGCTGGACGGCGATTAAGCTCATCCTCGGCAAGCGCAATGAAGTCTCGCCGATGCTCGTCGTGATCGACCTCTTCGCGATCCTGGCGCTCGTGGTCGAATAATACACGCCTCCGCTTTTTTCAGAGCACAGGGATCGGCGCTTCGTTCATGAAGCGCCGGTCCTTTTTTTTCATCCAATCCCCCGGGATGCAGAGAAGCCCCCTTCTCTTCCTTTCCCCCTTCCGCATCGATTAGGAAGTAGCCGACCGAAATGCTATATTTGACACCAGCAATGCGGACAGAGAAAACGGAAATAGCCACGTACACTCCCCGGAGGATCTATGCATTGGATATTTCGATCGTTATCGTCTCTTACTCTCCTCTTCATCGCCGGCACGCTGGCTGCATTTTCGCAAAGCAGCACATACTGGTGGCCCGCGGCCAATGGCGACAACTCGAAGGGACCTGTCTTCAACACCGTCCATTTCATGCTTGTGGATGCGGAATCGAAAAAGATCTTGTCGATCAAAGAGGATGAGCTGACCGTGCTGATTGCGGGAGAACATCCCGAATATGAATTCGAGACCGCATTCGACGGCCGTTCCAGCAGGACCAAGCCGACGGGCAACATCCGGACGATCAAAGATGAAATCCGCAACAAGGCCATCTTTTACGTCTATGAATCGACGCCGAACATCACGCTCACCATCGAACGCCCCGGGTACAAAACATACACCAAAACCCTTGCCCCCCATTACTCGATAGCGATCAAGGAACGCCAGGAAGTGATCTCGTACCCGAGCAAGGAACTGAAAGCGGCGAGCAACTGAGATGAGTGCATCCGTGGAACAATCTTCTTCTGCAATACGTCAATGATACCTGACGCGCTGCATGATGATATACAATGATTGTCACTTTTCATTTGATGGTTAGGGAAAATTTCTTTACTATATAACCGTCAAAAAATTTGTTTCACGGAAGCAAATTCCCTATTCCCATGAAAAAGACCATATACCCGAAGGCCCCGCAGTTTCTCGATCGCAATGAATCGCAAACAGGTCCCGCTCCTTCCGTCTACAAGTTCCTGAAGACAGTCAAGCTCGACCATCTCTCGTGGTATTCGCGTGATTTTCAGGCCGGCATCAAGAGCCGGCTTTCCAAACGCATCGCCGATGATTTCGGCTTCGACGAAAAGCAGGTCATTCTGAGCTACGGCAGCGAAGACCTTCTGAAGCAGATCATCCACTGCTATATCAATCCGGGAGACAAGATCCTCATTCCGCGCGAAGCCTGGTGGTACTACAAGCGCGTCGCCTCGGAACGCGGCGGTCTCAATGTCGAATATCCCATGACCAAGGGCTGCCTCGACGGCATCGCCTACTATCTCTATGACGTCGACGAGATGATCCGCATCTATGAGCGCGAGCATCCGAAAGTGGTCGTCATCGCCTCGCCCAACAACCCGACCGGCAACCGGATCGATTCGAAGGACCTGAAGCGCTTCCTCGATGCATGCCGCGACGCCGTCGTGATGATCGACGAGGCGTATTGGGGCTTCGGCTCCACAGAAAACGCGTATGTGAAGCCGTACATCGACGAATATCCGAACCTCGTCATCTGCCGCACGTTCTCGAAGTTCTTCGGGCTTGCGGGCATCCGCATCGGCTTCGCCTTCGCGGGGAAGAACCTGGACGTGCTCATCAATTTTTCGACGCGCTATCTGGGCTACAACCGCATCAGCGAGCGCCTGGGCGAGATCGCGCTCGACAACATGAAGTTCTATCTGAAAATCGGCAAGCAGTACGAGAAGGACAAGGAGATGATGTACCGCGAGTTCTCGAAGCTCAAGGGCTTCACGCCCTACAAGAGCTTCGCCAATTTCATGCTCGTGGACATCCCGAAAGAGATCCGCGCGGATCTGAAACAATACCTGACCGAGCGCAATCTCATCATCAAATTTCTGGATGAGGAGGCATTCCGCTCCGAGGTGCGCATCTCGCTCGGCACGAAAGAGCAGAACAAGCTTCTGGTGACGGCGATCAAGGAGTTCTGCCGCACGCATCCGTATTAACAGATCCCGTGTATGACTCTACTGCGCCGTTACAAAGAATCACTCAAGGCGATTGAAGCCGAAGAAGTTTTCGATCTCGTCATCTACCGTCCGCTGGCGTTCCTGTTCGTCACCGCCACATATGCAACAAACCTCACGCCGAACCAGGTCTCGCTCATGGCGATGGCCGTCGGCGTCACAGGCGGCGTGCTCTTCGGCATGGGCACGCCTGCGGCGCTCGCCTCCGGCGCCTGCTGCTATTTTCTCTCGAACGTGCTCGACTGCGCCGACGGCCAGATCGCGCGCCTGAAGAAAAACGGCACGCGCATCGGCCGCATCGTCGACGGCTTCATCGATTATGTCGTCTCGATCGCGGTCTTCCTCGGCATCGCCCTCGCGCTCTCCTCCGATTCCGCACGCGGCATCATGCCCCCGTTCGGCCAGTCCTCGCTCGGCATCACCACTGCCTCTTCCGGCATCTGGTATGCGTGGACCCTCACGGTGCTTGCCGGAGCCTCGACGGCCTATCAGGCATTCCACTTCGATCTTGCGCGGAACAATTACCTGAAGTACGTCTACGGGAAAGGCTCGTCGCTCGAAACGGAGATCTGCGAGTTTGAGGAAGAACGGACATTGACGCTGAAGGGGAAAAAGGGGTTGGGCCGGTGGATCGATCTCCTGCTCATCGCGATCTATCTGCGCTATACGCGCCTGCAGCTGAAATCGGCTTCGTCCGAATCGGCGGTCAACCACGCACGCGTGACGCCGGAAGACTACGCGCGGCACAACAAGATGCTGCTGCGGGCCTGGAGCTTCACCGGATCGACGACGCATATCACGCTCTGCGTCGCGTGCGCGCTGGCCGGCAATCTGGAACTCTTCCTTCTTCTCACGGTGTTGCTCAATGTGCTCACGCTCGCCCTGCAGGTGCTGCAGTCGCGCGCCGAGAAGCGCACGTTCGCCGCTTGAACAAGATAAAATCCGCTTTTTTTCCCCTTACAGAGGGAGGTTGTTATGCCGATGATCCCGGAAAAAATGAAGGAAGTCCTGGCACACGAAGGAGTCGTCGCCGTTGCATCGCTCGGAAAAGAAGGCATGCATCTGGCCAACACATGGAATAGTTATATCCGCATCACCGCCGACGGGCGGCTCATCTACCCCGCCGGCGGAATGAGGACGACGGAAGCCAATCTGGAACATGACAACCGCGTGCTTCTCACATTCGGAAGCCGCGATGTCGAAGGACTTCACGGGCAGGGGGCGGGATTCCTGATCACCGGAATCGCCGCGTTCATTAAAACGGGACACGAGTTTGATGACATCAGGCAGCGCTTCCCCTGGGCGAGAGCCGCTGTCGAAATCAGGATCGAGTCTGTTCACCAGACGCTGTAAGATGAAAAATGATGCCGGCCATCTCGGGCTATCCCGCCCCGGGGCGTACTAACGGCTACGGCTTCCCGTACTGCTCCGCGCTCAGCATTTCGAGCCCGACAAACGGTTCTGTCCCCTCGTTCCAGGCATCGTGTCCCGGCGGGATGGTGTACGAATCACCGGCGTTGATGGTCATCTGATTCCCGTCTTCCATGCGGAC
>JBLMZA010000081.1:0-128954 GCA_050258555.1 Acidobacteriota bacterium | reverse complement strand
GCTGTTTACCGACATCGTCGATTCAACGCGGCGAGCGGCGGAACTGGGTGATCGTGACTGGCGCGCATTGCTCGACGCGCACGACGCTGTCGTGCGCGTACAACTCAACCGCTTTCGGGGCCGCGAGGTGAACACGATGAAGCGTTCGGATTCGGCGCTTGTATCTTCGTGCGCCGCATAGCGGATATGGAAAAAAAGCGAGTCGTTCACGCCCGGCAGCGCAGACAGCGCGCATTCAAGCATCGACGATTGGTCGGAACCGGAGGCCTGGATGATGCGATAGCGGATATCGGCATCGGAGAGATCGGTGACGGAATAGATCCGCAGAGAGGGGGAAAGACGAAACCGGATCACGCCCACGGAATCGCGCAGCACGCGGATCCAGATTTCGGCGCTGCACTCGGCCGATGCGTTTCGCCCGTCGATCGAACAGGCAAGCCTGTAGCGGAGCATTTCGGCCTGGGGCGCCTGGCCGGCCCGGCACTCCTTGTTCGGCACGGCCAATGCAAGCAGCATCCACGCCGTTAGTGAAACGGCCGGGCGGACAATACATCGTATGACAACCTTCACGCCATCGCTGAGTCTGGTCATCACCTATCGGACATTAAACATTCGCATTCATCATGCGCATAAATTCGAGATTCTCCTCGAACGACTTTCGGAGCTTTTCGGAAAATTCCTCGAATGTCGTCGCGCGCAGCGCCGTATGCTCGGACAGAAGCAGCTGCCAGCTTTCATCGGATTCAATGGCGAGATTGTCGGACGAACCTTCGAGGCCGTATCCCCATTGCTGCGAGAAGAGATCGGCCACGCGCACAATCGCCACAAGCGTCTGGTCCATTGGCGCAAATTTCGGCGTATGGTGATAGCGCACGATCTCGGCCAGGTTGACCGGCAGCCGCCAGCGCTCGGCAAGCAGTCCGCCGGCTTCGCAGTGGCTGATGCCGAAGATCTCCTCTTCGGCGATCGTATCCAGATACAGCTTCTCGGTGACGAGGCCCTCGACCGCGGCATAGTCGTCGGGTGAGATTTCCATGAGGACGAGCTTTCCGAAATCGTGCAGCAGTCCGCCGACAAACTCCTTGCCCGCCGTGCGGAAGTAGTATTTGGTGGCGATCAAGCGTGCGATCGAGGCCGTCGTCACCGAATGCTTCCAGAACTGTGCGAACGCCTGCCTGTTGATGAGTTTCGGCGAGGCCATCTTGTTGGCAAGCAGGAATGTGATCATGAGCCGGCCGACTTCGGCCACGCCCAGAAGGCTCACGGCGTTCTGCACGGTCGACACGCGCGAGCGCAACCCGTAAAAGGACGAGTTGATGGCCCGCAGCAGCTTCGTCGTCAGGATCACGTCGAGCTCGATCAGCCGCGCCACTTTTTCAATCGAGATGTTCTCGTCATCGATAGCCGCCAGGATCTCCGTGGTGGCCACAGGAAAGGACACGAGGTCCTTCACCTTCTGGATGTCTTCGCGTATGTTTTTCGGGGGCATATGTTATCTTCCTGTCACAAGTAATTTGTGCGCGATGGCGCGCAGCGAAAGAGCCGCAGACGAATGCGGCGCATGCACGACGACCGGAGTCTGCGCGCAGACCGCTTTGCCCACGGCGCCGTCGTAAAGGATGAATCCCAGGAACTCGATCGATTCGTGGAGAAAATGCTGTATCACCGACTCGAGATTGCGGAACGTCGCTTCGGCCTCGCGCGGCGATTTGGCCATATTCACGACAAGCCGGAGCGCCGGCATGCGGCCCTGCGCCGTATGCTGTATGAGCTTGACCATCGCGTAGGCGTCCATGACGGCCGTCGGCTCGGGAGTGGTGATGATGACGACATCATCCGACTTCACCGAAAAGAACAGGATCTCATCCGAAAGCCCCGCAGAGGTGTCGATCAGGACGATATCCTTCGGCGTCTCGGCCTCATAGATCGTCTCCAGGAGCCCCTGCTGCGTCTGCGCCGTCAGCACGGGGAAGTCGTATTTGCCCGAGTCGCCGGCAAGCACTTTCAGTCCGTTATAGGAGCCGACCAGGGCATCGTCGATATCGGCCTCGTTTTTCACGACGTGGCTCAGACGGTACTTCGGCGAGAGGCCCAGCACCATTTCGGTGTTTCCCAGATTGGCATCGGCATCGATGAGCACGACGCGCTTGCGCATGCCCGAGAGAATGATGCCGAGATTCGAGGCGATATTCGTCTTTCCCACGCCCCCCTTGCCCGATGTCACGACGATCGTGCGTGGCCGCGCGCTCTGCTGCGCCTTCTGCGCGGCGGAGGCGGAGCGGCCCATGATCTGGGCGGCCATCTCGCGAAGTCTGTTTGCCTGATCACGCATCCGGAATCGCTCCGTTGAAGATCATCTGCGCGATCGCCGTGCTGTCGGCCGGCTGAATGTCGTCGGGCACCTGCTGCCCCATGGTAAGATAGGACACCGGCAGCTGGTTGTCCGCCGTCAGGTTCACGATGTTGCCGAATGCGGACGCCTCATCGAGTTTCGAAAAGATGATGCGGTTGGGCGCCAGGGGCGCGAAGCGCTTCACGACGTCGCGCATCGTGCGCAGGCTCGCCGTGGCGCTCAATACCATATGGACCTCATCGGGCTGCGCGGCCCGGAGAATTTTTTCAAGCTGCGCGATCTCTTTCGGATTGCGCTGGTTGCGTCCGGCCGTATCGATGAAGATGACGTCCTTGGACGCGAATTTTTTCAGCAGCGCCGGCATGTCCTTCGGCTTGTAGGCCACATCCATGTCGATCGAGGCGATCGTGGCGAATGTCTGCAGCTGGTCGATCGCGGCGATGCGGAACGTGTCGGCCGAAATGAGCGCGACCTTCATCTTGCGCACGAGCGAGAAGATCGCAGAAAGCTTCGCGATCGTCGTCGTCTTCCCCACGCCGGTCGGTCCGACGAATGCGATGATCTTCGAGCGCTTCCGCAGCGGCTTGGTTTCGCCGGCCGATGGAATGAGCTCGGCCAGCGCCTTGAGCGCGCGGTCATGGATCTGCGATGCGCTGAAGGCCTGCGACGAGTTGAGCATGGGCTGGAGTATGCCCATGGCGATTTTTTCGGAGACTTCCTGCGTCGTGAGCGTCGTGAAGATACGCTTATAGGCCGCCGGCAGCGCGTGACCTTTCGTGCTTGTGAGCTCTTCGCGCAGATCATGAAGACTGCGCTTGAGCTCGTCGAGTTCGGACTGCCAGGCCTGCGGCATCTGCGCACTGAGCGCCGGGGAAAGCGCTGCCACGCCGGCCGGCGACGGCGTGCGCGATGCGGCCGATCCGGAGCGTTCCTGCGTGAAGCGGGCGCTTAACTGCTGGAGCGCCGCCAGGGGCGACTCCTCGTTATCGGATGAAACCGGAACCGATTGTTTGGAAGCCGGCGCTCTGCGCTCGGCCGGGGAAGCGGCAGGCTTCTGGAATTCGTCGTCGATGGCGCCCGTGATCTCGTACTGCGATTTTCCCTTCATCGAAAAAACGCCGGCAGGAACCGCGCGGGTGTTCAGAAGAATGGCATTCTCCCCCAGCTCCTTTTTCATCTTCTCTGTTGCCTCTTTTAATGTCGGCGCGACGAATTTTTTGATCTTCATGACGTGAACGTGTGTGGTTGATGCGTTCGGCCTGCGGGTATCCGGATAGTATTCAGTGTACGAAAAATTTACGTCTCTTGCATCAACTATTGTGCTTCAAGCAGTTCCACCTGCCCGATAAATTCAATTTCCGTCTCCGGCGGCAGCTCGGTAAAGGACAGGATCACCAGTGACGGAAACGCCGTGTGCAGCAGACGGTAGAGATACGGCCGCACGGTCGCCGCCACGACCAGCAGCGGCTGATAGCCGTAGCCGAGCGACTGCTCGATGGAGGCGGCAAGATTGTGATGGATCGTCTGTATCACCGCAGGCGGAAGGCCGAGCGTCGAGCCGACATCGCGGTTCTTCTTGAGCGAATCGGTGACCAGCTCCTCGAAATCCGGGTCGATCGAGATGGCGTGGATCACGCCGTTATGGTCCGCATACATGCGCGCGATCGTCGAGGAAAGCGAGTGCCGCACATATTCGGTCAGGACATCGACATTTTTCGTCACGCGCGCGTAATCGACGAGCGACTCCACGATCGAGGCCAGATCGCGGATCGGGATGCCCTCGCGAAGCAGGTTCTGGAGCACCTTCTGGACCGAGCCGATCGGAAGCAGATCGTTCGAGAGCTCTTCGATGACGGCCGGGTACTCCTTCTTCAGATTTTCCAGCAGCACCTTCACATCCTGGCGCCCGAGAATCTTATCGGCGTTTTTCTTCAGCTCCTCCTGCAGATGCGTCGCCAGCACGGCGGCCGATTCGACCACCGTGAAGCCCTGGATCTCGGCGCGCTCGCGCTCCGAGGCCGTCACCCAGACGGCCGGCTGGCCGAAGGCGGGGTCTCTCGTCTGTATGCCGTCCAGCTCGCCCGAGGCCATGCCGGAATTCATCGCCAGATACAAATCGGGAAAAAGCTCGTCGGTGGCCAGCACGTTGCCTCGGACTTTGATCACATACTGGTTGGGCGCCAGCTGAAGATTGTCGCGCACGCGGATGGGCGGCACGAGCACGCCGAGCTCGAGCGCCAATTGCTTTCTGATATTGGTGATGCGCCGGAAGAGATCGCCTCCCTGCGACTCGTCCACCAGCGGAATGAGGCCGTAGCCGATTTCGAGCTCCAGCGGATCGACCTGGAGATATTTTTCCACCTTCTCTTCCTGGACTTCCGCGGGCTTTGCCGGTGCCGGGCGGCTGGCGATCACGGCCTCTTCCTTCTGCTTCTTGTTGGTGGTGAAGCCCACGCCGCCGATCAGGGCCGAGAGGATGAGAAACGGAATGGTCGGCATGCCCGGCACGATGGCAAAGGCGAAGAGCGCTCCGGAAGTGATCATGAGCACCTTCGGTTTGCCGAAGAGCTGCGTGCGCAGTTCGACATCGAGCGCATTGCCCGAGCCCGAGCGCGTGACGACCATGCCGGAGGCGATGGCGATGATCAGCGCGGGAATCTGGGAGACAAGACCGTCGCCGATGGTGAGCAGCGTATAGTTCGAGAGCGCATCGGTGAAGCTCATGTCGCGCTGGGCCACGCCGATGATGAATCCGCCGAGAATATTGACCGCGTTGATGATGAGACCGGCCACGGCGTCTCCCTTGACGAACTTCGAGGCGCCGTCCATGGCCCCGAAGAACTCGGCTTCGCGCGCAATGGCATCGCGCCGGTGTCTGGCGACTTCCTCGGTGATCATGCCCGCGTTCAGATCGGCATCGATGGCCATCTGCTTGCCCGGCATGGCGTCCAATGTGAAGCGCGCCGAGACTTCCGAGATGCGGCCCGCGCCCTTGACGATCACGACAAACTGGATGATGACGAGAATGATGAAGATGATGAAGCCCACGACGTAATTGCCGCCCACCACGAAGGCGCCGAAGGCGCTCACGACATCGCCGGCGAAGCCCTCGCCCAGAATGAGCCGTGTGGTGGCCACATTGAGCGCCAGACGGAAGAGCGTCAATATCAGAAGCAGGCTCGGAAAGACCGACAGATCGAGCGGCTTGGACAGATACATCGAGACCATCAGCAGCACGATGGCAACGGTGATGTTGGCCGAAAGCAGGATATCCAGAAGGAAGGTCGGAATCGGAATGATCATCACCGCGATGATGGCGATGATGCCGACGGCCAGAAAGACATCGCCGTTTTTTCCGAGCTTGGCCAGAAGTGAATCGTTCATGGATCTGTCGTCGTCAAGTGGATGAATGGGACTTGTGAATTCTTATGCGCGGTGCGATCTGTTGCGCACCTGGTAGATGTAGGCCAGAATTTCGGCCACCGCCTTAAAGAGCGATTCCGGGATCTGCTCGCCGACCTCGACCGTCTTGTAGAGCGCGCGCGCCAGAGGCTTGTCTTCCATGATCGGAATATCATGTTCGGAAGCGATCTCCTTGATCTTCTGCGCAACCAGGTTCATGCCTTTGGCCACGACCGTCGGCGCGCCCATCTTCGACGGATCGTATTTGAGCGCCACGGCATAATGCGTCGGGTTCGTGATGATGACATCGGCCTTGGGCACTTCGGCCATCATGCGCCGGCGCGCCATCTGGCGCTGCAGCGAGCGGATGCGGCCCTTGATCTGGGGATCGCCGTCCGACTGCTTGTATTCCTCCTTGACCTCCTCTTTGGTCATGCGCTGCTGCTGCAAGAAGTCGTAGCGCTGGAAGGCGTAGTCAAAGAGCGCCACCACCAGAAAGGCGGCGCAGATCTTGAGCCCCACCACAAACGACGAGCGCGCGATGAATCCCATGATCGCCGCGGGCTCCGAGTCCATGAGCACCACCGACTCATCGATCAGCTTCTCGATCGCGACATAGGCCACGAAGCCGACGATCGCGATTTTGGCGACGCCCTTGGCCAGTTCGACCATCGAGCGCTTCGAGACCATCACCTTGGTGATGCCGGTGAGCGGATTGAGCTTTGAAAAGCGCGGCTGCAGGGGTTCGAACGTGAACATGAAGCCGACCTGCGCCAGATTGGCCGCAATGCCGAGCGCCATGAAGACGCCGAGCACGGGCCCGAGGATAAGCGCCAGAAACAGCACGCCCAGCACGAAATAATGGTGCACCGAGGCGACCGTCAGCTCGACCTGGCCGGCCGAGCGCAGCACGTTCGATGTCAGCTCCGAAAGCCGGCTCACCATGCCCGAACCGATGACGGCGATCATCAGCAATCCGAAGAGCAGCATGACGGCCGAGTTGACCTCCATGCTCTTGGCAACCTGGCCCTTGTCCCTGGCGTCGGAAAGCTTTTTTCCGGTTGGTTGTTCGGTTTTTTCCTGTGCGGAGTCTGCCATATCCCACTCGTTTCCTTACGGTCTCATCAGCTGCAACAGCGTGTATGTCTGGACCTCGAACTGTTCGAGAATCTTTTTGATGATGAAGACGTACATCGGCACCGTGCCGGCAAGCATCAGCAGCCCCACGCCCACTTTCAGTCCCATGCTGAAGACGAACACCTGCATCTGCGGCACGACGCGCGAGAGGATGCCGAGTCCGATCGTCGAAAGGAACATCGCGGCCATCACCGGCGCGGCGATCTTCACGGCGATCACGAAGACGGCGCCGGTCAGGTGGACGATCGTGTTCATGAATCCCTGCGAGAAGATCCCCGAGAGCGACGCCAGCGGAATCAGATCGAAGCTCGCCTTGAGCGATTCGATCAGAAAGAGATGCCCGTCGATGAGAAGGAAGATCAGCATCGCCACGATGTTCATGAGCTGGCCGATCACCGGCACCTGCTCGTTGAGCTCGGGATTGAAGATGTTGGCCATCGCCAGTCCCATGTCGGAGGCGATGAGATATCCCGCGAACTGGACGCCGGCCATCACCATCGAGAGCGCATAGCCGATCGAGATGCCCACGATGATCTCCTTCAGGACGAAGATGACAAGCGTGCCCAGGTTCAGCTGCGCGCTCACGTCGGCGAAGGGCGCGCGCCCGTGCGCCGTCAGAAGGATGTAGGCCATGAGAATGCTCACGCCGACCTTCACCATCGACGGCACCGAGGCGTGGCCCAGAAGCGGGGCCGTACTGAAGACCGTCATCACGCGCACGAAGATCAGAAGCCACACGACGAATTGTGAGATGTAGAATTCCATCACTTGATGATCGCCGGAATCTGCTCGAAGATCTGCTGCGTGAACGAGATCATGATATCGAACATCCAGGGAAGCGTCAGCACCAGCACCACGGCGACGATGATCGCCTTGGGCACGAACGTGAGCGTCATCTCCTGAATGGAGGTGGCCGCCTGGAAGATCGAGATGATCAGACCCACGACCATCGTCACGACGAGGATCGGGCCGGCAAGCAGGAAGACGGTATAGAACGCTTCTCTGAGCAGATGAATGACAAAGGCTTCGGACATACTTTCATTCCCTTCTTTTCTTTTCCTACCCGAAACTCTGCATGAGCGACGTGACGAGCAGATACCAGCCGTCGACCAGGATGAAGAGCAGGATCTTGAACGGCAGAGAGATCATCATCGGCGGCAGCATCATCATGCCCATGGCCATGAGGATCGAGCTGACGACGATGTCGATGATGAGAAACGGCACAAACAGCACGAAGCCGATGATGAAGCCCGTGCGCAGCTCGCTGATGGCATAGGCCGGAATCAGGACGAGCGTCGGAATGTCGGCCCGCGAATTCGGCTTCTCGATATTTGAAAGCTTCATGAACAGCGCCAGATCCTTCTCGCGCGTCTGCCGGAACATGAACTGGCGGATCGGCTCGATGCCCTTGTCGTAGGCCTGTGCCTGGGTCATCTTCCCGTTCAGGTAGGGCTGGAGCGCCTCGGTGTTGACCTTGTTCCAGGTCGGCGCCATGATGAAGAACGTGAGGAACATGGCCAGGCCGATGATGATCTGGCTCGGCGGCATCTGCGCCGTGCCCAGCGCCTGCTTCAGGAAGTGAAAGACGATGATGATGCGCGTGAAGGCGGTCGTCATGATGAGGAGCGCCGGCGCCAGAGACAGGACCGTCATCAAGGCCAGGATCTGGAGCGTGACGGCGACATCGCTCGGATTGGAGGAGCGGCCGATGTCGACGGCGACTTTCGGCAGCGCAATCGGCTGCTGGAAAGCGGGAGCGGCCTGGACGCCCGCCAGCAGGGCCAGTGCAAGACAAAACGTGATCGTGGAAACTCTTCTCATCATTGTTTCGGAGCCTTCTTTCGGGGCGCGCGCGGAGCCTTCGCTTTTTTCACGACATCCGGCATCGCCAGGGGCATGTCGGACGCTGCCTGGACCGGAGCGGACGCTGCCGTCGGAGCGGGAGCAGGCACAGAGCCAGGGGCCCCGTTTTTGAATCGTTCGGCAAGAATGCGGAAGAACGGAGATTGGGATGCGCGCAGCCCACCGCCCTGCGCCTCGGGCTGCACCGGCGAGCAGGATGCTTCCGGCAGCTGCGTCAGATACGTCACCCCCTGCTCGGCGACGCCCAAGAGGATCACCTGTCCGCCCGTTTTCACCGCATAGACCGAGCGGCGCGGCGCCAGATGCAACACGCCGGCGACTTCCATGGCGATCGCCGGGGCGCCGGAGGCCGGCTTGGCAAACGTCATGAAGCGCTTCAGAATCCAGAGCGTCGCCACGATCAGTCCGAGAATCAGCAGAAGCGAGGCAAGCGATTTGAGCCAGAGCCATTCCATTATTTTTTCAATCCTTTGATCCGGTCTGCCGGATCGAGCATGGTGGTGATGCGTATGCCAAAATGCTTGTCGATCACGACGACTTCGCCTTCGGCCATCTTCGTGCCGTTGATGAGAATGTCGACCGGCTCGCTGGCCAGCTTGTCGAATTCGACGATCGAACCGCGCTCGAGCTCGAGGATCTCGCGGATCATCATCATGCGGCGTCCCAGCTCGATCGAGATCGAGAGCGAAATATCATGCAGCATATCGAGCTTGCGCACGCTGCGCTCGAGCGCCGGATCGATCGGCATCTCGAGCATCGTCTCGTCCTGCATGGGTGCCGCGGCGGCGGGCTTGTCGAACGACTGGAAGTCCATCTGCCGGAGCATTTCTTCTTCGATGGCGCGCTCCTCATCGCTCATGATATTGTTTTGTTCTTCATCGGCCATAACTTACTCCTCATTCGGTTTGTCGTTTTCCGTAAACGGTCTTGAGATTTTCACCGCCTTGGCGTTTTCGAAGACGCCCGGCGTGGCGTAGAATTTTTTCTGCCCGCCCACATACACCACGCAGTCGGTATCGTTCTTCTGGTCGAGCTTGATCACGTCGCCGATATTCAAATCGATCAGGTCGCGCACGGTGATCGTGGCCGTGCCAAGCTCGGCGCGCAGCATCGTCTCGCTCCTGCCCACATGGCGCTGCAGGATGAAGGGCGTGGCCGGGTCGCGCTTGCGGCTTCCGACGGTGTTGGCGATGTGCTTCGCGTTGAGGCGCGAGAGCACGTCCTCGAGCGCGAATGTCGGATAGCAGAGGTTCATCAGATACTGCTGGTTGTTGATCGTGATCTCGATCGAGACCACGAGCACGATCTCGCTTGCCGAGGTGATCTGCACGAAGTCGGCTTCGCTCTCATACCGGTCAAGCTCGAATGTCAGCTTCGTGATCGTGTGCCAGGCTTTCTGCAGATCGATGAACATGCGCTGGACGATGCCCTTGACGACATTCTGCTCGATCTGCGTCACCTGGCGCGTCTTCTTGCCGCCGTCGCCCGATCCGCCCAGAAGACGCTCGACAAGACCGAAGACGAGCTGCGGATTCAGCTCGAGCACGCCGAAGCCTTCGGACTCCTGGATCTTGAAGACAAAGAGCGAACTGGGATTGCTGATTGAAAGAACGAACTCGGAATAAAAGAGCTGGTCGACCGAGGTGACGTCGATGTTGACCTGCGTCTGCAGCTTGGTCACGAGATAGCTCGAGAAGGCTTCGCCGAAATTCTCGTGCACCGTCTGCAGCGTGCGGATCTGATTCTTTGAAATGCGGTTCGGCAGGCGGAAGTCGAAGGGAATCGCCTCCTTCTCCTTGGCCTCGTGTTCTTTCAACACGTCTTCCATGCCGATGCCGCTGGTGGCGATGCCGGAAAGAAGACTGTCTATTTCTGCCTGTGAAAGAAGCTCTGCCACTGCACTATGCTCCGGTTATTGAATGATAAACTTGCTGAAATACACCTGGGATACTTTTTCAGGACGGATGAACTTCTGGAGGCTGTCGCGGATTTCACGGCGCAGATCCTCGCGCCGCGTCTGGTCATCGAGCGCTTCGACGGTCTTCGACGCCAGCACCGTGTTGAGCACGTCGCGCACGACCACATCCTTCTTCTCGATGCTCTTGAGCTCCTCCTCGTTGCCGGTTTCGACGCCGACTGTCGTCATCAGAAAACGCGTTCCGCCGGTGCCGGCGGGATTGATGATCAGGTCCTTCACGAGGAAGACATACTTGCCGGCATCGGCCGCTTGACCGGCTTCGGCCGTCTCGGCATGGCTGTCCTTCGCGCCTGCAGCTTCTTGCGTGTCCCCGCCGTTGAGCTTCGGCACCAGCACAAAGACGATGAGCAGATAGACGAGAACGGTCTGGAGCACAAAGACGCCGGCTCCGATGCCGATCATCGCGACAAGTGAGAGACTCTTTTTGGAAGGCGCCGATTCCGGCACCGGTGCTTCTTCGGGCGAGGCCATAGGGCAATACTTTCAGTTCGTAATCAATATGTTCTCAATAGGGGCGAATTCCTCATCCCACCGACACAGTGTCGACACAATGGTAAGCGCGTGTCACATCATTAAAATTCAACAATTGTGCCAAAAGGGGATGCAATTATCCCGCATTTTCAGCGGATTTGGGCGGATTTTAGGAGTTTGTGGGAAACGGAACGACGGTGAGGCTGGCCAATATTGGTCAGATGGGGGATATATTTACAAGCGCCGGTAAATTACAGAGAAAGTACATGGAGCCCGCCTTCAGTATATGATGCCGCTAAAGACTTCCTTGTTCCGAACCCGAGTCGGGGTCATTTCACAGTTTCCTTCCTTGGGGAAGGCGGGCTCCATGCATGATGAAGAGAACGATTACCGCTTGATATTCACGATTTCCTGCATGAACTCATCGCTCGATGTGATCACTTTGGCATTGGCCTGGAAACCGCGCTGCGCGATGATCATCTTCGTGAATTCTTCGGCCAGATCCACATTCGACTGTTCGAGCGAATTGGACAGTACCTGCGAGGAGTTCACGGAGCCTGCGGCGCCGACTTGTGCGACGCCCGAGTTGCCCGAGAAGTCATACATGCTGCCGGTGATGCGCTGCAAACCGCCGGGGTTGTTGAAGTCGGCGATCAGGACCTGTCCCAGCGTCTGAAGCGTGCCGTTGGAGAAGATGCCACGGATCGTGCCGTCGGTTTCAATCGAGATGTTGTTGAGCGAACCCAGTCCGTACCCGTTCGTCTCCTTGGCCGAGATGGTCGAGAGACCCTGGCTTGCCGTGAGGCCCGAGAATTTTCCCAGTTCGCCGAAGCTCACATTGACCGTCAGCGGATCGGCTCCGTTGGCCGGATCGAATGTCAACTGGGGCGGCGCGGCCGGATCGGGCGAGGCGAGCGAACCGTCGCTGTTGAATGTGACCGTACCCGTGCCGACTTCCAGCGCCGGAAGCGGAGCCGCCGTCGTGCTTGCCGGATCGGGGCGCGTCGCCGTCCACGACCATGTCTGCGGCACATCGGCGGTCTTGGCGAATTTCAGCGTGACCGTATACTTGTTGCCGAGCGAATCATAGACGATGGCGGAGCCTGTCGTCGTCGATCCTTCGGGAAGGTTGGCGGCCAGATCGGTGTTGAGCGGCGCCGACGCGTTCAGGTTGCCCTTCCATTTTATATCCGTCGTGGCCTGAGCCGGGGATTTGATGTCGGTCGGGATGATGATGTCCTGGAGGTTGTTGCCCGACGGGAGCACACCGTTGGTATCGGCGAGCTTGCCCTGGACGACCGCGCCGCTGCCGGCGTTGACCATGCGTCCGTCGGCATCGAGCGAGAACTGGCCCGAGCGCGTGTAGAGCTGCTTGCCGTTCTGCTTGACGATGAAGAAGCCGTTGCCCTGCAGCGCAAGATCGGTCACGTTGCTCGTGGTTTCGATGTTGCCCTGCCCGAACTGCGTGTCGATGGAGTTGACCTGGATGCCGAGGCCGACCTGCTGCGGATTGGTGCCGCCCAGCTGCGTCTGCGGAAGGTTGGCGTTGCGAAGCGTCTGTGCGAATGCCTCGGAGAAGGTGACGCGGCCCGACTTGAAGCCGATCGTGTTGATGTTGGAAATGTTGTTGCCGATGACGTCCATCATTGTCTGATGGCCGCGAAGGCCGGAAACGCCCGAAGATAACGCGCGCAAAAATCCCATAAGAACCTCCCGTAAGGATGTATGTAGTGAAGTGTGATGATCAAATTTCGGCACAGTATCAGTCGGTCAACCGTGCCGCGGGCATCCTCACAGAGGTCCAGCCCGCATGTTGTATTGAAAAAAAAATCAGCCGGCGATGATCGCCGAATCAATCTTGGTGAAGACATGCTCTTTCATCGAGTCGTTGGTCATCGTCGTGACGACCGTGCGGTTGCGCACATTGACGATGAAAGCCATGTCGCGCAGGAGCACAAGCGAATCGTTCGCTCCCTTGGCCTCGGCTTTCTGCACCGCCTGCTCGAGCTTCGCCATGTCGGCCGTATCGAGCGACACGTTGCGCGCCTCGAGCCGGCTCTGCGCATGCTTCGAGAACTGGATGCTCTGGAGTTCCTTCTCGAAGACTTTGTCGAATGACCGCTCTTCGGGGATCCGGACGGCCGGCTTCGAGGGAAGCCCGTCGACCCCGCCGATCGGCATGAACGGCAGCGATATGCCGTTGATGTCAGCCACGTTTTCCTCCTACTTCAAGAATGTTTGAAAGTGAAATTTCCGTATTGTTGATGACAACGACGGTGCCCTGGGGCGTGAAGCGCACGGCGTCGATGGTTCCCCACAGGAACTGGTTCGTCGTAACGGCGCTGCCGTTGGAGTCTGTCGCCGCAATGCGGAATGTGTATTTGCCTTCCGGAAGCGAAGCGCCCGCATCATCCTTCCCGTCCCACTCGATTTCATGATCGCCGGCAGAGAGGTCCGATCCGGAGATCTCGCGGACCTTCGCGCCTTTCTCGTCATACACGCTCACCGTCACGCCTGCAACCGCGCCCGGCAGCGTATAGCCGAGCGACACATCGGTCGATCCGTCGTAGGCGAAGGAATTGGCGGTGAGCTTCACATCCTTGCCGATGAGCGAGGCCGACAGCGTGTTGTTGACCGACTGCGAGAGCAGATAATTCGCATCGATGCTCGTCTTGAGGCTGTCGTTGATATTGGCAAGCTGCTCGACCGAACTGAACTGCGCCAGCTGCGCGGCGTATTCGGCGCCATCCATCGGATTGAGCGGATCCTGGTACTTGAGCTGCTGGATGAGCAGCTTCAGAAAATCATCTTTGCCCAGGATGTTCTTGGAGGCAGCCGAAGCCGAGGCCGCTGCTGAAGCCGATCCGACGGGTGTCGATGTGGTGGTTGTCATGTCTCGTTCTTTCTTCCGTTACGCACGAGGTGCGTGCGTGTGTCACATGATATATTCGACGGTGCTGTAGCCGAAGCGCTTTGCCTCGCCCGAGGTTCCCAGCGCCTCGATGCCGCGCTCTTCGGATGCTCCGGCCGCATCGCCCGCGCCCGTCTTCTTCTTCGGCGCCTCGTTGCGACGCTCGGCGAAGGAGGAGCCGTTATTGACCATGACCGCGATCGAGTCGAGCGCGATGCCGTTCGACTGCAGCATCTCCTGCAGTCGGGGCATGGCTGCTTCCATCATCTGCTTGACATCCGG
This sequence comes from Acidobacteriota bacterium, assembly GCA_050258555.1. Taxonomy (GTDB): domain Bacteria; phylum Bacteroidota; class Ignavibacteria; order UBA10030; family UBA8401; genus CAISDA01. The sequence goes on along the minus strand of JBLMZA010000081.1, from coordinate 114,557 downwards.
CGTCTGCACGTTGATGCGCGCGGCCATCCTTCCTTCCTCGAGTCCGACATTGACCGTGACGCGTCCGAGATGTTCCGGCGTGAGCGTCACATCGACCGAAGCGGGCGTGTGGCGGATCGAGGACACTTCCTTGAATACTTTTTCAAAGACATCTTCCTGCACATGCGCGGGCATCTTCCCTCCGGATTCATGCGCGGGAGCGGCCGAGCGCGTCTGTGTCTCGGCGGGATTCACACCCGCCATCGCATGCGGCGAGGGCACATCCTGTTTTGCGCTTGTGCGAAGTTCGGAAACCGGACTCGTCTCCGCGGCCGCTCGCGCCTGCTCATGCGTCTGCGGCTTTGCACTGCCGGCTGCCGCCTGCATTTCGTTCACCGTCCGCGCCGCACTTTCACTGCTGCTGGCGGCACTGCTGCCGGCGGCACTGCTGCCGGCGCCATTGGCGCGATCGGCAAAAAATTCACTCGACACGGCCGGCGCGATGGCGCGATCGGCGCTCTGCGCGAATCCGGAGGAAACGCCATGCGTCGTCTGCACATTCACCGGATGATCGGCCGAGGCCGTCTTCACGGCGCGGGGCGTTTCGACGCGTTCTTTCTGATCTCGTATCGCCCGATGCTCTTCGGGCATCAATTCCTCCGGCGCGTCCTCATGCTGTTCTCCGGCCGGCGAAGCCTGATGCATCATGCGAAGAGGCGCGCGTCCGGGGGCCTCTGTGCGCACAGCGGCCGGAGCCGATGCCTGAAGCACCGATCCCGCCTCCGATGTCGCGACGAGTTTCTTCAAGGCCTCCGGCATTTCTTCATTCACCCGTTCATTGCGCACGGGCATCTGCGGCGGCGGAACTGTCTCGGTCGCTTCCGTTTCGGAAGCCGCACCGCGCATCGGTTCCGGCGTCGGCTCTGCAGACATTGGCATCTCTTCGACCGGACGTGTCGCACGAAGCCCGTTCATTGCCTGTTTCTGCGCGCGCGCGTGAACACGCGCATGGTCTTCCTGCTCAATGCCGGCTTCAGGTTCAGCAAGAGCGGCCGGTGAAGCCGGCTTGGCTGCGCCTGGGGCCGCAACAGGTTCCTTGGCTGCCTGTGCAATGACCGGTATGCTCTCGGCGGTCTTCACAGGCGACGCGCTTTCAGGCGGACGAGTCTCGTGGAGATTACCGACAGATGCTCCGGTCTGCGGCACTTGCGCAGCGTGTTGTTCCACCCCGGACGCTCTCGTGACGGGAGCCGCCTCGTCACGCGTAATGACGGGACTTGCTGAGGGCTCATGCGGCACGGCGGTCTGTACAAGGGAAATCGGCGTCTCCTTCGGCGAAGCGGCTTGTGCTTCGAGCGCCGTTGCCGCCTCCCCTTCCTGCACGGCCGCCGATACTTGCTTCAACGCGCTCTCCGGCGCCGTTGTCATCAGGCGTCCGCCCGGGGCGGGATGCTCGGTATATGCCGCCGAGGCACGATGGATCGCATCCGGCATCGACGATGCTGACGCGGATATTTCATCAATTTCATTGACCGGCGTTGCCGGTTCGGAAGCCGGGACGGCGGCGGCATTCAAGGCCGGCACAATCGGCGTAAACGGCAGGAGCGCGGTCATCGAGGACGCCGCCTCTGTCTCCGGATGCGCGTCGTCTTCTTCCACGGCAAAGGGCAGTGAAAGAGACGCGTCCGCCGTATCGGCGGTCATTTTCTCCGCCTCCTTCGACATTGCGCGCTCAACGGGCATGCTGCCCGATGCCGATGCGGGAAGCATGCGGCAGGCGAGCATCGCCTGAAACAGCGAAGCGCCTTCCATGCCCGCTGCGGCCGCAAGCGGCGATTCCGATCGTTGAAGGGCGGCCGCAATGGAACCGGATGCCGAGGGCACCGCACCCATTGCAGGCGCGGTCTGCGTCTGCACGCCAAGCAAAGATACTATTGAGGACGTCTGGATCATTCTACCGCTCCTTCATCTTCCGATGGACTGTTGCACTCTTGTTCTTCAAAGCCCGTGCCATACTCTTGGCTCTGCACGGGAGCGCAGAAAACAGAAGTGAATCCGGCACTTCGCTTCGACCTCAGCATGAAAAGGCGTGCGGAAGCGCTCCTCAAGGCTGACTAATATTCAACAGATGTCTAAAGAATTGAGCGTCACCGATTTTTTTTGTATACTGAATTCGTATATTGACACTGCGTTGCAAAGCGGAAGTTCACGAAGACACATCATTTTTCGGGGAGGGAGTATGAACGGTTTACGGATTCGGATCGCAATGATCGCGGTGCTGCTGTGCGCTGCCGCATCGATGATGTCTGCACAAGGCTTCTATTGGGAAAGCACTCTCACGGGCGCCCCCGGCGGCGACCATGTCTCGAAAAGCTCGATGATGCCCCGGCTCTTCAAAGTCGAACAGGCCTCGGGCAAGCGCCAGACGATCATCGTCAATCTCGACAAGAAAGTCTTCATCACCGTCAACAATGCCGAGAAGACGTATTCGGAGACATCGTTCGATCAGATGGAAGAGCGCATGAAGGAAATGGGCAAGGAAGCCGACCGGCGCATGGATGAATTGCAGGAGAAGATGAAGACGATGCCGGAGGAACAGCGCAAGATGATGGAGCAGATGGTCGGCCCGATGAACGCCACGGGCCCGGTCGAGGTGACACAGACTTCGGAGAAGAAAACGATCCTCGGCTACGCCTGCACAAAGAGCGAAGTCAGGCAGGGCGGCAAGCTCATGATGAGCGTTTGGGCGACCAAAGCGGTCAGGGGATTCGAGAAGATGAAAAGCGACTGGCAGGAATTCAGCGAGCGCATGACCAGCCAGATGCCGGGACGCTTCGGCAAGGCGATCGCCGAAGGAATGAGGAAAGTCGAAGGGTTCCCGATGCAGACCGACATGGGCTCGATCAGCACGAAGGTGACGAAGCTCGAGTCGCGCGCAATTCCCGCCTCCGCCTTCGAGATACCGAAAGGCTACAAGAAGGTTGAAGAAAAAATGTTCCAGAAGAAAGAAGACCGATGAATTCATTCGAATGGACCTTTGAACTCCGCTTCACGGTCGCGCTCGCGCTCGGCTTCCTGGTCGGGCTCGAGCGCGAGTCAACCGGCGTCGAACGCAAATCCACGGTCTTCGCCGGCGTCAGGACGTATTCTCTCATCAGTCTCTATGGGTTTGCCTGCGGCTGGCTCTATCACATCAACGTCGCGCTGGCGCTTCCGGTGGGCATGATCTCGATCGCCTCTCTGGTGCTGCTGTCCTATTATGCGAAGCTGCGCGGCGGACGCCTGGGCTGGACGAGCGAAGTGGCGGCGCTGCTCACATTCCTGGTCGGCGCGCTCGCGCTTTTGACCGACATCTGGGTGTCGATGGCGCTGGCCATCATCAGCACGCTCCTGCTTTCGGAAAAGGCGGAAGTGGAAAGCTACGTCGAACGATTGAACAAGTCGGAATTTCTGGCCGTCATCAAATTCATTCTCGTCACGGCGATCATTCTTCCGGTGCTGCCGAATCAGGAATACACCCCCTTCAAGCTCAATCCGACGGCGATCTGGAAGATCGTCATTCTCGTCTCGTCGCTCGGATTCGTGGGCTACCTCCTGATGAAAAAATTCGGGGGCTCGCGCGGCATGTGGCTTTCGGGACTCTTAGGCGGCATCGTCTCGAGCACGGCCGTGAGCGTGTCTGCCGGACGCATCGCCCGGCGCACGCCCGAACGCAGCGGCGGCGCGCTGCAGGCCGCACTGCTTGCCAGCAGCATGATGCACTTGCGTGTGCTCGCGCTCATCTGGTTTCTCGATCCCGCGTATGTCCCCTATCTGTGGTGGAAGCTGGCGATTCTGGCGGGCATCGGCATCATCATGGCGCCGCGCTTTCTCACCCATGACGCCACGCCGAAGGAGATCGCGGAGGTGGAAACGCTGCAGAACCCGTTCGAAATCAAGCCCGCGATGTTCTTCGCGGTCTTCTTCGTGCTCATCTCGGTCGTCACGATTCTCATCCGGAACATGTTCGGCACGGCGGGACTCCTGGCGCTTTCGGCGCTGGTAGGCGTCACCGATATCAATCCCTTCATCCTGTCCCTGATCAACAACAGCACGGCCGTCGAGCCGCTGGTCGTCTCGGCGGTGATCATCGCCACGATGAGCAACACGGTCGCAGCCGGCTCGTATTTCGGAGCACAGCTTCAGCACCGCTCGGTCCGCAACGAGACGTTCTTCCGCTACGGGCTCTGGGCGCTCCTGCATGTGCCGTTTGTGATCTTCTTCTGAAAAAAATGGCTACGTCTTTTGCTGCTTTTTCTTGGCGGCGGGAAAAAGGATGTTGTTGAGGATGAGCCGGTAGCCCGGCGAATTCTTGTGAAGGTTCAGATCCGTGGGCGGATCTCCCACCGCATGCTGATAATCTTCCGGATCATGCCCGCCGTAGAACGTGAATGTGCCGCGGCCGTAGTTACCGTGCAGGTACTTCACCTCTTCGGTCCCCTCGCGCTCGGCAAGGATCACCACGTTCGGCTTGATGAGCGTCTTTTTGAACGCGGTGGTCTGCCCCATGAAGCCCTTGATCACATTGACATGATTCTGCGTGAGCATCGTCGGCACCGGATCGTACTTTGCAGAGAACTCGAAGAGCGTGAAGTAATCGGCATTCGGATCGCGCATCGGCACGGGATCGGACGGCGGGATGTCGATGTCCGAATACTCGTAACGCATCGGATTGGTGTCGATCGTGAAATTCCGGAACGCGAAGGTTTTTGAAAAGTCGAGCCGGCTCTGCGCATCGGGATCGGGCGGGTCGCCGTCGAAGACGGCGTCGCAGATGTCGACATTTTCGGATGCCAGGGCGATATCGTAACTGTCTGTCGCCGAGCACATGGCGAACATGAATCCCCCCTTGGCCACATAATCGCGTATGCCGCGGGCCACGGCTTTCTTTTCATCCGACACTTTTTGGAATCCGAGCTCCTTCGCCTTCTTTTCATAGAGCAGTTGCTGCTCGATGTACCAGGGCGATGATCGGTGCGTGGCGTAGAACTTTCCGTACTGGCCCGTGAAATCCTCATGATGCAGATGCAGCCAGTCGTATTCCGAAAGCCGGCCCGAGAGCACTTCATCATCCCAGATTTTCTTGTACGGGATCTCGGCATATTCCAGCGTCAGCGTCACGGCATCGTCCCACGGCTTGAATGTCGGCGGCACATAGACGGCGATTTTCGGCGCCTTCTCGAGCTTCACGACATCCATGTTCGTCGATTCGTTGTTGACTTCCGCGAGGATCCGGGCGGCATCGGCGCCCGAGAGCGATTCGAAGGTGACGCCGCGCACCCGGCACTCTTGTTCGAGTGCCGGGAGGGCGTCCATGAGAAATGAGCCGCCTCTGTAATTGAGCATCCATTCGACGTCGATGCCCTTCTGAAGCGACCAATAGGCGATTCCGTACGCCTTCAGGTGATTGGCCTGGCGCAGATCCATCGGCACCAGGATTTTCTGCTGCGACTCTGCGCGCGGAGCCGATACAAGAAGCGCGCACAGTATGATCATAACGAGCGTTTTCATACTTCTAACATACAACTTTCATGAGACTCTTCCAAGCCGGGATGATCCCGCACCCGACTCATCGAGTACCGTCCTGCCTCTCCGGCTCTCACGCAAACGAATACGCCTGCGGTTCATCCTCTTCCTCTTCCGTGGCGACGCTCTCACGGAGCTCCTTGGAAAGGTAGCCCTTGGCAAGCGCGAACTTTCTCAGCTTGACCTGCAGGTTTTTCCGGGCCCTGTGCAGGCGCGAGCGCACCGTGCCGAGCGGGATATCCAGCATTTCAGAGATCTCCTCGTATGTGAGTCCCTCGAGATCGGAAAGAATGATGATCGTCCGGAACTCCTCGGTGATCGATTCCATGGCCTTGACCACTTCATCTTCCAGGAGATCGTTATAGAACTGCTTGCGCATGTCATTTCCGTCGGCCGTCTGGTCGCGCACGAGTTCGTAATAATCCTCGATCGCATCGTAGTCGACCTGTTCGGGCGCGCGCGAATGCTTCCGGTAGTTGTTGATGAATGAATTCTTCATGATCCTGAAGAGCCAGGCTTTCGCATTGGTCCCCCGCTCGTACTTATCGATGAACCGGTAGGCCTTCAGATAGGTTTCCTGAAGCAGGTCTTTGGCATCATCGGGGCTGCCGGTGGTGCGGAGTGCGAAATGATACAACAGATCCATATGCGGAACCATCTCCTGCTGGTAAAGACGGTCGTATTCTTTTCGTTCAATCGATGTCATAACGGAAATTCCTTTTTGTTGTGAAAAAGGGGGCGGCCCGCAGACGCACTTCAGGCAACCCTTATATATATTACAACAAAATTGAGTTCCCGGAATGTGAACTTTTTTTATTTTTCCGTAATTACTTGGATTTTTAGCGGAAATGAGGAGGTTTTACGGTCGGAATGCACGATTTGCGCAATTTGCCGGATCTCTCAGAGGGGGTCGGCCTCGAAGTCGCGGAAGAGGATCTTCACGATCGGATGCTCCATCTCGGCCTGCGTGCGGGCCGTGCCGGCGGGGGCCGGAGAGCCGGGGGCCGTGCCTTCGGACACCAGGGATGGATATGCGTCGGAGGAGGGAATCACCGCGGCTCCCTCGCGCATGTCCACGACCGGTTCGAGCAGGAGCCGGGAGGAAAAGAACTTGTTGATCTGCGGGGTGAGATAGTCCTTGTACTGGAGGAACGTGCTGGCATGATAGGCATCCGGGCAGGCGATGCGGAGCGTGCCTCCGGCGATCTCGAGCGGCATGCAGCGCGAGACCATCGAGCCGACATTGATGCGTTCGCGCGTGATCTCATCGACGACACTGGCCCACTCCTCCTTCACGCGCTCGATCGAGAGCGAGGCGCCCGATGCGGTTGAAGAGGCGGAGCCGGAGAACGAAGGCGCCGCCGATTCCATCACGGTTGCCGCGCCGGCAGCCGGATGCGCCATGCCAAGCGAGGAGGGCGCGGAAATCGAGACGGAAAATTTCGGCTTCGAATCGGAGGCGCCCGGTTTCTTCGCCTGCGGTGATGATGTCTCGCGCGCTCCTGCGGCTGCCGCGGATATTGACAGAGAGGGCTGGGACGGTGTCGTCAGGCCGGAGGCGCTACCGGCGGCCGGAAACTTTTTTTTTAAGTCCTCGATCTGCGCCAGCAGTGCGTCGATGCGGACGGAGGCTTCCATCTTTGTCATCTGCACCATCGCGATTTCGACCTTGAACCGCGGCTGGACGCTGTAGCGGATCTCGCTTTCCAGTTCGGAGACCGTGCGCGAGAGCCGGAGCAGATCGTGGACGGAAAATTTCGCGGCGGTATCGAGATAGCGCGCCCGGGAGAGATCGGTCTCTTCGATCATCTTCGCATCGCCTGTGGTCTTGACGATCAGAAGATTGCGCAGGTGTTCGGAGAGTCCGGCCAGGAATTCCTTCAGGTCGTAGCCCGTCTGCACGACGTCATCGACGAGCGCAAGGCCTGCTTTCGTATCGTGCGCGGCCACCGCCTCTGACACTCTGAAATACAGTTCCGCATCGACGATGCTCAGGGCTTCGGCCACCTGGCGCGCGGCGATGGTCATGCCGCAGAACGAGACGACCTGGTCGAAGATCGACTGCGCATCGCGCATCGAGCCGTCGCCTTTTTTGGCGATCAACAGGAGCGAGTCCTCGTCGATTGCGATGCCTTCCTGGCCTGCGATATAGCGCAGGCGTCCCATGATCTCATCGACCGAGATGCGGCGGAAGTCGTAGCGCTGGCAGCGCGAGAGAATCGTCGCGGGCACCTTGTGGATTTCCGTCGTGGCGAAGATGAAGAGCACATGGGAGGGCGGCTCCTCGAGCGTCTTCAGAAGCGCATTGAACGCTTCCTTGGTGAGCATGTGGACTTCGTCGATGATGTAGACTTTCTTCGAACCGCGCGAGGGCGCATAGCGCACCGACTCGCGCAGGTTTCGGATCTCCTCGACGCCGCGGTTGGAGGCGCCGTCGATCTCAATCACGTCCATCGACCGGCCGTCGATGATCTCGCGGCAGATCTCGCACTCGTTGCAGGGATCGTTGTTCTTCGGATGAAGACAGTTCACCGCGCGCGCCAGGATGCGGGCCGTGGTCGTCTTGCCGCAGCCGCGCGTGCCGCTGAAGATAAACGCGTGCGCAAGGCGCCCGGACACAAGCGCGTTGCGGAGCGTGTTGGAAACGTGTGTCTGTCCGATGACATCATCGAAGACCATCGGACGCCATTTGCGGGCGGTAACCTGATACGACATAGAAGATACTCTGAGAAAAAAAATTATGTGCGGCGGCGCGTGCGCGTCTTCTGACCGTTGCCGGCCGTTCCGAACACGTACGGCAGCGCTTCTTCGGCCTGGCTGATGGGCACAATCGTCAGGCCTTCCTTGACCGATTCCTGGATCTCGGAGAGATCCTTGAGATTTTCCTTCGGAATCAGGACAATCCTGATCCCGTTTCGCTTGGCGGCCAGGAGCTTTTCATTCAATCCGCCGATGGCGAGCACCTCGCCCCGAAGCGTGATCTCGCCCGTCATGGCCACATCGCCTCTGGCTGCCCGGCCCGAAACGGCGGAAAGCAGCGCCATCGTCATGGTGATGCCGGCCGAGGGGCCGTCCTTCGGGATCGCGCCTTCGGGCAGGTGGATATGGATTTCCTTCTTCGAAAAGAAGTCCGGGTGCAGCTTGAACTTCTTCTCATTGGATCGCAGATAGGAAAGCGCCGCCTGGGCCGACTCCTTCATTACATCGCCCAATTGTCCGGTCAACACAAGACGTTCGTGGCCCTTCATCACGGTCACATCCACATGCAGGATGTCGCCTCCCACGCTCGTCCAGGCCAGACCCGTCACAGAACCGACGCGCGGCTCGAGCCTGTTGTCGCGCTGCCGGAATTTCGGCACGCCGAGATAGCGCTCGATCACTTCCGGCGTGATGTCGATGGAGGGATAGCCGGATTTCTTTTTTCGGGCGCTGCGCGCCTCGACCACGTCCTTGGCCGCCTTGCGGCAGACCGAGGCGATGTCGCGCTCGAGATTTCTCACGCCCGATTCGCGCGTGTATTCCTGGATGATCTTCATCACCGACTCATCGGTGAAGCGGAGCTGGCCGGAGTTCAATCCGTGCGCCAGGATCTGTTTCGGGATGATGTGGCGTTTGGCGATTTCCAGCTTTTCAAAATCGAGATAGCTCGAAAGCTCGATCACTTCCATGCGGTCAAGAAGCGGCAGCGGAATCTGGTATTTCACATTCGCCGTCGTGATGAACATGACTTTCGAGAGGTCGTATTCGACTTCGAGGTAGTGATCGGCGAATGTGCTGTTTTGTTCGGGATCGAGCACCTCCAGAAGCGCCGAGCTCGGGTCGCCTCTGAAATCCATGCTCATCTTGTCGATCTCATCCATCAAGAGCACGGGATTGATGACGCCGGCCTTTTTCATCGACTGGATGATCTTGCCCGGCATCGAGCCGATATAGGTGCGGCGGTGTCCGCGGATTTCGGCCTCGTCTCTGACGCCGCCGAGCGAGATACGGACGAATTTGCGCCCGAGCGCGCGCGCGATCGATTTCGCGAGCGAAGTCTTTCCGACGCCCGGCGGCCCCACCAAGCAGAGGATCTGCCCTTTCATCTCGCGCACGAGATTCAGGACCGCGATATGCTCCAGGATCCGCTCCTTGGGCTTGTCGAGTCCGTAATGGTCCTCGTCGAGAATCGCTTTGACGTGCGCGATATCGAGCTTGTCGGATGTCTTCTGCTTCCAGGGGACGCTCACCATCCAGTCGAGGTAATTTCTGAGCACGGTGAACTCCGGCGACATCGTCGGCGTCTTGCGCAGCTTCGCAAATTCCTCCATCGCCTTTTCGCGCGCCTCCTTGGGGAGCTTCGCCTTCTCGATCGAATCTTTGAGCTTCATGAGCTCGGGCGAGGCTTCCTCGTCGCCCAATTCGTCCTGCAGGATCTTGATCTGTTCCTGTATGAAGAACTTGCGCTGCGATTTCTGTATGTTGTCGTGCACTTTCGTATCGATCTCGCGCTCGATCTTCAGGATGTTGATCTCGCCGTTGAGAATGCGCGTGACTTCCTGGTACTGGTCGCGCAGCGTGGTCTGGCGCAGGATCTTCTGCTTGACTTCGACCGTCTGCAGGATATTGGCGGCGATGTAGTAGAGCCGGCGCTTCACGTCCTTGATATTGTCGAGCGAGGCGAGCACTTCGGGCGGGATGTTGCGGTTGGCGCGCACATACTCGCCGAAGAGGCTTGTCACATGCCGCACATGCGCGTCCATCTCCGTCGAGGTCTCGGGCTCGTCGGCCAGGGGGGCGATATCGGCCTGGAGGAACTGGTCGTTCTCCACATACCGGATGACCGAGCCCTGGACGGCGCCGTCCACCAGAATCTTCATCAGGTTGTTCGGAAGGCGCAGGATCTGCACGATGCGCGCGATGGTGCCCTCCTCATACAGATCGTCCCGCTTCGGGTCGTCGACGAGCGGATCCTTCTGCGCCGTCAGAAAGAGGTACTTGTTGTGATCGAGCGCATACGCCGCGGCGCGCAGCGATGAATCGCGCCCCACGAGCACCGGGAAAATCATATGAGGAAAGATCACCACATCCCGGAGCGGAAGCACCGGCAGCGACGAAGGAATGGAATCCTGAGACTGTTCTTTTTTCTTTTTTTCGGACACCGCGCGCCTTTCAATTCCCAAGCAGGAAAATTTTTCAGAGTGAAAAGATACTGAGAATTTCGAGGGATGTCAAGAATGCCAATGGGCCGCGGCCTCACGCGGCCTCAAAAGAGCCCGCGCCGCTTTGCTTTTTCCATCCGTGTGAAGGCGGAATATTCGAGCATCTGGCGCTCGAGATTGAGCGGATAGCTCACCGTGACGTCCTTGATGCGCCTTCCGCCGTCATGGACCGGCTCGAGCTTCGGCATCACAAATCCGGTGTAGACGGCGCGGTCCAGATGCGCCATGCGCTCGAGCACCTCGTCTCTGAGCGCGGTATCGATCTTGAGTCCGTAGCGGTCGATGAGCCGCCTGGCCGAGGCGAGATCGCCCGTTGCCTTGATGCGCATCACCTCCGAAAGCAGTATGCCCACGCCTTCTCTCATCGCTGCATAGTCGCGCACGCGGACAAAGGTCTTTCCGTCGCGCACCGTTTTCTCGATCGCATCGGTATTGTCCATGAGCCATGCGGCAATGAGCTGCCGGTTTTTCATGTGGTCTTCCTCGAGCTGGTCGGTGCCTTTGGGCACGCGCTGCAGCTGCACCAGAAGCGCGTTGCGGACTTCCTTGTCGTACATGGCGCGGGCAGTTTCATTGTCACCATCGACGGCGCCGAACTCCTTGAGCCTGTCATCCCAGATGTGCCACAGCGCCACGAGATCGGCGCGCGCTTCTTCAAGCGTGGAATAATACCCGGGCAGCAGCGTATGCGGATCCCCGGTCACAGACGGATCCATCTTTCCCGAGCCGTGCCCGAGCACTTCATGGAGCGCCGTATGGAGATTGTCGGCCGTGCGCCCGAATCGGAGAAAGCGTTCATATTCCGCATCATCGAAGGAAAACTCGCGCGCAATGTCCCGTCCGCCCGATTTCTCGTAGGCATCGACGATGTTGTTGAGCGAGACCGATTTGCTGCCGAAGCGTTCGCGGATATCCTCCTCGTTCGGAAGATTGATGCCGATGGCCGAGACCGGTCCGGCATCCCCCGTCTCGACCACGACGTTAATGACGCTCGCCTTGAGCGGCTGGACGTCGGCCTTCTTGTAAAGGTCGCTCCAGGGCATGCGCTCTTCGAAATAGCGCGCCGATGATCCGATCTTCTGCACGGTTTCTGTCAGGACCGGATCGGCGAAGTTGATGATCGCTTCATACTGTCCCTTCATGCCGCGCGCATCGAGGTAGACTTCGATAAATCCGTGTATGAAGTCGACTCGCACCTCGGTATCGGCAAGCCAGCTGATGGTGAAGGCCCGCCACGCCTCGGGTGCGCCGGTGCGGTAGAATGTGATCAGTTTGTCGATCGACTCCTGCTGCTGCGGCGATGCGGCATAGGGCCGGGCGCGCGCCAGGTAATCGATCACCGATTCCAGATCGGCCGCATATTTTCCCGCCGGGATCGTGCCGCCGATATGGCGCGTGCCGGTGCGGTAGACTTCTTCTTCCAGCACGCCGTTGCGCTTGACGACTTTCGAATTCAGCGGATAGTGCTCGCCGCCGCTTTTGGCCCAGGCATCGACTTCATCGAATGTCGTCCCCTCATAGAGGTTGTTGGCGCTTCCCGAGATGATGTCCTCGCCCGGCGTCTTATTGGTCCGGATGGGATCGATCCCGGGATCGAAGATCACGCGTTCAATGCGCGAGAGGATGTCGTCGAGCGATGCCTCTCCGGCCCCGTCGATCACCGCCCCGGCCGAGACGGCGCGTCTGACGGCGTCGCTGAACTCGGCGAATGTGCATTCGGGAACGAATTTTCGCGATGTGATATCGTCATGAAAGCCGTTATTGACCCAGAAGAGCTTCGCATAGAGCCGGATCTTTTCGATGACCGCCTCGGGCGTGCCCGCGGGATGCGTCAGCACGGCTTCCAGGAGGGAACGGACGGTCAATCCGTCTTTGTGGCGCTGATCGATGGCGATATCGCGGCCGGCCACGGCCGCCTGGGTCAGGTAATAGATGAAGATCTTTTCCTGCAGCGTGAGCTGTTCGAAGCCGTCGGCATACAGTTGAACGATGCGCACGGGGCCGACATCGCCCATTGAAAGTTTTTCGAGGGTATAGACTCTGTCCATGGTGTGTGGAATTCCTTTTCTTGTATAACCGCCGGGGCCGGGGGTTAATTCCGGCCGATTCAATTTCCCTTGCGCAGGATAGACATTTTTAAGTATATTGTCAATCAAGTATAAGTGGAAGAAGGCATTCCCTTCATCATACGACCGAATTCCTCACACACATGAAAAAACTATACGTTGTGATCCTGGCGGCCCTCTGCCTTTCCATGGCATCGGCACAGACGCAGGTTCAGACAGAGTCCTCCGAACTCCAGACCGAGCTCCGCAAGCTGCACAGCACGCTCCGCGCCCTTCAGCGCACCCAGGCTTCGCAGAAAAAGACGTTCAACATCCTGGCCCAGCGCGTCGACAGCCTCCAGTCAGCGCTGCGTGTGACGCAGACGCAGACGGCGCAGACCGCCGATTCGATCGCCGGGTTGTCGAAGGCGCAGTCGGAACAGTCCGCCCGCATCGATGCGATCGAAGTCTCGCTCGACACGCGCACGGCGCTGCTCATTCTTGCGCTCGTTGCCGTCGGCGGCTTGAGTCTCGTGATCTTCTTCACGCTCAAAAAAGCGATCGCCGAATCCTCCGAGCTCATCCTGCAGCAGGCGCTCAAAGGCGCGGCCGATGCCGCCGTCAAAAAGCAGCAGGCGGTCTCCGCGCTCATTGCCGAAACAGAAAAGAAGCACCAGCCGATCACGCTGCGCATCGAGCCCGAGCTCTTCGCACCGCCCGTCGAGGAGAAGCCGGCAGTGCCGGAAGCGCACGCGCCGATCCATCAGGCCATCGCCGAGATGATCGAAGCGCCCGAGCGCGAACAGGAAAAGCCCGCCGTGGCCGAACGCGCGCCGCAGAAGAAAACCGCCCCCCGTCAGTGCCAGGCGCTCACGCAAAGCGGCACGCGTTGCAAGCGCAAGGCTTCGGCCGGCTCGCAGTACTGCGCACAGCATTCGAAGTAAAAGAAATACCGCAAGTAAGATAAAAAAAGCGCATCTTCCTTTCTGGGGAACGATGCGCTTTTTTATGCTCTCATGGTGCGGCAGCAATCGCGTGCGGCGCTACTTCAAATAGTACTTGAGCGGATTGGGTGTGAGATTGCACTCTTCGGCGATCGGAAAGTTCTCGATGATGCCTTCGCTTCGGAGCTGGTAGAACCGCGGCACCAGTTTGTCTCGCAGATCGATCGGCGTGATCGGATTGATGTAGATATTGGTTCCGCCTTCAAATCCCGCCGGCACGTTGATGCGCCACTTCAGGAGCACGTGCCAGGGAATCTTGTAGACCGCGTCGACCGGCGTGTAATACCATTCCTCGTTGCAGGAGATCTGGCTTCCCATGGCGGCATGGCAGGCATGGACGAGGTTGGAGAATCCGCGCAGTTCCTCCTCCGTATGCTCATACGGACGCGAGTAATACGACTTCGAATAAATCTCGATCGTGGGGAAGCGGTGTCCGATGCCGACGAAGGCGATCGCGTAATCGTTCTCGGCGAAGACGAGGTTGTACTGCGCGGCGAAATTCGCGCCGAGCTCGTTGAACACGTTCGGATCCTGGCGCACCATCTGGATCTGGTCCGAGATCAACGCGCCCCACTCATCGAGCCCGACGATCTGCTTGTGCAGATGGTCGACCGATGCGCCGGCGGGCCGGAGCCAGTTCTGGAAGACGCTGATATAGCGGACATACCGGTTGTATTCCAGGATGTCGCGCATCGCATCGATCGTGAATTTGAAATACTGATAATGCTCTTCGCGCGTCATCTCGCCCGAGGAATAGAGCTGATTGTCCGTCTCGGCGTGGTCCAGATAATGCTTGCGGGCGATGATGAGCTCATGGCATCCGCCGAAGAAGGCGTCGGCCATGTGCAGCTTGTCGAACTGCGACTTGCGCCGGATCTGCTCCTCGGTCTTGCCTGCCTGCCGCAGTTTGAAGTTGATGATGGCGTTGATGTGTTCTGCGCCCCGGTTGTTGCCGATATAGGCGTCGCGCCATGCGGTGGCGGCGTTGGTCAGACGGTAGCCGTAGTTCTTCTTCCAGTAGTCGACCGTCACGATCTCGAACATGTTGCCGGTGCGCCGGAATTCCGCCACCGTGTCCTCGTACTGATCAGGCGCCAGGTGCATGATCATCTCGTACTCGCCGTCGCGCTTGATCAGGCGCGCCTTCTCGGGCGGCGTCTCGAAATACCGCGTCTCGCAGAAGCTGCAGTAATTTTCCCGGCGCGGCTTCGGCGCAAGCACCTTCGGCTCGGGCATGTGCCCGTTCGAGATGGGCTTGTTGCCGCGCCCCACCACCGACCAGACCTCAGTGCCCGTGAACGGATTCATCTGCTTGACCGTTCCGTCCGGCATCACGTTGTAATACGAACTGTAATTTCGTGCAATCATTGGCTCATGCCCCACAAGAATCTTTCCACCATTCATTCTGCCTCATCTATAATAGTAAACAAACAACATGCCAGAGAAGATTCGTCAAATTGAGGCAATGGCTCAATTGCCAGGACGGCGGGGTGCCGCCGCCCTGGCTAAAGCTCTGCAGATGATGGAAAAATGAATGCCGATGCGTTAATGGACCTTTGTGGCGGCTTTCAGCATGGCCTGGACCTTTGCCGGTGAATTGGCTTCCGCATAGACGCGGAAGAGCGGCTCGGTTCCGGATGCCCGCACGAGGATCCATCCGTCTTTCGTGAAGAATTTGTATCCGTCGGTCGTATCGGTGCGCACAATCGGGAAGGCGCCGATCTTCTTGGGCAGCTTCGAATAGAATGCGGCGATCGTTTCCTTCTGCGCCGGCGTCACATGCAGATCGATGCGCCCGAAGTGATACTCGCCGTATTCGGCAAAGAGTTCGTTGACGAGCTCCGAGAGCTTCTTGCGGCGCACGGCCATGATCTCGGCCAGCAGGAATCCGATGAAGATGCCGTCGCGTTCGGGCAGGTGGCCTTTCACGCCGAGGCCTCCGGACTCTTCGCCCGCGATGAGGATATCCTCTTCGGTCATGAGCCGGCAGAGGTACTTGAAGCCGACTTTGGTCTCATGCATCTTGACGCCGTATTTCTCGCACATTCTCGGTATGATTTCGGAGACCGAGAGGCTCTTGGCCACGGCGCCCTTCATGTGTTTGCGTTCGATGAGATACTTCAGGAGGATGGCGAAGATGCGGTGCGAGTCGACGAAGTTGCCCTTCTCGTCGATGGCGCCGACGCGGTCCGCGTCGCCGTCGGTGGCGATGCCGATGTGGTATTTGCCTTCGCGCACTTCCATCGAAAGCTCTTCAAGATTCTGGGCCAGCGGCTCGGGGTGCCCGCCGGCAAATCCCGGATTGAACTCGTTGCGGATGCAGGCGATGCCGGGCATCAGGAGTTCGGGCACTCCCATGCCCGCGCCGTACATCGCGTCGTACATGATGCGGATCTTCGTGGAACGGATCAGATCGAACTCGATCTTCTTTTTGATGTCGTCCACGTAGATCTTCGTGAGATCCAGGAACTGGATCTTCTTGGCCTTCACGAGGTTCTCGAACGGCTCGAGGCTGATCGGAAGCTCCTGAAGATCCTGCAGCGGGGCAAGCTCGCGTTCCACCTCATCGACCATCTCGGGATGCGCCGGGCCGCCGAAGTCGCCCTTGATCTTGAAGCCGTTGTACTGGGCGGGATTGTGGCTGGCGGTGATCACCACGCCGCCGGCCGCTTTCTTCTTCACGATGGCAAGCGATGTCATCGGCGTGGAGCTGATCTTGTCGGCCAGGAGCACCTTCACGCCGGCCGAGGCGATGACCTGCGCCGATGCATGGGCAAATTCCCTGGACATGAAGCGCGCGTCGTATCCGATCACGATCCCGTTCATGACTTTTGCATGGCCGGCGAAGTATCGGGCGGTTGCCAGCGCAACTTTCCGGACGTTGGCGATCGTGAAGTCATCGGCGATCACGGCGCGCCAGCCGTCTGTTCCAAATTTGATGTGTGCCATATGTGTGTATGTGTGGGATGTCGGTTGAGTGAATGTGTCTGCGTATGAAAGGCCTCTCCTGCCCGGTCATACCGACACGGCAGGAGAGGCCGCAATCAAAGCGTGTCTCAGAGTTTGAAATTGAACGCACCGAGTCCGGCATAGATCGCGTTCGTATCGAGCTCCTCTTCAATGCGCAGAAGCTGGTTGTACTTCGCGATGCGGTCCGTGCGGCTGGTCGAGCCGGTCTTGATCTGGCCGGCGTTCGTGGCAACGGCGATATCGGCGATCGTCGAATCCTCGGTCTCTCCCGAGCGGTGGCTCACGATGGCCGTGTAGTGCGCGCGCTTTGCCATCTCGATTGCATCCAACGTCTCGGTGAGCGTGCCGATCTGGTTGACCTTGATCAGGATCGAATTGGCGACGCCGAGGTCGATGCCCTTCGAGAGGAATTCGGTGTTCGTCACGAACAGATCATCGCCCACCAGCTGGATCTTGTTGCCCAATGTCTGCGTCAGGAGCTTCCATCCGTTCCAGTCGTTTTCGGCCATGCCGTCCTCGATCGAGACGATCGGATAGTTCTCCGCCCAGTTCTTCCAGAATTCGACCATCTTCTCGGCCGAATATTTTTCCTGCGTCGATTTGTAGAAGAGGTACGTGCCGTCCTCCTGGTACATCTCGCTTGCCGCCGGATCGAGCGCGATGAAGACATCCTTGCCGGGCGTGTAGTTGGCTTTCGTGATCGCTTCCATGATCACATCCAGGGCTTCGGTGTTCGATTTCAGGCTCGGTGCGAATCCGCCTTCATCGCCGACGGCCGTGTTGTAGCCTTTTTTCTTCAGCACGCCTTTGAGCGAATGGAACACTTCCGTGCCCATGCGCAGCGCTTCGGCGAATGTTTCGGCGTTGGCCGGCACGATCATGAATTCCTGGAAGTCGACGTTGTTGTCGGCGTGGCGTCCGCCGTTGATGATGTTCATCATGGGCGTCGGCAGGATCTTGGCGTTGGTGCCGCCGATGTAGCGATAGAGCGGCTGACCGAAGAAGTTGGCGGCCGCTTTGGCCGATGCAAGCGACACGGCCAGCATGGCATTGGCGCCGAGTTTCGACTTGGTCGGCGTGCCGTCCAATTCGATCATCAGGTTGTCGATGCCCACCTGATCGTCGGCTTCGAAGCCGATGAGTTCGTCGGCGATGACGTCGTTCACGTTCTCGACGGCCTTCTGGACGCCCTTGCCCAGATAGCGGCCGGCATCGCCGTCGCGCAGTTCGACCGCCTCATGTTCGCCGGTCGAGGCGCCGCTCGGCACGGCCGCGCGGCCGATCGTTCCGTCTTCGAGCACGACATCGACTTCCACGGTCGGATTGCCGCGTGAATCGAGTATTTCGCGGGCCCACACATCTTCAATATATAACATACGAGCACTCCTTCTTCATTGTCTGGTATTGGATTGGACAGCGTTGTTTATTGATAGAGTCGACACAAATTACGTCAAATTTTGAGTGAAAAGCAACGCAAGTTGCATTCCAGCCAAGAATCGCCTATTTTTAAATATCCGGCAGCCTGCGCTTGCCGGCTCACTGTTCCTTATTGACGTGTGCACTCTATCCATGCGAACTACTGACGACGAAACCCAGGCCGGCGACTGGAAGCCGCGCATCCTGCTGGTCGAAGACGAAAAGAAAGTCTCCGCTTTCATCAAAAAGGGGTTGGAAGAGGAAAATTACTCTGTCGAAACGGCCCCCGACGGCGAAAAAGGCAAGCTCCTGCTCCAGGCCTCTCCCTTCGATCTGGTCATCATGGACATCCTCATGCCGAAAAAGGACGGGCTCATGCTCCTGCAGGAAATCCGGGCCGAAGGCGATGCGACCCCGGTGCTGATGATCACGGCCAAAGGCTCGGTCGAGGACAAGGTGCGCGGACTCGACACCGGGGCGGATGATTACCTCGTGAAGCCGTTTGCGATCGCGGAGCTCTTGGCGCGCGTGCGCTCGCTCCTGCGCCGGAAGACCGCCGAGAAGTCCACGACGCTGACGATCGCCGACCTGACGCTCGATCTGGTGACGCACAAGGCCCGGCGCGGCGCGCGGCAGATCGACCTGACGGCGAAGGAGTACATGCTGCTTGAATACTTCATCCGCAACAAGAACACGATCCTGACGCGCACGACGATCTCGGAGCACATCTGGAACTACAATTTCGACACCGGCACCAACATCATCGACGTCTACATCAACCATTTGCGGGCAAAAATCGACGGAGGATCGGACAACAAGCTCCTGCACACCATCCGCGGCGTCGGATACATGATGAAAGAGACGTGACGTGAAACTTTTCACACTGATACAAACCAAGCTCTTCCAGTCGATACGCGTCAAGCTCACATTCTGGTACACGCTCATCGTCGGGGCCACGCTCTTCGGCTTCGGCGCCGCCTCGTACTTCTTCACGCAGGAAAAGCTCTTTGCCAGCCTCGATTATTCGCTCCGCAACGAGGTCGTCTGGCTCAAGAACTTCATCGAGCCGCAGGCGAAGAAAGTCAAGCTCAAGCGCCACCGCACGAAACCCCATCCGCCGGCTGCCGCGGCGGCGGCATCGGAAAAGAAAAACGGCGAGAAAAAGATCGCGCGCGAATCGGCCGTCGAAGTCGTCGAGCCCGATTCCGCGGCCTTCGATGAGATCTGGAATCAGATCTACGAACACACGCTCCTGAGTCCCAAGAAGCAGATCATACAGATCCGCGACCGGAACGATGAAATCCTCTACCGCTCCTACAGCCTGGGAAAGGAGGAAATCTTCTTCGAGGACATTCCCTACAACACGATCAAGCTCGTCACCATCTACAATGCGAAGGGGCAGCCCCTGCGCCTGGCCGTGACGCAGAGTCCGGTGGCGAAAATTTACGTGGCGTATCCCGAGTCGGAAGTCTTCGAGGTATTAAGCAATCTCTTTTCGCTGTTCATCATCATGGTGCCGGCCTCGCTGCTCATCTCCGTGCTCGGCGGTTTCTTCCTGGCCAAGGCGAGCCTCCAGCCGGTCGATACGATCACGCAGACGGCGCGCGACATCACCGCGCAGAACCTTGACCAGCGCATTCCGCACAAGGGCGTGAACGACGAGCTGGGCAGACTCGTCTCGACATTCAACGACATGATCGGGCGCCTGCAGCATTCCTTCGACCAGATACAGCAGTTTTCGATCGACGCCTCGCACGAACTGAGAACGCCTCTGACCATCATGCGCGGCGAAATCGAGATGGCGCTGCGCGCGCAGCAGACCAACGACGAGTACCGGCTTGTGCTCTCCAGCACGCTCGATGAGATCATGCGCATGAGCTCGATCATCGACAATCTGCTCACGCTGGCCAAGGCCGATGTGGGACACTTCACGCTCAATCTGCAGGAAGTCTCGCTTGCAGCGGTCGTCAAGGAGCTTTTTGAAGACAGCGCCATTCTCGCCGAGCCGAAGAATATCTGCGTCATCCTGCAGCGCCTGGACGAGATCACGATGCTGGGCGACGACGTGCGGCTGCATCAGATGCTGTTGAACCTTCTGAGCAACGCCATCAAGTACACGCCCGAGGAGGGCGAAGTCCGGCTTTCGCTCACGCAGGATAACGGCTTTGCCGTCATTCAGGTCTCCGATACGGGCATCGGCATTCCGGAAGACCAGCTTCCGAAGATCTTCGACCGGTTCTACCGCGTGGACAAGGGCCGCTCGCGCGAGATGGGCGGCACCGGGCTCGGGCTCTCGATCGCCAAGTGGGTCGTCGAGGCGCACGGCGGCGAGATCCTGGTCGAAAGCGAGCTCCACAAAGGAAGCACATTCACCGTGCTCCTGCCCATCACCGCGCGCGCCGCAGACGAGTGCGAACCCTCCGAGGCTGCGGAGGCGCAGCGCCCTTCCGGGACCGAAAGCGCGGCCTGAAGCGGCCGCAATTAATCATTTTTAATGAATGAATATTAATTTGCTTCTGCCCTTCTTAATCGATAATTTTATTGTGTAAAAAGTCGTTCCAGTTACCTCTTCTAAACACTTTTACTCATTATTCAATATTGAAGGAGCTTTACTACCATGAAAAAGATCTTTGCAGTCGCAATGGCCGCCGTGCTCGCATTCTCGTTCGCCACGACCACGTTCGCACAGGAAGTCAAGGAAGCCAAGAAGGAAGTGAAGGAAGCGAAGAAGGAAGCCGCCGAGAAGAAGGCTGAAGCCAAGAAGGAAGTGAAAGAGGCGAAGAAAGAAGCCAAGAAGGAAGTGAAGGAAGCGAAGAAGGAAGCGGCTGAGAAGAAGGCTGAAGCCAAGAAGGAAGCAAAAGAAGCGAAGAAAGAAGCCAAGAAGGAAGTGAAGGAAGCGAAGAAAGAAGTGAAGGAAGAAAAGAAGTAATCGCTTCGTTTCGCTGTTGAAGCATTTTTTACACGCACGCGCCCCGTTTTTTTCGCTCTGTCTGTCATACGCGATGGCAGACCGGAGAAAACGGGGCGCGTGTCTTTTAAATTGCTTCTTCAGTAATGAATGTGTATTTTCGGTGGATCAATCGGTCATCATCATACACAGGCGCCGTCAATCCTTACGGCCTTCTTTCATCCACTATTGCCCATGTCGACACACGAAGCTCCGACGCTTGCCCGCCGTCTCGGCCTTTCCACTGCAGTGATGGTTGTGATCGGATCCACGATCGGTTCCGGAATTTTTCTCACGCCCCAGAACGTCGCCCACGCTGTGCCCATCCCCGGACTCATGATCTTCGTCTGGGTGCTGACCGGACTGTTGACGCTGGCCGGCGCGCTCACCAATGCCGAAGTGGCCAGCATGCTTCCCGAGGCCGGCGGCCAGTACGTCTTCTTCCGCGTCACGTTCGGCAAGCTCACGGCCTTCCTCTACGGATGGTGCACATTCATCGTCTATCAGACCGGGTCGATCGCGGCGCTGGCCGTGGCCTTCGCGCGCTATCTCGGCTTCTACGTCGATCTGCCGCACCTGAGCCCGGAGCTTGAATCCTGGAGCCTGCCGCTTTTTACGAGCATCTACCCGCTGAAGAACTTCGGCGTCACGCTCGTGGCCATCGTGGCGATCATTCTTGTGGCCTTCATCAACTATTTCGGCGTGCATATCGGCGGATGGATACAGAACATCTTCTCCTGGCTGAAGATCGCCGCCATCGGAGCGATCGTCGCCCTTTCGTTCACCAGCAGCAGCGGCTCGAGCGCGCACTTCTTCCCCCTCTTTGCCTTGCCGGAATCGGTGCCCACGATGGGCGCGCTCATGAGCGCCATCGGCGTTGCGATGATCGCCACGCTCTGGTCCTATGACGGCTGGAACAGCCTCACGTTTCTTGCCGGAGAAGTGAAGAATCCGCAGCGCACGATTCCGCGCGCGCTCCTCTTGGGCACGGTCATGATCATCGTGATCTATGTAGTGACCAACCTCGCCTATCTCTACGTGCTGCCGATCGCGGAGATGGGCGCCTCGAAGCTCGTGGCCGCCGATGCGATGGAAAAGGTCGGAAAAGGATACGGCTCGATCATTGCGGCCATGGTGATGCTCTCGACATTCGGCACCGTCAATGCGACGACGATGACGACGGCGCGCGTCTATTTCGCCATGGCCAAGGACAAGCTCTTCTTCCGCGGACTGGGCGAGATCCACCCGAAATACCGCACGCCCGGCAAGAGCCTCATCATCCAGGCGGCGTGGTCCTGCCTGCTGACCTTGACCGGCACATACGACCAGATCTTCACATACGTCGTATTTGCCGGATGGATCTTCTATGCGCTCGGCGCCGGTTCGGTCTTCATTTTGCGCGCCAAAGAGCCCGATGCCGAACGGCCGTATCGCGTGCCGGGATATCCCTGGGTGCCGATATTGTTCATCATCGTGGCCACATGGTTCGTCATCAACACGATCATACAGCAGACATCGGATTCGATCGTCGGCTTGCTGCTTCTGGCCGCAGGCATCCCGTTCTATCTTCTCTGGGACAGGCAGAACATGAGGGCAGCCAAAGCGCAGCCGTAGGCTGCGGCACAGGCCCGGGGCTCACGCCTCAGAGGCGCGTCAACCCCTCTTTCATGGCGTAGCGCACGAGCGCGACCGCGTCGTGGATGTCGAGTTTCTGCATGAGATTGTTCCGGTGCGTATCGACCGTGCGGATGGAGAGATGGAGGATCTCGGCGATCTCCTGATGGGTGCGGCCTTCGGCGATGAGCTGCAGCACTTCGCGCTCGCGCGGCGTGAGGTCGCGCGCCTGGCGCCGCCGATGCTCGAGCCGGGCTTTGAGCGCTTCGATCAAGTCATCGGGAAACGACGGACTGATGAATCCGTCCCCGCCCGAGACCGCTTTCCCGACGACATCGGCCAGAAGCTCGGGGGACGCGGTCTTCAGGAGATAGCCGTCGGCGCCGGCGGCGATCGCATTCATGACATCCTCTTCGGCGTCATGCGAGGAGAGCATGATGATCCGGACAGCATCCGTCTCCGCCTTGATCTTTCGTACGGCTTCGAGTCCGTTCAGCACCGGCATCGCCAGATCCATCAGAATCACATCGGGCCTGAGACGTCCGGCCAGTTCGAGAGCCTCGATGCCGTTGGCGGCTTCCCCGACCACGCGAAATCCCTCCGTGAGCGACAGCAGCGAGGCGATGCCGCGCCGGACGATCGCCTGGTCGTCTGCAACGACGATCCGGATGGAAGGATGAAAAGGGGTCTGTGTCATATCACTGACATTAAACAAAAAAAAAGAGTAAAAAGCCAGATGCCGGCTTCATACTCTTTTTGACTCACACACGCCTGTGTGTCTTCGTTCAGAGGGCCTTCAGGATTTTCTCCGCGGTTTTTTCCGTCACCTCATCGCTGAAGTAGTATCCGCTTTCGACGCGGGATTTCATCAGTTCGATCTTCGCATTCTTGCGCGTCTGCAGCAGTTCCTTGGCTTCGCCCGAAAGTTCGAGCTGGTCTTTGCGTTCCTCTGTTGCGGCCTTCTCCTTTTTGATGCGCAGGTCTTCAGCCGCCGTCGATTGAACGCTGCCTGCCATGCCGATATGTTTTAATTCCATAAGTACCGTCCTTTTCTGCGCCGTGTCGGTGTGGGAGTCTTCCGCAATTTACATTTTCTCGTCGTAAATAACACCCAACAGCTCCGTAATTCTCTGTGAAATTTTCAGCAGCTGTTCGCTCGGGATCTGGCGAATCACCTTGCCCGTCTGGCTGTCGACAACGCGGATCACGTTCTGATGCGACACCTCATCGACCGAAAGACTCACATGCGTATCGAATGCCTCGAGCGTCTTGTTGAGCTGCTTGACGATGCCGGCTTTGTCCTCGTGCGACATCTGTGCAAAGAATGACTCAGCAGCTGCAGCATCCTGCACGGGCGCCTGGACTTCGGCAGTCTTCTTCGCGCTCCGCACAGGTTCCACAGGCATGCCGGCCGAGAAGATCGAAGACAATGATGATATTTGTGACATAACCGTTCCCCCTTTCGGGCGCCGTACGTCAGCTGTGCTCGATGTAGCGGGCGCAGCGCATATGGTCCTGTGTTTCGCGAATCAATGCCTTGTAGGTTTCCATGATCTCGCCCGCCAGGCTGATATTGGCGGCCTCCAGGACCATGATTCGACTCAGATATTCTTTATGCAGCTCATCGAGCGCTCCTTCTCCGGAAGGAAGCTCGGAAAGCCGGGCAAGCTGCTGTTCCCGCCATGCGACAAACTGCCCGACGCCGACCCAATCCTCACGCTGTATGGCGGCCCGGAGCTCTTCGGTCCGGGCGATATAGTCTTTGTAGAAGGATTCAACGGCCGACGCCTTAGAATGATTATCGGCAGAAGTCATCATAACTTTAGTCCCGTTTATGAGCCGTACATGGAGGCATAGCTCGCTGCCAGCTGCTGCTGGGTGGAGAGCTGGCTCAGCGTCGACAATGCCTGCGCCAGAGAGTCCTTGTAGGCCTGCACTTTCTTGTCGTTGCGCGCGGTCATTTCCGACACCTTTTTATCCACCGCGGTCATGCGGTCCTTGGTCGATTTGAGGCTGCTGTCGAGAATGCCGTCGGTCTTCACGAAATCCTCCATGCGCGCCGACATCTGCGCGGCCACACCGTTGGAGGAGACGAACACATCGGCGATGGCCGATGAGGAGCTGCCCGTGATGGCGCTGTTGAACTTCGTCAGGTCCGAGATCGAAAGCCTTCCGTTCGCGTCGGCGGTGATGCCGAGCGCGGACAGCGACGAGGGATTGCCCGATTGCACGCTCGAGACCTGTCCCATGACCATCAGGCGCAGGCTGGTTCTCATCTGGACGTATGTCGTGTCTTCGGAGAGAATCTGCCGCACCTTCGTCGTCTGATCGACGCTCGTGGTCTCGCGGATGATCGAGATCAGGTCGTTGTACTTGTTCAGGAAGTCCTGCACATTCGTCTTGATCGCCGACTGGTCGAGCGCCACCGTCAGCGTCGAGGGAGTATCGGTCGGAAGCTGGACGCTCTTGAGCGAGAGCGACACGCCCTGGAGCGCATCGGTGACCGTATTGCTTGAGCGGACCATCTCGATGCCGTCGAGCGTGAATTTCGAATCAAGCAGAGCGCTGTCGCTGTAGGTGAAGCCGGCAGCGCCGGATGTCGAGGCCGTCCGTCCCGCAAGCACGGCCGAGGAGAGTCCGAGCGAATCGAGCACGTTGCCGCCGCCGACTTCCGACAGCACGATCTTGTTGGAGGCGCCGGTGGATTTCGATGTGAAGACGAGCTTCGACGTCGAGGCGGTGTCGCCCACGGCCGACGCGCTCACGCCGGAGGTGCCGGATTTCGCGTTGATGGCGGCGGCGATCTTCGTCAGGACCGCCTGGTTGTTTTCACTCCCGTCGAGCGTCACATCGATCTGCGTATCGACGCCGTTGACGCTCATCTGGAAGGATTTGGTCGTCGTGCCGATCGCCGAGGCAAGCGTCGTGTCGGTGTTCGTGAAGCGCGAGGAAAGCGCCATGTCGTTTTTCGCCAGCTGCGACACGAGCAGCGAGTGCGTGCCGGCCGAATCGCCGCTGGAGGCCGTGGCCGTCACCACATTGGCAAGCGTGCTGGAGACCGAGTAGACCGAGAACTTCGTGGCACCGCCGCTTGACAGGAGCGCCTTGGCGCTCGTCTGCATGGCAGTCATGCGCGTCTTGATCGTGCTGAATGCCGATGAACGCGACGTCAGCTGCGTCTTCTGCGTTTTCAGCGCAGTGATCGGCTTGGTCAGCGTCGCGGCGTATTCGTCGGCGGACGACTGGATCTGTGCCTGAAGTGATGTGAGTGAGACGGCCATGCGGAACTCCCGAACACTAGGTTATTTCAAGTTGAATGCCTGCGCCCATGCCGCACGCAACTCGGAAATGACATTGATGACTTCGATATACCGCCCGGCAAAGACACAGCGCTTCGAATATTCATACAGCCGGTAGAATCCCGTCGACATTTCTGCATGCTCGAAATTCAGCGCCACGATCAGTTCGTTCAGCGCGCGGATGGCCATCTTCTTGTCGTCTTTTTTGCAGGAGACAAGAACAAGGTCATAGAGCTTCAGAATGATCTGAACCGGTGACAGGTTCAGCAGTTCTTCCTGCTGATATTTGTTTGTTAATGCATACGGGTTCATCTTTTGAACCTGGGGCTGCCGAGCGAAAGCGTGCATATTCATTCTTCCCTAAAGTGACTGTTCACTGAGTGATTGAAACTTCCATGTTGTTTAAGAGCCGGGAGGCCCGGCCTCCTGGCATTTCAGGCCTCCCGTTTACCACGATTCTTCTTCTGGTCTATCGAAAAAGCTGAAGAAACTGCTGAGGCGACGTGTTCGCCTGGGATAACTGGGCTACGCCCATCTGCTGCAGAATGCCGAGTTTGGTGACCCTCACCTGCTCCATCGCCACATCGGCATCCATGATGCGGCTTCTCGAGGCTTCGATATTCGTGATGGCCGTGTTCAAGTTCTCTTCCTTCACATCCAGGCGCTGGATCAACGAGCCGATCTTCTGCAGGGCGCCTTCGGCCGCCGTCGCAATCGCGGAGATATCCGTGTTCGCCACGCTTCCGGAATTCACTCCCGTCAGTGTTGCCGACGTCACGCCCGTGGCATCGAAGGCGACCGTGACGCTTTCATTGGATGTGTACCCGACCTGGAACGATTTGCTGAAGGCGGTGGAAAACAGCTTCGTGCCGTTGAAGTTCGTGTTGGTGATGATATCGCTGATTTCAGAACCCAACTGCACCACATCGTTGGCGATTGCCGTTTTATCGGCCGCCGGGTTGTTCGCTCCCGCGATCTTTTCCTGTGACTGGATGATCAGATCGCGCACCGTCTGCAGCGCACCTTCAGCGGTCGAGAGCAGACTTTTTGCATCGCCCACGTTGTTGAGTGACGCGCTGTAGACGCGCGAGCGGGCTTCCATCTGTTTGGCGATTGTGTAGCCGGACGCATCGTCTGCGACCGAGTTGACGCGCTTGCCGCTTGCCAGGCGGAGCTGATGAACACCAATTTCCTGTGAAACCCGGTTCAGGGCGTTATAGGAGTTCAGCGCCTGAATATTGGTGTTGATCCGGGAACCGTTCGACATTGCCATACGAACCTCCTTGTGATTGAACCCGGTTTGCATCGGGCGTCCGTGCCCGATGTACGAGTGCTTTACCCGTATATGAATTATCGGCTGTGCGCCGGAAAACTTTAAATTATTTAAAAATTAAAAGGCCTGCAGGAATCGCTCCCGCAGGCCTCTTTGCTGTTCCGTCATGCGTGTCGGAATCCCGCTGCTCATGCCGTCAATTAACGGAAGAGCTGCAGGAACTGCTGCGGCGAGGAATTCGCCTGGCTCAACTGGGCCACGCCCATCTGCTGCAGAATGCCGAGCTTCGTGACTTTCACCTGTTCCATCGCCACATCGGCATCCATGATGCGGCTTCTGGAGGCTTCGATATTCGTGACGGCCGTGTTCAGGTTCTCCTCCTTCACATCCAGGCGCTGGATAAGGGAGCCGATCTTCTGCAGGGCGCTTTCAGCCGAGCTGGCGATCGTCGAGATATCCGTGTTCGCCACGCTTCCGGAGTTCACACCCGTCAGCGTCGATGCCGTGACGCCCGTGGCGTCGAAGGCGACCGTGACGCTCTCGGTCGATGTGTAGCCGACCTGGAACGACTGGCTGAAGGCGGTGGAAAACAGCTTCGTGCCGTTGAAGTTGGTGTTGGTGATGATATCGCTGATTTCGGAACCGAGCTGAGCGACATCGTTGGCGATTGCCGTTTTATCGGCCGCCGGGTTGTTCGCACCCGCGATCTTTTCCTGCGACTGGATGATCAGATCGCGCACCGTCTGCAGCGCGCCTTCTGCCGTGGACAAAAGGCTCTTCGCATCACCAACGTTGTTGAGTGACGCGCTATAGACGCGGGAGCGGGCTTCCATCTGCTTGGCGATTGTGTAGCCGGACGCATCGTCTGCGACCGAATTCACGCGCTTGCCGCTTGCCAGGCGGAGCTGATGAACACCAATCTGCTGCGAAACGGTATTCAGTGCGTTATACGCATTCAACGCCTGAATATTGGTGTTGATCCTGGAGCCATTGGACATTGCCATAAAAACCTCCATGTAGATATGATGTAAATATAAGCGGACTTCCTTGCCGCTACGGGCTGTCTGCCCGTATGTGAATCATCGGAGCGATGGGGGAAAACTTTATTTTCTGCTCGATTATTTTTTAGCATCTCTATACATATGCCTGGTCGGAGGAAGATGCAAGGGAGCAATTCATGGATGTGAAGGTCCGGCCGTTGTTTAAAAACGAAAAACCCGCAGCACCGGAAGAGGCGCTGCGGGTTTTCATTCCCACCACGACACCGACGATCACTGTGTCTGCGTGTGATCGACGGCGTCATTCAGAAGCGGTATTACTTGAAGAGCTGAAGAAACTGCTGCGGCGAGGAGTTCGCCTGGCTCAACTGGGCCACGCCCATCTGCTGCAGAATGCCGAGCTTTGTGACTTTCACTTGTTCGAGAGCGACATCGGCATCCATGATGCGGCTTCTGGAGGCTTCGATATTCGTGATGGCCGTGTTCAGGTTCTCTTCCTTCACATCCAGGCGCTGGATCAACGAACCGATCTTCTGCAGAGCCGCTTCAGCGCTCGTGGCGATTGAAGAGACATCCGTGTTCGCCACCGAACCGGAGTTCACAGCCGTCAGTGTTGCCGATGTCACGCCCGTGGCGTCGAAGGCGACCGTCACGTTTTCCGTCGATGTGTAGCCGACCTGGAAGGCCTGGCTGAATGCCGATGTGAAAAGTTTTGTGCCGTTGAAGTTCGTGTTGGTGATGATATCGCTGATTTCGGAACCGAGTTGGGCGACATCGTTGGCGATCGCGGTCTTGTCGGCTGCAGGGTTGTTCGCGCCGGCGATCTTTTCCTGCGACTGGATGATCAGATCGCGCACCGTCTGCAGCGCGCCTTCCGCCGTGGAAAGAAGACTTTTTGCATCTCCAACGTTGTTGAGTGACGCGCTGTAGACGCGCGAGCGCGCTTCCATCTGTTTGGCGATCGTGTATCCCGATGCATCATCGGCGACCGAGTTGACGCGTTTGCCGGTTGCCAAACGAAGCTGATGAACACCCTGCTGCTGCGACACCTGGTTGAGCGCGTTATACGCATTCAACGCCTGTATGTTGGTGTTAATCCGGGAACCATTCGACATTGCCATAACTACCTCCGTGTTGTGTTATAAGTGAAAAATTTCAGGGCTTCCTTGCCCGTTTTGTGTTACCGTTGAATTGATTATCGGCATGAAGAGCCAATTCTTTAATTTTTATTTTTGCATTTGTACAAGCGCCGCCTGTCCGAGCTTCTCCTGTATGGCGGAGAGCGTCTGACGCAGCATCGGATCTTTCACAGCCGGAAGGGACGTCCTGACGACGGCGCTCGAGCGTGCGATATCGTTGTGATGAATGAGCTGCTGGATGTACGCCAGGACGATCTCGCCGGAAGCCGGATACCGTTCGCTCATCATGGCCAGGGCGGGCATGGAATGCGCCTCCTTCTTGAGTTCCTTTGCCGCCTGTATCCAGAAGCCGAGCAGTCCGTCGGAATGATCGCCCAGTTGGAAGGCCCGAGCCGCGTCGCGCAGCGCCTCCTCCTTGCGCTGCATCTGATAGAGAATCTTCGCGCGCAGATGAAAGACGCTGCCGTTGGCCGGATCGGTCTGCGTCGCTTTCGTGATCATGGAAAGCGCCTGAATGAAGTTGTTTTCGCGCGCCATGAGCGCGGCAAGATCGAACAGCGCCGCCGTCATGGAGGGATCGATCCTCAATGCGGCATTGAGTTCGCGGCGCTCCTCGATCGGCTTTTTGAGCGCACGGTAGAGCGATGCGCGCTTATAGCAGATATCCTGCGGCGCGGGCGTGATCTCATCCTCGGCAACGGGCGGCCGTCCGTCCTTCATGGAGCAGATCGAGTTCAGATGCTCCATCGCCTCTTCGTATTCTCCCAGCTGGTCGCAGACGATCGTGAGGAAGTAATGCGCCGAATTCTGTTCCTTCAGCGCCTTGAGCGATTCGAGCGCCCAGTGCTTCGCACCGGCATAGTCGTTCGATCGCATGAGAGCGTCGGCATACAGATTGCAGAAGGCGGCCCGGCGCGGAGGCGCAATGAAGCCGCAAGCGCCGCGGCCGATCTTCTCCATCGTCACGCGGCATTCCTCCGCAGCCTCGGCGGCCTTGTTCATCATGAGGAGCGTCTGGATATATTTCTTGCGCACGAACAGGTCGTTCGGGTAGTCCCGCACATCGAGCATCAGCTGTTCATAGTTGCGCCGCTTTTTCTGTTCCATCACCGTTGCAGAGGCGTCGTACCCGACATGGTGGACCGTGATGGCTTCCTTGGTCACCTCGCCTCCCGCCTCATGTATCGACGGAAGAATGCTTTCATGGATTCGGTACCGGAACCGGTAGCGGGGATCGCGGCGGAAGAGCCGGGCCTGGTCCGAACTGGTCCGGATGATCCGTCCGGCTTCGGAGCGCTTGCTGACGACATTGATCTCATAGGCGTCGGATGAGGGGCGGTGCATGAGCGCCCGCAGCCGGTCGCGGTCCTTGCTTTCCAGCCGCTCGTCGGCATCGAGATAGAGCACATAGTTGCAGGTGCAGTGCGACAGTGCCTCGTTGCGCGCATTGGAAAACGATCCGTCCCAGGGATACGTAAAGACGGCGGCGCCGAACGACCGCGCAATCTCGACCGTGCGGTCGCTCGAGCCGGTATCGACGATGATCATTTCATCGACCACGCCCTGTACGGAACGCAGACAGTCGGCCAGAACGCGCTCCTCATTCCTGACGATCATCAACAGCGAGAGCAGCGGATCGGGTTTGATCCTCGGCGTTCGGCCTTTCAATGGTTCTGATGTATTCATACGAAAAAGCCGTCGTTAGTGTGTGATCAGTTCTATGGATTTCGTGGTGCGTTCAAACCGTCGCCGCACATGCTCCGAAGCTTCAATCGTCAGCGGCATCCATGCCCCGAGCGAGCGCTGGCGCAAAATGCGCATCGATGCATACCAGGGCGTCGTCTCACGCTCCAGCTGCCATCGCCAGTCGGGCAGCGCCGACAGCAGCAGCAGGACCGGCTTGCCCATGGCGCCGGCCAGATGCGCCACCGACGTATCGATCGTGACGACCAGATCCATGCGTGCGATCGCGCCGGCAAGCTGCTCCATCGAGCGGATGCCAAGATGCCGGATCGATGACGGCAGCCCCTCGGGCGGCACTTCATGCTGCAGGCTGTAGAAGCGGCAGCCTGGAATTCCAAAGAGCGGCGCAAACATCATCGGCGTGCCCGATCGGTGGTGGTTCGCCGGATTGAGGCGGCTTCCCTCCCAGGCAAGACCGACAGAGATCGCTCCGTCTTTGACCGGCAGCTGCGAGGCGAACGGCCTCATTGCGCGGGCATCGATATACCCCTCGGAGAACGGAATGGACTCCGGCATGAGACCGAGTTCCAGAGGCAGGCTCATGACCGGAATATGGAAGTCGTACGGTTCGGGGCAGACACGGAAACGTTCAAACACCAGATCCGCGCCTTGAACCGTCCGAAGCACGGGGATGAGTTCCTTCTGGCATTCAAAGAGCACGCGCGCGCCGCGCGCCTTGAGCGCCGGAAGAAACCGGACACATTGGAGCGTATCGCCGAGTCCCTGTTCGCACCAGACGAGGATCGTTCTGCCGTCGAGCGGCTCGCCCTTCCAGCGTCCGGGCTCTGCGCTGCGGACATTGAGCGCGCGAAAGTCATTTTTTTCGAGCCGCCATTCCCACTCCCTCCATCCCGCATAAAAGGCTCCCTGGCGAAGCAGTACCGATGCGCGCTGAAGATGGAACATCGGCATCCCGGGATCGAGCGCGAGCGCTTCATCGATCCGGGAGAGCGCCTCTTCCGGCTCCTCCTTGGCTGCATGGGCAAAGGATAGATTGTAGAGCGCGGCCGTGTTGTTCGCATCCAGTTTCAGCGCCTGAGTGCAGCAGTCGATGGCGTGATCGTGTTCGCCGACTTTGGAAAGCGCGCCGCCCAGAAGCGCCCATGCATCCGAACGCCCCGGAGCGCGCTGCAGGAGCGCATAGAGCATTTCGAGCGCCCGCCTGTACTGCGCCTGCTCGATGAGGATGGAGCCGGCATGATAGTACGCATCGTCGTAGGCCGGCTCGAGCGCGATGGCCGCAGTATAATCCTTGAGCGCATCATCGAGGCGGCGGAGCAATTGGCGGCATCGTCCGCGCATGTAATACAGCGACGGATCGGATGCGCAGCGCGCCAATCCCTCATCGCACAATCGCGCGCAGGCTTCGTATTCGGATCGATCGAACTGCGCTGACGCCTCCGTCAACAGGGCGTGATCGGTATCGGGTCTCATCATAGGGGAAACATTCTTCATCATAACACACATCGGATTGCTTAGCGGCCGCCGAGTTCGGACACGGTCTGGTCGAGATATTCAAGATTCTGCCGGGCGATTTCGTTCATCGGATCGATCGTGATCACGCGGTTGATGAGCTGCGCCGCTTCGGTCCAGTTCTTTTCCATGATCTCGATCACCGAAAGATCGTTCAAGGCATGAATGTGGCCGGCATTCCGGTCGAGAAGCCGATTGAGCATCATGCGTGCTTCGGCGGTATTGCCGGCATCGATGAGCGCTTCGGCTTGCCGGATTGTGTCTTCATCGACCGAATGCTCGAGCTCCTGCTGCAGGAAGGCGAGATTCTCCAATGCGGTCGCGTTGCCTGGATCGATCGCCGTCACTTTGGAAAGGAAGTCGATCGCGGCCGGATAATTGCCCATCATGATCGCCGCTGCGCCCAAGTCGTTGAGCACGTCGATGTTCGAGGGATCCTCTTCGGCAAGCTCCGCAAGGATGTTCACCGCTTCGGCGGTTTTCTGTTCCGACAGCAGGCGCTCGGCCTCTTCGAGCCTTCCATCGGCAGGCACGGCCTCATCGAGCGTGCGCTCGATCATCGCCCGGAGTTTCGCGAGTTCCGCCAGTATTGATTCTTTTTCAAGGGATGTCATAGTGTTTTCAATAAGTGTCGTTGCCTCTGCCAGAAGCCCGAGCGCCGCTTGGGCTTCGCCGCATGCAATCCGTTCTGTGATGCGGTCGACGAGTGTCAGGATGCCGCCTTCCTCCCGGCTTGTGTCGAAGCGGCGGATGGGACGCGTCATAAGCGCCGAGATCCGCTCCTGCATCGCGCCATAGGCATGGTCCCACGTCCATCGCGCATGCGCATCGAGCGATGCCTTCGCTCCGAGCTGGCGCATCTCGGCCGGATGTCCGAAGGCGAAGCGCATCTTCGATTTCACATCCTCGATCGAGGGTTCCAGAAGCCAGGGCTCGATCGCGGTTTCGAATTCGCCGACGCGCCGGTTCTGATAGAAGATTTTCGGCGCCTCCACAAGCAGGCTGTTATCGGGTGTGCAGAAATCAAGACAGGCTCCGCCGTTGGGAACGATGGCCGGCGTGCCGCAAGCCATCGCTTCCAGAATCGGAAGGCCGAAGCCCTCGCCGCGGTAGGGATGCACGAGCACGTCGCAGGCCGTATAGAGCCCGGCGATTTCCTCAGGGGAAAGCATTCGGTCGATATACTCGATTGCCGGCGCGCCCTGTTTCTTCCGCAGATCCTCGATGCGCTCTTTGGCGTTCATTCCCTTGTAGAAGGAATCGCCGCCCATATCCTTGATCACAAGACAGACATCGTCCTTGCTTGTGAACGACTGCGTATAGGCATCGAGCAGAATGTCGATGCCTTTGCGGTAGATCGTTCCGCCGACGAAGAGGAACCTGAATTTCTTTTTCGTTTTGAGCCTGAAGGGTTTCACCTTCCGGTGGAATTTTTTCGGATCGATTCCGCAGGGAATGACCGCGACGCGCTCCGGATCGATGCCGCTGGCAATATAGGTATCGCGCACATACGAGCTGATTACCCACATCTCATCGACATCCTTCGAGAACACACGCACCCATTCAAGAGGCAGCGCGCCGAATTCCCATGGCTGGTTGATCACCCAGCGTCCGTGCTCGGGCGGCGTGAGATTGGGCGGCCACTGGAGCCGGATGTGGAGATCGGCCGGGCCGACGTCCTTGTTGATATAGGCCTTCAATGCCGAGGCCGGGTCCGTCGGCGCCGGCGTGAAGCGGTCGGCTTCAAACGGAATGAGCGAAAGTTCGATGCCGGGCTCGGAGGCCAGGCGCGTGCACATCTCCCGGTTGATCAGAGCGAGCGAATGATAGACAAACTGCGAGCCTTCCCAGACGACCGTGGCGCGCCTTTGTGCAGCCGATTGACAGAAGCGGTGCGAGGCGTCGAAGCATCCGCCCCAGACGATAAAGAAACGCTCGAGATTTCCGCGCACATGGGCGAAGCGTCCTTCCGACTGGCCTTCATGATGGGTGACCACGGCCTTCGGCTCATAGACGACGGCGCGTCCGAGACGGCGCGCCTTCAGGCAGAGGTCGATATCCTCGCATCCGTTTTTGTAGGCATCGTCGAATCCGCCAAGCTCGGCAAACAGACGCGCTTCGATGAGGAGGCACGCCCCCGTGACCATATCGAGGCTCCGCCGGATGTTGGCTTCAGGAAGCGACGACGGCGCATTGCGGAACGGATGATCGGGCACGGCATCGATCATGCCAAAGGCGCCAAGTTCCACGGGCGTTTCAAGCCGAAGAAATTCGATGCCGGCATGCTGTATGGTTCCGTTGGGATACAGCAGCTTTGCGCCGACGATGCCCGCCTCCGGCACTTCCTCATAGACGGCGAGCATGGATTCGAGCCATCCCTCCTGCGGCTCGGTATCGTTATTGAGAAAGAGCACGTAACGTCCGGATGCAAGGCGCGCGCCTTGATTATTCGCCTTCGAAAAACCGAGGTTCGCTTCATTCTCGATCACCGTTACACAGGGACGCGTCTGGCGGAGCGACTGCAGGTACGCCTTCGTGCCGTCGGTCGATGCATTATCGACGATGATGAGCTCAAAGAGTCCGGCCTCTGTCGTACGGAAGATCGCTTCGATGCAGGCACGCGTGAGCTCCACGTTGTTGAAGACAGGAATCACAATCGACACAAACGGAGACGGCATCTGCGCAGCCCGGGCCTGCCGCAGGCTTTGACGCTCCGTCTTCGATCCCTCAAGCTGGGCGATGAGGTGAGCGGCTTCAGCGTCATTCGGCAGGACGTTCAGGATGCGGCGAAGCAGCGCCTGAGCAGGCTCGACGGCATCATGCGCCAGATAGAGCGAGGAAAGGCGGCGGAGCGACTTCACGTCATTCGGCATGGCGATGAGTGCCTGTTCCAGGTGCTGCGCCTCGGTACCGTCCGGCGAGCGGTAGACGGCGATCTTCTTGGCCGCCCGTTCGAATAACTCCGCGCGGAAGGCCTCGCCGTCATAGCGCACGAGCTTCGTTTCATCATAGAGGAAGGAACCGTGGGCCTTCGCCACATCGTCGTATTGGACATGCCATCCGGCCGCGCGCTCTTCGCTGGCAAAGCGCGCGAGGCGTTCCCGATACACTTTCTGCTCGCCGTGCGCCTGGCTGCGGATCGGATAATGGCGAAGAATAAAGGGAACGGGAGCAATCTTCCGGCCGATAAAGCCGACCGCATGGCCGCCGCTCGATGCAAGGTCGATGCGGTGCCCCGTGTTCTTCCATGCCTTGATCTGCCCGTTATCGAACCACTCGCCCGTTTCATAATGCGTGAGGGCTTCGCGCACATCGGTGCCGGGCACAAACCGGTTGTCGACGGGACGGAAATTCAGCAGTTCGAAATTGATTGCGGTATATCCTTCTTGATCGATGCGCGCGATGCCTTCCGCAAGCGTTGTGCCGGGAAAGGGACTTTCCCTGAACTCGTCGGCATCGGCATGGATGAACCAGTCCGCGGGCAGTTCCTGCGCCAGTTCTTCCTTGCGGCGCAGGATGTCGCGCCAGACGTATTCCTTCTTGTTGCGCGCGGGATAGCCGCAGTCGTCCGGAAACTTTTCAATATGGATGAGCCCGTTGCCGAGCCAGCGCGACGCCTCTTCGACCGTGTTGTCGGTGGAGTTATTGTCGAGCAGATAGACCTGCACGCCGTTCGAGATCAGATCGCCGATCACATGCGCAATCACATCGCCTTCGTTGTATGCCGACACGATCGCCGTCACCGTGACGGATCCGGTGCGGGCTCCGGTCCGGTCTTCATTCCCGGCATTCCATCCCCCGCCGATCAGACGGCGCGCCGCTTCCACCGATGCCTTCGGATAGAGAGCCGGATGATAGAGCACGATCTGCGCCTTGAGCTCCTCATCGCGCTTCAGAGCCGATGTGATCATGCTTTCCTTCTTCACGCGGTAGCGAAGCAGGACTTCGGGAAGACGGCAGAATGTGTAACCGGCCTCGGCGCAGGTGATCCAGAACTCCCAGTCTTCGTATCCCCGCACATTCTGCTTGTAGCCGCCGACGGCCTTCCACATCGCGCGCTTATAGAGCGAGCAATAGGCGAAATAATTCTGCGCAAAGAGCCGCGCTCGGTCGAACTCGAGCGTGCGGACGATCTTTTCTTCGCCCTGGAAATACTCCTGATCCGTATAGACGATGTCGCATCCGCTTTCGCGCATCCGCTCAAGCCCTGCTTCGAGCATCGTCGGCATCAGCACATCGTCGGCATCAAGCGGCAGAATGTATGTTCCGCGCGCCGCGCTGATGCCGTTGTTGCGCGTAACGGCCGGCTGGCCGCTGTTGGGCTGATCGATGAGCCGGATCGCATGCTGCGGATATTTCCTGATGAGCGTTTCGGCGACATCTTTCGAATGATCGGTGCTGCCGTCGTTGACGATGATGATTTCCCAGTTTCGGTATGTCTGATTGACGACGCTTTCCACCGCTTCCGGAAGATAGTCCGCATAATTGTAGCACGGAATCACGACCGAAATCAGCGGCGCATAGGCGCGCGAGGGCGCGCCCGAATGTTCGGCCGCCAATTTCTCCAGAAGCGGATTTGCGAGCATTCCAAGACGGACGTAATACCGCTGCAGAAGCCGCAGATGCTCTTCGACTTCGGCTGCAACCGAAGCAACCTGCGCGGATATCGTGTCGCGTTCAAGCTTTTCCAAGGCGGCCTTGAGCTGCTCCATCTGCACGCGGGCGCTTTCGGCTTCCTTCTTCCACTGGTGGAGCACGCGCCTCGTGACAAACTCAAGCGAAAACGCGCCCGGCTGGAGGGATGCGAGCGTCACCGCGCCATAGCCGCGCGTCTGATGCATGCGGCAGAACGAGTCGACAGAAACCGCATGCTCATGCCAGGCGATGCATTCCGGTTCATAAAGCACATGATAGCCGGCCTGCTCAAGCCTGAAGCCGAATTCGATATCTTCGCTGGCCGGTCCCGAGAAGCGCTCGTCGAACAAGCCCGCCTCGATCGCCGTCCGCGTGGGCAGCGAGATATTGCATGTGTAGAAATGATTGAAGTCGTAGAGCAATCCTGCCGTCATCTTCGGATAGTCGAACACGGTATCTGTCTTCGAAGCGATGTATCCGGCAAGCACGTGCGTATACGCATCAGGCCACTTGAACTCGCCCAGGACGGCGATTTTTTCTCCGCGGTGCTTCGCATGGAGCGCCAGATGGATCGCCAGCGCATCGGGTTCGAGGATGGCGTCGTCATTGAGGATGAGCAGCAATTCGCCGGCGGCTTTTCTGATGCCGAGATTGCGCGCGGCTGCCGGTCCCTTGTTCTCCTGCCGGAGATATTCGAGACGATAAGGCATGCGCATCTTTTTCACGGCCGCTTCCGTGCCGTCTGTCGAGCCGTCGTCGCAGATGAAGACTTCAAATGAGGAGGCGGAGATCGTCTGGCGCGTCAGGGCGTCGAGGCATTTTTTGAGAATGCCAAGCCGGTTATATGTGGGAATGATCACAGAGATCGTGCAGCCCTGGACGGACGTGGCGGCGCCGCAGAAGCTCGCAAAATCCTGCTGCATCCGTGCGGCTTCCTTTCTCAGCGCCTCGGGCATCACAAGCGTGCGCTCAGGCACCGCACCTTCCATGAGCGCGCGAAAGAACGGCAGGGATGACTGCCAGCGGAACGACGCCTCCCAATGTTTCCGGCCAGCTTCGCCGACCGATCGGGCGCGCTCCTGGTCGGCCATGAGGAAGTCGACGGCCTTCGGAAACTCCTCGAGCGGCGCAATGATGCCGCCCGCCTCGTCCTTCACCGCATTGCACGAAGGCGCGGCAATCCAAGGCGTGCCGTAGCTCATCGCCTGCAGAACGACAAGCGGACCGGCGCTTTCGGCTTTCGATGGCACAAGCAGCACATCGGCGTCGCGGATGGCCGCCGAGGCTACAGGCCGCGGCAGGCCGCCGATGATGCGTATCCTCTGATCGCTCCTGGCCAAAGCGGCAACATGATCGTAATACGCCGATTCGGTGTCGATCCGGTTGCCGATGATGGCAAGGCGCCACGATCCCGTATGCCGGCTGAGCTGCCTGATGAGTCCGTCGTGGTGTTTCACGGGCCAGAAATTGGCCACCATCACAAAAAGCGGCACATCCTTCGGGAAACCGTATTCGTTTCTGAAGTCGAGATCGGCCGCATCCTGTTCCATCGCATGCGGAATGAAGACGAAGGGAATATCCGCGCGCGAGACGAATGCGGCATCATATCCGGATTCGGTAACGGTCACGATGCGATCGACGGACTTCAGAAGCGCGATCACTTCGGGCGCGTGGCCGTTGTGCGCCCATTCAACGAGGTTCTCCGCGTTGATGCTCGGCATCAGGATCAGTTGCGGACGGGGCTCCGGCAGCGCCTTCAGCACATCCGCGATCCAATTATCGGGCTGCGACAGCGCGATCACACTCTGATAGCCTGCTGTCACGATGCGCCGTCGGAGTGCATCGATCGCCTCGCGTTTTTTCTGCTGCGGTGTTGCCTGGCCCATCTCGATCTCGTGGATGTGCATCCCGGCGTGTTCGCGCGCGCTGCGTTCCGGAAGCGCGCGGCATGCCACATCGACGCGGTATCCCAGATGCTGCAGCCGTCGGCCGAGATCTTCCACATATACTTCGACACCGCCCACAGAGGGCCAGAAATAATCGCAAAGAAGCAGGACGCTTTTTGCCTCGGACACCTGTGCCACTGGCACTTGTGCCACTGGCGCTTGTGCCGCTGGCGCTTGTGCCGCTGGCACTTCGAACGACCTCCAGTTCGTCTTCGGGCGCGCCCCCCACACAGCAGGCCAGAAACTTTCGCGCGCCCGCTCGGATTCATTCCAGTTCAATGCGCCGTCGGACAGCGACACGCTCGCCTGGTTTTCAAGATAGATTCCCACCACGCTGCCGATATGCAGCATCTGTTCATTATGGGCGGCGAGTTTCAGCCAGAAGGCGTAGTCGCCTGCCGAACGGTACGACTCATCGAACAATCCGTATGCCTCGTGCAGGCTTCTTCTCCACATCGGATGCGGACCGAGGTAGCACACGTCGAAAAGCAGGCGCTTGTCAAAAGCCGGCCAGGCAAATTTTCGCTCGGGTGTGCACGTCTTCCATGTCTCCTCCGGATTTGTCGTGATGTAGCTGTCGCCGTAGACGACGGCGGCTTCGGGATGGCGTTCGAGCGCCTGGGCAAGCGTTTCGAGCGCATCAGGCGCATGCCTGTCGTCCGTGTTTGCATTCGTGATGTAGAGTCCGGAGGCCGCTTTGATGCCGCGGTTCCACGCCTGATAGACCGTTTCGCGCTTGACGGTGCGGATATATCTGATGTTGGCGTGACGCTTCGCATAGCGTTCGACAATCTTTTTTTCGTTCTCGGGCGAGGCGCTGTCCACGACGACAATCTCCAGATCGCCTTTTTTATACAGCGTCTGAGCCAGCAGATCATCGAGGCAGGCTTTTATGAATCGCTCGGCCTTGTATGTCGAGACAATGGCCGAGACCTTCGGGCGCCTGCCCGGCGCTGCCGCCGAGGCCGGAAGCCGTTCCTGCATCGCCTCTTCGATCACTTTAAGATTCTCGCGGGCCGTCGGATTTTCGGGATCGATCAGAAAGAGGCGCTTCAATGTCTCCAGCGCATGCATGTAGTTCTTCTGCAACGTGGCGATGACCACGATGTCGTTCAGCAGAGAAAGATTTTTCCGGTCGTACTGCAGACCGAGCTCTGCCATGCGCATCGCTTCAGCATAGCGTCCCGCCGTGCAGAGCTCCTCGACCGATTCCAGAACCGAGCGAAGGAAGTCCTTCCCGTTGGCCAATCCTGCACGCACGCCCCGGCGGACAAAAAGGGCGTTGCCGTGTTCCCGCACCGAGGACGTGAGCGGGGAAAAGGCGACGAATTCGTGCGTCGTATTCAGTTCCTCTTGCAGTTCGGAAAGCACGCGCGCACCGGCGTAAAATTCAGTGGTGCTCGCCTCGGTGTAGATGATCTTTGCAGCGGCGCGAACCGATTCCGAGAGACTGGAGATGATGGCATATTCCGCGCCCTGGACATCGAGCATGAGCATATCCGGCGCGGCAAGACCATGTTCGCCCAGCACCGAGTCGAGCCGGCGCGTCTCGACCGTGATGGCCCCTGTCATGTGGACGTAGGGGAATGCTTCCTTGTGTTTCTTGAATTCCAGCAGCGAGCTCGATGCGGCGTCGTTGTCCGTCAGGTGGAAGACGGCAGTGCCGTCGGAACCGCTGATGGCATACGGGAAGACTCTCACTCTCGGATCGGCATGCTCGAACTGTCTGAGCGACTCGTAGAGCTCGGGCACCGGTTCGAACAAGAGAATCTGCGTAAGGTTCGGGAACAGGAAATCGAGCAGCTCGCGCTCCTGATATTTATGGGCGCCCACGATGCAGAGACTTCTGATGTCGGCAACCAGGTCGATCCCGTTCAGTGCCAGCAGGAGTTCATCTTCAGAGCCTGATACTGACGGCCGCGGGACAATCGGGGATGCCTGAGGCACAAGCGCATCGGCGTCATCGAGCACCTGCGCCGTGGCCAGACAGATCCATTCGGACGAGCCGAAATCTTTGACATTCCATTTTGATACATCGGAAAGCGCGGCTGCATCCTTCCGTCGGATGAAGATCGTGTGGCCTTCGCTGTAGATATTATCTTCCTTCAATCCGAATGTGAATTCGGGCAGAATGGACTGCACGCGCGTGCACCACTCGAGCATGCGTTCGATGTAGGGCTGATAGGCGTATTCAAGATTCTTCAGGGGAAGCGGATACGTCAAATGCTTGGCCGGAAGCACAATCTGCGGTGCGGCATGGCCCAGCGACTGAAAATGATAGAAGACCAGGGGCGCATCGCCGGCCATGAGCGTACCGGAAGCCGGATCGACCGAGAGCGGAGCGCATTCGTGATTCCACGGCGCGATGGCGCATCCCCGGTGCTGCAGTACGACGATGCCCGAATACCGCTCCGGCCAGTCGTTCAGGTACAACTGGTCGCCCATCTTTCCGTCCTCGGACTTCCAATAGCACCATTCGATGCACTGTTCGCGCCAGCGCTCGAGGACGGCCATGCCGGTTGTGTCGCGCCGGAAGGAAAGCAATCCGACATTGTACTTGCCGTTGCCGGCTTCCAGCGATGCAAAGCGCGGCGCATAGCGGTGCTCGTGTATTAGCACCGAGCCCTGCTCGAGCTCATCGAAGATCGGATCGGGCGAGGCAAAGAAAAAGAGATCGGCATCGAGATACGTGAGGGCATCGATCTCCTGATAGCGGCGGATGAGGTAGCGGATGATCGAGGGCGTGAGCGTCCAATAATATTCGACAAGCGAGCGCTCCTTCTTCACCCGATGGAGTTCCGCATCAA
Organism: Acidobacteriota bacterium; assembly: GCA_050258555.1. Lineage (GTDB taxonomy): Bacteria > Bacteroidota > Ignavibacteria > UBA10030 > UBA8401 > CAISDA01. Next base: position 72,503 of record JBLMZA010000081.1, on the reverse strand, counting down.
GATATTCCACCTCATGCAGCCCAACAGTCACGACATGCGGCAGCGCCAGTTGCTTGAGCACCGTGCGTGTGATCTCATCCATGCACACGGCATAGAGCACGTAATCCGTTCGTTCGTGCCTGCCGAGCGATTCGATCAACGCCAGTGCCTTGAAAAGATAGTTTCGGTCGAAGTATGTGCAGTAGTACCGTTTCATGCTCTGCCGTCGTGTGAACGTTCAAAAATATACGTCATATAGTATTCATCAAGCTGTGCGGAACCATGGATTTCAAGACCGGCAACAAGACGGAGACCATGCCTGAGCCATTCGCCGATGAATTCCTTCTCGTTGAATGACAGCTCGACCATCTCGATGCCGTATCCGAATTTTTTCGATATCTGCGTCGGTTTCGTCCGGTGAATCGGCGTCCGGTGCGCCACGACATAGCGGTCGGCCACGCGGACGGTTTCGGCGATATGCGCCGGATAATTCGGCACATGCAGCAGCACGCCCGATGAAACGGCGATCTCGAACCGCCGGTCTTCAAACGGCAGCGCCGCACCGTCTGCGGTGATGAAGGAAGCAGTCGGGTAATACGACTGCGCCATGGCGATCAGATGTTCCGAGTAATCGACGCCGGTGTATGTGATGCGTTTGTTCAGAAGATATTCGAGAATCTCGTAATAGTATCCGCTGGCACATCCGATCTCCAGCACCGAAGCCCCTTCCGACACATACGGCATAAGCGTGCGGGCAAGGACCTCATACGGCGCCACGCTTTTCCCCTCGTACATCTCTTTGAGCTCCTGCTGCACGAGCGCGCGCTGGCGGCGCGGAATCGCGGCGTTTTTCCAGGCATCGGTCAATGCTTCCGGTTCATCGGATGAACCGATCGTATGATGCCCGACCGAAACGGCTGCCGTATCGACGCTTCCATAGAGCGGGGCTTCCTGTCTGTAGCGCAGATGCCGTTCGAAGATTTCCGCTGTCTGCTCCATGCGTTGTGCATAGGTATGGTCCTTCAGCGTCCGCGCCTGGCCGGCCTGGGCGATGGCCGAGGCTTCATCGGGATGGCGACGGTAATAGTGAAGCTGCGCCACGAGTTCCTCGCGCGAGCGGTAAGCCACCACCTCCTCGCCCACGCGGAAGAAGTCCTGAAGGTTGTCCTTGTAATCGGTGAGAAGCAGCGAGCCGCATCCGGTTGCTTCAAACAGACGCATGTTGTTGGCATAGTTCTGCGCGATGTCGCCGTGCCGGTTGATTGTCATCTTCGACTGGCACAGAAGCGAAAACATGTCCTTGCCCCATACGGGACCGTGGTGGCGACTGTAGAGCGGCGACGAGGGGTCGAGCTCCTCTTTCCCGTAGCCCCAGAGATCGAACGGAATCTGCGAGGCGACGAACGCGAGCGTTTCATTGGCGGTCTTGTGCGCCGACGAGATGCCGCCGATGAAGCTGATGTCGTACTGCCTCCGCAGCGTCTGCGCATTGACGGCAGAGAGCACGCGCGGCTCGAAGGCCAACGGCTGAAAATATGTGGCCAGTCCCTGGCGTCGGAACCGGTCGATATAAAACGGGAACGACGAGAAGAGCAGATCGAATCCCTGGAAATAGATGCCTTCGGGCAGCGCATAGGCCGACTGGCCGGCGATGAGTCCCACATGCGGCCTGATCGCTTCGATCAGCTGCCGGCTGGCCAGTCCGAGGTTCTGAAAGTAGACCACGTCGGGACGCGCCGCGGCGATTTGCGCGACAGCCACATCGATCCCCTTTGCTATGACACCGTGCTCTGCGGCCCACGCATTCTGCAACGGCGCGCAATTGACGATGATGTCGTCCCCCTCCCAGCCCGTGCGCCGGAGGTTGGAGGAATAGAAATCGCTGTCGCCGAAGCATTCGGCCTGCAGCGAGGCCTTCTGTGCGTCGTACGATCGGGCGGCAAGCTGCGGATGCTTCCGGTAGTGTTCGTTGAGAAATTCGGGATAGTACGTGTTGACGAACAGACAGGAGCGGCCGTTCGAGGCTGAAGCCTGATGACCGCCGCTTGCGTGCGAAGCAAGCACATGATACGCGCGCGCCTGTGCCGCCGAAATGTCGTTTTGTTCCAGATCAAAGAGCCGGTATCCGGCTTCCAGCAGGATCCGGCGCGAGGCCCATTCCTTGTCATCATGAAATTCGATGAAGAGCACCGGATGCTGCTCGTGGAGAATACGACGCATGCCTTCGAAGACGTTGCCTGCAGCGCCTTCGACATCGATCTTGACAAAATTCACGCGGTCTGAGGCCTGGAAGAACGCATCGAGGCCGATAGCCGGCACTTCGAGCTCGGCTTCGGTCGTCTCTCCGTCGACCGTATGCCCCACGATATTCCATTCGAACGAGGAATGATTCCGTCCCGGACACAACCCGATGGTCGGGTGCGCTCCGTCGGTCACGGCCGCATGATAAACCATGACGCGGTCGCCAACGCCGCGCGAGGCCATATTCTTGCGCAGCTGTTGGGCGTTGTGCGGATGCGCCTCGAACGCATAGACTTCGCCCGACGGCGCGGTGAGATCGGCCAGGAGTTCGGAGAACTGTCCGATATTCGCCCCCACATCAACGCAGACCCATCCGGGCTCGATCAATGCCCGAAGACGGTTCATCACCGGTTCCTCATGTTCGCGCATCTCGCTGACCACACGCGGCGCAAGACTCGACTGCGGGGACTGCCGCCGCTGCTTCATCAGTTCCTGGAAGTGGAGCGAGAAATGGCTGAAAAATCCTTCCGGAGAAAGCCATTCCTCCCAGATTTTTCTGCATGTACGCTGACGCTCCTGAAATTCCTCCGGCGTGAGCGACGCATGATGCCGCGCAACGATCTCTCCGATGCGGCTCACATCCTTCTGATCGACCCACACACAGAGATCCTTCCAGGGAAGGACGAACTCGTACGGAAGCGAACAGTCGCTGTCGATGAAGACCGGGATGCGTCCGAGACAGAGCGTCTCATAGAGACGGAAGGAGAAATTGCCGGCGCCGCGCGCGCACACGACATAGTCGGATGCAAGGATGTTGCCGATAAATTCCGTACGCGCCTGCTTCATCTGTTCTCTATCGCCGAGCGCTCCAGCCCAGAATTTTTCCCTGATGACGAAATTGGTCGTGATGCCGGAAGCGTTCTTCAGCGCCGCAAGCGCCTGATACCGGACGCTTTCCTCTCCGAGCGTGAAGCCGCAGAAACCGACCACCGGAATTTCCTGATATTGCCGCAGCGTGAGGCGCATGCCGGGCACATCGCGCACAAGATCTCTGTGAAATCCGGGCTGCGCGAATTCCCACGGCCTTTTCTCTGACCGGTTGATCGATGTACGGAAGACAAGCGCGTTGGGCACATCGATCGGCTCGGTCGAATCGTTCGAATAAAAAATGATGAGCGGCAGTCCAAGCTTCGAAAATTTTTCGGTAAGCGAATGCACAAGCGGATTCTCGGGATCCCATTCCATCGGCAGCAGCGCGCAATCGGCTTCGGCCGGATTGGCCGTCATGCAGAAAAAGTCATGGGCGCGCTCGACGAGCCGCTCGAACCGTCCGCCGTCAACCGCACCAGCATCGGGCGCATGGAACTCTTCCTGCAGAAACGGAATCATGAGCGTGGTAAAGCCGGTCTTATCGGGAATGTCGGATGTATAGAGACGGATTTTTCCTTTGGCCTGGTCGGCTTCGCATCCCGTATAACGGACCGAGGGCAGGTTCCACTCCTGGCGCATCGAGGTGAATATCCCCTTCCACCGTTCGGCCTGTCCTTCCATCGAGAAGCCCTTGCGCAGCCGGGTGCAGACGCTCTCATCGTCCATCGCCCCGTCAGGCCGGCAGAATTCGGAAAAATCCGATTGGGCGATCGTCCTTGCATCGGAAAGCGGAACCCCGAACTGCTCGAAGAAGCGGAATGTGACAACGTCTCCCGGCACGTAGACTTTTTTTCCGAGATACCGCAGCGCGATGATGTTGCCCACAGCCTGCTGGCGGTTGTGATTCATGACCGCAATATCGACCGTGCTGAGCAGACGCGAATATTCCGCAAAGGGGATGAACGACGTAAGCGGCACGAACTTTTCGCCGAAGATGGCTGTGCCCAGTTCGCTGATGCGGCGGCCGTAGGCCTCATCCCCGTAGGAGAGCGGACAGAGAACGCGGATCGGCTCGTCTTTGAACTTGCTGAGCCATTCGAAGACTTCCTCGTGACGGTTGGTATAGGTGGCCGAATTGCCGACCAGGATGCGCGTCTCGGCGTTGTTTTCGTGTGCCGCGCGCAAACGATCGAGCTCGTCGAAATCAAGCATCGAGGGATAGCCGGCATGATAATGCACCGCTTCGGTGTGATAGACTTCCTGCGCGATCCGGAAATCGCCGTCGTCCATGATGCTGATGGCGCGTATCTGTCTGATAATGACTTTGCGCTTTTCCTCGAGTTCGGGCGGATTGGCCGGCTTGCCGAGTTCTCGGAAGAAATACAGATCGCCGCCCCAGATGATCCAGTTGACCTTCTGCAGCAGTTGCTGGTTGCGGTAGAAATAGTCGACGATATCATTGTAGAACAGTCCGTGAATCACGATACCCGCGCAGGCTTCCAGCAGGTAATCGACGGCCAACGGAGAACAGTCGTGAATCTGGAGGCCGTTGACAAACGTGAACGTCTTTTTCTCGTCCCAGGACGAGCGGCCCACAATCAGAAACAGATGCTCCGCAAGATCGAAATGCTCCGCGATCATTTTATTGAACACTGCCGCATATTCGGATTCAAAGACAATATGCACAAACATCATCTGCCTCAAAAAAAGAGAATAATCAGAAGGGAATCACACTGCCAGGCACCCGTACAGGCTCCAGACTCTGAAGGGAGCAAGAAGCATGCCATGAGAATGGCGTGGAAAATCGCGGAAAGCGGGCGGAAACTGTCCCATATGTCTATAAAGAGCCCCGGGAGCACGGGAAGCGGCCCGGGCCGAATGGCTCATATTGGACACATGCAGATTTGAAGACAAACACATCAAGCTCGGCACCGATAGACAGGGAGGGCCGGATATTGACGCTTAATCGGCAGTGAGCCCGAAAAATTCGAAGATCGTCGCGCAAATATAGCGGACTTCTTCCAGCCCGAGTTCAAAAAAGAGCGGCAGCCGGAGGAGCGTTTCTGAAAACCGGTCGGAGTGCGGCAACACGCCGCCCTCATGAGAGTGCTCGAAGAACGTGCTGCGATGCAGGCTCAGGTAATGGAAGACCGCATAGACCTGGCGGCTCTTCAGAAATCCGAGCAGCGCATCGCGCTCGCAACCCGAGCGGCAGACAAGAAAAAACATATGTCCGTTATTGGTGGCGTAGCCGGGGAGGCGCGGGAGCAGGAGCAGGCCCTGGTTCTCGAGCGGCTTGAGCGCGCGATAGTACGCCTCCCAGAGGGTTGTGCGCTGACGCTGGATTTCCGGAAGACATTCAAGCTGCGCAAAAAGGAATGCCGCAATGATATCGGAAGGCAGGAAGGACGAGCCGATATCCACCCAGCCGTATTTATCGACTTCGCCGCGGAAGAAGGCCGAACGGTTCGTTCCCTTTTCGCGGATGATCTCGGCGCGGCGGATGAAACGCTCGTCGTTAATGACCAACATGCCTCCTTCGCCCGAGAAAATATTTTTCGTTTCGTGGAAGGAGAAGGCCGCCAGATGCCCGAATGTGCCCAGATAGCGTCCCTTGTACTGTGAATCGATCGCCTGTGCGGCATCTTCGACAACAAAGAGATTGTGCCGTCGCGCAATGTCCATAATCGCATCCATGTCGCAGGCAATGCCGGCATAGTGGACGACGACGATCGCTTTCGTCTTCGGCGTCACCAGCGGCTCAATCTGCGCAGGATCGATGTTGGGCACTTCCGCCGTCGTATCGACGAAGACGATCTTCGCCCCCCGCAGCACGAACGCATTGGCCGTCGAGACAAATGTGAAGCTCGGCACGATCACTTCGTCGCCGGGACCGATTTCCAGAAGAATGGCCGCCATCTCCAGCGCATCGGTGCATGAGGTCGTCAGGAGCACTTTGGGGAATCCGAACCGCCGCTCGAAAAATTCATGGCACTTCTTGGTATACATGCCGTCGCCGGAAATCTTTCCTGAGCGGATGGCTTCGGTGATATATTCGGTTTCCTTGCCCGTCATGAAGGGCTTGTTGAACGGGATCATTGGCTGAGGCCTGTCCTCTTCTTGAACTCGGTGAAGATCGTGTCGCTCTTGTCGAACGACATGTCCTTGGTAATGAATACGGAAAATTCAAACGGCATGTAATCGTTGCGCAGCACGATATTCTTCGAATACTGGTAGGCGATATCGAGCACTCTGGAGGGGCTGCTGTGGAACGTATGCTCGTAGCGGTAATCGACCTTATCCGAAAGAAAGTCGAAGGCGACGCCGAGTGAAGAAAGCCGCAAGGCCTTGCCGATGACGGCATCGATATAGTCGTAGTTGTCGCCCTCTTTCAGCTTGAAGTTGAAGATGCCGGAACCGACAGCATAGGAGCACTCCTGCCGGAACGAGGAGGAAAGAAAGTCGCCGCAGAAAAACTCGTGCTGCGGATGACGCTCTTTCGCCGTTTCAATGAGCTGGGGAACAAGATCGATGCCGACGTAATGGTAGCTGCCGCAGCGTCGGTCCAGAAACGAAATGAGATCGCCGAAGCCGCAGCCGATATCAAGCATCGTCCGTTCCTCCGGATCCATGGCCGATGTCAGGATCGCAAAGCGCAGGTCCTGTTTTCCCTTGTCCCAGCCGAGCGTCTTGGGCGAATATCCGAACTGGCGGTAGCGCTCGGTATAACGCGACACGGTCGTGTCAATATCGGTCTTCTTCAGCGGCATGCGTCCTCGACTCCCATGAAGTGCAGCATGTTACGGTGCGCGATGTTGTGCCGCTTTTCCCGATCGAGCCCGGCGCTGAATTGCTCGAACCTCCGGCGCAGATCCTGCAAGGAGAAATTCGGATGATCCGAGCCGATGCAGATCCTCCGGTCAAAGGACTCGAACGCATAGCGCAGGTCGTGATCGATCGAGCTGCCCTCGTATTTGCACAGGGTGAAAGACAGATCAAGCAGCACATTGGTGAAGGCCCGCGCCAGCTCGATGGTTTCCAACAGACGCACCGAGCCGCCGTGCAGGAGAATGATTCGCGCATCGCCGATCGATTCAAGAAACGCACCCAGTGCGTCGATCGTATTGCGCGAGCCTCCCGGCCTGCTCGAATAAAAATACGTGCAGAGCATGAAGGTCATTTCTGCTTCGCTGCACGAGGACGCAAGTTCCGGCAGGAGCGGATCGCTGAGCGCCAGATCCGAGAGCCGCGGATGGACTTTAACGCCCCGGTACCCGAGTGATTTCACGCGCCGGACCCATTCCCGCACGGCCTGTCGGCTCGTGATGCGGTGTGCCGGATAAAAGGCGATCGGAAAAAGGATGTCCGGATACCGGTTGATCATTTCGATGTACGCCCCTTCGCTGTAACTTCCGATTCCCTCCATTCCCGCGGCAAGCGCCCATCGGATGTCGTGCGCCCGCATTGCACCGATAAGATCCTCGATGCGGCAGACCGGAGGCGCCTCGGGAACGAGCCACCGGCCGTCCAGAGTGGGATGCACCAGCGAATCAAAAATCGGAAGATCATTCATAGTCCACCCGTATCGTCCTCATGACCGTATTGATCGTTTCATCCAGCTCGGCAGATGTCTCGGCAAAAGCGATGAAATATCCCTGGCGCGAGCGGTCGTCGCTTGCCGGATGGAGCCGGTCGCCGGCTTTGAAGGCGAGATGAAAACTGATGATTTCCTTCATGCAGCGGACGTCATCGGCGCCCGAGATCGAACGGACGACACCCGGCGCGAATTCGAAAAATTTCAGCACGGCCGGACGGCGCAGCACTTCAAGCCGCTTCACGTCGGTTACGGCGCCGCGCAGATTGGCATATAACAATTCGTAGAGATCGACGCCCGAGACCCAGCGTACGATATCGGAAGAAATCAGTGTTCCTCCGCCGCGGCAGGCGATTTCGACCAGCGTGACCGTGCCGGCATCAATGTTGACCATGTATTCGGCATGGGTGATGCCAAAGCGCAGCCCGGAATGCTCGACGAACGCATCGTTGATCCGTTCGACCTCCGCGGCGATCGATTCGGGAATCGCCCCCGGATAGCGGAGTTCGGAGGCGATGCCGGTCCGAAAATGCTTCTTGAGCGAGATGGCCAGTGTACGGTGCCTGCCTCCGGAGGCGAAGCCTTCCACGGTGATCTCACGGCCTTCCAGAAATTCTTCGGCAATCAGATAGCCGCAGTTCGAATACCGCAGACTGCTGACGACATTGTTTTCGAGCTCTTCCAGATTGCCCGCCTCGATTTTGACCACGCCGCGGCTCGACTGCGAATCGGCGGGCTTGAGCATGACGGGCAGCCCCGCATGGGCGATGAACTCGCGCAGTTGCGAAGCGCTGTCGATGCGCGCGAACTTCGGCACCGGCAACCGGAGCGACTCGGCCAGAAGCCGCATCTTGTATTTGTTGACGAAATTCTCGGTCACTTCAGGCGGATTGCCCGGCAGATGCCGCGCCTGATTGAGTCTGGCAACCGTGTTGACGGAAATATCAGACTGGTCCGTGGTAATGAAGTCGTAGCGCTCCCCCACTGTCCGGCGTTCGATCTCTTCATAGTCGCGGACATCGCAGGCAATATGGCAGTCGGCGAGATGCACGCCGGGCGAATGCAGATAGGGATCGACAACATGCACGCGGTGATGTTTCGCTTTCAGGTACCGGATCAGCGGCACCTGCCATAATCCGCCGGCCACCACGAGCACTGAAGATTCGGACGCGGGCATCGGAGCGCTCGTTTCGGCGATCTGCTGTTTGATCACACTGAGCGCAGCGCAGATGTCTTCTTCGTCTGCCGAACCGATGGAGACGCGGATGAACGCGTCGCAGGTTTCGCCGTAGCCGATGCCGGGAACCACGCTGATGAAATGCTCATGGAGCAGCTTCGAGGAAAATTCCTCGGAGGAAAGCCTTGAAGGCGCGATCGACACGAAAAAATAGAATGTCGATGAACCCGGAAGCGTCTCCAGGCCGATCGAACGCATGTACTGCCCGATCCTCGAGCGCTTCTCCAGCAGGGCGCGGATCTGCGGATTGGTCACCGTCAGGATGTCGTAAAAGTATCGCTCGACGTAATGCTCAAGAATGGTGGCCGGACAGGTGATCAAATGCTGATTGATCTTGAGGATGTTGAACATCAGCTTTTCATTGCCGATCACATAACCGAGACGCCAGCCGGAGATGCCGTAATTTTTCGAAATCGAATTGAAGACGACCGCGTGCTTCTTTTCCCGGTCGATTCTGCCCAGCGACACAAACGCGCCATCTTCAGCAAATTCGCTGTAGGCCTCATCGCAGAAAATCCAGAGATGATGCTTTTCTGCAAGCTCGAGCAGTCCGCGCAATTCGGCCTCGGAATAAATGTACCCCGTGGGATTGTGCGGATTGTTAATGACGATCACTTTCGTGCGCGGAGTGATGTATTTTTCGAACTCCTGCGCCTTCACATAATACGGAATGGGAACCGGAACGCCGTGGCACATGCGCACCTGTTCCGGATAGCTCACCCAATAGGGCTCGTGGATCAGCACCTCATCGCCCGGATTGACCGTCGCCATGAACGCGAAATGAATCGCGGCTTTCGATCCGGCGGTGATGATGATTTCCTTTTCATAATTGATCGGAACGTCATAGTTCCGCAAAAAGTATTCGGAGAGTTTCTGCCGCAGTTCCGGCGTGCCGCGAGAATCCGAATAATGATAGCTCTTCGGAAAGGGCAGGGCCTCCATCGGAAACAGGGGAATGTCGAAGAACGCCTCGCCCAGGCTCAGCACCGTGACCTTCTTCCCCATACGCTGATAACCGTAGACCATCGTATTGTACTTGATGGACATGGCCTGAGCGGCATCTTCGGATATGTGTGAAAATTGCATAGGCTTTCTCCTGGAGTTTCTTCCAAGAATACTATGCTTCAAAATTCATACCAGAGAAAAAAAGGCAAATTTGAGGAAGAACGGAACGAGAGGACGTGAAGTCTGGAGAATATTAGCCAGCATGTGGAATACATACCCACATGGGAATATGGCGGAAGGCTTTTCTCGAAATGGAGTGCTCTTACGGATGTTTCTTTTGCAGGGCGTCGTAATAGCGCCGGATCAGGTCCATGTATTCCTTCGAATACCCGGACTCCTGGGCGCGCTGCAAGTCGCGCTTCAATCCCAAAGGCTCGGATTGCTTTGCAAGCTCGGCTGGACTTGTGCCCAGGGGCAGTGTGCGCCCGGTGACGGCCTTGCGCTGCTCTTCATAATCGCGCTCTCTGAGCGAGCGCTGCGCATTGAGCATGCGCGAGAGAATCCGGTCCTGCTTCTGCTGCGTCTCCTGGCTGGCCGAATGCTGCTGAAGACTCTGGACGACTTCCTTCATGTCGTCGGCGATCTTTTTCAGGTCGCCCAGAATCTTGTCCCGGTCCGGACTCTGTGAGGCTTCGCGGTTCAACTGCTCCATCGACTTCTGCACGGCCTGCTGCTCGGCCGCAAGCCGCCCCATCTGCGCCAATTGCTCCTGCGAGAGTCCGCCGGGCTTTTCGCCGCTTCCTTCCCCGAGCTGCTGCGTCTGCGCGTTGATGCCCTGCTGCTGCGCCGACATGCGCTGCAACTGCTGCAGAAGCGATCCGCCCGAGCCGTTGCCGCCCTGCTGCAACTGCTTCATCGCATTCTGCACGACGGTCGCCGCCTGGTTGAGCGACGCCATCGCCTCGCCCTGCGAGAGTGAAGCCTGCTGTCCGCTGCGCTCCTGGAGTCCGTTCAATGCGGCATTCATCTGCGCCATGGCGCGTCCGAGCGCCTTGCCCATCTCGGGCGTGACGACGAACGACTGCTGCGATAATTCCCCGAGCGCGCCGGCGATCGATGAGAGATCGGATTGCAGATTCATCTGGCGCTCGGCGTTTTCCCTGAACTGCTGCGAGTTCGGATCGAGCTTCTGCGACTGATTCTTCAACTGCTCCTGCTTCTGGGAGACGCCGAGCATGTCCTGCATCGCCTTTTTCAACCCGTTCATCGCCTCGGCCATCTGATTGGCCAGGAGCTGCTCCTGCATCTCGGTCAGGTTCTGCGACAGTTGCTGCATCCGGCTTCCGGCCTGCTGCTGATTCTGCATCGCCTGCTGCTTCTGTCCGCTCTTCAGTTGCTGTGAGGCCTGCTTCATCGAGCGCTCCATCTCTTCGCTCTTGGCGGAGGCTTCGGCCTTCTTCATCTTCTCCATCGGCATCTGCTTGCCGAACTCTTCCATGCTCTTTTTGAGCTTCTCGAGCTCCTTCTGAAAGTCCGCAAGATCTCCCGAGAGATCGTCCTGCTTCCGCGCGAGCTTTTCGGCCTCCTCTTTCCGGTCGGGCGAAAGCGAGGATGTTTCCTTCGCAAGCTCCTCCTGCTTCTTCTGCATCTCAGCGGCGCGCTTCACGAGCTCATCGGTCTTCTGCTCCACCTGTATGCGCTTCAGAAGATTCATCGTGCGCTCGATCGAATTGCGGAAGCTCTCTTCGGAAAACTGCATGTTCTGCATCGCCTGACGGATCTGATCGGGATTGGCGCTCTTCATCGCATCCTGCAGCCGCTTGAGGGCCTCCCGGAATTCGGGCGAGTTCATCTGCTGCATCAATTGCTGGAGCTCGGCGTACTTCTTCAATGTCTCGGGCGAAAGGAGATTGTTCTGCTGCAGCTGCTGCGTCATCTGCTCCATCTGCCGGCTCACATCCTCGAGCTTCTTCTGGATGTCGCCGTACTGTTTCACCAGCTCTTCGGCCTTCTGCTGCTTCTGCCAGTCCGAAGCCTGATTTTTCTTCACGTCGCGGTCGAGCTCCTCCATCTCCTTTTTCAGCGCTTCGGCCTGCTTGAGCGATTCATCCAAAGTGCGCACCGCATCGTTCTGTCCGTGCTCGGCTTCGGCAAACACCTCTTCCATCGACGGAAGCCTCAGAAGATAGGAGTCGCTCACAGCCGTCTTCGGTCCCGTGACGGCGTCGTTATCGGTCACTTCCGCATGATACTCGATCACGTCTTCGGGCACGAGTCCCAGAGGCGCGATCTTCCACAGATAGGCGGCGATCTGTTCCTTCTCCGCCGAAGAGGAAAGCGGAACGGCAACCGTCGTGAACTGCTCCTGCGGCTTCTCGTATTTCGAATGGATGAGCCGGTAGGCAAGCCTGAGCGAGGAGAAGCCGTAGTCATCCGTGATGCGGATCTGCAGCGGAATGGCCGTGCTTTCCATGATGTCGAGATTCTTTCCCGGCACAAGAATCGCCACCGTCGGCGCGGCGTCGCTTGCGGCCGAGAGCATGTAGTGGATGGGATTCTCGTTGGTCACGCCGGATTCGTCCTCGAGCACGATCCTGTAGCCGACTGTGGAGGCAAGCGTCATGCCGGCATGGAGCGCGCCCTCGCGCTCGGCAAGCGGAATCGTGCGTCCGCCATCGAGCACGATCGCGCCCGAACGGACCGGCTTGCTCGGATGAATTTCCCAGCGGATTGCGGAGCCGGCAAGCGTCTGCACATCGCCCACATTCTCGTCGAGCCTCTGCTCGGGGCTGCGGGCGTAGCGCGGCGCCGACACGCGCATCGTGAAGGAGCGGATGAAGGGACGGTCCGTGACCGACACGCGATAGGTCTCGCTGTGCACCTCCCCGCTTTGCGCCCGGTAGGTGAAGCCCGTCCGGAGCGCTCCCGATGCATAGGTGAAGACTCCCGACGTATCGGCATGCAGCACGACCGGCTCGGGCGAGGACACGCCTTCATTCCGGATTTCAAGCGTGATCTCCTTGGGAAGCGTTCCGGAGAAGACCGCCTGGGGATTGGGCGTGATGCGCACGGTGATCGAGACCGATTCATTTTTGATCACGCCGATCGAGCCCGGACTCACGGTAAAGGTAAAGGGAAGAGGCGGCAGGAAATCGCTCCGGAAATTGGCCAGGCGCCAGGCGGCCGTCGACACATCCGATCCCGGGGAAAAGACGAGAATCACGAAGCCCAGGGCCACCGCGGCAAAGGCGCGCCCCGCACGCCGCATGCGGCCTTTTTCCACAACGGAGGAAAAATCGAGCGCCTTCGATGTTTCCGAAAAGTTTTCAAGCGAGGCCAGAAGCAGGTCCGGAGAATAGAGGCGCCCCGGAAGATCGAGACGGGCAAGCTGCATGAGATTGCGCAAATGATCCGCGATCGAGGGGTGCTGACGCCCCACCAGCAGCGCCGTCTCGTCGAGCGACAACCCCGGCAGGAGTCCGTATTTCTTCAGCAGCGGCACGATGACCAGCCGCACAAGGAGTCCCGCGCCAAGCAGCACGACCATCAGGGCAAGCACCGTGCGGCCGATGACGGGAAGCGCGAAGGCATACTCGACGAGAATGGCAGCCGAGCCCAGAAGAAGGATCGAAGCCGCCCAGGCGAGCCCGCCGGTGACGACCTCCTCGCGGTAATAGTCCGATCGGACGGATTCAAGCCTCTGCCTGAGCCCCTCGGATGCTTCCATGGAATGTGCGGTGCGTGGATTCATATACAACGTATAACACAGTCGTGTCGTGATTTGTCGCGCCTGTGAGGCGCATGGTTACTGCGTCAGGGCCCAGACAAGGATGTTCGTGCCGAATTTCAGCGCTTCGATGCGTTTTTCCTCCGGATCATGATGGACGTCGGGATCGGCCCATCCGTCGCTCGGATTCGATTCATAGGTATAATAGACGACCAGACGTCCGGAGCGGATGATGCCGAATCCCTGCGGCGGCTTGTTGTCGTGTTCATGCGTCTTGGGCGGACCGGCCGGAAAGTCGAAGAGACAGTGATAGAGTCCGTAGGAATACGGAAGCTCGACAAGCTCTGCATCGGGGAACACTTTTTTCATCTCGCGCCGGAAGGCCTTATCCATGCCGTAATCGTCGTCGGCATAGAGGAAGCCTCCGTTGTCGAGATAGGATCGGAGCCGCGAGGCCTCGTACTCGGAAAAGACGATATTGCCGTGCCCGGTCAGGAACAGAAACGGATAGGAAAAAAAATTGTCGCCGGAGATTTCCGTGAACTCGTACTTCGGGTCGGCGTCGATGCCCGCGTGCTCTTTCGCAAACTTCAGCAGATTCACCTCCGCCGACGGATCGTTGTACCAGTCGCCGCCGCCGGCATATTTGAGGCGGGCGATGCGGAACTGGGAATCGATGCGGCGCACCTGTGCATATGTCTCTGCCACGGCAAGAAGGACGCATGCGCAGAGCATCCAACGCATAATTGTTCTCATAAGAAAAAAAATACTCACAAATCCCTGCATATGCAAGCACGCACAAGGGCCGAAGCGATGCTTCGCCTCACAAAAATAATGCGCCCTGTGCGTGACGGAGACTCGTGCATGCACAGGGCGCTTGAAATGCGTGTCGCTTCACCCGGAAAAAAGTGGGATCAATTAATCCATGATCTTCCGCAAGAAGGCGGGACGATCGTTTTCCTCGTAATCGATCGCACCGGACTGCAGCTGATCGATATTGGCCGTCGACAGCGAGATCGAGTTGCGCTGGATGGCCGGCTGATCGAACGGCCGGAGTTCGGCCGGACCCGTCGGCACATGGTCGATCACCTTGCTCACCACGCGGATCGGGCGCTCGTGCGACGAGGCCGAGGAAGAGACCATCGACTTCTTGTTGAAGCCCGTGGCGATCACGGTCACCATGACTTCGTCGGTCATGTTCTCGTCGAAGACGAGGCCGGAGATCACTTCGACTTCTCCGCCTGCGGCTTCGGTGATGATCTGAACGGCGGCATCGTACTCATCGATCGTGATATTGGAGTTGGCCGTGATATTGACGAGCACCTTCTGCGCGCCGGCGACCGAGACGCCTTCCAGGAGCGGACTCGAGATCGCCATGGTGGCGGCGTCGGCCGCGCGGTTCTCGCCGGTGGCAATGCCCGTGCCCATGAGCGCATCGCCCATCTCGCGCATCACGCGCTTCACATCGGCGAAGTCCACATTGATGTATCCCGGCACCGTGATGATGTCGGAGATGCCGCGCGCCGCATTGTGCAGCACGGCATTGGCCACTTCGAAGGCCTGCGAAATCGGCGTGGCGCGGTCGACGACCGACAGGAGACGCTGGTTCGGGATCACGATGAGCGTGTCGACCTGCTTGCGGAGTTCTTCGATGCCCGCTTCGGCAGCGGCCAATCTTCGTTTGCCTTCATGATTGAACGGCTTGGTCACGATTCCCACCACCAGCGCGCCCAGGCTCTTGGCGATATTGGCCACCACCGGACCGGCGCCCGTGCCGGTGCCGCCGCCCATGCCGGCCGTGACGAACACCATGTCGCAGTTGCCGAGAACGCGCGCAATTTCTTCCTTGTCTTCTTCCGCAGCCCGTTGACCAACCTGAGGATCGGCGCCCGCGCCCAGTCCGCGCGTCAGATTCTTGCCGATGCGGATCTTGTTTTCCGCCTTGTTGCGCTCGAGCGCCTGCATGTCCGTGTTGACGGCGACGAAATCGACGCCGACAAGACCCTTCTCGATCATGCTGTTGACCGCATTGCCGCCGCCGCCGCCGACGCCAACGATGCGAATTTTGGCTCCGTTCTCAGACGATCCTACGAACTCTATCATAGTGACTCCTTTTGTGTAGTATGAGTGTGGGGGAAAATTTCTTTCACTACTATTTCATTTCTCAAATTTCATCGAACATCTGCTTCAGACGGCCGAAGACCGTCTTGAATTTCGTATCCATTTTCGGGGCCGGCTCGGGCGAGGCCGCCTGGGCCGCCACCTGCCGGTGCTTGATGGCATGCATCACCAGGCCGACGCCGGTGGCATACATCGGGTTTTCAATCTCGCGGATGAGTCCGCCGTGGAATCCTGTGGGAATGCCGATCTTGACCGGCATGCCGAGAATCTCGCGGGCCAGATCGGCCGTGCCCTTGACCAGCGAGCCGCCGCCTGTCAAGACCGCCCCGGCAAAGAGATGCTTCTGGTAGCCCGAGCGCTTGATCTCGACCGCCGCCAGCTTCAGGATCTCCTCCATGCGCGCCTGGATGATATTCGAGAGCATGCGCTTGTCGATCGACTGCGGAGCGCGCCCGCCGATGCCCGGAATCATGATCGGTTCATCGTCGATGACCGACGAGGCATGGGCATGGCCGTGTTCGATCTTCAGATGCTCGGCCTGCTCGGTCAGAATGCCGAGCACGTGGCGGATGTCGTCGGTGACCTTGCGCCCGGCGATGCCGATCACGGCCGTGTGCCGGATGGTGCGGTCGACGAAGACGGCCACGTCGGTGGTGCCGCCGCCGATATCGATCAGGACGACGCCGACTTCCTTTTCCTCCTCGTTCAGCACGGCGTCGCTCGAGGCGATAGGCTCGAGCACGATATCGCTCACATTGACGCCCGCGCTCTGCACGCAGCGCATGATGTTCTGCGTGGCCGAAATCAGTCCCGTGATGATGTGCACGGTGCCTTCGAGCCGGACGCCGGACATGCCGACGGGCTCGAAGACGCCGTCCTGCCCGTCGACGATGAACTCCTGCGGGATCACATGGATGATCTTTCTGTCCGACGGGAGCGCGACTTTTTTCGTGTCGTCGATCAGGCGCTTCACGTCGCCGTCTGTGATCACCTGGTCCTTGCCGCTGATGGCGACGACGCCGCGCGTCTGCAGGCACTGCACATGGTCGCCAGCGATGCCGGCCACGACCGCGTTCAGCTTCAGGCCCGACTGGCGCTCGGCTTCCTGCACGGCCGAGGCGATCGATTCGATCGTCTTGTTGATGTGCGTGATGACGCCGCGCGTGAGCCCCTCGGACTTCGATCTGCCGATGCCGAGAATGTTGATCTCGTTGTTCTCATTGAGCGATGCGACGATCGCGCAGACTTTTGTTGTACCGATATCCAACCCAACGTAAATGTTTTCCATACTCTCTCGTTTAAGCTCTCGCTAGAAAAATAATGATGCGACACACGCTGTTTGTGTGCGTGTACTAAAATTGTGCAGCCGCCGCCTGCTGTTTCGGCAGCGTGACGACCTGTCCGTCGTAGCGGAGGTCGATGTATTCGAGCTCGCGCGCATTTCCCTCGACCATGAATTTCTTCCAGAACGCATCGAGCACCGCCATTTTCTTCACCGCATCGCCCTGCCCGAAGAGGATCGGCGTTCCGCCGTCGAACGCATAGAGCACGATGTCGTGTCCGTTGCGCACTCTCACTTCGGAGACGAGATGGCTGACTTCGAGGCTGACTGCCTTCGCGGCCTTCACGATCTCGAGCGCGGCAAGGATGTCGGCGTTCGTCGTGCGCATGCCGGGCTTGAACATCTGCGCCGAATCGACGCCCGTGATCACCGGCAGATCATAGATCGCCTGCGACATGATGCACGGCAGAAGGCAGCCTTCCTCATCCACATAGAGCTGCTCGCTCCGTCCGTTCAACACCAGAATCGCCGCCGGCTCGCGCTCGGTGATCGAGACACGGATCGAGGACGGCGCCTCGCGCTGCACGCGCGCATGGCGGATGAACGGGTTCGATTCCAGCATCGACTGCAGCCGGGCCAGATTCACGCCGAAGAGCGCATGCTGCGATGTGACGCCGGAGAGCCGGATCACCTCGTCGCGCGTCACGATCCTCTCTCCTTCAACGGCAAGCGCATGCACCATGAGCGCCTTCTTCCACTGCACGGCGCCGATGGCGATCGATGCGCAGAGGATGCCGATCAGGACCGATGCGGCATAGACCCGCCGGCCGTGAACGGTATCGTCCTGCTCCTGTCGTGAATGTTCTTCCGCCTGCTCTCGTGCCATCGCTCTCTTTCAATAACCTCATGCCGATTTCAGCGACGCAAGGAACTGCTCGCCGAACTTCCAAATATCGCCCGCTCCCATCGTGACCACGATATCGCCTTCGCGCGTGATCGTGCGGAGCGCATCCACGACCTGCTGTTTATCCTTCACGTAATGGACATCCTTGTGTCCAAACTGCTTGGCCGCCATCGTAATGAGCTCTCCCGTCACGCCCTGGATGGGCTCTTCGCGCGCCGGATAGACGTCTGTCACCACGAGCACATCGGCCAGAAGGAACGCCTTGCCGAACTCCTCATAGAAGTCGCGCGTGCGCGAATACAGGTGCGGCTGGAAGACGCAGACCACGCGGTTTCTCCATCCGGATTTCACGCCCGAGAGCGTCGCCTTGCACTCCGTCGGGTGGTGCGCATAATCGTCGTAGACGGTGATGCCTCCGGCCTCGCCTTTTTTCTCCCAGCGCCGGTAGACGCCCGTGAACTTGTCGATGCCCGCTTTCACCTTCTCAAACGGCACGCCGAGCTCGAGTCCGACCGACACGGCAGCCAGCGCATTCTGCACGTTGTGGCGGCCGGGAAGCTGGAGCGTGATCTGCCCGAGCTCCTTGTACTGCCGCACGACGGTGAACGTCACCGTATTGCCCTTGGCCCTGATATCGACCGCCTGGATGTCGGCCTGCGGCGTGAGGCCGTAGGTGATGATCTTCTTCTTCGACAGATGCGGCATGATATCCTGCAGCGCCGGCTCGTCAAGACACATCACCACGAAGCCGTAGAACGGCACTTTCTGCGCAAACTGCACGAACGCGCCCTTGATGTCCTCCAGATCGCGGTAGCAGTCCAGGTGATCGGTCTCGAGCGTCGTCAGCACGGCCACCGTCGGCGTGATCGAAAGGAACGACCGGTCGAACTCGTCGGCTTCCACCACGATGAAGTCGCCCTTGCCCAGCCGGGCATTGGTGCCGCCGAGTCCGGTGAGTTTGCCGCCGACGATCACCGTCGGATCGAGTCCGCCTTCCATCAAGACAAGCGACACCATGCTCGTGGTGGTCGTCTTGCCGTGCGTGCCGGCGATGCCGATGCCGTATTTGAGGCGCATCACTTCGGCGAGCATTTCCGCACGGCGCACGGTCGGAATCTTGCGGCGCATCGCCTCGGCGATCTCCGGATTGTCCATCATCACGGCGGAGGAATAGACGACCGTGTCGACATCCGGCGCGATATTCCGGGCATCATGGCCCTCGTAAATTTCGGCGCCGAGCGAGCGCAGGCGTTCGGTGACCTCGCCCAGGGCGCGGTCCGATCCCGACACGGCAAAGCCCTGGTCGATGAGGATCTCGGCGATGCCGCTCATGCCGATGCCGCCGATGCCGACGAAATGAATTTTTTTGATCGATGAAAACATAGCTTTGTCCAATGTCAATATTATCGTGGTAATCTGAACCGGCGTTTCTTCCGGGCCGGCACGCCGGCGGCGATCTTCTGCATGGCCGCCAGCAGTTCCTTCTCGCGCTCATAGCGTCCGATGCGGATGCGGTAGGAGCGGCGGCGTCCCTTCACTTTGAGAATCACCACCTGCATCTTTCCTGCCGTGCGCACCGAGCGTTCCTTGCCGATATGCATCCATTCGATATCGGCCAAAGGGACGATCTGTTCGGCGAACTTGTGATGGAAGATCACCTGCCGTTCCGTCAGGATGATCTTGCGGTTGCGCACCGTGTTCAACAGGAGCATCACCGAGGCCTGCACGACGAAGAACGCGAAGATGTACAGGAGCGGATCGCGCAGCACGAACGAAAACCGGTCCTCGATCACCCAGCCGCGCACCGCCACATACAGCAGCATCGTCGCCAGATACATCAGGAGCTGCTGGTAATAAAAGTCGAGCTTGTAGCGGTATTCCGCCATGGCGATTCTTCTTTCTTGTTAGTGTTTCCCGGCCAGGTGCATGATGCGTTCCGCGATCATCCGGCCCGCATCGGGCTTGCCGAGCGCGCGGCTCTTGCGGCGCATCGTCTCCATGCCTTCGGCGTCGTTCACCAGCGCCGTGACCGCTGCGCGCAGCTCGGCGCCGACTTTTGCGTCTTCGATCATCCGTGCCGCTCCTGCTTCCACCAGCGCCCGGGCGTTGAGCTCCTGATGATTGGCCGCCGCATGCGGATAGGGCACAAGAATCGCCGGCTTTCCCAGGCGCGTCAGCTCGGCCAGTGTCGTTGCGCCCGAACGGCAGACAGCCAGATCGGATGCGGCATAGGCCGCGCTCATGCCATCGATGAACGCCGAGACATGCACCATCCCCGATGCATGCGAGAGGAAGTGCTCGGCACCGGGATAACTTCCCGTCTGCCAGATCACCTGTATGCCGTCCTCTTCCGAAAGTTTTTCGACGCACGCATCGAGCGCCTCGTTGATCGATTGCGCGCCCAGACTTCCGCCGAAGACCAGGAGCGTCTTTTTTCCGGGATCGAGTCCGAATGAGGCGCTTGCCTCCTTCCGGCTCACCGTTTCCAATTCTCTCCGCGTCGGATTTCCGATCACGATCGGACTGACGCCCGCGGGAAGCCACTGCCGCGTCACGTCGAATGTCGTCAGCACCTCCGAGGCGCGCCCGGCAAGCATGCGCGTGGTGACGCCGGGATAGCTGTTCGATTCATGGATCACCACCGGAATCCCCAGCACGGATGCCGCAAAGAGCACGGGGCCGCACACGTAGCCGCCGGTGCCGACGACCACATCGGGTTTCAATGAACGAAGAAGCGCAAACGACTGCCAGAGCGATCGGACGACCTTCAGCGGGAAGAGCGCATTCTCCACTGTCAGCCGGCGATGAAAGCCGCTGATCCAGATCGTACGGAATTCATAGCCGTGCATCGGCACCACGCGCGCTTCAATCTTCTTTTCCGTCCCCACAAACACGCACCTGGCGGTCTCATCGATCCTCCGGATCTCCTCCGCCACGGCCAGGGCCGGGAAGAGATGTCCGCCCGTGCCTCCGGCGGCAAAGAGGAATGTCCTATGTGCCGGCTTCGTGCTCAATAGACCTTTCCGACGCTTGGTTCGGATTTCATGATCGGCGCACGCGGCGGAGCCGCCTTCTCTCCTGCTGCGTCTGCCGGCTCCAGACGCGGATTCATATCCGTCTGCGCCGAGATATTCAAAAGCACTCCCACGGCAAATGCCGAGAAGATGATGGCCGAGCCTCCATAGCTCACAAACGGCATCGGCAGTCCCGTGGTGGGAACCAGTCCCAATGTCACCATCGCATTGCCGAGGGCGTAGGCGACGATCGACACGGTGATCGAGAGCGCAAGAAACTTTCCGAAATCATCCGGCGCATGCTTTGCGATCCGGAGTCCGCGCAGGAGGATCAGAAAGAAGACCGCCATGAAGATCATGGTTCCGATGAGTCCGTATTCCTCGCCCACGATCGAGAAGATGAAGTCGCCGTAGGATTCGGGCAGAAACAGATCGCGCTGTTTGCTCATGCCCATGCCCACGCCGAAGATGCCGCCGTTGCCGAAGCCGATGATGCCCTGCCACAATTGGTATTTCGCCGTCTGCAGCGCCGCCGGATTGTCGCCCTGTCCGATATAGGCCATGACGCGCTTGAGCCGGTAGGGCGCCGAAAGCATGTAGCCGATCAATGCCGGCACCAGGGCGAGCATCGAGACCGCCAAATGCTTGAAGCGCGCGCCGCCGATGAACATCATCATCATGCCGAGCATGAAGATGATGCCGCCCATGCTGAAGTTCGGCTGCAGAAGCACGAGCGCCGAGACCACGCCCACCCACCACAGTAGCGGCATGTAGCCTTTTTTCAGATCGTTCAGCTTCTCCTTCTTCGTCGACAGGAGCGTGCTCAGATGGAACAGGAGCGCGAACTTCGCGAACTCCGACGGCTGGAAGCTGAAGCCGCCAAGCGAGAGCCAGCGCACCGCGCCCTTGGTCTCGCCGCCGAAGGCCTTCGTCACGCACAGCAGCGCAATGGCGGCGATGAGCACGTACTTCGTTATATGCTTGTACTTGTGATAGTCGATCGAGATGCCGATGAACATCACGATGAGGCCGATGAAGACCTTCACGATGTGCTTGTTCACCAGGCCGCTTTCCGACTTCAGATTCTGAAGCGCCCAGGCCGACGACGCGCTGTAGACAATGAACGTGCTCACGCCCATGAGAATGACGACGACGAGAAACGTCCAGCGGTCCATATGATTGCGCTTTGAGGCCATGGGTGTTCTTTTTTCCCTCTCTTACAATAAATTCACGACCGACTTGAAGACGCGTCCGCGCTCTTCATAGTCCTTGAACCAGTCGAATGACGTGCAGGCCGGCGCCAGAAGCACGATGTCGCCTTCGCGCGCCAGCGAAGCGGCCACAGCCACGGCCTTCTCCATCGACACGCGGTTGGGCATCGAGGCGCCGATCGTGTTGACGCGCTCGACCTGAACCTTGTCCGAAAAATTGTTCACGATCGTCTCGGCCGATGCTCCCGTGGCGACAATGGCGCGCACGTGCTCCTTCACCAGATCGTAGATCGTCGAATAATCGTTGCCCTTGTCCATGCCGCCCAGAATCAGCACGATCGGCTGCGTATAGCTTTTGAGCGCCGCGGCCACGGCTTCGACCGTCGTGGCCTTCGAGTTGTTGATATAGGTGACGCCGTCGACTTCGCGCACGAATTCCTGACGGTGTTCCACGCCCTTGAAGTTGCGCAGCGTGGCGCGGATCGATGCCGTATCGACGCCCAGCAGCTGCGCGGCCAGGACGGCGGCCATCGCATTATAGAGGTTATGCTCGCCCTTGATCGAGATCTCGTCCCGGGCAATCACCGGAACGGACTTTCCGGCCAGGCGCGACACGAGGATGCCTTCTTCGAGATAGGCGCCTTCATTCACGCGCGAGCGCACGCTGATCTGCAGCTGGCGCGCCGGACTGGATGGAAGCAGCTTGTTGCTCCACTCGTCGTCGAGATTCCAGATGAGCACATCCTCGGCCGTCTGGTTTTCGGCGATGCGCGCCTTTGCCCGTGCATACTTCTCCATCACATACTCGTAGCGGTTCAGATGGTTCTGCGTGATATTGAGCACGATCGCCACATTCGGACGGAAGCGCTCGATCGTATCCAACTGGAAGCTCGAGACTTCCAGGAGCACCGGAGCGGGCGCGCTGACCGTTTCGACCACGGCGGAAAAGGCCGTGCCGATATTGCCGCCTGTGGCGTGCTCTTTCTTCGCATCAAAGAGCATGCGGTCCAGAAGCGTCGTGGTCGTGGTCTTCCCGTTCGATCCCGTGACGGCAATGATGGGGCTGTGGCAGAACCAGGACGCCGCCTCGAGCTCTCCGACCACAGGGATTTGGCGCTTGCGCGCTTCAACGACCACAGGCGCCGTCGAGGGCACGCCCGGGCTCACGACGATGAGCGCCGCCTCATAGACTCTGTCCGAGTGCGCGCCCGATTCGAAGGCGATGCCCTGCTCGGCCAGGACCGAGACATTCTCGCGGATCTTTTCCAGGGGCGCCGCATCGCTCACAAACACATCCGCCCCGGAGCGTGCCAGAAGCAAGGCCGCGGCGATGCCGCTGCGCTCGGCGCCGAGGATCGAGATTTTCTTTCCGTGTAATTCTTCAGGACGCATCTTGTTTATCTTCCTACCGCACTTTGAACGTTGTCAGGCTCAGGATCATGAGCAGAATCGCGATGATGTAAAAGCGCGTCACAATTTTCGGCTCGGGCACGCCCGCCATCTCGAAATGATGATGAAGCGGCGCCATGCGGAAGACCCGGCGGCCTTCGCCGTAGCGCTTCTTCGTGTACTTGAAGTACGCGCGCTGTATGATGACCGAGATCGTCTCCATGAAAAACACGCCGCCCAGGATCGGAAGAATCAGTTCCTTCTTCACCATGACGGTCAGCGCGCCGATGGCGCCGCCGAGCGCGAGCGAGCCCGTATCGCCCATGAAGACCTGTGCGGGATACGAGTTATACCACAGAAAGCCGAGCGAGGCGCCCACGAGCGCCGTGCAGAAAATCACCAGTTCGCCGTTGCCCTTCAGATAAATGATGTTGAGATAGCGGCTGAATTCCACATTGCCCGAAACGTAACAGATCACCGCCAGCGTCATCGTCACGATGCCCACGGTGCCGATGGCCAGACCGTCGAGTCCGTCGGTGAGATTGACCGCATTGGACGTGGCCGTGATGATGAAGATCACCATCGGAATATAGTAATACGAAAAATCCACCATCACGTTCTTGAAGAACGGAACGGTCGTGAGCGTGTTGGCATGAATCTGCCGCAGCTCCGGCGAAAAATACAGTCCCGCTCCCAGTATGAGACCGATCAGGACCTGGCCGAACACCTTATACCAGCCGATGAGCCCCTTCGGCTTCTTTTTCACCACCTTCAGATAGTCATCAAGAAATCCCACCAGTCCCAGTCCGAATGTCACGATCACGATCAGGACGACGTAGCGGTTGGCGAAATCACCCCACAACAGGGTCGGCACGAGCACCGAGCCGAGCACGATGAGACCGCCCATGGTGGGCGTGCCCGCCTTGCTCAAATGGCTCTTCGGGGCTTCGACCTTCGCCGCCTCTCCGATCTGGTGCCGACGCAGCAATCGGATGATCTTCGGTCCGATCCAGAAGCTCATCACGAGCGCGGTGATGGCCGCCGCGGCCGAACGGAACGTCAGGAAGCGCACGACGCCGAATCCGGGCGGATGGTAGAGCCGTTCAATAATGGAAAACAGGTAATACAGCATGGCACAGAATAATTAGGAGGTGAAGCGTTTTCGGTTTTTTATTGGTGAAGCATTCATCACAGCCCGGAGGCGACCTCTTCCATCCGCATGCCGCGCGAGCCTTTGACGAGCACGGCATCTCCCGGCGTGATCACGGAGCGCAGAAAATCGAGCGCCTCTTCTTTTGTTTCAAAATGGTGCGCCTGATTCAATCGCGATTCCCGGCCGATGAGGCGCGCCAGCGGTCCGACGGTCACCAGGAAATCGGGCGCAAGCGTGCCGATGGCGCGTCCGATCATCCGGTGCTCCTCTTCGGCCGAGCGCCCGAGTTCGAACATGTCGCCGAGCACGACCAGCTTGCGCGAAGCGGTCTTCAGCGCCATGAGCGTATCGAGCGCCGCGGAGACCGAATCGGGATTCGCATTGTATGTGTCGTTGAGCACGGTGACGCCCGACGGCGTCACCGATACTTCCATGCGCTTCGATGCCGAGCGGAACTCGTGAAGCGCCGATTGAATCGAGCGCACGGGAACGCCGAAGGCCGCTCCCACGGCGATCGCCGAGAGCGCGTTCGACACGTTGTGCATGCCCGAGGCGCCCAGGGTCACGTGAAACGCGCGCGGCTTCTTCGATCCAAGCGTTTCGCGGCACTCGAACGATGCGCAACCCGATCGATCGAGCGACACATCGATGGCCCGCACCATGGATGCCGCGTCCTTCATGCCGAATGTGACGGCGCCCTCCAGGCCCGCGGCCGATTTCGCCAGATAGGGATCATCCAGATTCACGAATGCCGTGCCGGATGAGGCCTGCATGAAGCGGAAGAGTTCCGTCTCTTCTTCGGCGACGCCCTCGATCGTGCGGAAAAATTCAAGATGCTCGCGGCCGATATTCGTGACGACGCCGTGCGTCGGAATCGCCACGGAGCACAGATACTGCAGCTCGCCGAAATGATTCGTGCCGAGCTCGAGCACGGCCACTTCATGCTTCGGCCTGAGGCGAAGAAGCATCTGCGGCACGCCGAGATGGTTGTTGAAATTGCCTTCGGTGGCCAGCACAGAATATTTTTTGGCAAGCACCGAGGCGATCATTTCCTTCGTCGTCGTCTTGCCGTTCGATCCGCCCACGGCGATGATCGGTATATCGAATTTCATCCGGTAGATGAGCGCCAGATCTCCCAGGGCTTTGGCCGTGTCGGGCACGCGCACCACAGAGGCGCGCCGGGCAACCGACGCCGGCACATCAGAGGAGCGATCGACCACCACCGCCGCGGCGCCGGCTTCGACCACATCGGGCACAAACGCGTGCCCGTCGAATTTTTCTCCCCTGAGCGCCACAAAGACGCCGCCTTTCGAGACGGCGCGCGAATCCGTCGAGACGCCGCTCAGGCGCGATGCCCCGGAAAGAGGAGCACGGCTCGAGAGTTTCGCACCCGGAAGCAGCGCAAGATCGCTCAGTGAGAGATTCATAAATGCCGCCTCACGAGTTCCTTGTCGCTCAGATGAATTTTTTCGGTGCCGATCACCTGATAGTCTTCATGCCCCTTGCCGGCAATGAGAATGATATCTCCGGCGTTGGCGCCTTCCAATGCAAGGGCAATTGCCCGCGCGCGGTCGGGTTCGACTACAGCGCGCTCGGGGTGCTCCATGCCGGAGGTGATGCCGCGGATGATCTCCATGGGATCTTCCGTGCGCGGATTATCCGATGTCACAATGACGCGGTCGCTCAACCGTTCGGCGGCGCGGCCCATCAGCGGGCGCTTCTGTCTGTCTCTGTCGCCGCCGGCGCCGAAAACGATCGTCACGGTTTCATTCGAACCCGCAGGAACGATCTGCCGGATCGTTTCCAGGCAGTTGGTGATCGCATCATGCGTATGCGCGTAATCGACGATGGCCGTCCAGCCCTTCATCGAACGGAACAGCTCGAAGCGTCCGGGCGCCGGCTTAAGCTCGGCAAACGCCTCGGCAGGAAGCGAAAATTCCGGCACCACGCTCTTCACGGCCGCATAGGCGCCGAGAAGGTTGAGCATGTTGAATCTGCCGCTCAGTGCCGTCTTGACGGCCATGCCGTCGACTTCCGCTTCGGAACCCGCCTGCGAAGTGCGCAGGTGCAGGGCGCGCAGCCGCGCCTCTTCGCTCTCGATGCCGTATGTCACCACGCGGGCGTTCGTATCGGAGACGATGCGCATGCCGTAAGAGGAATCGGCATTGACGATTGCCGCGGCGTCGGGCGAGAGCATGTCAAAGAGCGTTTTTTTCGCCTCGAAATAGGCTTCCATCGTGCCGTGATAATCCAGGTGATCCTGCGTCAGATTCGTGAACACGCCGGCGGCAAACGGGATGCCGTAGACGCGCTCCTGCGCAAGCGCATGCGAGGAGACTTCCATCACCGCATGCGTGCAGCCTTCATCCACCATCTGCCGGAAGAGCCCGTGCAGCTCGAGCGATTCGGGCGTCGTATGCGTCGCCGGGATCACACGGGCTCCGATCATATATTCGACCGTGCCGATGAGTCCCGATTTCCGCGTGCCGTCCCACTCGAGCATCTGCTTGATCAGATAGGCGGTGGTGGTCTTTCCATTGGTGCCGGTAATGCCGATCACGCGCAGTTTGTCTGCCGGGCGTCCGTAAAAATTCGATGCCATCAGCGCCAGCGCCCGTCGCGTATCATCCACCACGAGCTTCACCGTGCCGGTGTGCATGCACAGGGGATCGGGGGGATTCATGTCGTCTTCGGTCACGACGACTTTCGCGCCGCGGGCGATCGCCTCGCCGATATAGCGGTGCCCGTCTGTGGCGTCGCCACGGAGCGCGACGAAGACGTTGCCGCGCTCGACCGTGCGCGAATCGTACCGGATGCCCGAGACCATCACGTCGTGCGTCGATGCCATCTTCCCGAAGAGGGTCTGGAACATCTTCCGCACAGGCACGCCTGCAAGCAGCACATTGAGATTCATACGATCGGGTCGCCGATAATTGTTGAAAAATTCGTTAATACAGCTGCGCGGTGCCGAACTGACGCGGTTCGCACCGCAGCATGACTTTGGTGATGCCGGCACTCGGCGTGCCGGGCTCGGGATACTGGCCGACGACGATGCCCGAACCGCTTAAGACGGCCAGGATGTGTTCGGAAGCCAGCGCATTGACCGCGCGGCGCAGGCTCATGCCTTTCAAATCGGGAATGGTGCGCATGCCGTTTGCCTGCGCGCCTTCCACAGTCAGGAGTTCGACGCTTGTGCCGGAAGCGATCGTGCGTCCGGCCTCCGGCATCTGACGGCGGACCGTGGCGCCTGCGCCCTGCACACGCACAGAGACGCCGATTTTTTCGAGCATCGTCCGGGCGCTGGAGGTATCCAATGTCGTCACATCGGGCACGATGACCGATGCCATCGGCACGGTCCCGGCTTCGCTCCGCGCCGTTGATGCGATCGCCGTTCTTGTCAGCGCCCCCTTGTTGTTGATGACGCGTTCGGCAATGGCGCGGAAGACCGGCACGCTGGCCATGGCGCCCGTATAGAACGCCATGGAGGGATGCTCGAGGATCACGAAGATCACCACTTCCGGCTTTTCCGCCGGGAAGAAGCCGACGAAGGACGCGTTATAGGCGCCCTGCATGTACCCGTTCTCGCCGTGCTTGCGCGATGTGCCGGTCTTGCCGGCGATCGTCGTGCCGGCAAGCTTCACGGCCTTGGCCGTGCCGTAGTCGACAACGCCGACGAGCATCTGCTTGACCTGTTCGGCCACCTCTTCGGGAACGACGCGGCGGATCATCTGCGGAACTCCTTCGCGCACGATCGTGCCCGCAGCATCGACTTCCTTTTTCACGATGTAGGGCTTCATGAGCACGCCGCCGTTGGCGATCGCGGCATAGGCCGAGGCGATCTGCAGCGCCGTCACGTCGACTTCGTAGCCGTAGGCCATCGTATTGAGCGTGGTGCCGGACCATTCGGCGGGCTTTTTCAATTCGCCGTTGATTTCGCCCGGCAGTTCGATGCCGGTGGAAATGCCGAAGCCGTAGTTTCTGGCCTGCGTATAGAGCCGTTCGGCGCCGATCAGGTTGCTCGCCTTGGCCATGACGATATTGCTTGAATGCGCCATCGCGTCGGCGAATGTGACATCACCCATGGGATGCGTGTCGTTGATCGTGCGCATATGGCCGTTGCCGAGCGACACCTGATAGCGTCCCTGCTCGGCGAAAAAATGCGTCGAAGGCGAAACGACCTTCGAGGAAAGTCCGGCCGATGCGGTGACGACCTTGAAGATCGAGCCCGGCTCGAACTGATCGGCGATCGTGCGGTTTTTCAGCGCATCGGCGTTGGTGATCGCATTCAGGTTCGTCGTCGGATAGTTGGCCATCGCGAGCACTTCGCCCGTCTGCGGCTTGAGCATCACCACGAGCCCGCCTTCGGCATTGGCGCGCTGCACGCCTTTTTTGAGCTCCTCTTCGGCGATCGACTGATAGGTGAAATCGATCGTCAGGTGGACCGAGTGGCCGTTCACGGGCTCCTGGCGCGGATAGTCGGTCGAGGGGCGCTTGCGGCCCAGGCCGTCGCGCTGCATGATGACGAAGCCGTCGATGCC
The DNA here is from genome assembly GCA_050258555.1 of Acidobacteriota bacterium. GTDB lineage: Bacteria > Bacteroidota > Ignavibacteria > UBA10030 > UBA8401 > CAISDA01. Next base: position 43,298 of record JBLMZA010000081.1, on the reverse strand, counting down.
GCGCAGCACGGGGTCGAACTCCTTCTCGATGCCGGTGATGCCTTCGCCTTTGGCGTTGACGCCGCCGATGATCTGGCTGGCGAAATCGTCGTAGTGATAGAGCCGGGCCGGCTCGTTCATCTTGACGACGCCCGCCATCTTCTCCCATGGAAGTTTCGAGGCGAGGTCGGGCCGGACGTGCTTTTCGAGATAGACGAAATTTTTGCCGCTGTTGAGCTTCTGCAGGTACTCGGACTGGGGCTTGCCCAGGATCCGTGAGAATTGCTGTGCGATGAACCGGCTGTCGTCTTCATCGGCGATCTTCGGATCGGCGCTGAAGGACACGAAGGTCGATGTCGAGGCAAGGATGTTGCCGTCCCTGTCGTAGATCGAGCCGCGGACGGCAGGCAGCACAAGGCGCGCTTCATATTGCTTGCGCGCGGCCTCGCGGTAGCGCGAGGACTGGACGGCCTGGATGAAGACGAGCCGCAGGGCCACCAGGAGGAAGAGCGCGACAAAGCCGGCCTTCACCATGAACAGCCTCCGCCTGTAGCGCGCCGCGGGTTCTGCCGGGAACCATCGTTCGATGTGTGCTCGTAGTTTCATCGGCTCTGAGTAGTCAGTGCGTCGATGCGCTCGTGATCGATCTCAAACCAGATCGGGGCTTCGGCCGGATTGATGAGTTCCGCCTTGTCGGCGGCAAGCTGCGTGATGCGTTCCAGATTCGACTTCCGGTTGATGTCGGCACGCAGCACTTCGTTCGTGCTCACGATCGTGTTGTAGCGCATCGTGAGTTCGTTCATTTCCCGCCCCATGCGCAGCACGGCAATGACGGTGCTCGTGTAGTAGAGGCAGCCCACGACGAAGACGAAGACGACCATCATGATCGTCGACATCTTCGCCTTCTTCTTCGCGGCCGGCTTGCGCTCCGGCTTCACGGCATAGCCCGGGGTCGATGCCTGCGGATCATACAGGACGGCGTCCCCGCTGTAGATCGGCCGGTCCTTGAAGAGCGGAATCTGGATATCCGCATTGTTGATCTCTTTGTATCCGCTTTTAGCCATCACACTCTCTCCGCCACACGCATTTTCGCGCTTCGGGAGCGCGGATTTCTCTCCTGCTCTTCTTCCGAAGCGACGATCGGCTTTCTTGTCAGCACGCGCAATAAGGGAACGCGCGGCGTATCGGGCAAAAATCTCGAGCCCGAGGGCGTCACGACGGCGCTTTCTTCTGCGAAATAATTTTTAACGATGCGGTCTTCCAGGGAATGATACGCGATCACCACGATGCGCCCCCCGGGCCGCATCATCTCCGCTGCGTCGCGCAGTATGTGTTCCAATCGCCCCAATTCATCATTGACCTCGATCCGCAGCGCCTGAAAGATGCGCGCAAGAGACTTGGTCAGGTGTTTTCCTCCGACACACCGCTCGACGATCGCCGCAAGCTTCGACGTCGAATCGATTCTGTCTGTCCGGCGCGCCGCACAGATGGCGCGCGCGATACGGCGCGAGAGATGCTCCTCGCCGTATTTAAAAAAAATATCGGCCAGCGGCGCTTCGTCATACTCGTTGACAACCGTCGCGGCGTTCAGATCCTGCCGCACATCCATGCGCATATCCAGCGGCGCATCGGCGCGGAAGGTAAATCCTTTTGTGTGTTCATCAAGCTGGTACGACGAGACACCGAGGTCCAGCAGCAATCCGTCTATGAAGTGGATGTCGTGAGAGTGGAGAATCGAACGGAGGAACACTGTATTATCGTGCGCCCTGATCACGCGCGGAGAAAACCGCGCCAGCCGTCTTCCGGCTTCCTTCTGCGCATCGGCATCCTGATCGATTCCGATGAGCAGCCCTTCCGGATAAATGCGTTCACAAATCCGTTCCGCATGCCCGCCGCCGCCCAGCGTCCCGTCCACATAGACGCCGTCTGTGCGCGTGACCAACATGCCGACTGCCTGCTCCAGCAGGACAGGAATATGATATGCCTCTTCCACGAGCGCGTCTCTTTCTCTCAACCTTCGATGGACTGCGACCACACGGTCGCCGCAATGTCTTCGTAGGTTTCGACACGCGCTTCCTGATACCCGGCATACACGGCCGGGTTCCACACTTCAATATGGTCCAGCACGCCGATGATCTTCACCTCATTATCAATCTTTGCAAATTGCAGGAGGTCCTTCGGCAGCATGAGGCGGGATGCCGAATCGATCTGCACTTCGGTGGCCAGTTCCAAGAGCGTGCGCATGAACTGGCGGTGCTTCGGATCGGTCGAGCGCAGTTTCCGGATCGATTCTTCCAGCAGCATCCACTCGTCGTTCGGATAGACGAAAATGCACGTTTCATACCCCCGCGTCAGCACAAACGTATCCCCGGCCTCCGGGGCGATGTTCTTGCGCATCTTCGCCGGAAGATTGATACGGCCTTTTGAATCGACGGTAAATTGGTACGAACCCTTGAAGGACGACATTCTGACCTATTGTTCTGCAGATTGCGGAAAATTGTGCGATTTTGGCACACTTTCAACCCACTTTATCCCACTTTCCAACACAAATTTACGGGATATTCGTTCAAAGTCAAGTTAATTTGTACTTATTTTTGGAGAAGATTTTCCGCGAAAACGGGGGATTTTCAGGGTACAGAAGGCGGCAGGACGCCCAGAAGCGACAGCTCGGATTCAAGGCGGGAGAGGTCGGAAAAGAGGATGCCGTGCATGCCGGCCTCGCGGGCTCCATCGATATTTTCCTTCAGATCGTCGATAAACAGCAATTCGGAAGCCGGAAGGGCAAGTCCGCGTGTGACGGCTTCATAGATGCCGCGCTCGGGTTTCATCACGCCGACTTCATAGGAAAGAAACCGGTGCGCGATCAATTGCACGCTCCGGCTGGTGCGCTCGGCCTTTTCGAAATGCGCCTGACTCGTATTGGAGAGCATCGCGGTTCGGGCATGCTTCTGCACACGGCCGACCAGGTCGGCCATGCCCGGCACATCCTCGCGTATGATTTCATTCCAGGCAAACAGCAGATGCCCGCGCTCGAAGCGCCTGTTGAAGAGCACGAAGAGCCGCTCGATGAATTCATCGGTCGAGAGCCTGCCCGTCTCATAGAGCCGCGCCAGAAGCGCGGCCTGCCCGGCATAGGGCGCGCGCGATTCGGGCGTGGTGAGCCCCAGGGCGTTCGGGAAGGCTTCGAAATCGATATTGACGAGCACGCGCCCGAGGTCGAAGATGACGGCAGAGATCCGGTGATTCGGCATAGAAAAAATATTTATTTCCGTTATTGCAACAATTCGAGAATCGTACGCACCTCCTGGATGCGCTCGATGCCGGCGCGGTGCTTCAGGAAGACGGTAAGATACAGATTTTTTTCCGATTGTTTGAGCGTGATGGCATACTCTTTTACGGCCGACGCCCTGTCCATCATCTTCTGGAACTGTCCGCTTTCATAGAAGGACGTCTCCTTTTCGCCAGGCAGGTGGAGCTTCAGCATGCGCTGGCTGAGCTCGACCTTGCGGATGCCGGCTTCGGCCGCCATGATGCGCAGCTGCGCCAGGGCGAAGAGATTCTCGACCTCCGGCATCGCCGCGCCGAACCGGTCGACCAGTTCGAGCCGGATGTCGTCGGCCTCGCGGATCGTGGAGGCCTTGTAGAGCCGGCGGTAGATGTCCAGACGCTCGGAATCGTTCTCGACGTAGAGATCGGGAATGTACGCATCGATATCGGCCTCGATCTGCGCCTCGCCCAGTTTCTTTTTCGGCTCTTCGTGCGCAAAGAGCTCCGAAAATTCCTGCTCCTTGAGCTCCGCCACGGCCTCCTCCAGGATGCGCGTATACATCTCGAAGCCCATCTCCATGATGAAGCCGCTTTGCTCGGCGCCGAGCATGTTGCCGGCGCCGCGGATCTCCAGATCGCGCATCGCAAGATTGAATCCGCTTCCGAGCTCGGTGAACTCCTCGATTGCCTGGAGCCGCCGCAGTGTCTGCTTGGGCAGCGTCGCAATCGGAGGCACCAGAAGATACGCATAGGCCTGGACGTTCGAGCGCCCGACGCGGCCCCTGAGCTGGTAGAGTTCGGCCAGGCCGAAATGGTCGGCGCGGTTGATGATGATCGTGTTGACAGACGGGATGTCGACGCCCGATTCGATGATCTTCGTCGTCACCAGCACGTCGAACTTCTTCTGCAGAAAATCCATCATCACCTTCTCGAGCTGATGCGCGTGCATCTGCCCGTGCGCAACGCGGAATTTCGCCTCCGGAATGAACTCCTGGAAGACTTCCGTGAGCGCATCGATCGAATGGATGCGGTCGTTGACGATGAAGACCTGTCCCCCTCTGTGCAGTTCCTTCAGCACCGATTCGCGGATGATGCGCTTGTCGAAGGCGGCGATCTCGGTCTGTATGGGCAGGCGGTTTCTGGGCGGCGTGTTGATCAAGGAGAGGTCGCGCGCGCCCATCAAAGAAAAATTGAGCGTGCGCGGAATCGGCGTCGCCGTCAATGTGAGCGTGTCGACCGACACCTTCATCGCCCGAAGCTTCTCCTTGGCCGCCACGCCGAAGCGCTGCTCCTCATCCACGATCAAGAGGCCGAGATCCTTGAACTGGATATCCTTCGAGAGAATCCGGTGCGTGCCGATCAGAATATCGATCCGCCCCTCCTTGAGCGACTCCATGGTCGATTTCTGTTCCTTCGGCGTGCGGAAGCGCGACATGAGTCCGATCCGGATCGGATAGCGGTTCAGCCGGTCGGCAAACGTGTTGTAGTGCTGCTGGGCCAAAATCGTCGTGGGCACGAGCACCGCCACCTGCTTGTTGTTCATCACGGCCTTGAACGCGGCGCGCACGGCGACTTCGGTCTTGCCGAAGCCCACGTCGCCGCAGACCAGACGGTCCATCGGGTGGACGGATTCCATGTCGAGCTTCACGTCGCCCGTGGCCTTGGCCTGATCGATCGTGTCGTCGTACATGAACGAGGCTTCCATCTCCTTCTGCCAGTGCGTATCGGGCTGGAAGGCGAATCCCGGCTCGTGCTTGCGCTTGGCATAGAGCCGGATGAGATCGCGCGCGATGTCCTTGATCTTCTTTTTCGTGCGCGTCTTGAGGCGCTCCCAGTCGGCCGAGCCCAGGCGGTTCATTTTCGGCACGTGCCCTTCGGCCGAGGAATATTTCTGGAGGCGCGTGATGAAGTTCAGATTGACAAAGAGCGTGCCGCCTTCGGCATATTCGAGCTTGGCCACTTCCTGCTCCACCCCGCCTACTTTGATCTTCTGCAGGCCGAGGAATTTTCCGATGCCGTGGTCGACGTGCACGACGTAGTCGCCGCGGCGCAGCGTCTGGAGCTCCTTCTGCGAGATGCCCTTGAACCGGCGGTGCTTGACCGCGCCGCGGCGCTTGATGCGTCCGAAGACTTCATGCTCCACAAATAGCGCAAGACGCGCCGCAGGATACAGGAAGCCCGCATGAATCGTCTCGGTCGCATAGCGGATCGATTTCACGGCTTCGCTCGCCACAGACTCCGTGTCCATCCGTGCGGCTTCCTCGACGAGTTCGCGGATGCGGTCGGCCTCCTCCTTCGTTTCGGAAGCCAGGATGATCTCGAAGCCCTTTTCATGCAGGCCCTCGACCGCTTCGATGAGCGCCTTCACGCTGCCGTTCGATGAGGGCTGGGAAGACGAGCCGAAATCGATCGCGCCTTCGCGCGGCGCAAAGGCGCCGATGATGTACATCGGACGGCGCTCGAACTCGGAAGCCACCTCTTCGTACGGAAAGTCGAGGTCGACGCCTTCCTTCTCCAGTTCCTGAAACTCCTTCTCGATCAGTCCGGGATCATCCGTGAGAATTCTTACCGATGAAGAAAGGAAGGAAAACAGATCGTGCGCACCGGCTGTGCCGCGCGTCCGGGGTCCGGATGCGGTGCCGGCTTCGGCTGCGGGCTTGGGCTTCATGCGCGAAAGATCGGGCACGATGCTCACCGCCTGCAGCTCGCGCACCGAGCGCTGCGAGAGCACATCGAACTCGCGGATCGATTCGACCGTGTCGCCCCAGAATTCGATTCTCACCGGATTGTCGCCGATGAACGGGAAGCAGTCGACGATGCCGCCGCGCACGGCGTAATCGCCGTAGGTCTCGACCAGCTGCTTGCGCTCGAAACCGAGCGCGGCGAGCTTTTCCAGGAAGGGCTGGAATTCGATCTCGCTTCGAAGCGCCACTTCCACCACCGACTCGCGGAACTCCTGGCGGCCCGGCACGCAGTAGGCCAGCGCCGAGGCATGCGTGATGTAGATGCCGGGAGCGTTCGCCGAAAGCGCCTTGAGCGTTTCGACCTGGCTGATGGGGGCGTTCATATTGAGCGCCTGCGCTTCATGCACCGACTCGACCATGTAGAGCCGGACATCGGCCTCGCCGGCAAGCAGCGCGCAGTCGTCCCGGAGCTTTTCGGCGTCGTCCTTTTCGGCGCAGACGACCAAGAGCTGGTTCTGGAATTCCGCATAAAGATGCGCGGCCACGAATGCGCGCAGCGATCCGGCGATGCCGCGCAGGACGACCGGCACGCCGGGCGCCGGCTCTTCGGCGCTCAGAAGCTCGAATGGCTTCGTTGCAACAATATTCTGCCTGATGGAATCTATCACTGTGTGTACGTTACATGGTTCCGGGCTTGATGATGATGCCCTTGTTTTTATGTCCGTTGATCTTGACGGTGAGCGGCTCGCTCAACTGCAGATGCCGCGTGTATTCCATCGACTCGACGGCGGGACGACAGGCCAGCCAGTTCCAGTCGATGGAGCCGATATGGTTCATTTCGTTGACCGTGAAATAGCCGATGCGGAACGACGTGATGTTCTGGAAAAAGTGCGACCCCTGGCTCGGCGTCACCGAAAAATCCTTGAAGCCCGATTCCACAATCACCGCCGCTCCCGAAATCTGATCCCACGTGACCGGAATGCCCAGCCACTGGTCCAGGCTTCCCCAGCGCCCGACGCCGATGAGCACGTAGGGGCGCTTCTGCGAGACGAGCTTCGCATTCATCATGCTCACTTCATGCGCCGTCTCGCGGCTCTTCGAGCGGTCGAATGTCGAGATGTCGACGACCACGATGTCATAGAGGTTCTGTATTGTGCCGTTGCCCAGGACCTGCGTGCTCTGGCAGAGAATGTGCTCCGGACGCTCCTCTTCGATTGCGATATCCTCCACTTCGCTTGCAAGCACGAGCGGACGGATCTGCAGAAGCGCGAACTCCTTCTTCCCATGCCGAAGCGCGTTGATGGTGGCCGCAAATTCGATCTCGACCGGCGTGCCCATGCCGAAGCTGCCCATGGCGAGAATCGCATCCAGGATCTCGGGCAGCGGAAACACATTGTGCTTCAGGATGGGAGCGAATGTGACGACGCGCCGGCCCTTGCGGGCGATGCCGTCGTAGACCGCGTCGTTTTCCGGAGAATAGGTCGAGGCGACATTCGAGAGCGTCTCATCGTCTTCGGCCACGCTCAGATCGTACTTGCGCACGAAGGCCTTGGGCGTATGCTCCTCGCACGTCTCGAGCGACTGGTCGAGATCGAGCGCGTAGAAGTCGGTCTGCGCATTGCGCAGCGTCTCTTTGGCCGAGAAGAACTGCATCATGTGCCGGGGGAATTTCGGGCAGAAGCGCACCGTATTGCCGCCGTCGACGACCGTCTTGCCCAGCCCGAGCGCGATGTAGACGATGCCGTCGGTCGATTTCTGCGGCGCCACGGGATAAAAGTTATACGACTTTCCCACACCCCCGAAATCCGGGTAGAATCGGTGATGATGCCTGGTGCCGACCATGCGCTGCACGATGACGGCCATCTTTTCCTCCTCCGCCCGGTAGGAGGTGGCCTTCATGTACTCCTTGGCGCTGCGCGAGAATGTGGAGGCGTAGATGAGCTTGACGGCCTGCAGGAGCTCCTGCAGCCGGACCTCGTCGCTCTCGTCGTTGTTCGGAATCATGTACGTCTCGTAGACTCCGGCAAAGGGCTGATACTGCGAATCCTCCAAGAGGCTCGAGGAGCGCACCGCCAGCGGCTCGCGCATGACATCGAGAAAATCGCGCAGCTTCGAGACGATCTCCTCCGGGAAATACGGCGCTTCGGAAAACCGCCGGTTCAATTCGTCGTCGTTCGTCGAGCCGAGCGCGAAATTTTCGAGACCGTTGGCCTGCATGAACTGGTCGAAGACGTCCGTGGCCACGACCAATGCCGCCGGCACCGAGATGTCGATGCCGGGAAAGCGCTCGCGCACGCTCGAGTGCGTGATGAGCTGGTTGATGAAGCCCAGGCCGCGCGCCTTTCCTCCGAGCGATCCGCCGCCCAGGCGCGCGAAGCTGTTGTAGGGATCGAACGTCTCTTTGGAAAACTCGGTGATCACGCCCAGCCGCCTCGCCTCGATGTAGCTGCGGATCGAGCGCACGAGCTCCGTGCGCACATCGGCGATCGAGGGGAACTCGGAGACCTTGCGCGAGCGCAGGCGCTCGGCGAGCTCGAATTCGGTGCGCGCCTTGAACCAGTTCGAAAAATGGTTGCGCTGCGAATGATACTCGATCGACGCATCGGGCACGACTTTCAACTGCTCTTCCATTTCCTTCAGATCGACCGCGCGCCCCACGACGCGCCCGTCCGGCATCCGGAAGACGAAGTCGCCGAAGCCGAAGTGATCGAGGATGAACTCGCGGAGCTCGTGCAGAAGCCGCGGAGAACTCTTCAGAAGGAACGAGGCGCCGATTTCGCGCGCACGCTCGGCGAAGTCCGGATTGCTCGACTGCAGCAGTATGGGAATGTCGTGATGGCGCGCGCGGACATTCTTGGCGAATGTGATGCCGGCTTCCGCATCCTTCGCGCCGCCGCGCTTGAAATTCACATCCGAGATGATGCCGAGGATCGTGTCCTCGTACTGCTCGAAATACTTCCACGCCTCCTCATACGTCGTCGACAGCAGAATCTTCGGCCTTGCGCGCATGCGCAAATAGCGGTGCGTCAGGTTCACCCCTTCGGTGATGAGCCGCTGCGACTGCTCCATGATCTCGGTGTAGATGATGGGCAGATAGGACGAATAAAAGTTCACGCTGTCTTCGACCAGAATGATCGACTGCACGCCGACGGCTTCGGTGTCCGTCTTCACGTTGAGCCGGTCCTCGAGATACTTGATGATCGCGATGATGAGCCGGTAGTCGCCCTGCCAGATGAAGAGCTGATCGAAGACCGACGTGTCGTAGTTGTTCACCAGCTCCCGGCGCTCGCGGTTGTCGTAGGCCAACAGGATCAAGGGCAGCTTCGGATAGCGCTCGCGCAGCTTCTGGGCGAGCTTCGTCACATGCATGTCGTCGATGTGCAGCGTCATGATCACCAGGTCGACTTGCATCTCGGCATCGAAGCGCTCGAAGGCCTCCTTGCCGCTTGTCACGTGCGTGATCTCGATCGAGTGCCGCAGATTCAGTGTCTGCACTTCGCGCCGCAGCAGCTCATAGAGCCGGCCGTCCTCCTCGAAGAGATAATAATCATAGAGGCTCGAGACAAGCAGAATATCCCGCACCTTGTAGCGCATCAGTCCCTGAAACGTCTTGATGCGGCTGGCATGCGTCGGGCTTCCGGCGCTGTTCGGTTGTGTGGTCATCGCATTCATTGATTCATACACAAAAGCCCGGCGGATCGGCATTCGTTCTGCGCACATGCGTGTGTGTGCAGAGCGAACGCGTGACCCGCCAGGCTGGACGTACGTTCTCTCACTCTGTGTGCGTGCCGCGTATCAGACCAGTCCCTGATCCATCATCGCATCGGCCACCTTCAGGAAGCCGGCGATATTGGCGCCGTTCACATAGTTGCCCGGCGTGCCGTATTTTTCCGCATTCTCGAGGCATGTCGAATGGATGGCCTTCATGATCTGGTGCAGGCGCTGGTCGACTTCTTCTGCAGGCCAGGGCAGGCGCATCGAGTTCTGGCTCATCTCGAGTCCCGATGTGGCCACGCCGCCGGCGTTCGACGCCTTGCCGGGCGAGAAGAGGATGCCCGCTTCCTGGAACACCTTGACGCCGCCGAGCGTCGTGGGCATATTGGCGCCTTCGGTCACGCAGAGACAGCCGTTTGTGACGAGGTCTCGCGCGTCGGCTTCGTTCAGTTCGTTCTGCGTCGCGCAGGGAAGCGCCACATCGACCTTCACGCTCCAGGGATGTTTGCCGGCGTGGAATTCGACTTTGAAGCGGTCGGCGTAATCCTTCACGCAGTCCCGGGCGCTGGCGCGCATCTCGAGCATGTATTCGATCTTCTCTCCCGAAATGCCGTCCTTGTCATAGATGAAGCCGTCGGGACCCGAGAGCGTGACGACCTTGGCGCCGAGCTGCGTGGCTTTGCGCACCGCGCCCCAGGCAACATTGCCGAAGCCCGAGACGGCCACCGTCTTGCCCTCGAGCGACTGTCCCTTCGACTTGAGCATCTCCTCGGCGAAGTAGACGACGCCGAATCCCGTCGCCTCGGGCCGCACGAGCGAGCCGCCCCAGTTGATGCCCTTGCCTGTGAGCACGCCCGAGAAATCCTTCGTCAGGCGCTTGTACTGTCCGAAGAGGTATCCGATTTCGCGTCCGCCCACGCCGATATCTCCTGCAGGCACGTCGATATTGGGACCGATGTGGCGGTAGAGCTCGGTCATGAAGCTCTGGCAGAAGCGCATCACTTCGTTGTCCGACTTTCCCTTCGGATCGAAATCCGAACCGCCCTTGCCTCCGCCCATGGGCAGGCTCGTGAGGCTGTTCTTGAAGACCTGCTCGAAGGCGAGGAACTTCAGGATGCCGAGCGTGACCGAAGGATGGAAACGCAGTCCGCCTTTATACGGGCCGATGGCGGAGTTCATCTGTATGCGGAAGCCGCGGTTGATGTGGACCTCGCCCTGATCGTCCATCCACGGCACGCGGAACATCACGACGCGCTCGGGTTCGACCATGCGCTCCAGGATCTTGGCCGACCGGTATTCGGGATGACGCGCGAGCACGAGCTCGAGCGACTCGAGGACCTCTTCGACGGCCTGGTGAAATTCGGGTTCAGCAGGATTCTTGGCTTTGACATGAGCCAACAGGCTTTGGGCGTAATCTGACATAAGAGACCTTTATAGAGAGAGTAGGGGAAATTTGGGGACAGCTGATATTTTTCTGAATATACAACTATTTTTGCATTAAAAGTTTCTTCGTGGAAAGAAAAACGCGGCGCGGTTCGGGGCCGCGTTCCGCGGCCCGCAGCACGGCAATGTAGACGCCCGAGGGGAGATCGGACGCGTTCCACTCGGCCTCGTACGTGCCCGGCTCCATCTCGCGTGAGACCAGATGCGCCACCAGGCGCCCCAAGACATCGACCACCGTGAGATCGATCTGCGCGCGGCGCGCAACCGTGAAGCGCAGCATGGTCGAAGGATTGAACGGATTCGGATAATTCTGCGTGAGCGCAAATGCCGAGGGTGCATGCTCCTCGATTTTCGTGACGCCGCTTGCGGCCAGTGCCGATGCAAGGATGGCGGCGGTGCCGATCGCAAGCTGCGTATTTTTCTGCATGAGCACGGGATTCAGTGCGCCCACGGTATCATGGCTTGAATGATAGAGAATGTTCGCCGTGTAATTCTGGGCGCTCGCATTGGGCGGCGCATGCTCGATCAGAAGGATGGCAGGATACGACTCCCTCCAGAACGAGCTGTGGTCCGAATAGGTCGCAAAGACAAACGGCGGAGCGTTCATCGCAAGGCCGAGTCCGTACTGAGTGTTGACGGCCACGGCCGTTTCTCCGATCGGGCGCGAGCGCTCATCCGAAACGACATCCGATGTAAGCGCCGTATTGTAGCCGATCATGTCGATATTGATCATCGCACGCACCGTGTAGCCTTCCTTTTTCAAGCGCGCGGCAAAGTGCGAACTGCCGTAGAGATAGACGGGATAGGCGCGGCCGGCTTCTTCGGCGTTGAAGGCCGCAACGATGATCGTATAATCGTTCGAATATCCGTAGAGCGAGGCGCCGCCGAAGATGCGGGCGGTCTCCATCACCGCCGAGACGCCCGAGCCGTTATCGTCGGCGCCGGGAGCGCGGATGGTCTGCCACTGCGAAGCCCAGGTCGATTCCCTTCCCGCGTATGTGTCGAGATGGGCGCCGATCACGACCGCCGTCATCGAATCCTTCTTTCCCTTGATCACACCGTAGACATTCGAGAGCACGCGCGTATTGAAGGGCGCCTGGGCCTCGGGCACGGTGAACGTATCGAGCGCGGTTCGCGTAACGCCGGGAGAACGCCGGAATGCGCGCAGAATGTACTGAACGCTGGAATCGTTGCCTGGCGTATAGGCCACCCGGCTGTAATAGCCCGAGGCGCGTTCCAATTGGCCGGTATACGACAGCAGGCTGTCGGCGGACACCGCCGAGAGCAATGCACCGATCGCCGGAACCTGCTGGGCTTGAAGCGCCGAAGGCAGCGTGGCAAGAAACAGCGCCAGCACCGTAAAGACTGCGCGTTTATTCATTTCATCCGCCTCACGTGAAAATATTAAAAAAAGAGAAAACGCATGATATCCTGTAACACGCGCGGAGGCGGAAGAATTGCAGGTCTGTGCGGCCCTGCGGAGGAGTGCGGCGAGGCGTGCCGGCAGCATCACTTTTCCAAAGGACAGGGGCGCTGCCAATATACGAAGAGAATTCGAAAAGAGAAACCGGGAAGCCCGGCGGAAGGACTAATTTATTTTGATCAGCATCGAATCATATTGACTTGCGGGGAAATTCTTCCTATATTTGATTCGATACACATCACATTATATTTTTCATTCCCGCACCCGCCAATGATGACACGCAAAGAAAGCCTCGCCCTGCTCAAGGCGCTTGCCGATGAGACGCGCATCGAGCTTGTCTGCCTCTTGAAGGAGCGTCCGCGCTACACCGAGGAGCTCGCCGCGCAATTGAAGCTCACGCCCTCCACGGTCTCCTTCCATCTCAATAAGCTCGAACAGGCGGGCATTCTCAGCCGCGCAAAAGAGCAGTATTATACGCTCTATTCGCTCGACGAGACGAAGCTTCGCATGCCGCTTTCCGATCTGCTCACGTTTGCCGATGAGCGCACACAATTATTGGATACGCGCCTGGATGCCTACCGCCGCAAGGTGCTTCAGACCTTCATGCGCGGCGGAAGGCTCCGTCAGCTTCCGACGCAGAAGAAAAAGCGCCTCATCGTGCTCGAGCATTTCGCCGGGCGCTTCACGCCCGGCCGCCTCTACAGCGAGCCGGAAGTCGATGCCGTGATCGAGCGGGAATACGACGATTACTGCACGATCAGGCGCGAACTGGTCGATGAAGGATTGTTCCGCCGCGCCAACCAGCAGTACGAGCGCATCTCAGGCACCGAGACAACAGCAGGCGCCGCGAGGCGCGCACCAGCACAGACACAGGAGACACCAATGGATTCATACAAGGACATCAAGACACGCTACAAGCAGACGCCCGTAGAAGCCGGCGTCTATCAGATCCGCAACCTGGCCACCGGGCGCTTCATGCTCGGCAGCAGCCTCAATCTTCACGGTCCGTGGAACAAGCACCGCTTCGTGCTTTCGGTCGGAAGCCATCCCAACCGCGAGATGCAAAAAGACTGGAACACGTATGGCGCCGGCCAGTTCACATTCGAGATCCTGGAAACCGTGAAGGAGGATCCCGATGTGAACACCAGCGTGGCGCTCGAAGCGCTCGAAAAGGCATGGTCGGCGAAGCTCGATCCGTACGGCGAGAAAGGCTACAACCGGTTCAACCCCGTCAAGCGCATACGCGAGGCGTAACAGGCGCGGCGCTCTTTCAGCGCAGGATGTCTTCGAGCGCCGTGCGCGCGTCGGTCTTCTCGTCGCGGTATTTCACGATGAGCGGCGTATAGACCGAGAGAGCCTGCGCGTCGGCAAAGCGTCCGCGTATGGATCGCGTGCCGGCCACGACGACGGCGTTTTCCGGAATGACGACCGATCCCTGTTCATTCCTGCGTATGATCGTTTCATTGACGCAGTCATAGACCGGCGTCGATGCCGTGATGAAGACTCCGGCGCCCAGGACCGCGCGCCGCTTGACGATCGTGCCCTCATAGATGCCGCAGTTGCCTCCGATCAACACGTCGTCCTCGATGATCACGGGAAGCGCGCCCACGGGTTCGAGCACGCCTCCAAGCTGTGCCGCCGCGCTGACATGCACGCGCTCCCCCACCTGGGCGCACGATCCGACCAATGCATGCGAATCGATCATCGTTCCCGATGCCACATACGCGCCCGCATTGATATAGGAAGGCGGCATCACGATCACGGACGGCGCCACATAGGCCCCGCGCCTGACAGCGGTGCCTCCGGGAACGATACGCACGCGGTCCTCCTCCGTGAAGCGCTTCAGGGGAAATGTATGCTTGTCGAAAAACTGCGAGCCCTCTTCCGCCCCCGAGCGCTCGATGCGCCCCAGGCGGAATCCGAGCAGGATTCCCTTTTTGATCCAGCTATTCACATGCCATTGGCCATCACGGTATTCGGCCGCACGGATCTCCCCTTGATCGAGTAATTGCATGAAGCGCTCGAACGCCTCTTCGGCATACGACGGCAGCATCGAGCAGTCGTCGAAGAGCTCGGTGATTTCCTCTTCCATGAATTCCAGTTCCATCGTCGTCGTTCTCATCGTGTCACTCCTGTCAGTTGAAGGTCTTCCAGCACGCGGCGCAGGGAAAACCGGTGATCGCCCGAGAGCCGCGTCAGCGGCAGGCGGATTGTTTCCGTGATCATGCCCATCATCGCCAGCGCGGCCTTGACGGGAATCGGATTGGATTCGATGAAATTCGCATTCATCAGCGGCAGAAGCTCGGCATGGAGCATCCGGGCTTCGGCGAACTTTCCTTCCAGGCAGAGCTTCACCAGGCGCGCCATGTGATGCGGCACTTCATTGGCGGCAACGGAGATGACGCCGTCTGCGCCAAGCACCATCAGAGGCAGCGTGAGCGCATCATCGCCCGAGAGGACAAAAAAGCGCTCCGGCTTTGCGCGCAGAATCTCCATCATCTGGGGCATGCTGCCCGAGGCTTCCTTGATGCCGGCGATGCCGGGAATTTCGGCCAGTCGCAGCGTGGTCTCGGCCGTGATATTCGCTCCGGTCCTGCCCGGCACGTTATAGACGATCACGGGAATATCGACCGCTTCGGCGATGGCCCGGTAGTGTCCGATGAAGCCCTCCTGCGCAGGCTTGTTGTAATAGGGCGCGATCGAGAGCACGGCATCGGCCCCGATGGCGCGCGCATGCTGCGTGAGCGAGACCGCTTCGCGCGTCGAGTTCGAGCCGGCGCCCACGATGACCGGCACGCGTCCCGCCGTCTGCGAGACGACGATATCCATCACGTGATGATGTTCGGCATGATTGAGCGTGGCGCTCTCGCCAGTGGTGCCGCAGGGCACAAGCGCATCGATGCCGTTGTCGATCTGAAAATCGACCAGGCGCCGCAGCGCCGGTTCGTCGATCTCGCCCGAGGGCAGCATGGGCGTGACAAGCGCCGTGGCAGCGCCGCGAAATACAAATGGTGAAGACATATTAAAAGTTCCTGTGATGAATGATGAAATAACAAGGTCTGTTGTGAATGCTCAGCCGAAAAAGACATCGTCCGATGTGAAGATGCCCGAGCGGCCCCGCACCCATTCGGCGGCCATGAGCGCGCCAAGCGCAAAGCCCGCGCGGCTTCGCGCACGGTGCGTCAGCTCGATCTCATCGGCTTCCGAAGAGAAGGTCACCGTATGCGTGCCGAAGACGGCGCCGACTCTGGCGCTGGTGACGGAAAGCTCCTCCGCGCCGATGGGAGATGCCGTGTCGGACGCCTGCGTGCGCACGGAGCGCTTCCTATCGAGTTCCTCGATGAGCATGCGCGCGATCACAGCGGCGGTGCCGCTTGGCACGTCCTTTTTCAACCGATGGTGCACTTCATGCAGCGACACGTCATACCCGTCGGCATGATTGAAGAGCCGGGCGGCCTCGCGGATGATGCGGAAGAAGAGCGCCGCGCCGGGAGAAAAGTTTGCGGCATGGACCATCGCGCCCTCGCCGGCACGAATGATCGCGCACGCTTCATCGAGCCGGTCCTGCCAGCCTGTGGTGCCGACAACGATCGGAATATGCGTGCGTGTGGCGCAGCGGATGTGTTCGATGACGGCCGATGGATGGGAAAAATCGATCAGGCAGTCGATGCGGCGCTCGCCGAGCTCTTCGGCGCGCTCCAGTGTAAGGGGATTTCGGGATGTATAACAGGCGGCGATCGTATGGCCGCGCGCCGGGGCGGCGGTTTCGATCTCGCGGCCGGTGCGGCCGCATCCAACAAGTGCGATATGCATGCGTCTCTCCTTGCATGGTTCTACGGACGCCGGAAGGCGGTCCATAAAACGGAAAAAGTAGAGAAGCGCTTAAAAAGGACTCTCTACTTTCAACAAGGATCGACGCGCACGAAAATTGTTCGGGACTTCGTCCTCCTGTGCTTTTTGTTCAGAAAAGCCAGGCGGACCCGACAGGGAGCGTCGTATATGTGTGTAGATCGTCAATAGCGCTTCATTCGAATCTATGGTGATTTGAATGACAGTGTGCATGCTCGTGCGCATGCACCCCAAGATCGCGGGCTGAAACGTCGCCCGGGTCTTTCGGCGGTACTGACTTCGTGCTACCTTTTCACCGGCATTCTTCGAGCCGTTTCGCTCTCCTGCCGGATACTCGTGTGTACCGCTCCTCTATGTGACTACTTATATGATAACAATTATTCGGCGCGTGTCAAGAGAAGAAACAAAGAAATTCATTTTTTCTCACGAACGGAAGGCATCCATGAAGCGCCGATGGAGGGGGAAATCGGAGGGTATGGCCTGGCCGCGGTCTTCATATGAAGATATGCTCATATGAGCATATCCGCTTTCGATTCGGTCGATCCAGGCGCGGCTGTCCTCGAGGTGATAGACGACGCGCCACGACTTGTAGGCGAATTCATAGGCGCCGTCGGCCCTGAGCGATGTGCGGCGGTAGGGATGCGGATGGGGATCGCGCGAGAGCACGCGCCGGGCGCGCTCCACAAGTCCGAGACGGGCTTCGGCTTCAAGCCACGCATCCTGCCTGAGGGCCTGCGCGGACACTTCCACAAAGTACTGGTCGGCGTGAGCGCCGGATGCCGCCGCGGCGGATGCTTCAAGCCAGCCGATGCGGGAGTCCGGAAAGGCGTCGGCATACGGGATGTACGGCTTGAGATCGAGTATCGGCGTCTTATCCAGGAGATCGGGATCGGCCACCGTGACCGAGAGTCCCTTCACTGAAAGCAGCCGGCAGACGGAAATGCCGATCGGATTGGGCCTGTGCGGAGAGCGCGTGGCAAAGACGCCGCGCTTGGTGCGGCCGCCGCGCGGCGGAAGCACCTTCGGCTTCCAGTCCGGATTGCGGTCGAACCAGGATATCACCCAGATGCGCTCGAAGCCCGAAAGATCGTCGAGCGCCTGCTCGAAATTATGGCCGCGCTGGAGCTTGATGACGCCCTTGGCCGGCTTCGCACCCTCGGGCCTTTCGGCGCCGGGCTGGCGCGGCGCATCGTATTTTTCCCGATACGGCGTGCGGATCACACCGATCGGCTCGAGCGTGACCATGAGAATCATTACGGCATCTCCGAAAACACGAAATCGCGCGCGATCTCGGCAAGAGGAAGCGCAGAGAGATCCTTGGGCGACACGACGGGCTCGGCAATCTGCCAGTCGATGCCGATCGCGGCGTCATCGAACCGGATGGCCCGTTCGGACGCCTTGTTGTACGGCGCCGTGCATTTGTAGTGGAAGAGCACTTCCTCCGAAAGCACGGAAAAGCCGTGCGCATAGCCCGGAGGAATCCACAGCTGGTGGTGATTGTCCTCGCTCAGCTCGGCCGCGAAATAGCGACCGAATGTCGGAGACCCGAAGCGGATGTCGACCGCCACATCGAGCACGCGGCCCTTGAGCACATGGCAGAGCTTGCCCTGGGCGAACTCGCCCGTCTGGTAATGCAGTCCGCGCACGACGCCCTGTTTCGACTTCGAGATATTGTCCTGAACGAAGCGCAGCCCTCCGGTGACAGGCGCGTAGCGCTCCTCGCTGAAGGATTCGTAAAAATACCCGCGCTCATCGCCGAAGACATCCGGCGTGATGAGCGCGATACCGTCAAAAATATTCCGATTGATATGCATTGATCTGATCTGTATGCCTAAGCGCGGCCGCGGCCGCGCCCTGTTATTCGTCGCGCAGGATCTTTTCGAGATACGAGCGGTAGAGTGACGAGGGAATGGATGCAATGAGACGTTCGAATCCGGCGCGGTCGATGAATTTCATGTTGTAGGCGATCTCCTCCACGCAGGCGACCTTCAGGCCCTGGCGCGCCTCGATGACGCCGAAGAAGTTCGCCGCCTGCAAGAGCGCTTCCGGCGTGCCGGTATCGAGCCACGCCACGCCGCGTCCGATTTTTTCGACATGGAGCTCGCCACACCGGAGATATTCCTTATTCACGTCCGTGATCTCGAGCTCGCCGCGCGGCGAGGGTTTCAGGCTTTTGGCGATCGAAATGACGCGGTTGTCGTAGATGTAGAGTCCGGGCACGGCATAGTCCGACTTCGGCACTTCGGGCTTCTCCTCGATCGAGACGGCGCAGCCGTCCTTGTCGAATTCGACGATGCCGTAGCGCTGCGGATCGTTGACGCGGTAGCCGAAAATCGTCGCGCCTTTGGTCTGCCCGAGCGCCTGATGGAAATAATCCATCGTGCCGTAGAAGATGTTGTCGCCCAGCACGAGCGTCACCGGATCGGGCCCGATGAATTCCTCGCCGATGATGAACGACTGCGCGATGCCGTTGGGCGCATCCTGCACCGCATAGCTGATCGAGATGCCCAGATGCGAACCGTCGCCGAAGAGCTGCCGGTAGAGCGGAATCGTTTCCTTATTCGAAATGATGAGCACATCGCGGATGCCGCCGAGCATGAGCATCGAAAGCGGGAAATAAATGAGCGGCTTGTCGTAGATGAGCGCAAGCTGCTTGCTGTACACTTTGGTGATGGGATAGAGGCGGGATCCGTTGCCGCCGGCAAGTATGATGCCCTTCATAGGAGTGTCTGCCCTTGATTAAAGTGTGTGTGTGTCATCGAGGCGCACGCTCTGGTCTGCGAGCGCCTTGATCCGAATGGATTATTCCAATATACGGAATTTTCTCCGCCATTCTCCACACCAATCATTCATCAGGGGACTGACATCAGACGGACATGATCGCTGTCATGAGGTCCTGGACGTTGACGGGCTTTTGCATCACGGCGTCGACCGACGTGCGCTTCATTTCGACGTCCGAGAGCATCTCGGTGTAGGCCGTGGTCATGATGATACGCGCCGCCGGACACATCAGGCGCATCTCGCGCGCGAGCTCCCATCCGTTCATATCCGGCATCGCAAGATCGGTGATGACCACATCGGGCTGGAATGTTTTCGCCTCGCGCACGGCCTCACGGCCGTCCAGAAGCGCCCTGGTGATGAATCCCTTGGATGCCAGGAGCTTCTCGAGCGAGACCAGCACGCCTTCGTCGTCGTCGACGATGAGAATCTTCGAGACAAACGGCTGGTCGAATTCGCTCTGCTTGGATTGAAGAAGGGATCGGCTGTCCGGGGGCACCACGTCGTTTTTGGGGATCGTCACGGAAAACGACGTGCCGTCTCCGGCCTGCGTCGCATAGGTGATCGAGCCTTTCATCTTGCGCAGGAGCTCCTTCACGACGGTGAGTCCCATGCCGGCATGGACGTCGCCCCGTGTGGTGAACATGGGATCGAACATCTTCGTTTGCACCGCGCTGCCGAGGCCGGCGCCGGCATCGCGGATGGTGAGTGAAAGATCCGTCGTGCCGTAGACGGTGGATGCGTAGATCCTTCCGCCTTCGGGCATCGCATCGAGCGCGTTGCGCATCACATGCACGATAATTTCGCGGAGTTCGGCCACGTAGCCGAAGACTTTCGGGTGGCGCTCGAAGTTCTTTTCGATCGTGACGGGAATGCCCTGAGTGCGGAAACGCTCGAACTCCGGCTCCAAAAGCGCGCAGGCGTCATCGAACACTTCCTCGACCGACAGGGGACCGAAGACCTGCTGGCGGCTCTTGTGGATGAAGTGGAGGATGCGCTTGACTTCGGCGACGCCCTGTTCGGCAGCCTGGACGATGTAGGCGCATTCGCGCAGCACGCGCTCATCGGTCGAGCGCATCTGCATCAGCTGGGCGCGTCCGATCACAGAGCCGAAGACGTTGTTGAGTTCGTGTGCCAGATGGCCGGAAAGAGAGCCCACGGCTTTGATGCGCTCGGTCTGCGCCATATGGCATTGCGTGCGCCGCAGGAGCGAGCGCACGTGGGCGAGCTCTCTGACCGCGCTCATCGAATCCGGCGTGACGACGAGATCCAGGAGCAGATCGCACCGTCGGGCAACGGATACCGTGAGCGCGTAGCGCTCGCCGCCGCAGCCGATCAGGGCCATGATCCGGTGCAGGATGGAAGCCCCCGTCTCGGCGACATGGCGGAGTGCGTCGCGCTCTGCCGGCGAAAAGAGGGGATGCTCCGCGGGCGAAGCCGCAAGCAGGTGATCTGTCGACTCGTATCCGAGCATCTGTGCAAGCGCCGTGTTTGCCTCGAGGAGTTCTCCGGAGGGCGTCATGACCGCCACGCCGTCGGCGAGCATCGGTGCGATTGCAGGGAGTAAAGATTCCGCCATACAGTTTTTCTTTTCCGATCATTCTTACAATGAAGAGACAAGGGGCCGCGCCTGGCGCGCCTTCTCAAGGAGACGTTCGACCGCATCGACCAGCTTTCCGAAATCGACGATCGGCTTTGAAATATAATCGTCGGCCGCGCTGGCGATGAGAAAATTCTCCATG
Source organism: Acidobacteriota bacterium (assembly GCA_050258555.1). Lineage (GTDB taxonomy): Bacteria > Bacteroidota > Ignavibacteria > UBA10030 > UBA8401 > CAISDA01. The sequence goes on along the minus strand of JBLMZA010000081.1, from coordinate 22,419 downwards.
TCATCGCGCATCGCATGCGCTGTGGCAAGCAGGATGGGCACAAGCGGGCCGCGCGGACCTTCCTTCATCGCCTTGCTGAGGCGCAGTCCGTCGACCGCCGTTCCGTCCAGAAACGTGTTCGAGAGCGACACATCCATGATCACCGCGTCCACATCGCCGCTGTTGTACAGCCCGAGTGCGAAGTCGCCGTCTTCGGTCACCGTCACCGAATGATGCGCCATGCGCGAGAGCACAAGATCGAACAGTTCGGCGTTGACGGGATCATCTTCAATAACCAAAATTTTGGGCATAGTTTCAACCTTTCTTCTCTTTCCCTACGATTGCCTGACGAGCGACGTCACAGCATTCAGCAGATCTTTGATATTCAGTGGCTTGATCAGTGTCCGTGTCAGCATGCGGTCCGATTCCATCTGTTCGACTTCGCGGCAGACATCCTCGTGCCCGCTCATCATCACCACCGGAATATGCGAGACGGCGGGAATGGAACGGATTTTCTTCAGAAGATCGATCCCGTTCGAAAGGCTTGCGCCCACGCGCGAGGGCAGCGCGTAATCCGACAGGACCACATTCGGCTTGAACTCCAGGAGCGCCGAGAGCGCATCATCGGCCGTCGTCACGGCGCGAATCGAAAACGAGCCGGCCTCATCGAGCACGTCGCGGATGAGCGAGGCGTACATCACATCATCCTCCACGATGAGGATGCCTTTCTTCGGCGGAAGCGCGCCTTCCGATGCCGGCTGCGGCGCGGACTCGACGAGCGTTTCGATCACACGCACGGCCACCGGCAGCCGGAACATGACGCGCGTGCCCTTTTCGATGCCCTCGCTTTCCAGCGAGATGACGCCGCCCATCTTTTCCACGAGATTCTTCGCGATCGAGAGTCCGAGCCCCGTGCCTCCGGCCTGCCGTGTATAGGAGCCGTCGACCTGGGAGAACATTTTGAAGAGCCGGTGCTGCATGTTCTTCGCGATGCCGATGCCGGTATCGACGATCTGGAACTCGACATACCCCTTGTCGTAATGCTCCTCGACCGTGATCGTGACGCCCCCCTGGTTGGTGAACTTGATGGCGTTCGCCACAAGGTTGAAGATGACCTGCTTGAGCCGCGCGCCGTCGGCCATGACGGCCGCCTCCGGACTCTGGGGGCCCGTGTAGTGCAGGAAGATATTCTTGTTCTGCGCCTGCACTTCGAGGATGGAGCGCACATCGCTCCACATCTGTTCGATGACGATCGGCTCCGTCTGCAGCGTCATCTTGCCCGATTCGATCTTCGAAATATCCAGAAGATCGTTGATGAGACTCAGAAGATGCCTCGAGCTGGCCAGCGCCTGCGAGATGAATTTTTTCTCCTCCTGCTCGTCGCGCGCCAGCCCCTGCTCGATCAACGTGAGGAAGCCGACGATGCCGTTCAGGGGCGTGCGCAGCTCATGGCTGGTCGTGGCAAGGAACTCGTCCTTGCGCTTGTTCACTTTTTCCAGCAGCGCATTGTTCTCGTTGATCTTCTGCTGGTATTCCAGGATGAGGCGCTCATCCATCCGGCGCCGCGTCGTATCGTGGAAGACCGCGATGATCTCCCCGCTGCCGTCACCGGCCAGGGCGCCATAGCGGAAGACGCGGACATCGACGTAGAGAAGATTCCCCTCCCTGTCCGGCTGATTGATCTCTCCTTCCCAATATCCCGCGTTTGTCATCGAGAGATGGATTGCCTCGCGCGTGCGCTTGTCGACAAACGACGAGTACTTGAACACATCGGAAAGCGTCCGGCCGAGCACTTCATCCGGCGCCCATCCGTAGAGCTGCCGCGCGGCGGGATTCCAATGCGTAATTCGCTGCGCGGAATCGGTCACGGCCACCGCGTCGAAAAGATTGTCAATGATCGTCACTGTATGTTCATTCATAGGCTGTCTGTAATGTAGGCATCGGCGTCCGCCGCTTCAGGCAAAGAAGGCTTACTGGTAGACGTAGACGCCGCTCAGGATCGGATCGAACCGATGATGCGCCATGATGCGGTCGATGGTGGTTGCCGAAAGCACTGTGTTTTCCGTCAATAGCTTCACGCCGCTGGCCGTGAAGAGATCGCGCGCAATCTTCATTCCGTCTTCGAGCTCGAGCACGGTGATGTGGCGCTTGCCCTCGACCACGAAATGCTGCGAATCGATCTGCAGATAATCGTTGACCAATATCGCAATCTGCGGATCGAACCACGACCCTTTGCGCGCCATGAGTTCGCCTTTCACCTTCTCGACATCCGCGCCCGGCGTTGCGAGAACGAGTTCGGCGGCGTTGATCACGCGCAGGATCCGCGAGCCCAAAGGGATCTCCGTCCGGATGAGCCGGTCGGGATACCCCGTGCCGTCGAAATTTTCCATCTGGTGGCGGATGATCGCCGAAACGGACTTGAGGCGCGGAATCGCCTGCGTGATGAGCTGCCCGCGGATGGGAAAATGCGCGATTTCTTCGCGCTCATGCTCGTTCTGCGCCGAAGAGGGCTTCGTGAGCACGGCGTCGGGCATCGAAACCTTGCCGATTTCATGCAGCAGCGCCGCATAGCGGATATCCTGCAGACCCTCGCCCGACACCCCGAAGCGCTCGGCCACCCAGACGGCGATATCGGCCGCGCGGCGGCCGCGCGCCGATGCGTTCGGTACGCGCAGCTCGATCAGATTGCCCAAAAGCGCGATCACGCCGTTGAAGCTCATCTCGAGCTCTTCATTGAGCGAAGCCAGCGCCGCATGCTCCGAGGCGAGTTCATCCTGGAGGAACTTGATGCGCAGGAATGCGTCGATCTTCGAGATGAGCTCTCCGCCGTGAAACGGCTTGGTCAGATAATCGTCGGCGCCGAGGTTCAGTCCCTTGATCTTGTTGTCCAGATCCTCGAGCCCGGTCAACAGGATGAACATCGTGCCGCGCAGGAGCGGATGCTGCTTCACCTGCCGGCAGAATTCGAAGCCGTCCACGCCCGGCATGTTGTAATCCGAGACGATCAGGTCGGCATGATGCTCCAGCGCGAGTTCCAGCGCGTCGGCGGCGCAGGCCGCGGCATGCACGTGATACCCCGCATGCGCGTCGAGCGTTTTCTTGACCAGCAGAAGCTCGACCGGGTCGTCTTCCGCGATGATGATGACGGGATTCTTTTTCACTCGGGGTCGCTTCCTTCGTATTTGACGATGATGCTGATGCGGCGGTTGGTCACATCATACGGATCGGAGGTGTTCTGCAGATGCTTGTCGGCGAAGCCGCGCACCTGGTCGATCTTCTCGATGCCCATGCCGGAAGAAACGAGCACGCGGCGCGCCGCATTGGCCCGGTCGGCCGAGAGCTCGTAGTTCGTGTAGCCCATCACGTTGCCGTACTGGCGCGCATCGGTGTGGCCTTCGATGATCACGTGATTGGGCATCTTCTGAAGCTCCATGCCGATCGTCTTCAGGATCTCGGCCGCCTCGGGCTTCAATGTGGCGGTGCCGATATCGAAGAAGAACGCCTTGCTTGACTCCATGAGCTGTATGCGCAGGCCCTCCTTGACCATCTCCATCGTGATCTGGTCTTTGAGCTGCGCGAACTTGCCCTGCGCGGCCAGCTCCTTCTTGATCAACTCTCCCATTTTCTTCAACGCCTCGGTCTGTGACTCGATCGATTTCTGCACGGCTTTCTTCGGCGGCATCGCATCGGGGATGAGCCCCGAGCCTCCGGCAAGCGCGCCGCCGCTGGTCGACTCGAACGCGCCCGGATCGCGGAAGTAGGCCGAGATGGCGGCTTTCGTCGCCTCGCTCTGCCCGAGGATCCACAAGACGATGAAGAGCGCCATCATCGCCGTCACGAAGTCGGCGTAGGCGACCTTCCAAGCGCCGCCGTGATGGCCGCCGTGACCGCCTTTGACCTTTTTGACGATGCGTACGGGTTCTTCTTTGTCCAGGTTTGACATATCGATGATGATTGAAAAACGATGATGGAATTATTTTCCCGTCTTGACCTTCTTGCAGGCTTCTTCGGTCTCCCGGAAGCTCGGACGCATATCCGAATAGATCACGCGCCGCGCATATTCGACCGCCATCACCGGAGGGTTGCCCTTGGCATAGGCGATCACGCCCGCCTTGATGCAGGTGATGTAGCGGGCTTCGGCCGCGTTCAGGAATTCGAGATTGGTCGCTATCGGCTGCACAAAGCCGTAGGAAAGCAGGATGCCGAGGAACGTGCCGACGAGCGCAGCGGCCACATGATGGCCGACGGTGGCGGCGCCCGCATCGACATGCTGCATGACGATGATGATGCCGAGCACGGCGGCCACGATGCCGAGTCCGGGCAGCGAATCGCCGATCTTCTGGAAGACGGCCGGAAGTCCCGCCGTTTCCTCATGGTGCGTGTCGCTGTCCGAATCGAGGAGCACTTCCACATCCTGCGCCGGCACGCCGCCCGAGAGCATGAGCTTCAATGTGTCGCAGAGAAAATCGATCGCGTGGTGGTTCTCGAGCAGGAATTTGTTGCGCGCGAAGATCGCGCTTTTTTCGGGGTTCTCGACGTGCTGCTCGACGTTGATCAGGCCGTCGCGCGTGGCGACGTGGAAGAGCTCGAAGAGCGACTGCAGGAGCCTCAGATACTCGTCCTTCGTATAGGGGTCGCCCTTGAGCGCCGCGGCAATCCTGCCGCCCATCTGCTTGAGCATGCGCATCGGCGTGGAGATCAGGAGCATGCCGACGGTGGCGCCGCCGATGATGATGAACTCCGAATACTGGAGCAGCACAAGAAAGGGCCCTCCGGCAAGGAAGAAGCCGCCGAGCACCGATGCAATGACCACTGCGGCACCGATCAAAATAAACATTCTGTTTCCTCGTTCAGTTAGTCAGGATAATAACAGCACACGCTCAGAGCGAGATGGTCTCTTTCGTCGATTCTTTTCCGAGTTCCTCGATCCGGCGCTGGACGTCGGCGCCGATTTCAACGAAACGCGTCTTGATGCGCTCGAAACAATCCTCGATCTGCGCCCAGTCGACCGGATCGGCCTTGGCCAGATCTTCGAGTTCCGCCCCGAGCAGCGTGATGTCATCGTATCCGACCGTGCCGCCCGAGCCCTTGAGCTCATGCGCCACCTTGGCCAACTCCGTCATGTGCTTGAGTTCGATGGCGGTGCGGATCTTGTTGCGCTTCTCGTTGAAGAGGCTGACGAAATGTTTCGCCAGACGCAGCGTCAGGCGCTTCTGGTCGTCGAGCGTGAAGCGCTGCGTCGAGAAGCGCTCGTTTTCCCTGAGCAGGTGAAGCCGGCGGACCTTTTTCATGAAATCCTCTCCCATCAGATCGAGCAGTTTTTTGTGGAGCACTTCCTCGTTGAAGGGTTTCGAGAGCACGGCGTTGGCGCCGGCTTCGACCGCCGCCACGACATGCTGGCGGTCGGTATGCGCCGAGATGATGATGATCGGCGTCGTGATGCCCGACGCCCGGTTCCTGAGCGTGCGCAGCACCTGCATGCCGTCGAAATTCGGCATCAGAAGGTCGAGCACGATCAGGGCCGGCCGCACCTCCATGACCTTCTTCAATCCCTCATAGCCGTCATTGGCCGTCACCACGTTGAAAAAGAGTTTCTGAAAGAAGAGCTTCAAAGCCTGTCTGGTCACCGCCCCGTCGTCGATAATGAGGACGGTCGGGACTTGTTCATCGGTTGTTGCCATGATTTCTCCGTTTAGGGGCGTTGCGTTTCTTTTTTCGTCTTCAGGAGCGCCGCAAGCAGCTTCGTGCTTTCCACCGACGCCTTCGAGGCTTCCTTGTTCTCGGCCTTGATGCGGTCGTAGACTTCGCCCCGATGCACGGCGACCGCGCGCGGCGCGTCGATCCCGAGCTTGATCTGTCCGTCGTTCAACTGCACGACGGTGACGACAATCGAGTCGCCGATGCGGATGGTCTCACCCGCTTTCCGTGTCAAGATCAGCATTGTAACCTTCCTTGGTTGCTATGAACCATGTGTCCTTGCTCTAGAATAATTTGTGGGCTATGGAATATTGATCGTCCGTCAGCACGACCTGCCGCCCGGTGCGCGTCTGCGCATCGATCACGATCGGACTCTTGAGATTGGCCGTGGTTTCGCCGAGCGTCGGACGCAGGCAGACGATCGCAAAGAGCTCGACCGGACCGTCGTGGCCGTTTTTCGGGATGGCCGGCGCATACTCCGACACGATCTCGGCCGGATCGATCAGGGGGAAGCACAGATCGCTCGACTGCGTCGAGACGAGCCACCGGAACGGTTCGGCATCCTCGTCGTGGACGATGATGAACTCCGTCCACTCCTCAAATCCGATCAGGCCGTGCGGAATCGTGACGCGCATGTCGTCGCCGCATTCAAGTTCGCCGAATTGTCGTGAAAAAAATTTCATGGTTCGTTTTTTACTCCTTTGTTCGCTGTTGGTCCGGTGCATCGAGAATGACGATGTCGACCCGGCGGTTGCGCGCCCGGTTTTCCTCCGACGAATTCTCGACCAGCGGCTTGAATTCCGAATAGCCCACCACGGCGATCTTATCGGGATTGAGTCCGTGCCGCGTGATCAGATAAAATGCCGTATTGACCGCCCTGGACACAGACAGATGCCAGTTCGAGGGGAATTCCCTGGTTGCAATCGGGACATTGTCCGTGTGCCCTTCCACGCGAACGTCGTTGGGAAGCGCGCGCACCACCGAGGCGATCGAATCGAGCGTCTGATAGGCGCTCTCTTTGACCCGGGCATCGCCCGAGGTGAACAGCAGCTGCTCGAGCATGTGGATGGTGACGCCCCGCTCGTTCTGCGTGACGGTGACGCCTGAGCCGAACTGCTTCTGCCCCACGGCCGTCTGGATCCTCCGGATGAGCTCGGCGCGCCGGCCCTGCCAGGGCAGAGGGGCGATGCTGTTGACTCCGCCTCCGGCCGGGGCCGAAGCCGGCAGCTCGACTTTGCCGCCGAACATCGACTCGAGCACGCCGGCGACCTGCTCGTATTTGGCTGCATCGATCTTCGAAACGGCATAGAGCACGATGAAGAGCCCGAGCAGGAGCGTGATCAGATCGGCATACGTCAGCAGATACCGGTCGGTCTTTTCCTCCTCTTCGGCCGGAAACGGCGGAATGCCTCTGCGCCTTATTCTGCCAGCCGCGCGGGAAGAGAACTCAGCAGCTTTGCTCTCAGCACGTTCGAAACCTCCCCCTGCTGAATGGCCAACACTCCCTCGAGAAGGATCTCTAAATATTGTTTTTCTTCGAGATGACATAGTTTGAGCCGATCGGACACCGGCATCCAGATGATGTTCGCGCTGAAGATGCCCCAGAGCGTGGCAATGAATGCCGATGCCATATTGTGAATGAGTGTGTTCGGGTCCTCGCCCGCGCTTGCCAGGGTCATGATCAGGCCCATGACCGTGCCGATAATGCCCATCGTGGGCGCATAGCCGCCCATCTTCGTAAAAAGCCCGGCGTTGGCCGCGTGGCGCTCCGCCATATGCATGAGTTCGCTTTCGGCGATCATGCGGATCGATTCGGTGTCCGTGCCGTCGATGGCCAGCTGCATCCAGCGCCGGAGCTGCGGCTGATCGATCAGCTTGACCTCGCTTTCGAGCGAGAGCAGGCCTTCCTTGCGCGCGCGGATGGAAAACTGCACGAGCTTCTCGACGAGCTCCATCGGGTCAAAGGGACGGGGCAGCGCGGCGATCTTCATGAACTGTCCGATGCGGCTGAAGCGCTGCCAGCCCGAGCCGATAATGGCGGTGGCGAAGGTTCCTCCGAACACGATCACCAGCGGCGGCACAAGAAACAGCGCGCGGACCGATCCCCCCTCGAGGAGGAACGATCCGAAAATGGCCGCAATGCCGAGCGCCAAACCGATGAATGCTCCGTATTGTTTCATGGACCCGCCGTTAAATGAAATCGACCAATGTCTTGGGAATCACGCGCGCGCCGATCTTGAGCGACGTGTCGAGGATCGTCTGCTGATGCTGCAGCTCGACGATGGCCTGGGCCACATCGGTGTCCTGCGCCTTCGAGCGGATGGCCTGCAGCGACGTGTTCTGGCTTTCCAGCTGCGTCTGGAACGTCTCCAGGCGGTTGAGCGTCGTGCCGGCCTTCACCGACGCCGTCATCAGCAGATCGGTCGCATCCGAGAGCGCCTGCACATCGGCGGCCGCGGGCTGCGTTCCGGCATCGAGAGATTTCGAGATGGCCAGAACCGCGTCGAGTGTCGCCTTCCCGTTGAAGGCTTCCTGTCCCGAAATATTGGTCGGCTCCTGGATCATCGGCGCGATATCGAGCCCGATCGTGCCCGAGACGCCGTTCGGATTCATCGTGAGCGTGCCGGCGGCGGCGTCATACGTATAGGGCTGATCCTTCGTCTGCGTGCCGCCGAAGATGTATTTGCCGTTGAAGCTCGTGTTGGCGATGTGCATGAGCTCCTGGAACATCTGCCGCACGTCTCCGGCGAAGGGCGCGAGGTCCGAAGCCTTCGTGGCGCTGGAAGCGCGCGTGAGCGTCTCTTTGATACGCACGAGCACATCGGCCGCCGCATCGAGCGAATTGGCCGTCGTCGACATCATCGATGTGGCCAGTGTGATATTCGACTGGAACTGCTCGTTTTCGGCGATCTTGCCGTTGAGCCGAAGCACCGCCGCGCCTCCTGTCGGATCGTCGGACATCGTATTGATCACCTTCTGCGTGGAGATCTGGAGATTCAGTTTGTCGATCTTCGCGCGCGATGTCGAGACGCTGTTGAGGAAGCTCGAAACCATATTCAGTTCTGTGACACGCATGACTGGAAGCCGCCTTTGCTGTGAAAAAATAATTCTGTTGTTCTTCTATCGGATCGTTCAGATCGTCTGAATGATCGTCGTCATCATCTCATCGACCACTTTCACCAGCTTCGCCGACGCATCGTAGGCGCGCTGATAGCGGATCATGTTCGTCATCTCCTCGTCGAGCGAGACACCGGAAAACGAATTGCGCTGCGCCTCGATCTGCGAGAGAATCAGATTCTGGCTCGCCTCCTCGCGCGAGGCGTCGCTCGAGTCGGTGCCGATCTTTCCCACCAGCGCCGTGTAGAACTGGTTGTGGCTGACGGTGCCGCCGTTCATCGTGGGCTGATCGAAGATGTTCGCGATCTTGTTGGCCTGGATATTGTCGCCGGCCGCGCCGGTGGAGCTCGCGGCGATCAGCCGCGGATTCGTCGCAAGCGAGGAGTTCACCGACAGCACGCCGTTGCCGTAGGAGCTGAAAAACAGCGTGCCCGTCGGCGCCGACGGATCCGATGAGGATGCCTTCAGTCCGTATCCGGAGGCGTGCGCCTGATTGACCGAGTCCATGATGCTCTGTCCGAATTCGTCGATCGACGAGAGATATCCGGGAATCGTCGTGTTGTACTGCGTCATGAGTCCGCCGAGCTCGCCCGCGGTGAGCGTGGCCGTGCTGCTGAAATCGGTCGTGGTCACCGACAGCTTCGTGCCGGTTTCGCGCACACGCAGCGCGACCGTATCGGTCTGATTGACGATCGAGATGCCGCCGACCGACACATTGATCGCGCCCTTCGCGTCGAACGATGTGCGGATGTTGGCGATCTTCGAGAGCTCGTCGATCTTCAGATCGCGGCTGTCCATCAGATCGTTGGCCGTCATGCCCGAGTTCTGCGCCGTGATGATCTTCTCGTTGAAATCGGCGATGCCCTTGGCCAGCTCGTTGATCTTGTCGATATCGGACGAGATCTCGTCCTTCATGTCCGAGCGGAGCTGATTGAGTCCGCTGTAGATCTGCTGGATGCCGTTGGCGAGCGTCGAGGCGCTCTGCAGGACGCTCTGCCGGGCTCCCATGTCCTCGGGCGTGGCGGCAAGCGCCTGCCAGGCCTTCGAGAAGCCCTGCATCATGCTCTGCAGGCCGTTGGAAGACGGCTCGTTGATGATCGCCTCGATCTGCGAGAAAATGCGCGACTGCATCGACGCATTGCTCAGCGACTGGTTCGTGTTTCTGTACTGCGTGTCGATGAATTTCTCGCGCAACCTGGAGACGCTCGACATCTCGACGCCCGTCCCTAGCAGTCCCACCCGATCGGGCAGCGGGGTGGTCGTCGTCAGTTCGGCGCGCTGCCGCGTGTAGCCTGTGGTGCCCGCATTGGCGATATTATGCGACGTCACGTCCATGGCATCGCGCTGCGCAAAGAGCGAGCGGCGAGCGGTTTCAAATACTTTCGAGAGTCCGGGCATACTGTGTGTGTGGTCTCTGTGTGATTCTGTCTCGTTAAACTGCCTTGTTCACCAACTGACGCGTCCGGTTGTCGGTCACGATGTTGATGGTCTCTTTGATAAAGTTCAGCGAATTGTTGACCAGCAGCTTGTTCTGGTCGTTGATGTAGGTGACCTGCTGCATGGCGGTCTTGAGCCGGGCTTCCAGCCGGGTCAGCACATCGGTCAGCTCGTCATCCAACTGCCGGATGAGATCGTTCAGCGTGAGGCTTTGCATCTTCGAATCGAGATCGTCGATGCAGTGCGCGATGAATGCCAGGCGCTGCTGCTCGAACTGGCGCACGCGCTGGATCGCGGATTCCTCGACGCCCATCGCCTCTTTCAGCGCATCGTAATCGTGCTTGATGATCGCATGCTGCTTCAATAAAATCACCTCGCGAAGCGATTCGACGGCCGCGATTTCCTGCTCTAATGTTTCGATAAGTTCATTCAATGACGTCATTGCTCTTGCTCTCCAAACTTTGAAACGCGCTGAAGAGATTCATCACGCGTTTGACATAGTTCCTTGTTTCTCGAAACGGGGGAATACCGTTATACCGCTCGACATTTCCCGGGCCGGCGTTATACGATGCAAGTGCCAGAGAGATATCTCCGTTAAACTTTTCCAGCTGCTGTTTTAAGTATCGGGCACCTCCCTGAATGTTCTGATGAGGATCCCACACGTTTTTGACGCCCATCGACTGCGCGGTCGTATCGATGAGCTGCATGAGACCCTTCGCATTGCGCGACGAGCGCGCATGCTGGCGGCCGCCCGATTCCTCCACGATCATTGCCTTGAGCAGATTGGCATCCACGCCGACCGTGTCGGCCGTGCGCTCGATGATGTCGTGATAGGCCTTGATACGCTCCAGAGCCGCCGCACTGGCCGTGAGGCGCGATCCGGTCCGGCTTCCGGTCTCGGGTCGCGCGGCGCCTTTCACCGCATCGGCTTTCGCGCCGGCTGATGCCGTCTGCTGCGCCAGTGTCGATGAGACCATGACGAGTTTTTCCGCCTGCGCTGCAGCACCCGTGACTCCGGGCGACGGCGGCAGTGCGGAGGCTTCGACGGTACGTGACTCCGCTTTATTATCGGCAGAAACGGCCGATGGTTGAACCGCAGCGGGAGGAATTGCCGCACCGGCGTTGTTTTTTTTCGACACGCGCACAGACGGGGCCTTTGCCGGGACGTCCGCCTCGCGTGCTTCCGCCTTCGGCCTGCGGCCCGAGATGTCCGACAGGGCCGATGCGGCCGTTCCGGGAAGCGGCTCTCCGGTCAGCTTCCTGTAGAGCGACTCGGCGATGCCGAGCGCTCCCTGCCGCCCGATATGCTTCGAGAGCTCCGTGTCGAACATGCTCTTCATCACATCGCCGCCATAGCTCTCGCCTCCGAACGAGCCGCCGCCGTCCTCGGAGGAGGAATCGGCATCCTGCGCGCTGCGCATCGACTTGAGCATCATCTGCACAAAGAGCGATTCGAATTCCTTCGTCGCTTTCTGCAGCTTCACTTTCTGCTCCTGCGTCAGATGCCGCGAGCTTGTCACGGCCAGAGCCAGCGTATGTTCGGAAGAATCTGCCATCGGAGAAATTGTCCCGGATCCGTTTTTTCAGATAATGACCAGTTCGGCCTTGAGCGCGCCCACTTCCTTCAGCGCCTGGAAGATCGCGATCATATCGCGCGGCGACACCTTGAGCGAGTTGAGCGCCTTGGCCACATCCTGCACCGTGGCCGCGCCGTTGAGCGCCACCACGCTCGCCGAATCCTGCGAGGCCATGGGCCGCTCGATCTTCGTGACGACGGTCGTGCCCTGCGAAAATCCGTTCGGCTGCGAGATCACGGGCGCCGACTCGATCTCGATATTGAGTCCGCCGTGCGAGATCGCCACGGCGGAAATCGACACGTTCGATCCGACGACGACCGTTCCGGTGCGCTCGTTGATCACGACGCGCGCCGGCACGTCGACTTCCACCTCGAGGCTTTCCAGGATCGAGATGAATCCGACGAGACTTTTGGTCTGCGAGGCCGGCACCGCCACGTCCACCATATTGGCATCGACGCTTCTGGCCGCTTCTTCGCCCAAGGCCTTGTTGATCGCATCGGCGATATGCTTCGATGTCGTGAAATCGGGCTTGTTGAGCACGAGCGAAATCTTCGAGGAATCGCCGAATGTCGTCTGCACGGGCGCCTCGACCGATGCGCCGTTGGGAATGCGTCCGGCGGCCGTGTGATTCTTGCCGACGCGCGCACCGGTTGTGGAGCGGACGTCGAAGCCGCCGACGGAAATCGATCCCTGCGCCAACGCATAGACCGCGCCGTCGGCGCCCGAAAGCGGCGTCATCAAAAGCGTGCCGCCCTGCAGGCTTGTGGCATCGCCCATCGAGGAGACCGTGACGTCGGCCGAACCGCCCGGCTTGGTGAAGGCCGGAATCGTCGAGGTCACCATCACCGCGGCCACATTGCGCAGACGAAGCTCCGGCTGCGGCACCGTAATGCCGAAGCGCTTGAGCATGCTTGTGACCGACTGGATCGTGAAGCTCGAGCGCTGCGTGTCACCCGTTCCGGCCAGCCCGACCACGAGTCCGTAGCCGAGCACCTGCTCGGAGCGCACGCCCATCACATAGGCGATATCCTTGATGCGCGAGGCCGACTGCGCCTCCTGCGGCGCCATAAGCGCGCAGCAGACAAGGACAATTCCGATGACGGCAGATCGAATGTTCACGCCCATTCCTTTTTTTTATGCTTGGTTAGAATATCCAGTGGAGAAACTTTGTGATCCATCCCGGCTTCTGCGAGTCGTTGATGAGTCCTTTGCCCGAATACGAAATCACCGCATCGCTGATGCTGTACGAATACACGGAATTGTCGGCCTGTATATCGGACGGCCGCACGACGCCGGAGACGCGCATGATCTGCTCATCGCCGTTGATGACGATGTTCCGGCTTCCGGAGATGTACATGTTGCCGTTGGCATAGACCGAATCGACGTGCGCGCTGATCTTGGCGCGCATCACGCCCCGGTTGCTCGTGGCGCCTTCGCCCTTGAAGCCGTTGCCCGTGCCGACCGAACCCGATACGCCCGTAGACGTGCCGCCCGGCGTCGATGCCGACGCATTGAGCGACAGATCGCTCGAGCGCGAGGTGTTCGTGCTGGCATCATTCGACGCCTGGGCCGATTCGACCACAAGCACGGTCACGGTCTCTCCGAGACGCGTCGCCTTCTGATCGGCGAAGAGCGAGCGGTTCACATTCATGCGCATGTCCTGTCCCGCCGCCGGCTGCTGCACTGCGAAGGCGGCTGCGAGGGCCGCGGCTGCCAGTGCGGTCCGAACTCTCATCATTGTCTGCCTCTGTCCTTGACTGTTGACATCATTCTTATTCGATCGCCTCCACATGGGCGCCATCGATCACGCGCGCCTTCATCATCCGCTTTGCTGCGCCATCGATATCGACGCCGATCACCGATCCCTCCCATCCGTCCTGCCGGGCTTTCCCGCGCACCGAGACGGTGACCAGATCCTTCTTCACGCGCAGCGTCACGCCTGCGCCGGCGGCGATCACCGGTATGGGTTCGATCATCGGACGGAGCACGACTTTTCCTTTTTGTATGATCTGCCGGCTTCGCATCCCTTCCAGTTCGGCCACACTCCGCACGGGTTCTCCCGAGAAGCCCGTGGTCTCCACCTGCTCGAGCACGACATCGGCCGCCGTGAGTTTCTGATGGCGGTCGATCATCGCCAGAGCAACGGCCGCCGTATCGAACGTCCGGAGATTGATCCCGAGCATGAAGCGCTTCACCGCACCCGAGCGGAGACCGAGCTCAACCGTGAGATTCATTCTTCCGCGGAATGCCGCACGCGGCTCCTCTCGCAGCGTGACAGTGGCTCCTTCTTCGATCGCCGCAAGTTCCTTCGGCACGCTTTTATACTCCAGTGCATGCGCCTGCGCATACACGCGCGCGCCGATCAGGGCGTCGAGCGCCTCGGAAACCCGAAGATCCGGCCTCGAAGCCGGAAGCAGCGTCAGAAGCGCTATGATCACTGAAAGCATCATTCCGTGCGGACTCCTATCGTCGCGCTTATCGTTTCAGATTGTTTGCCATCGTGAGCATGTCCTCGACCGTCTTGATCGTCTTCGAGTTGATCTCGTAGGCGCGCTGCGCCGTGATCATGCTCACCATCTCTTCCACCACATCCACATTCGATGCTTCAAGATGTCCCTGCAGGGTCATGCCGAATCCGGGACTGCCCGCCTGCCCGGTGATGGGCTGGCCCGAGGCCGTCGTTTCCACGAGCATGTTCGATCCGATCGAGCGCAGGCCGGCCGGATTGACGAAGCGCGCCAGCTCGATCTGTCCCAGCTTCACGGGCTCGGCCGAGCCGGTTTCGATGGCCTCCACCGTGCCGTCCTTGCCGATCATGACCTTCTCCGTGTCGGCCGAGATCCTGATTTCGGGATCGACCACATAGCCTTCGCTCGTGATGATGGTGCCGTCGGCGGAAAGCTTGAAAGAACCGTCGCGCGTATAGGCCAGCGTGCCGTCGGGACGCTTCACCTGGAAAAATCCGTCGCCCTGGATGGCCACATCGAGACTGTCGGCGCTCGTGGGCGTGATATCGCCCTGCAGGAAGTTCTTCACGGTCGCCACCGTCTGCGTGCCGTTGCCGACCTGGATTTCCATTGTCGGCGCCGCCGACCCCACACCGCCCTGCTCGGCCACGGTCGAGGGTTTGAGCGTCTGATACATCAGGTCCTGAAATTCAACGCGGCTTTTTTTGAAGCCCGTCGTATTGACGTTGGCCAGGTTGTTGGAAATGGTGTCCACATTGAGCTGCTGGGCATACATTCCGGTGGCGGCAGTGCGAAGCGATCGGTTCATATCGGCGACACAATATAAATGAGTGAATGTGTATTGGTACTCTCTTCTTCCTATTACTTCAAAGACTATACCACAAATCGAAGGCGGAAACAGTGAAAAACAGGGGGATTTCAGTGAAATGCCGCGAGGAAGGATTCTCCCTATGGCTATTTTTGGCCATATGAGCGGAGAAGAGGAAGAAAAATCCCCGAAAAAGCCTTGAAAAATATACTTTTTCGGGGATGCAGGTAATAATGTCTGTAAAGAGGTAAAAATCTCCGTCTGTCAGATGCGGCCGACGTCCATCGCCTTATCGAGCGTGCCGTCCTGGATCGTCGTCATGCGCTGGTCGGTTTCATACGTGCGGTTGAGTTCGATCATGGCCACCATTTCCTCGATGGCATCGATGTTCGATTCCTCGAGCATGCCTTGCTTGACCGTCGTATTCGCATCGGCATCGACGGGCTGTGTGCGCGGGTCCTTCGGCTTGAAGAGCGATGTGCCCTCCTTCTCCAGTTCATAGGGCTTCGGGAAATCGACCACACGCAGCTGTCCGGCCAGCACCTTATCGACCAGGAGTTCGCCGCGCGAGGAGATGGAAATATCGGCCGTCGAGAGCTTGCTCCAGTTATCGATCTTGAGGCGGCCCGAGGTGCCCAGGACCGGATATCCGGTGGCGGTCTGAATCGTGCCGTCCTGGGCAAGCGAGAAATTGCCGTTGCGCGTGTAGCGGATGCCCTGCGGAGTTTCGACGGCGAAGAAGCCGTCGCCCAGGAGCGCGACATCGAGCGGATCGCTCGTCGTCTTGAACGAGCCCTGCGTGTAATCGGTGAACTCGCGCGCGTCGAGTTCGGCCAGTTCTCCGAGGCCCGCCTTCTCGCGCTGCAGCGCCTGTTCCTGATCGAGCACCTGCAGGAACACGTTCTCTTTCTTGAATCCCGTCGTGTCGACGTTGGCAAGATTGTTGGCGATCACTTCCATTTTGATCGAATGGGGCTGCATGCCCTTGGCGGATGAAAAGATGCCTTTGATCATACGGGGGTGCCTTGTTCTTTCTTCAGCTGTTCGTTGATGGAATATACATAGGCCAGGATCTGGGCCACGATGCCGTAGAGCGCCTCGGGAATTTCATCCATGAGTTCGACTTTCGAGAGCATCATGAGCAGATCGGCATTCTCGACGATCGGCACATGATGCTCTTTTGCCAGTGCGATGATCTTCTCGGCGACCGCACCGCGTCCCTTCGCCGTCACGCGCGGGGCCTGATCGGCATGCGACTGGTAGCGCAGCGCGACGGCGCCCGGCCTGTGCTGCCGGGAATTGTTGTCATGCGCTGGCATTGACCGTCCGGTGTTCGCGCGGTGAAAGGCCGGGCAAGCCCTTGCGCGCCGCAAGCGACATCGGCTGGCATCCGTCGGCGCGCAGCGCATCGGCGAGGCGGCCGAATCCTTCTTCAAGCGCTCGCGCGCGCGTCTCGTCGTCGACCGTAAGCGAGGCCGCCAGCTGTCGTCCCGAAAGGCGCCCCGCCACGCTCACCATGCCCAGTTCGCTCAGTTCCACGCTCATGTGGAAGGAATATTCGCGCGGCGATTCCGGAAACATTTTGCTTGTTCCATGCTCCATGATCGTGAGCGAGAGCGTATGAAGCGCGCGCCCAAGCTCGACCGGAATCTGCACCGACACATGTTCGCCGTCTGTTTCGGTGCGGCCGAGCATGTCGAACTGCTGGGCTTCGATCGCATCCAGAAGACGAACGGAGGCCGCATGCAGCGGCGCATGGACATCGTTCTCTTTGGCGAGTTCCAGAAAATTCACGAGCGCCATGAGCGCGGCCTTCAGCGATCCGGTCTTCGCCGAATCGGCGGCCCCGACGCCCCAGGCAACAAGCGAATGCTCGTAGTCGATGCCGAGCGCCTCGACGGCTTTCCGGAGCGCATCGGAGACGGAGCGCTGTTTTTTGAAATAGGCGGCGATCGGCTCCCTGAGCGATTCCGGAATCAGGCGCAGGGCCTCATCCGCGCGCAGGAGTTCAACCAGCTCAGCCGAAAGCCGGCTGATATCCTCCGGCAGCGCGCGCTTTTTTGCAAGCATGATGTACGAGAGCGTCACCGGAAGCTTCCGTTCGCGCAGCGTGTCGATGAGCTCCAGGATCTCTTCATCGGTTTCTCTCTGCATGCCCTCCGAGCGCAGCAGCGAGAGCATCCGGCGGTTTTCCTCGATCTCCGCTTTGCTGATTTTTCTGCCGCGGGAAAGCATGTACGAAAGCACGCCGATCGTCGAGCGGTCGGAGGTCAGATTGAGCAGGCGCACGAGCGATTCGACGGTGGAGAACGGATTGACCGTGCGGTATTCCATGCCGTGCAATTGAAGCATCAGGGGCTCTGAGGAACGGACCGTAAAGTACAGGACATCGCCCGGGGCCACGGCGATTTCCGTCGTCGCCTGCAGGTGTATGCCTCCGATCGAAAGAAGCGCCTTCGAGGCGCTCATCCGCTCGAGCACTTCGGCCTTCACCACCTGTCCCGCCGAAAGCATGGGAGACGGCATCGGCACGGGATCGATCGAAATGGCCGGAGCCGAGGTCCGGAATGTTGCTGCTGAGATCATGCGTGTTTCTTCGCTATCCTTCACTTTTTCATTTTCGCCAGCGTGATCGCCAGCTGTACTTCCCCGATGCCCACATGCAGCGCCTCAGCGATCTGCTGCGGCTTCTCCTTGCGCTGAACGCGGCGCATGACTTCCTGTATGAGTTCCTTCTTCGTCTCGCGCTTCTTATTGAGCAGATTCATCGTGAGCGCCGCCTCCGGCATTTCGCTCTCCTCCTCGATGGCATAGGGAGAGGCCGAGGCGATCTCGTCTTCTTCCTCCATCTCCTCCTCCGTGCGGACGTCGGGCGCCGGCGCGGACGGCATGACGGCCTCGGGAACCGGGCGCTCGGCATGCATGCGTCCGGGCGGCGTCGCCGAAGCCGGACGGAACCGGGCATGCCTGCGGAGGAAGAACACATAGACGATCGCACCGGTGGCCGCCCCCGCCACCAGCACGGCGATCAAGACGGCCCACAGGGGCGAGCCTGAGGAGGCAGAAGGCTGCGGCGCGGCAATCTGTATGGTCGGATGCAGCGCCTTCTGTTTCGCTTCTTCGGCACGCGAGCGCTCGAGCTCCGATTGGATGATCGAGGGCACCGGCGTCTGCCGCTGCGTCTGGCGCGAGGAGCCGTGCGGATCCCTTCCGGCATGTTTCTGTTTCAGCGTGCGCGCGCCTGCGGCGCTATCGGCCTGCTGCGCGGCAAGGGGGCTCTGCAGCCAGAGGGCGCAGAACACAACAAGACAGACAACCTTTCTCATACCGTTCTCCTCACCGGAATCGCAATCGAGAATGTGGTCCCGATGCCGATCTGACTTTCCACCGTGATCGATCCTTCATGCTGCTTGATGATGCGATGCGCCACCGAGAGTCCGAGTCCCGTGCCCTTTCCCTTTTCCTTCGTCGTGAAGAAGGCCTGGAACACTTTCGGCAGATTTTCGGGATCGATCCCTTCGCCGGTATCGGAGAAATGGATGCGCACGAATCCGTTCACGTATTCCGTGTGTATGAGAAGGCGGCCGCCCGAGGGCATCGCGTCGCGGGCGTTCATGATTAAATTGAGAAACACCTGCTGGAGGTAGAGCGTGTTGCCGTAGATCTGCGGCACGTTCTCCTCGAGCTCGACGACGAGTTCGATCTTGCCGCTTTTGAACTGATGCCGCACCAGCTCGGCGACTTCCTTGAGCGCGCCGTTGATCTGCACGAGCTCGAGCGGAAATTCATCGGGCACCGCGCGCGAAAAATCAAGCAGCCGCCTGGTGATCTTCACCAGGCGGTCCACCTGCATCGTCATCGTCTCGAGCCATGTCTCGGGCTGTATGCCGCGCTTGTAGAGCTCCATCTGCCCGAGCAGGATCTGCACGGGATTCTTGATCTCATGGATCACCGCCCCGGCCATCTCGCCGATGGCGGCAAGCTTTGAGGACTGCAGCATCTGCGCCTGGCTCGTCTTGATATCCTCCTGGGCGCGCGAAAGCTCGTTGTATGTGCGCCAGTTCTCGACGCCCACGGCGGCCGAGTTGGCGAGAATCGACAGCAGCTGCAGGTCGTGGTTGGTGAATTCTTCCTGGCTCTTGCTTGTATGCAGCACGAAAACGCCCATGCCTTCGTTGCGCACCAGAAGCGGCACGATCACAAAGTGCATGAGCCCGTATTGCGAAAGGTCGGGAATGATCACCGGCTTCTTCTCGGCGATCACCCAGTCGAGAATGCCCTCTTCCATCTGCTGGTTCACGAGCTCGTCGAACTGCGCGTGTCCCGATTGGATGAAGGGCGCAAGCTTGTTGCGCTCCTTATTGAGCAGGAAGATGTTGCATTCCTTCGACGGCGCCACCTGCATCGAGAGCGTGCGGAGCGTCTCGGCGATCTTTTCGGGTTCGACCGTCGTGCTCACGACCTCCGAGATCTGCTGCAGGGCGATCATCTCGTCGATCGACGCCTTCATCTCGTCGGTGTTGCGGCTGGAGCGTTCGAGCTCCTGCTCCAGAAGCGCGACGCGCTCTTCGAGCATCTTCACATAGGCCGTCTGCGCGTCTTCGTCGTGCAGGGCGCCTTGGCCTTCAACCTCCGGCGACCCGTACGTATGTCCCAGTTGGCGGATCATCGTCAGTCGCTGAAGTGTTGTGTTTTCTCGAGGTCGTCCTCGAAAATGGATTTGTATTTTTCGACCAGCGTATCGATGTACGACGCGTCATGGAACCGGAGCGTCTGCAGTGCGTTGACGTCGAACTCGTTGCCGAAGTCGAAGACGCTCGTGCCGAGGTTCATCTTCTGGCACATCACATCCGACAGATGGATGAGCGCCACCAGTTCCTTGTTCACATCGGCCTGGTTGGGACGGTGATGATTCAGGATCACATCGGTCAATTGCGGCGGAAGATTCCAGCGCTCGGCCAGCCATCCGCCGATTTCCTGGTGCGAGACGCCGATGACGGCCTTCTCCGCCTCATAGAACGTCACGCCGGTTTCGCGGTGGATGCGGAAGGCTTCGCGGAAATCCTGATTGAAATAGCGGTGGAAAATCGGCATGCCGATATCATGGAGCAGCCCGCCGACGAACGCCTCGCCGCTCACTCTGTAGCCGAGGTCGCGGGCCAGACGGCGCGCGGCTACGCCGCAGGTGATGGCGTGATCCCAGAACTTCGTCGTATCGAAATACTCGTCCGATCGGCGCTGGAGCGCGCTCATGAGCGAAAGACTGATCACCACTTCCTTGACCGCATCGAAGCCCAGCACGATGATGGCGAAGTCGATCGTCGCGATTTTCCGCGGGAATCCGTAGAACGGGGAATTGGCGATGCGCAGCACCTTGGCCGTGAGCGCCTGGTCGGTCGAGATCACCTTGCCGAGCTTCGAGGCGCTGGTGCGCGGATTGTCGATCAGATCCACCACTTCCATGGCCACGGCCGGCAGCGCCGGCAGCTGGATCTCGGACTCGACCGTCGTTCTGATTTGTTCAATTTTCGATTGCAGCGACACGTGCAGGTTCCCCTATATCCATTTTCCGAGACACTTCCTGGAGTGCCTCGCTGTAAAATTGCGCGACGCGCTGGGCGCTGAGTCCGAGAACGCTTCCGATTTCCTCGAAGGTTGCCTCTTCGTAATAATACAGCATCATGATGAGCCGCTGGCGCGGGGCCAGCTGCTTGAGCGCCGCTCCGATTGCCGGGCCGGCGGCTTTGTCGAGCTGCGGATTGAGCACGTCCTCGGGCTGATGCCGCTTGCGGAACTCGTCATCCTGCGCCACAAGCGATGCCACGTCGCTGATCAATCGGCGCGTGGCGTCGATCTGCTGGGGCGAGGGCTGCCATGGCGCGGCCGCATCGAGATAGACGTCGATCTTCTTCTGGATCTTCGTGACCGTGTCGCTCGAGAGCACGACATCCTTCAATTTTTCATGGCCGAGAATGCTGACGGCGAAATCGACCGCCGACACGCGGTGGGAAAATCCGTAGATGGGTGAATTGACCGCGCGCAAGAGGCGCTTGGCCAGCTGCTCATCGGCGCTGATCTCGCGCCCGATCTTCGCCGTCGTGACGCGCGGATTGTTCAGGAGTTCCATGATCCGCAGCATCCGCGCGAACGACGCCAATGTGACCGGCGCAGAATGATTATCATGCTTCGCCGCGTTGTTATCGGAGTCCGTCATCATATTCGTCTATCCCTAGTCTCGTAGATCCAATACCGATCGCAGATCGGCCAAAATTTTTGAATGTATCTGCGACACGCGCGATTCGGACACGCCCAGGATGCGTCCGATCTCGTCGAATGTCGCTCCTTCATAGTAATACAATGTCACAATCAGCCGCTCGCGCCGCGGAAGGCGCTTCAGGGACTCGACCATCGCCGACTTCACTTCCCGGTCCTCATACTCTTCGGCCACGTTCTGCGACGCATCGGCGATCATCTCATGGCGCGTCGTCTGCTCGTCGGCGATGAAATCATCGAGCGAAATGGTCTGCGACGACTGCAGAAGCGACAGGAGCTGATGATATTCCTGATCCGACATCTTCATGGCCTGCGCGATCTCGCCGTGCGAGACCTCGCGCCCCAGCCTCTGCTCTGTGACCGAGGCCGTCTGGAAGATCTTGCGCGACTGGTCGCGCACCGAACGCGGCATCGTATCGACGCGCCTGAGCTCATCGAGGATCATGCCCTTGATGCGCGGAATGGCATACGTCTCGAACTTCACGCCGATCTTCGGATCATAGCGTTCGACGGCCTCATGAAGGCCCAGTATGCCGAAATGCAATACATCGGACGATTCAAGCACGGCCGCGGCAGGAATGTAGAGATGCTGCGCCACGTATTTCACCAATCCAATATACTGTGTCACAAGAAGCTTCCTGAGCTCCGGTGATCGGTTCACGCAGAATTTGTCCCATCGCTCTTGCGTCGTCATATGTTACTCAGGATGCTTTTTGTTCGGAAACGTGAGCCCCGGAATGCTGCTCTCTCTGGACTTTCGGCTGCATGAACACGAGCGACAGGAATCCGACCAGTCCCATCACGCCGGTGGCGCCGATGAACACGATGAATGCCCGCATGACGACATCCAGAATCTCGCCTCCGCTCATCGAGAATAAGACGATCGATACGAAAAACAACAGCAGTCCAATCTGGAAAATAATTTTGTTCATGCGCAGCTCCTTCCGCGAAAAAAAATTATTGGTGTTCTCCCTTTTCTTTCTTCAAAGACTATACCAGTATTTACTGAAATCAGTCACGAAATATCGGCCGGATTCGGCACTTTTACGGCGCGGGAGAGGGA
>JBLMZA010000080.1:0-3908 GCA_050258555.1 Acidobacteriota bacterium | reverse complement strand
GTCGGCCGCTCGAAGCAGGGCGGCGACATCCGTCTGGCCGACATCGCCGAAGTGCAGGACGGCTCGAAGGAATTCACGCAGATGAGCCGCGTCGACGGCGTCACCTCCGTCGGCATCCAGGTGCTCAAGCAGTCGGATGCCAACGCGGTCGAGGTCTCGAAGATCCTTCGCGAAGAAATCAAAAAGATCCAGGAGGAATACCAATCGACCGGCATCACGTTCGATATCGCGCAGGACAGCTCGACATTCACCGTCGATGCGGCCACTGCGGTGAAAGAGGATCTCGCGCTGGCGGTGGTGCTCGTGGCCATTGTGATGCTCCTCTTCCTCCACAGCGTGCGCAACTCGCTCATCGTCATGGTCGCCATTCCGGCCTCGCTCATTTCGACGTTCATCGTGATGTACGCCTTCGGTTTCACGCTCAATCTCATGACGCTTCTGGCCATGAGCCTCGTGATCGGCATCCTGGTCGACGACTCGATCGTCGTACTGGAAAATATTTATCGCCATCTTGAGATGGGAAAAGAGCAGCGCGATGCGGCCCTGGCCGGACGAAACGAGATCGGATTTGCGGCGCTCTCGATCACGATGGTCGATGTGGTGGTCTTTCTGCCGCTCTCGCTCGTCTCGGGCCTGGTGGGCAACATCCTGCGCGAGTTCGCGCTCGTCGTCGTGGCCTCGACGATGATGAGTCTCTTCGTGTCGTTCACGATCACGCCGCTTCTGGCGAGCCGATTCACGAGGCTCGAGCACTTGTCGAAGCGCACGCTCATGGGACGCTTCGGATTGTGGTTTGAGGCGATGTTCCAGAAATTCACCGCCTCCTACCAGGAGCTGCTCGAATGGAGCCTGGCCCACAAGAAGACGGTCGCGGCCCTCACCGTTGCGATGTTCATCGGCGCGCTCGCCCTTGCGCCGCTCGGATTCATCGGCAACGAGTTCATGCCCCAGGCCGACAGGGGAGAGTTCTCTGTCACCATCGAGCTTCCGCCCGGCGCGACCGTCGAGCAGACCAATCAGACCTCGCTTGCCGTGGAAAAAGTGCTGGCTTCGATGCCCGAGATCAAAAAAGTCTTCACCACCGTCGGCGTTTCCAACGACGGACTCCTGGGCTTCGCCTCGAACAACGTCGCCCAGCTCAACGTGGCGCTCGTGCCGGCCAAAGAGCGCGTGAAGTCGACCGATCTGGTGGGCGAGGAGATCAAAGCGCGCGTGCGCGACATTCCGGGCGTGAAAGTGCGCGTCAATCCGATCGGCATCTTCGGCGTGGCCGATCAGGCGCCGATCCAGCTGGCCGTGAGCGGCACGGACCTGGACCAGGTGCAGAAGACGGCCGACAGGCTCGCCTCAGAGCTCTCCACGATCACCGGCACGACCGACGTCCGGCTTTCTTCAGAGCAGGGCAAGCCCGAGATGCGCGTCGAGATCGACCGCGACAAGATGTCCGCCCTCGGGCTGTCGGTGGCCGATGTCGGTGCGACGCTCCGCGTGGCTTTGACTGGCAACGACGACTCGAAATTCAGAGACGGCGCCAACGAGTATGACATCCGCATCGTGCTCGATGAGGCCAACCGCTCGCACACATCCGATATCGGATCGCTCACATTCATGAATATGAAGGGCCAGCAGATCGAGCTCAAGCAGTTCGCGCAGATCTATCAGACCGCGGGACCGACGAAGCTCTCGCGCCAGGACCGCATCAATGTGCTCTATATTTATGCACAGACCGTCGGCCGTCCAGCCGGAACCGTCGTGCAGGATTTCAAGGCGAAGATACAGAACGATCCGCTGCCGGCAGGCGTCGACATCCAGTATCTCGGCATGGAAAAGGAGCGCTCGAGCGGCTTCGCAAGCCTGGGCCTGGCGCTCGTGGCCGGCATCCTCTTCGTGTATCTGATCATGGTCGCGCTGTATGATTCGTATGCCTATCCGCTGGTCGTGCTCTTTTCGATTCCGGTGGCGATGGTGGGCGCGTTTCTTGCCCTGGCCCTGGCCGCGAAGAGCCTCTCGATCTTTTCGATCCTCGGCATCATCATGCTCGTGGGACTGGTGGCCAAGAACGCCATCCTGCTTGTCGACCGCGCCAACCAGATGAAGGCAGAAGGCATGTCCACCTACGATGCGCTGATGGATGCGGGAGCGACAAGGCTTCGTCCGATTCTGATGACGACGGTGGCCATGGTCGTGGGCATGTTCCCCATTGCCGTTTCGACCGCCGCCGGCGCGCAGTGGAAATCGGGACTGGCCTGGGCTTTGATCGGCGGATTGACGAGCTCGATGTTTTTGACGCTCCTTGTGGTGCCGGTGGTCTACATGAAGCTCGATGAATGGCGCGATGCCATTCCCGCATTCTTCGCTTCGCCCTCGGGCGTCTTCGCGCGCTTGCGTAAAAAACGCGGAACAGAGCTGCCCGGCGCGATCGATGTCGCTGCGGAATAAAAATTGCATCCGAAGCGAATGAGTTGTATCTTTCAGCGGCCGTCTGTCGGCGGCATTCACTTCACTGAAAAGCGGAAGGATGAGAGACACATGCTTGTCACCACAACGAACATCATCGAAGGCAGGAAGATCGTCAAATATCTCGGCATCGTGACGGGTGAAGCCATCATGGGCGCCAACATTTTCCGCGACTTCTTTGCCGGCATCCGCGACATCGTCGGCGGACGCTCCGCCGCGTATGAAGAGGAACTGCGCAAGGCGAAGGATATCGCCATGGAAGAATTGCAGCAGCAGGCGCACATGCTCGGCGGCAACGCCGTGATCGGCATCGATCTCGATTATGAGACCGTCGGCGCCAACGGCAGCATGCTCATGGTCAGCGCCAGCGGCACGGCCGTCGTGATCGAGTAACGCCGGCCTGAAGAGCGACGCATGCAGAACCTTCAACGATTGCTTTCCAAAAAGACGAAACTCGTCGTCGGACTCATGTCCGGCACGTCTGTCGACGGCATCGATGCCGCCTTGGTGCGCATCCAAGGCAGCGGCCGGCAGACCCGCTTCAAAGAGCTCGCATTCATCACACATCCCTTCCCGAAGGGCATGAAGGAGCATGTGCTGGCCAATTCGCAGCCCGGGGCAGGTTCGGTCGATCAGATCTCGACACTCAACATGCTCCTGGCCGCATGCTTCGCCGATGCGGTCAAGGCGCTGGCGCGCAGGAGCCGCGTGCCGCTTTCCTCGATCGATCTGATCGGCTCGCACGGGCAGACGGTGCACCACATGCCCGTTCCCCAGAAGCTCTTCGGCAAAAAAGTCACCTCCACATTGCAGCTTGGCGATCCTTCGGCGATCGCGAAACTGACCGGCATCACGACCGTGGGCAATTTCCGCACGGGCGATATGGCCTTGGGCGGACAGGGCGCGCCCCTGGTGCCGTACTTCGATTACATCGCCTTCCGTTCGGAATCGAAACAGCGCGCGCTGCTCAATATCGGCGGCATCGCCAATATCACGATCCTGCCCAAAGCCTGCGAGCTCGAAGATGTGCGCGCATTCGATACGGGACCGGGCAACATGGTGGTCGACCAGCTCATGAAAAAACTCTTCGGCCGCGAGTTCGACAACGGCGGCGAAGTGGCAAGCCGGGGCTCGATCATGCCGGTGCTCCTGGATGCGCTGCGCCATCATCCGTATTTTTCCATCAAGCCCCCGAAGTCGACCGGCCGCGAACTCTTCGGAGAAAAGTTCGTCTCGGCGCTGCTTGCCTCGGCCAAAAGCGCCCGTCCGGAAGACGTCATTGCCACGGCCACCGAGTTCACGGCGATGAGCGTCTACGACCAGTATCGCCGGTTCGGCATGAA
Source organism: Acidobacteriota bacterium (assembly GCA_050258555.1). GTDB lineage: Bacteria > Bacteroidota > Ignavibacteria > UBA10030 > UBA8401 > CAISDA01. The sequence goes on along the minus strand of JBLMZA010000080.1, from coordinate 108 downwards.
AAAAGAGAAGCTCGACGAGCTGATCGTCTCCGGCGGCGGCGCGCAAAATCCCGTGATGATGGATGCGCTCCAGCATTATTTCTATCCGGCGCGCGTGGTGACGATGGA
>JBLMZA010000079.1:0-3072 GCA_050258555.1 Acidobacteriota bacterium | reverse complement strand
ACTGCTCGTCTCCATCGGCGGAGACGATACGGCCTCGTCGGCCTCGCGTCTGGCGGATTTTCTGGCGAAGGAACATCTGGATGTACGCGCGATCCATGTGCCGAAAACGATCGACAACGATTTGCCGCTGCCCGAGGGCGTGCCGACATTCGGCTATCAATCGGCGAAGGAAACCGGCTCGGTGATCGCCAACACCGTCTACGAAGACGCACGCGCTTCACAGAATTGGTTTGTCATGTGCGTGATGGGCCGCGAGGCGGGTCATCTGGCCTTCGGCATCGGTTCGGCATGCCAGTATCCGATGATCATCATTCCTGAAATGTTCAATAAGACCGAAATCACGGTCGATAAGATCGTCCGGCTGGTGATCTCTTCGATCGTGAAGCGGAAAATCCTCGGCATCCACTACGGCGTGGCCATGATCAGCGAGGGCGTCTTCCATTTCATCGGCGACGACGATCTCACATCGACCGGCATTCAGTTCACATACGATGCGCATGGACATCCGGAACTGAACCAGGTGAGCAAGGCCCATATCTTCAACCAGCTGGTGGTGAGGCAATTGAAGGAGATCGGTCTTGCGATCACTCCACGGCCCGTCGAGATCGGTTATTCGCTGCGCTGCTGCAAGCCGATCGGATACGATCTGAATTACTGCGGACAACTGGGCCGCGGCGTCTTCCGCCTCTTCAATGAAGGCAGGAGCGGCTGCATGGTCGCCGTCGATGCGCTCGGCACGGTGCAGCCGCTCTACTTGCATGATCTGAAAGGACCGGACGGACGCATCCGGGCGCGCATGGTGAATATGGAAAGCCAGAGCGTGCAGAGCGTCTACGACAATCTGCATTATCTCGAGACGGAAGATCTCGAGAGTGCCGGCACCATCATTAAAAACGCCGAGCGGTACGTGTTTCAGTCCATCCTGAACTGGTGAAAAAGCCGGATCACGGCGTGGTGAATAGTCTCGATACAGGTTTTGCCTTGGAATGCACAAGTCGAAAGCATCCTGTATGTCCGACATCCTCATCAAAAAATATTATCTCGATTGCGTTGATGCCGATGGGCGCGCGTTCATCGGCTATTCAGCCGAGCTTGAGTGGCGCTCCATCAATCTGCACTTTCAAAGTTATCTTCTTTCCAACGGCGCCTCGCACATCGAAACCCGCTCTTCGCTCAAGCGCGATGCCTTCCCCGCCGTGAAGAATGATTCGATCGAATGGAATTCCTCCCCTCTCATGCTTCAGGGCACATGGCTTGCGCGCACGCGCGGAGTGCGGCAGGAGCTTTTCTCGAGCCCGCAGTGCTCGATCATCTGGAACGGCCTTCAGCCTCTGAGCGACTGCTTCATCCAGCTGAAGCAGAACGAAACGATCACGGGGAAAGGATATGCGGAATGCCTCGAGCTCCGGCTTGCCGAATGGCGGCTGCCGTTGAGCGAACTGAAGTGGGGAAGATTTTTGAGCGAGGATCTCGCGCTGGTGTGGATCGACTGGGAGGGCGAAGAGGAACGGCATCTGGTCTTCTGGAACGATACGGTGCTCCAGAGGTGCACCATCGCGGATGACCATCTCCTGATGCCCGAGCGGAATGCCCGCCTTGCGCTCACGCGCCATCGCGTGCTCAAAGAGTCCTCGGTTGTTCCTCCCGCGCTTGCGAACATTCCGGGATTGTCGTGCATGCTTCCCCGGTCTCTCATGCAATCGCACGAAGCAAAATGGCTGAGCGCAGGCACACTCACGCAGCCCGATGCGCCCGACAGGTACGGCTGGGCGATCCATGAAAGGGTGGTGTTCCGATGAAAACGTCCCTCATGGGAAAATTCCTCTACGGATCGCTCTTTGTGATCCTGCTTCCCATTCTCCTGGCTGCCTGGGCGCGCGCCACAAGCGGCATCGTCCTGCTTCCGGTCTTCGCAAACGAGAATGCGGGATTCATTGCCGCAGGCATGGGCATCATGCTCATGGCGCTCGGCATGCACGCGCTCGTCATCCATGGCAAAGGCCTCCCGATGAACGCCTATCCTCCACCCATATTGGTGAAGCAGGGCATCTATCGGTTGCTCCCGCATCCGATCTATACGGGATGCTGCCTTTGCGCGATCGGTCTTTCGATCATCTTTCAATCTCCAAGCGGACTCTGGCTTGTTTCGCCAACACTCATGCTCGGCTGCATGGCGCTCGTCTACGGCTACGAGCGGGATGATCTTCGCGCCCGCTTCGGCGACGCGGCCATGACGCGGCCTCATCTTTCACTTCCTTCCGGTGCGTCCGGCAAGGCAACGCCTGCCGAACGCCTATCGGTCTATCTGCTTGTCTTCCTTCCGTGGCTTGTGCTGTATGAAGCGGTGATCATGCTCGGCGCGCCTCCCGATGCTCGGTCGAACGCGATGCCCTTCGAACAGTCGGTTCCCGTCATCGAATGGACGGAACTCTTCTATGCATCGGTCTATGCATTCGTGCTGATCGTTCCGCTGCTTCCTCTCACCTCGCGCGCACTGCGGGCGTTTGCGATCAGGGGACTTGTGCTCAGTGCGATGGGAACATTCTGTTTTTTAACGATCCCATTCATCGCGCCCTGGCGGCCGTTTGTTCCCGAAGGCCTCTTCGGAAACCTTCTTCAATTCGAGCGCTCGAATGACGGCATCACGGCGGCATTCCCCTCGACGCATGTGATGTGGGCGATGCTTGCGGCACACACATGGTCCCGGGTTTTTCCGAAAGGGAAAAAGATCTGGTGGATTCTGTGTGCGGCGATCACCGTCAGCTGCTTCACCACCGGCATGCACACGATTGCGGATGTGATCGGCGGAGTGATTGCGGGAGCGCTCGTGCTTCGCATCGATGCCGTCTGGGAAGTGATCCGATCGAACACCGAGCGTCTGGCCAATTCCTGGCATGAATGGAGAATCGGAAGCATGCGTGTCATTAATCATGGAGGCTATACGGCGCTCGGATCCTTTGCGGGACTCTGCATCGTCGGATCGATCGTCGGAAGCGCGGCCCTCACCGAGATGCTGATCGTCGCATTGTTCTCTCTTGTCGGCGCCGGCATGTGGGCGCAGATCGTCGAAGG
>JBLMZA010000078.1:0-5710 GCA_050258555.1 Acidobacteriota bacterium | reverse complement strand
ACGTATCCCTTCAGCGAGCACTATGGCTGGATACAGGATAAATACGGACTCTCCTGGCAGCTCATGCTCACCAATCCCGGCGGCGAAGAGCGTCCCTTCATCGTTCCCTCGTTATTGTTCGTGGGAGCCGTCTTGGGCAAGGCCGAAGAGGCGACGGACTTTTATCTCTCCGTCTTTTCCTCTTCCGACAATCCTGCTTCCGATCGAGCAAGCGCCAGGCGCGGACTCATGGTCCGCTACCCCCCGGGCATGGAGCCCGATAAGGAAGGAACCGTGATGTTCACGGATTTCATGATCGGGGGCGAATGGATCGCGGCAATGGAGAGTGCGCACGACCACAAATTCGCCTTCAACGAGGCCGTCTCGTTCATGGTGCGCTGCGACACGCAAGAAGAGATCGATTATTTCTGGGAGAAACTTTCCGCCGTTCCGGAAGCCGAACAATGCGGCTGGCTGAAAGACCGCTACGGCCTCTCGTGGCAGGTGTATTCGACCACGATGGAAGCGATGATGCAAAAGGGTACGCGCGAGCAGATCGACCGCATGACGCAGGCATTCCTGCCGATGAAGAAGTTCGATATTGCGGAATTGAAAAAGGCCTACGAGGGAGCGCGGTAAAGAGAGTGCATGAGCACGCCAACCGGCATGTCTCATGCACTCGCGAAGTCCGATCGCCGACTGCGGTGAGTCGGCGCTCCTGCTATTTCCGCAACACCGTTCCGCAGGATTTTATCTTGTTCTGCATTTCAAGGGTGAGCGGTTTGACGAGTTCCGCATTATACGAAACCGATCCCGTCGGCAGCGTCGGCTCCGATAATCCGTACGCCTGCATCGATGCAATGGCGTACGACCGGGAAATCGCCGCACACGATCCGTCTTTGACATCGGGATCGACATCCGTCGCAAGGATGGAGATGGAATTGTCGGCATTGCGAATGATGTCGAACGTGCGGAACTGCTGGGGGAATTCCCTCAACGATTTTGTTTCAACTTCCCAGAACCCGTTTTCAGGATGCATCGGATCGTCCGATTTAAATGCCGTGACGGTGTTGAGATGACGATGCCCCGATATCCACATAATCAGATTCGGATATTCCTTCAGTTTTTTAATCAGCGCGGACTCATCCGCATTGTTATACCAGCCGACCGGAGTGCCGGCTGCGACGCCAATGGGCACGTGCGCGGCGATCACCATCAACTTGCCTTCAGTCTGACCGGCCTGAAGCTGGGTTAAGAGCCATTCATAGCGGCCATTGGCGAGCGAGCCGTATCCGAAGGTGCCGGACGGCCCGGGCACATCACTTTCATCCTCCGTATCGTCGAGCACGATCACTTTGAGCGGCACATCCGACTTGGGTTCAAATGAGTAACAGGCTCCAAATTTGTTCCTCGCATCGGATTGAATAAAACCATGTCCCGAGGGCAGCGTGGTGCTGCGTGAAAGTTCATTCATCCAGTCCGTTTTTGTGAGCGCCCGCCGGTTCGGATCCGGAGCCACGGAAGGAATGTTCCCCAAACTTGCCACCATCCCCGAGCCGATGATCGTGCCATAGAGCGTGCTGCCATCCAGGGTCCCCATGGAGAACGTCGATTTATTCATTGCATCCGGGTCGGTGAAGATATTTCCCAGCTGAAGGATGGTGCTGCCGATCAAGGCCTGACGGATTTTCTCGTTCATCGGCTTTGTGCCCATCCAGAAGTGATCATGATTGCCGATTGCCGCATACCACGGTATGGAGACGTCGAGTCCTTCGGCATGGAATTCATCCTGATAATCATTGCCCGGTCCTTTGACAGGATCGTCCTTCGTGCCCGAATCGGGGTTGATCATTTTCCCGTCCAGAATATCGATGAACCATCGCAGTTCATTATACTGGCTGTTGTTGGTCAGATCACCCAATGCGATTCCGAAATCAAACCGATTCTGACGGTGAAGTGCGTTGATGGTCTGAACGGTCGCATTTAACACGTGCGTCGAATAGAGCATGAGCGGTGCATAGCAGGAAATCGCGTTGTTGCCGGCATACGGGCTGAAAAAGATCCCCTGTGCGGGTGATTCCTTATCGGTGAGATGGATGTCGGTGATGGCGAAGAATCGCAGCAGCGTTGCGACGTTTTTGGGCGACGTGGGCGCGGAGCCCGTCGGCATCAGATCGAGCCGCTGCTGATACGGCAGGCCGGGACCATAGTGCCATTTCCCATACCCGTACTGCGAGAATAACGATACATCGGAGGGTTTTAATTTCGGTGAACCGGCGGGAATATCATCCGGAATAATCGTCCGGTCGACGGTGGTATACACGACGGAGCCTGTTTGCAGCGGATCATTCTGCGTAATGCCTCCGTCTTTTTTACAACTGCTGAAAGAAATGCCGATGAATCCGATGACAATGATGCAAGAAATCCAGGCTGAGTTTTTCATAATGAGGCCTTAAATGAGTGCTCTCCCTCTCCATGATCCTCCTTCCGCACCGTTATTCGTGTTTCGGTGATTGAGCAGATGTACGGTGCACATTGTGTGCCACATTCGATCGGAGCCCTCGACGGTCGTTTTTCCGTGTGTCTCGGCCATATTCCATACGCGCTGCATTGTGTGAGTGGAGCATATTCGCCAACGGAATAATATTGTCTCTTCTTGACGGATCCCTTTTCCCAAAGAATGCTTGATTCCGGTGCCTGGAGAATGTAAATTTCTTTTTTTCTTGGGTACAGTATCGATCCTTTCGCTGAACCTCACACACTCACACATGAAAGGTTCATTCCATGTCACACACAGACGTGTTCCAGAAATTGATCGGCACATGGGAAGGCACATGCAGAACGTGGTTTGAACCGGAGACGCTTGCAGACGAGTCGCCGGTCACAGGCGAGATCACGGAAGCGCTGGAGGGCCGGTTTCTCCGTCACACCTATTCAGGCATGATGCAGGGCAAGCCCCGGCACGGCGAGGATCTCATCGCATACAACAAGATCACGCAATCCTATCAATCCTCATGGATCGACAGCTTCCACACGAACGGCGCCATCTTGTTCGCACAGGGCGCTGAAACGGCCTCGGGATTTTCCGTCCTTGCGCACTACGACATCGCAGCGGGCGAACCGCAATGGGGATGGAGAACGGAATACGATCTGCGCGAGGACGGTTCGTTGATCATCACCGCCTACAACCGGATCCCGGGTGAAGCGGAGGCGAAGGCGGTCGAGACTATTTATCGCCGCATCGTGTGATCTGACGGCTGGATATTCTTCTCATCACTTCATCAGGCGGCCGGTGGCTGTGATGGATTCATGCCGATCGCCATTTTATAGGCCGCGGCGGCATCGGGAAGCGGTGTGAACGCATCCAGCAGAATATCGTAGGTCCCTTTCGCCAGAAGCTCATCCGCGACTTTTTTCATCAACGCCAACGTCGCTTTCATCAATCCCGAACCATGACTCACGCGCGCGACGCCCAGATCCTGCAGTTCATGAACGGATGCCGGCATTCCCGCCCCCATCCCGGGGTTCGAAAGAATATTGATCGGCGCATCGATTTCCTTCACCAATGTTGCGATCGTTTCCTTATCCGATACCGGCTGCACGAAGATGCAATCGGCGCCGGCCTCCCGGTATTTATTGCCCCGCCTGATCGATTCGGCTAATTTTTCACGCGCCGATGCCTGCGAGGTATAGAATGAATCCGTTCGCGCATTGATCACCAAATGAAAGCCGAGTGAATCGGACAGCGCCCGAATGGCCGATATTCTTTCGCAACATTCCGCCTCGTCGATCAATTTCGGATTCAACTCGATGCTGTCCTCGATGTTGATGCCGACGATCCCTGTGGCGATGATCTTTCTCACCGAGTCGACGATTTCATCCACAGTGTTCCCGTATCCTGCTTCAATATCCGCCGTGACAGGAACCCGCACCGCAGTGACGATTCTCGTGATGGCGTCGATCATCTCCGGCAATTGTATGACCTCGCAGTCGGGATACCCCAAGGAAGCGGCGATTCCCATGCTTGTCGTCGCGACCGCCTTGAAGCCGCACGCTTCGATTAATCTTGAACTGCCGGCATCCCACGAGTTCAGGAGAACCAGTATTTCCTTGTCGTGATGATAGCTCAGGAACAGTTCCGCTTTTTCCTTTTGAACGCTCGACACCATGATCGCCTCCTCTCCCGCCCAATTGTTATGTCTCGTTATTCTACTACAACAATGGCGTGATGGTCAACCGTTTCACGGCTTTTGCGTAAGATCGGCATCGGAGGCACATGGCCCCGGCCGGGGCTGTGTTGTCGGAATGGAAAAACTCAAAACAAGGAAGGAGTTTCGGAGGCGTTCCCCTTCTCTCGTTGTTTCGGCGGGACGATCACATTGAACGACGCGTCGAGCGTCAACGCCGCATCGACCGTTTCTCCGTTCACATGCAGCCCCTTGATCTTCGGCGAGGTTCCTTTTTGGATCAGGGCGCGTATCTGCTTGTCGCTCAATAGGATGCCGTAGTGCTCGAACATCACCTTGAATGTGCATCCGTTTCTGTATTCGCTGCAACCGAAGGCCGTCTTCCCCTTCAGCATCGTTCCTTTTTTGCATTTCGGACAGACGATCGGTGCTGAGTCATCCGGTTTTTTGACCGCTTTTTTTTCAGCGGCTTTGTTCGGCTTCCGCGGTGTGTCGGCGCCCTCTTCTTGCTTTTTTTTGGCTTCGGATTTCCTGCCTTCGGATTTTTTCCCTGCGGAAGCGGCGGCTTCCTGCTCGATGACGATCATCTTTTTCGTCTCGCGCTTCACTTCCTCCACCAGCTGCGCGACCATCTCTTTCATCTCCGCAAGAAACTGCTTCGGCTCGTACTCCCCCCGTTCGATCTGGCGGAGCTTCTTCTCCCACATCCCCGTCAGCTCGACCGACTTTAAGAGTTCGTTTTGTATGGTGTGTATGAGCTGGATTCCGGTCTGCGTGGGGACTAAATTTTTCTTCTCGCGCGTGATGTATCGGCGCTTGAAGAGCGTCTCGATGATATTGGCGCGCGTGGACGGCCGGCCGATGCCGTTTTCCTTCATCAGCTCGCGAAGCTCCTCGTCCTGCACCTGCTTGCCGGCTGTCTCCATGGCGCGAAGCAGCGTGGCTTCGGTCAGCATCTTCGGCGGCTGCGTCTGCTTCTCGACCACCTTCGGCTCGTGCTCGCCTTTCTCGCCTTTTTCGAAATGCGGCATGATCTGGTCTTCATCGGCATCCGAATCCGATTCCTTTTCCGATTCCTTCTTCGGATACAGCACACGCCATCCTTCTTCAAGGATCTCTTTTCCCGTGGCCTTGAATTCGTACTCCATCACCTTGCCCAGCACGGTGATGTTCGAGACGATGCAATCGGGATAGAATGCCGCAATGAACCGCCGCGCGATCAGATCGTACACGCGCTTTTCTTCGAGCTGCAGCCCGGAAGGCTTCACGCCTGTGGGAATGATGGCGTGGTGATCGGTGATCTTCGCATCATCGAACACCTTCTTGCTCTTCCTGATGGGGTTCGCAAGCAGCGGCTCGATGAAGTTCCGATACGGTTCCATGCTCTTCAGGATGCCTTTGATCTTCGGATACATGTCCGTGGGCAGGAATGTGGTGTCCACACGCGGATAGGTCACCATCTTCTTTTCGTACAGGTTCTGTATATACTTCAGCGTCTCTTCCGCCGTGAAGCTGTATTTCTTGTTGCACTCCACCTGCAATGC
>JBLMZA010000077.1:0-34511 GCA_050258555.1 Acidobacteriota bacterium | reverse complement strand
CCTCGATCGAACCCGCCCCGAAGCTGGGCATGAAGCTCGAGACCGAGTTCATCAAGGGCATGGGCAAGCGCGATGAAGGCTTCGTCATCATCCTCGATATCGAAAAGATCTTCTCCTTCGGAGAACTGGAAAAAGTCATCGAGGCGGAAACGGTGAAGGATGCCGATGCTGAATGAAGCGCCGGCCGTGATGCCGAAGCAGGAAGACCGCTCGCTCGCGCTGCAGGAGCTCACCGACGGCGAATTCGCCCGTCTCTCTGAATTCGTCTACGGGCGGATCGGCATCACATTGCCCTCCGCCAAAAAGACGATGCTGCAGGCGCGATTGCAGAAGCGCCTGCGCGTGCTCGAGATGAAAAATTTCAGGGAGTATGTCGCGTTTCTCTTCAGTCCCGAGGGCGCGGAGCGCGAGATGGGAGAGTTCATCAATGCGGTGACCACGAACACGACGGATTTCTTCCGCGAGCCGCACCACTTCGAGTATCTGGCTTCGACCGCGCTGCCGATGCTCGAGCGCAGCCGGTTGCTTCGACAGGACCGGGTCCGCGTCTGGAGCGCTGCATGTTCGTCGGGACAGGAACCCTATACGCTGGCCATGCTTCTGGCAGACTATGCCGAAGACCGTCCGCACCTGTCGTGGTCGGTGCTCGGCACCGACATCTCGACGCGCGTCCTGGAGAAGGCAGTCAAAGGCGTCTACAGGCAGGAAGATGCGGAGCCGATCCCGATGGAGTACAAGAAAAAGTATCTGCTCAAGAGCAAGGATCCGTCGAAGGCGCTGGTGAAGATTGTCCCCCAATTGAGAGAGTCTGTCGAATTCCGCCGGCTCAATCTGATGGATGAATCCTATGGGATCGAGGATCGGTTCGAGGTGATCTTCTGCCGGAATGTGATCATTTATTTCGACAAACCCACGCAGGCCGCGCTCTTGCGGCATCTCGTGAATTATCTCGTGCCGGGCGGATATCTGTTTCTGGGGCATTCCGAAACGCTGAGCGGCATTCCGCTTCCGGTCGACACCGTGGCCGCCACGATTTACCGCAAGAGAGGATAAGGAGCGAGAGAGATGGGTGGAGCAAAAAAGATCAGCGTGCTGATCATCGACGATTCGTCGGTGGTCCGCCAGACATTGAGCGAAGTGCTCTCGTCCGACCCGGAGATCGAAGTGATGGGAACGGCGGCCGATCCCTATATCGCCGTCGAGCGCATCGCGCACCAGGTGCCCGATGTGATCACGCTCGATGTCGAGATGCCGCGCATGGACGGCATCACATTCCTTTCGAAGCTCATGGCGCAGCATCCGATTCCCGTGATCGTCATCTCAAGCCTGGTGGGCAAGGGTTCGGAAAGCGCCTGGCGGGCATTGGAATGCGGAGCGATCGAAGTGATCGCAAAGCCGGCGCTCGGCACGAAGCACTTCATCGAGGAGTCGAAAATCATTCTCTGCGATGCGGTGAAGGCGGCATTCAGAGCCGGCGTGCGCAAGCGCATGCCGAAAGAGCAGCCGACGGCGAAGCTCTCGGCCGATGTCATGCTGGCCCGCGCAAGGGGCAACGCCATGGTGCAGACGACGGAGAAGATCATTGCCGTGGGCGCCTCGACCGGCGGCACCGATGCGCTGCGCGTGTTTCTGGAATCGCTCCCGGCCGATGCGCCGGGCATCGTCATCGTGCAGCATATGCCCGAGCATTTCACGCGCTCGTTTGCCGAGCGTTTGAACGGCCTCTGCCGCGTCACCGTGAAGGAAGCCGAGACGAACGATTCGGTGATCAGGGGGCGCGTGCTCATCGCTCCGGGCAACCGGCACATGCTCCTGAAGCGAAGCGGCGCCCGCTACTACGTCGAGATCAAGGACGGTCCGCTCGTTTCGCGCCACCGGCCCTCGGTCGACGTGCTCTTCCGTTCGAGCGCGCGCTATGCGGGGAAGAACGCGATCGGCATCATCATGACGGGCATGGGAGATGACGGCGCGCGGGGATTGAAGGAAATGAAGGAAGCCGGGGCATGGACGATCGCGCAGGATGAAGCGAGCTGCGTCGTCTTCGGCATGCCGATGGAAGCGATCAAGCTCGGCGGCGTCGACAAGATCCTGCCGCTGAGCTCGATCGCACATGAGGCGCTCGCCCATGTTTAATCCGCTCAACGACACGGCGCTCACCCCTTTTCATCCGGCCGCGCACGGGAAGACCGAGCTTCCGATTGTCATGCTCCATATCGGCGGACTCTATGCCAGCAGCCGGCCGATAAAAATCAGAACCGTTCTCGGCTCGTGCGTTTCCGCATGCCTCTTCGATCCCTCGACGGGCATCGGCGGCGCAAACCACATCTTCCTTCCGGGAACGGCCGGCGATCCCGATCTCTCGACATGCTACGGGATCAATGCGATGGAAATGCTGATCAACGACATGATGAAGCTCGGCGCAAGACGGCGCTCGATCAGGGCGAAGGTGTTTGGCGGCGCAGCGCTGCAGCAGGCATGCGGCGATGGCATGACGGTGGGGGAGATGAACGTCCGGTTTGTGGAAAAATTTCTTGAAACGGAATCCATCCCGATCATCACGCGCCATACCGGAGGCAGGAACGGATTGAGGCTCGAATATCTTCCCCACCGGTTCGAAGTCCTCGTGAAGTTCCTTTCCATGGAACGCTTCATCATCGCCGAAGAGAAGGAGCTTTCCTACCGCGAGAAAATCACGCAGGAGCTCCATCATCGCCGTCGGGAGAATATTACACTGTTCTGATTTCAGGAGCGTGCTTCCCGCGTGAGCGCGCAAAGCGCAGCATCTCCCATGCAAAAAGCCCGATGACGGGAATGTATTCCACAGCAAGAAGAAGGGCCGGCTGCTCCCACCGCCCGGTAAGAATATAGAGCGTGGATGTATAGACCGCAAGGCTCACCATTGCGAGATAGGCGATGCCGGAGGCGCGGCGTGCAAGCGGCACGAGTACGGCAAGCCAGTTCACATACCAGGGATGCACCACGGGCGAACAAAGAAACAACAGCAGCGCGGCGTAATAGAGCATGTCATGCGTCTCCATGCGCTTCTGCGCATAGAGCACAAGAAGCGCGGCCGTCAGGATGCCGGCGCAGATGAGGCGCGATTGCTGATTGTTGGCAACGAATGCATTGATCACTTCGAACACCGCTCCGTTGAATGTCCAGTTTTTTGCGAAGGCTAGTATCGCATCGAAGGGCTGGGCCGAGATCGTATAGGGAAGAAACGGCAGGAGGACGGCCGCAAGCGGGATTATAATATAGAGCATCTTCTCCTTCCACCTCTCTGTGCGGAAGAACAGCACCGGCAGGAGCACGAGCGCCACGGGCTTGATCGACATGGAGAGTCCGAGCAGAAGCGCCGAGGCAAACGGTTTCTTCCTGTAATATAATAGAATGCCGAAGACGAGAAATGGCAGTCCCAGTCCGTCCAGGTGCGCATCGATCGCAAACTGCACCATGGGCAGAGGGCAGAGGGCGTACAGGAGCACGTACTTCGCCTCGATGGCCCGTGCGCGCAGAAGAAGGACGAGCCCGAGCACGGTCGCACATTCCGCAAGAAGCAGCATCAATTTGTATCCCCAGATCATCTCTCCCGATAGTTCATACGACAGATAGAACATCCACAGGCTCAAAGGAAAATAGAGCGTCCGGAATTCCGGATGATTCACGCGCGTGGGGATTGCTTCGGTGTGCAGCGACCGGAGCGCCGGATCGTTCGGCGCGTGCGCATACGGATTGATGGCTGCGGCCTGCACGCGCCCGTCCCAGATGTAGCGGTAGAAATCGTCCGATCCCACGGGCGTCGTCCACAAAAAACACAGACGCAGGATCATTGCTCCTGCCAGAAGAAGGGAGAGGCTGCGCGCGGACAGTTCATACTTCCCAAGAGAAAAGGCGAATGCCGCATAGAGCACCGAAGAGACCATGAAGCACGCGGCAAGAGCGACAGCCGGGTGGAAAGGGAGCACGAACCAGGACAGGAGGCAGGCGCCGATTGCTCCTGCAGAGAGAAGAAGCGGCGCCGGTGTGCGCAGGAGCATCGTCGTCAAATCACGTGCAGTGGAATGTGTCGTGAGAGCCATTGGTCTACTCGAATGAGAATCAATGTGCGCGGTGTTTGAGATTGCGCCGGACCGGGATACGCCGATCGAGCCGATACAAGAAACGAAAACGGGCGCTCATTATCAAACCATGGGGCGGGGAATTTTTTTCGTGTAGGAATTATCGGGGCATTGCATTTCACGAAACATCCCGCTACATTGGCATCGATTTGCGCGTCGTCATTGATCACACACAGACACAGGGAGTAACGATGAAACGATACGTCCTTCTTTTCATTGCACTGAGCGCGGCATCGATGGCGCAGAGCGTGCATCTGAGCGTGCCGTATGAACGCTTCACGCTCAAAAACGGACTGACCGTGCTCATGCACGTGGACAGCACGACGCCCACCGCTGCGGTCAACATGTGGTATCACGTGGGCTCGGGATATGAAAAGCCGGGCCGGACGGGATTTGCGCATCTCTTCGAGCATCTCATGTTCATGGGATCGAAGCATGTGCCGACCGGCCGGTTCGATGCATTGCTTGAGGCGGCCGGAGCCGACAACAACGGCTCGACGAACAACGACAGAACGAATTATTACGAGGACCTGCCGAAAAATGCGCTTGAGCTCGCGCTCTATCTTGATTCGGACCGGATGGGATTTCTCACCGACGAGATGACCGTGGCAAACGTCGATGCGCAGCGCGATGTCGTGAAAAACGAACGCCGGCAGTCGTACGAAAACCGTCCCTACGGCATGGCCGGCATCATGATCAACGACGCGCTCTTTCCGAAAGGCTATCCCTACAGCTGGCCCACGATCGGAAGCATGGCCGATCTCACTGCCGCCTCGCTCCAGGATGTGAAGGATTTCTTCAACACGTATTACGTGCCGAACAATGCCTCGCTCTGCATCGCGGGAGATATCGATATCGAAAAGACGAAGGCGATGGTGGAGCGCTGGTTCGGCGACATTCCGGCCGGAGCGCCCGTGCCGCAGCAGGAGCGGACCCTGCCAGTGCTCAATCAGGAAAAGCGGATCGTGATCGAGGACCGCGTGCAATTGCCGCGCCTCTATATGGCATGGATCACGCCGGCGCTTTTTGCCCCGGGAGATGCGGAACTCGATCTGCTCTCGAGCATGCTTGCCGGTGGAAAAAATTCGCGGCTCTATAAAAAGCTCGTCTATGAAATGCAGATCGCGCAGGACGTTTCGGCCTTCCAGCAGTCGCAGCGTCTCACCTCCGCCTTCATGATCGTGGCCACGCCGCGTGCGGGACACACAAACGCGGAACTCGAGCACGTCATACAGGAGGAACTCGACCGCATCAAGCGAGAGCCGCCCGCACGGCGCGAATTGGAGCGTGCGCGCAACCAGTATGAAGCCTCGTTTGTCAGCCGGTTGGAAAGTGTCGGCGGCTTCGGCGGCAAGGCCGATCAGCTGAATAATTATCTCTATCTGACCGGAAATCCGGATTATTTCAACGAGGATCTCGCACGGTATTTCGCCATCGATCCGAAGGATGTTTCCTCCGTGGCTGAGACGTACTTGAAAGACAACGGGCGCGTGGTATTGAGCGTCGTTCCGAAAGGGCGGCAGGAATTGGCCGCGCAACAATCCACGCTCGTCAGCACGGAGGGAAAATAACATGACACTCGCAGCCTCGATATCCCGGCGATTCCTCACAACCGCGCTTCTTGTGGCGGGCACGGCACTAAGTTCTCCCATCGCGCACGCGCAGCAGACAGTCGATCGGAGCACCCCGCCCGCACTCGGTCCGACGCCATCGATCAGGATGAATCCCGTGCAGAAATTTTCCCTGAAAAACGGCCTGCGCGTGATCGTCTATGAAAAGCATGAAGTTCCGATCGTGCAGATGAGCCTTGTCGTGCGCGCAGGAAATGTGGATGAGCCGGCGGACAGGCTCGGCCTGGCTGGAATGACCGCCAACATGCTCGATGAAGGCGCCGGCGGCAAATCGTCCCTCGAGCTTGCCGATGCGATCGATTATCTCGGCACGACGATCTCGACATACGGCGGCATACAGACAAGCAGCGTCTCGATGCGCTCGACCGTTTCCAAGCTCGACGAGTCGCTGAAGCTCTTTGCCGATGTCGCGCTTCGTCCCGATTTCCCCGCGTCCGATCTCGAGCGGCTCAGGAAGCAATCGCTCACATCGCTTCTGCAGGCGTATGATCAGCCGCGCATCATCGCCAATATCGCCAGCGGCCCGATCGTCTTCGGCAAGGAGCACCCGTATGGAAGAATCTCCACGGGAACGGAACAGTCGCTGAAGGCCATGAGTGTGGAGGATCTGAAAAAATTCTATTCGACGCACTACCGTCCCAACAATGCCTTCCTGGTTGTCGTGGGCGATGTGAAGGCGAAAGAGATTGTCCAAAAGCTCGAGAAGGCGTTCGGCACGTGGGCGCGCAAGACGGTCGATGCGGCGAGCGTGCCGCGCGCGACACAGGTGAGCGGGCGGAAAATTTATCTCATCGACAAGCCCGATGCCGCGCAGTCCGTGATACGCATCTGCCGCGTGGGCACGGACCGGAAGACGGAGGATTATTTTCCGCTCATCGTGATGAACACAATTCTCGGAGGATCGTTCTCTTCGAGGTTGAATCTGAATCTGCGCGAGCATCACCACTTCACATACGGCGCGAGCTCGTTCTTTTCGCTCCGGCTTTCCGCCGGCGCATTCACCGCAGCGGCCGACGTGCAGACCGACTCGACCGTGCAGGCGATGAGGGAATTCATGAAGGAGCTCGCGGCGATCTCCGCGCCCGTGACGGATGAGGAACTCACACGGGCCAAGAACTATCTCGCGCTCGGCTATCCGGATAATTTCAGCAATGTCGCTTCGATTGCCGGACAGCTCGAGGAGATGACGACGTACGATCTGCCTGAAACATATTTCACCACGTACATCGACCGCGTGCTTGCGGTGACGAAAGACGATGTGGAGCGCGCGGCGAAGAAGTATGTGGATGCGGAGAATCTCGCGATCATCATCGTGGGCGACCGTGCGAAAATCGAGCCGGGACTGGCCGCCGCAAAAATCGGCGAGATCGTTCCGATGAGCGTCGTCGAGGCGCTCGGCCCGATGCCGAAGCCGTAGGAATCTCGAAGTTTTTTTCGGCATATCACAGATAGTGATGAAATGAAAAATATCTATTCTCTGCTTCCGGCGGAACCATGTTCGCCGGAAGCAGAGTTGCGGCTGCCTGGATCGGGTCTGTTCTGTGGGTTTTCATTAGAGATTTCTAACTTGACATTATTCCTCGTACTGGATACCTTCTTCGTAACATACCGCCCGCCTCACTTCTTGTCGTTTTACATCGTCGCTCCGGGGGGAGACTGTATATGCTCACGCAGGGCAGACTAGTTGCCGATGTAGAAACACTTTCCACCAGCAGTATCTGATCACGTCACCATCAGTTCGACCCGGTTGGGATGGCAGCACTGGCTGGCCGTTGCGAATACCTTTCTCCGCCCGCGGTGAGGCACGTCCCGTCTGGGGTCCGATATCCTTCACCAAACCATCCACGACCATGAAATCTGCGCTCATCGCAAGTATGGTTCTGATGCTCCATGTGGCGGCCTACAGCGGCGTCTTCATCGGTGTCACACCGCCGACCGTAACGCATGGCACACTCGATACGCTGACGCTAACCGTCCAGATCGTCGGGGCGGAAAATCTTGTTTCATCGAGCATCACGCTGGAATTCAACGCCGATGTCATCAAGCCGGTCGGCTTCGACAAGGGAGAATTTTTTGAAGGCAATCCCGGAGGCTACGAAGTCCACTATGAATCCTTGCCGGCTCTGCCTGCCGTCACCGCTTCAGTGACCATCACACAGGCCATTCTCGGATCGTCGTCCGCTTCAGGCGCCGGCACGCTGTTCTCCATCCGTTTCGCCCCTCTCAAAGGCGATGAGACAATGGTGAGCGTGAGCTCGGCCGAACTCCGCAACGCGGCAAACGAGCTCATCGAATACGAGAGCTCTCCCTCGCTTGTGATCATCAATATTGCGGAGGTGCGGGCCAGAGCAATGCTCGAAGGAGCGTTCAACGGCGTCCAGATGCGAACGCAGATCACGGGCATTCTTCCGCTGACGCAGCCGTTTGGCGGATTGCCGTGGTACTACGACGGACCCGAGATCCTGAGCCCGGATTTTTTTGCCGCGCATACGGATATCGTCGACTGGGTGCTTGTGGATGTGCGCACGGATCTTTCTGCGGCATCGATCGTAGGCAGACGCGCCGGGCTCATCAAGAACACCGGCGCGATCGTCGATACCGACGGCGTGAGCCCCCTGCATGTGACGGCGCCGAATCATATGGACTATTATATTGTTGTCCGGCACAGGAATCATCTGTCCGTGATGAGTTCCGATAAAGTGTGGCTGGGATTCGACGAGGAGGTGTACGACTTTTCAGGCTCCGCTTCACAGGCCTATGGTTCTGACGCCATGAAGCTTCTCGCCCCAGGTGTCTACGGGTTATACGCCGGCGAGGCCAACGGGGACGGACAGATTTCCGGAACCGATTTTAATCTCTTTATGGACGGATTTTTCGGCATTGCCACAGGATACGTGTGGCCGGACTTCAACCTTGACGGGCAGGTGACGGGGTTGGACTTCAATATTTTTTATGACAACTATTTTAATATTCGCGCTTCACGGGTTCCTGAATAGCCATCAATGACGAGGGAGAAGGGGGGAGGGCATGTCTATGAACCATGCGAGCATTGTTCTGCTGTCATGCGTTGTCTTTGCCGCGGCATCCGCACAAACAACAATCGAGCAGCGGCTGGTCGTCGCCCATAATGACGCGACGATGGGAGGCCAATTCACCGTGGGGGTGTATGCGAAAGGAACGAATCTTACCGCCGCCGCAACCGTCGCGTCGATGACGATCGACATCCTGTTCAATCGGGCGCTGCTGCGGTATGAGAACGCAACTTCATGGGCTTTTGGAACAGGCGAAGGATACTTGCGGTTTGTGTCCAACATTCCGAATGAAGAGCCCATACGGATCGGCGCGATTGGTTCCACCGTGAATGGGAACGGGGACGGTACGCCCTCGGGCTTCGATCTCACATCAACGTATCAGCTTATTGTCGAACTGAACTTCACGATCCTGAATCCTGAAGGCGTTGCGGATGTCACGATCGCCCCGTGGAGCAATCAGATCGGATTTTTCAGCCATCAGGCGAACCAGCCGGCCGGCGGTCCCATCAATAATCAGGCGCTGAACGCGCCGATCGTGATAGAGGATGAAGCGCTTCCGGTCGAGCTGGCGTCGTTCACTGCGGCCGTTCAAAGCGGCGGCATCAGGCTTGAGTGGAAGACGGCCACGGAAGTGAACAATTTCGGTTTCGAAATCGAACGCTGCATCGGGGATAGCTGGATAAAACTGGGGTTCGTTCCCGGTGCCGGCACGTCGAATACGGAACGGAAGTATGCGTTTACGGACACGGATCGGCCGGCAGGCGAAACGGTGAAATACCGGCTGAAGCAGATCGACCGTGACGGCCGATACGCGTATTCGACCGAGGTCGAAGTGCGTCCGGCCGCGCCCAAGGCCTATGCGCTCTATCAGAACTATCCAAATCCGTTCAATCCGTCGACGACGATGTATTTCGATTTGCCCGAAGAGAGTGATGTGACGCTGTCGGTGTTCAACGTGCTCGGCGCGAAAGTCGCCGATGCGGCATCCGGGCGCTACGGTGCGGGACGGCATGCGGTCCTCTTCCGTGGCGAAAGGCTCGCCAGCGGCCTCTATTTTTATCGTCTCTCGGCACAGGGGGCGACGATCACCAAAACGATGCACCTGGTGAAATGAGGAAAAACAGCAATGCCGCATTCACCGTGTTGTGTGAATGCGGCATTGTCGTATAAAAGCGTGTGTACCCCCGACGGGATTCGAACCTGACCTGACCCCCAAAATGTGATTCAATTTTGTATATTGGATTTCACAAGCAAATCTGGAACTGATCGATAGATATGACGTCTATCAGCATCGCATTTATCGCAAGGCTCAGGCCGGCTTTTAGGGCATGCCAATTCTAAAGGATTAAAAAGCCAAAAATCATTATTTAAAAAAGGTGATGATTTATTTGGGAAATTATGTCCCTATCTGCAAAAATATCTATATTTTTATTTTGAAATTTTTAGGTCTATATAGGGATCGGACATCGATTTTGAAATAGGTGCTGTCATGACCGAACTAGGGGCAATGCTATTTATTCTCTTTTTGTTAGCAGTTACTATCGGGACGTTTATTCGAATCTGTATCCGTCTGCGAAAAGGAGGTGGTAGCCTTACCACTATCGCATTGGGCGCAATGGATGGGTTTATGACGCAGGAAAAAAGCAAGGCTGCGGAAGTAATTGTAGATGAAAACGCCGGGAAAAAGTATGCTTCACTGTTGTCGGCCGATCCTAAGGACCCGAAGGAGACTGAGCGGTGAGATCAGAGTCATTAATCGATAGAGACTGGGGAAGCGATCGCGAGGACCCTCGTGAAGCTTGCCGATCATGTTTGCTCTGCGGTGAATTTTGCTTTACCCATTTGATCTCAACCCTTTCGTGTGAAACTCAATATACAAAATTGGATCTCATTTTGGGGCCAGGTCACGTGCTGAGTAGCCTGGGACTTCGAGCCGACTTCAAGAAGAATTTCAAGAAGATATACGTGCCGCAGGGCTTTAAAACAGCAATTCCGCACTCTTCAATTTGAGAAAAATGCGGAATCGGACTGCGTTTGTGTACCCCCGACGGGATTCGAACCCGTGTACTGGGCTTGAAAAGCCCATGTCCTAGGCCTCTAGACGACAGGGGCAGGAATACACAACTATGTTTGTGTGCCTAAAACGGCACCGGTGAAGCAAGATGGCGAAAAAATAGGTGTGGAGTCCGTGACTGCGTTGAACTCTGGGGTGACCAGTGGGATTTGAACCCACGACCTCCAGGGCCACAACCTGGCGTTCTAACCGACTGAACTATGGCCACCATTTGAACAACGAAAAGCCTGCCACATGTTGATGCCGCAGCAGGCTTCAGTTATTGTCTTCTAAGATACGGAGATTTTCACTGAAAGGCAAGAAAAATTTCTTGCGCCCTCAAGAAGTATTTTTTTCCCCCGTGCCTACTCCTTCACATCCCCTTCGATGCGGTTCCACCACCGGTCGATTTTCGTTCCGCTCCATATGGCAAAGGCCGCAAAAAGAAATCCCGCGATCACATCGACGACGTAATGATAGCGCAGATACACGGTCGAGACGATCAGGAGCGAGCCCACCACGAGCATGAACCAGCGCGCCTTCAGCCGGTCCTTGAACGCCAGATACATCGCCACCGCGGTGAGTTCCGTATGCCCGCTCGGGAAGACGTCGCGCTGCGCAAAGTCGACCGCGTTGAGGACGTGCTTCGGAATCGATTCGCCCATGTTGACGAAGTCGCGCAGCGAGGTGGTGAGCCAGACGCCCGGAAGATCGATATCCAGGAGCCCGAACTCGTGCAGCGTGAAGCGCGGCCCGACCGCCGGCAGAAGGATGTAGCCGACATAGGAAAGATAAAAGCCATAAATGAGCAAAAAGCCCGCCGTGAAAAATTGCGCGCGGTTGGCCCTCTGATAGAGCTCGAGGATGGGCAGAAGCAGCAGAATGTAATACGAGTTGTAGCACAGCTGCAGAAGCTCGGTCAACAGCGGATGCGCAAAGCGCGCAAGCACGTGCGTCGGGTGCACGCCGAAGAGCCAGTAATCGGCCGCGATGAGCCATGCGTCGTAATCGGCCGGATGGATCGGATGCACCATGTAATACATCTCTTTGAAGACGAAGAGCAGAATCGCCAGCGGGTACCAGTGATGCAGCATGCGAAGGGGCTGCGAGCGCGTCAGAAGCGCATAGTGCGACAGCACGAGCATGCAGGCCATGATCGTCGTATTGACCGCGACGAGCCACGCCCAGACTTCCACGCGCGCATGAAAGATGATATTCAACAGGGAAAGGAAGAGCAGGAAGACAAACGTGATGAACTCATTCGTCGAGAGCGCGCCGAATGTCCGCCGGAGCCACGTGTGATAACGGGAGAAAGACTGTCTCATGATGCTCCGCGTTATGAGGGCAGAAGAAATTTCAGAAGCAGCGTGGCAAGCCCCAGAAACGAGGCGAAGCCGAACACGTCGGTGAACGTCGTGACGATGACCGCCGAGGCCAGGGCCGGATCGATCTTCAGCCATTTGAGCGTCAAAGGCACGATCGTGCCGGCCATGCCGGCCACAAACATGTTGATCACCATCGCCATGCAGATCACAAGCCCGAGCACGGCGTTCTTGTTGAAGATGCCGATCACGGTGCCGGTCAGAACGCCGTTGGCCACGCCGTTCATCAGTCCGATGCGGAGCTCCTTATAGAGCGCGCGCTTGCGGTTGGCATCGGTGATTTCTCCGAGCGCGATGCCGCGCACGATCACCGTGATCGTCTGCGTGGCGGCGTTTCCTCCCATGCCCGCCACAATGGGCATGAGCGCGGCAAGGATCACCACATGCTCGATCGTGCCGGCAAACATGGCCACGACGCTCGAGGCGAGAAAGGCGGTGGCAAGATTGATGTAGAGCCAGGGAAGCCTGCGCCGAAGCGCGATCAACGGAGTGGTCGAGATGTGTTCGTCTTCGGAGACACCGCCCATGCGCAGGATGTCTTCGCTCGCCTCTTCGGTGATGACGTCGACGACGTCGTCGATGGTGATGCGGCCGACCAGATGCCCGGCAAAATCGGTGACCGGAAGGGAGATGATATTGTACTTCTTGAAGATCTTCGCCACTTCCTCCTGGTCCACGTTCGTGCGCACATGGATCACATCGGGCTCCATCACCTTGTAGATGCGGCGCGAAGGAGGCAACAGAATCAGGTCGGCCACAGGCAGACTGCCCACGAGGAGATTCTTCTCGTCGATCACGTAGATCGTGTAGAGCTGCTCGTTCTTCTCGCGGGCCGCGCGGCGCACGGCCTGTATGGCGCGCTTGACCGTGTCCGTCTTCTTGACGGTGATGACCTCCTTCTGCATGATGCCGCCGGCGGTCGACTCGTCATACTGCAGAAGTTCGGCCAGTTCGCTCGAGTCCTCATCCGAAAGTTCTTCCAGAACCTCTTCGGCCTTATCCTTCGGCAGCTCCGAGACGATGTCGGTCGCATCATCCGAGGGCATCTCTTCGACCAGCTCGGTGATCTGCTCCTGCGAGAGCCAGTCGAGGAACCGCTCGCGAAGCTCGTCGTTGAGCTCGGGCAGCACCTGGCTTCCCACTTCCGTCGGCAGGCGCAGAAACAGGTACTGCGCGTCCTCATAGTCCATGCGGTTGAGCAGATGCGCCACGTCCTCGGGGAAGAGGTCGTTGACGATATTGCGCAGCGCATTCTCCGACTGCGAGCGGATCAGGTCGACGATGTCGGCCAAAAGCTCGTCATCGACTTCCAGCGTCTGGGGAGGCGTGATCGGTGTGGTCGGTATGGATTCCTGTTCAGCCATTCTCCTCGTTTGAAAAAACGGGCGTGATCGCGCCTTTGGCGGGCATGAGTTCGTTGGAAAGCTGCACGAAATCGGCCACCGTCAGCTCCTCCGGGCGCTGCTCGAGGTTGATCGAGAGCGCATCCAGGGCCTCCGGCGGCACATTCAACCCCTTGAGTCCGTTGCGGATCGTCTTGCGCCGTTTGCCGAATGTGCCGCGCACGATGGTGCGGAAAAGCTCGTCCGACTGGGCCGTCGTCTCGAACGGCTTGTCGAAACTGAGCGACACCACGGCCGAGGTCACCGTCGGCGCCGGGAAGAAGGAGTTCTTCGAGACGCCGAAGAGCAGTTTGGGCGAGGCGTAATACTGCGCAAAAATCGAGAGGATGCCGTATTCCTTCGTCCGCGGTCGGGCCACCAGACGCTGCGCGACTTCGGTCTGCATCATGACCAGAAAATCGTTCACCCATTCGCGGTTGTCGATCACATGAAAGAGGATCGGGCTCGTGATGTTATAGGGGATGTTGCCGATCAGGCGGAGTTTCTTCCCCCGCTCTCTGGCAAGGGCTCCGAGATCGACCGTCAGCACGTCCTGATGGAGGATCGTGAGCTTTTCGCCGTGCGCTTCGGTGAGCGAGGCAACAAGCTCGTCGTCGAGCTCGACGGCCGTCAAGTGGGAAAGCTTGGAAAGGAGTTCGCCTGTCAGCGCTCCGCGGCCGGGGCCGATTTCCAGCACCGCGTCCTGAATCCGGGGATCGAATGCGCGGATGATCTTCTGGATGACATTGTCGTCATGGAGAAAATTCTGTCCAAGCGACTTCTTTGGTCTATTATAGATGCTCACTGTCGTTGTATCACTTCTTCCGGGGAAAGCCGAACTTCGGGATGAAAAAAAAATGGTCAATTAATATAAGAACGGCTCGTCCATTTGTCAACCGGCCGAAGGGCGGATTCCTTGCATCTGCCTCGATTTATTCGGATATTGATGTGTATTGCCCATGAAGACACTTTCTGCCTATATCCGCCTTCTCAAGGAGCCCGACAGTTTTGCGGCCAAATGGGCCTTGCTTCTGGCAAGCGCCCTGGTGATGGCGCTGATGTTCCCCTCAAGCATCAGTGTGGAAAACGAATACGCGCTTGGCACGGTCTGGACCGACAGCGATCTGTATGCGCCGTTTTCCTTCCCTCTTTATAAGGACGACGCAGAGTATGCGCGCGAGCGATCCGATGCGGCCGCGCACGTCTACAAAGTCTTTGAAGCCGACGGCGACATCCCGAGATCGTCGGTCGATTCGCTGGCGAGATTTTTTGCCGCGCTGCGCATGGTGATCGACAGGCGCTCATCCGATTCCTCCGAAATCCTTCGCACCATCCGCATGCTTCCGGTCTCCTTTTCCGACGCCGAGTGGAAAACGCTGTGGCATCTGAGATCCTCGGAGCGCCGTGCGAACCGCGTCTCTCTTTCATCGATCGAGCATGACATCGCATCGACGATGGAGCTGAGCTACGCCCGGGGCATCGTCGATCTGCGCACGATCCAGCCCTCGGGCGATACGGCCGTGGCACTCCGCAAAAAGACGATCGAGCGCATCGTGCCGGTATCCTCGTTCATCGACAAGGCGAGCCTGGGCCGCGTGGCCGAAGAGACGTTTTCCATGCTCTATAAGGGAGACAACGATACGTCATTGATCGCATCGAAAATCTTCCTCTCGTTCGTTTCTCCCAATATCCAGTACCGCAAAGAGCAGACCGAGGCCGAACTGCGCTTCGCCGTCGAATCCGTCCCGCGGACCAACGGGGCGGTGAAGGAAGGCGACCGCATCATCAGCAAGAATGAGCGCATCACCGAAGAGGCCAAGCGCAAGCTCGACTCGCTCCGCAAGTCGAAGATCGAGCGCGGCGCCGACGTCAACCGCGCGGCGACGTTCGCCGGCAAAGTGCTGCACGCCTTCGCCATCCTCTGGCTCTTCAGCATGTATCTCTATCTTTTCCGCAAGGCGATCTTCCGCAACAACGGCAAGCTCCTGATGATCGCCGTGATCGTCATCGGCGCGGCGGTGTCGGCCTGGGGCACGAGGCTCTACGAGGGAGAGCTGGCGATGAAGTTTCTCATCATCGTTCCGGTGGCCTCGATGCTGCTGGCGATTGTCTTCGACTCGCGCGTCGCATTCTACGGCACCGTCGTCACGAGCATCCTGGCCGCGGCCGTCAGAGGCAACGACTATTCGGTCGCGCTCTGTTCGCTCGCCGCGGGCGCGCTTGCGGTCTATACCGTGCGCGACATCAAGAAGCGCACGCAGCTTTTCCGCTCGATCTCGTTCATCTTCATCGGCTATGCGATCTCGATTCTTGCCCTGGGGCTCGAGCGCTACGAGGCGCCGTCGATCGTCATCAATCAGCTCCTGATCGCCGGCGTCAATTCTGTCGTCTCCCCCGTGCTCACATACGGCATCCTCATCTTCTTCGAGCGCGTCTTGCATGTGACGACCGATCTCGGCCTGCTCGATCTGGCGAACTTCAATCATCCGCTTCTGAAAGAACTCTCGATGAAGACGCCGGGCACGTTCCACCATTCGGTTTCCATCAGCACCATGGCCGAAGCGGCGGCCGACGCCGTCGGCGCCAATCCCGTTCTGACGAGAGTCGGCGCGCTCTATCATGATATCGGCAAGATCGTCAACCCCGTCATGTTCGTTGAAAACCAGCTGGGCGAGGACAACCGACACGACGTGATCAATCCCAAGCGCAGCGCGCGCATCATTTCCTCGCATGTGGCCGACGGCATGCGTCTCGGCCGCGAATACGGCATTCCGGAAGAGGTGCTGCAGTTCATTCCGATGCATCACGGCAAGACGAAGATCGGATTTTTCTACGAGCAGGCGCTCGAGCACAGCCTGGCGCCCGAGACCGTGAACGAGAAGGAATTCCGCTACGCGGGGCCGCGTCCGAATTCGAAGGAGACGGCGATCGTGATGCTGGCCGATGCGGTCGAGGCCTCGACGCGCTCGATCGAGGAGCCGACGGCCGAAAAAATCGACGAGAATATCGATCAGATCTTCAAGTCGCGCTTCATGGAAGGCGAATTGGACGAGAGCAACCTGACATTGAGCGATCTGATGAAAATCAGGGAGAGCTTCAGGAAGATCCTCCTGGGCGTGTATCATCCGCGCCTGAAGTATCCGGAAAAAGAGGACGGCGAGGAGTCCGCGCGGACTCTTGCGGAGCAGCCGCTTCCGCTGTCGCACGCCGAGGCGCGGCCGAAACAGAAAAAATCGCCGGAGCCGGCAGCGGTGGCGCTTGCCGAAGGGAACACTGTGGAGGACGTTCCGCCGGTCAAAAAGCCGCGCGCCAGAAGGAAGAAGGCGTCCGATGGCGGCCACAGCGCAGACGCGTCATGACCAAAGAAAGCGCGCGGCATGTGGAAGCGTACTTCCGCTTCCTTCAACTGGAAAAAGGCCTTGCCACGAATACGCTCGAAGCCTACAGGCGCGATGTGTCGCAGTATTGCCGGTTTCTGGAAAACCTCGGCATCGATGCCGTGTCGCAGGCGCTTCAGACGCATGCCTCGCTTTTTGTGCGCCAGTTGAGCAGAGCCGGACTCTCTTCAAAGAGCGTGGCGCGCACGGTGTCGGCGCTCAAGGGACTGCACCGCTATCTCCTGTCCGAGCGGCTGATCGAACAGGATCCGACGGAGAATCTCGAGCTTCCGAAAATCGGCAAAGCGCTGCCCGATGTGTTGAGCGTGGAGGATGTGGAAAAAATCCTCGCCTCCGCCTCGCCTTCCGCCTCGGGCCCGGCGCAGCCGTTGTGGGTGCGCGACCGGGCGCTGCTGGAAACGCTCTATGCCACGGGCATTCGCGTCTCGGAAGCCGTATCGCTCAAGCGCTCGGATATTTTCGCATCCCAGGAACTCATCCGCGTCTTCGGCAAGGGCTCGAAGGAACGGCTTGTGCCGATCGGACGGCCGGCCCTGGAATGGATCGAGCGCTATGCGTCCACCGCGCGCGTGACGCTTGCGCAGAAGAAAACAAGCGGCGACTGCGTCTTTCTCAACTGGCGCGGCAGGCCGCTTTCGCGCGTGGCCGTCTGGACGATCGTGAAGGAGTATACGAAGCGCGCCGGCGTGGAAAAGGACGTGCACCCGCATACGTTCCGCCATTCATTCGCCACGCATCTTCTGGAAGGCGGAGCCGACTTGCGCAGCGTGCAGGAGATGCTCGGGCATGCCGACATCTCGACGACGCAGATCTACACGCACGTGGACCGCGAACTCCTGAAGTCCGAACACAAACGATTCCATCCGCGCGCCTGAGCCCGGCATAAAAAAATTTTTTCTCAAGGAAAGCACCGCATACGTATGAGCGCGCCGCGCAACCGGACCATGACACTCTGTGATGAAGAACGAAGCCAGTACAGACAACGGCTTCTGCGTGTGGAAAACCCAATCGAGGCGAAAGAGATCCGTGACCGGACGATCCTCGGCGATGTTGCATCGGTGGCGCCCCTGCTTCCTTCGGCCTTTGCCGATCTGATGGTGGTCGATCCTCCCTACAACCTGAACAAGCGCTTCGCCGAATCGGCTTCGTTCTCGAAGCGATCGCGCCAGGCGTATGCCCAGTGGATGGATGCCTGGCTTTCAGGGCTCGTGCGCTGCCTCAAGCCGGAGGCGTCCGTCTACATCTGCGGCGACTGGAGAAGCTCGGGCGCGATCGAGGACGTGTGCGAACGCTATTTCACGATCCGCTCGCGCATCACCTGGGAGCGCGAGAAGGGCAGAGGCGCGCGCGCCAACTGGAAGAACGCCTCGGAGGACATCTGGTTTGCGACCGTATCGGAGCGCTACACATTCAACATCGATGCCGTGAAGCTCAAGCGCCGCGTTCGAGCGCCCTACCGGCACGCCAACGGCGAGCCGAAGGACTGGGAGAGCACCGATGACGGAAACGGCTACCGCCTGACGCATCCCTCGAATCTCTGGACCGATCTGACGGTGCCTTTCTGGTCGATGCCCGAGAACACCGAGCATCCCACACAGAAGCCCGAGAAGCTCCTGGCAAAGATCATCCTTGCCAGTTCGAATGAAGGCGACTGCGTCTTCGACCCGTTCCTTGGAAGCGGCACAACGAGCGTCGCGGCAAAAAAACTCGGCCGGCATTATGTCGGCATCGAATGCGACGAGACGTTCGCCTGCCTTGCCGAAAAGCGGCTCGAGCGCGCATCGGCCGATCGCTCGATACAGGGCGTGAAAGACGGCGTCTTTTTCGAGCGCAACAGCGAATGATGTATTCACACACATCCACGCACAACACTGATGGTGCACGCATGAGAAGAATCCTTGCTCTGGCCGAAGGGCGGTTCAGTCCGCTCCGGTCGAAGACGGCCAATGCCGCTCTGGTCTATCTGAAGAATGAAGTAGCGGCGGTCATCGACTCGACGAAAGCGGGCATGACCGCGCAGGATGTGCTCGGCTACGGCGGCGCGGTGCCCGTCGTGGCATCGATCAGGGAAGGGCTCGCCTACACGCCCGACACGCTTCTGATCGGCATCGCTCCTCCGGGCGGAAGGCTTCCTTTGGAATGGAGGGCCTGGATCATCGAGGCGCTGGAAGCCGGACTCGATATCTGTTCGGGACTGCATACGATACTCTCGGATGACGAGGAATTCCGCCGGACGGCCGAGCGCTGCGGCCGCACGATCACCGACTGGCGGAAGATCCCGCCCGAGTATGAAGTGGTGGCAAAAGGCACATGGAAGACCCGCCGCGCGCGCACGGTGCTCACCGTGGGCTCGGACTGCAATATCGGCAAGATGACGACGATCCTTGAAGTGCAGAAGGAGTTCGCCCGGCGCGGCATTCCTTCCGACTTCATCGGCACGGGACAGACGGGCATCATGATTTCGGGCCGCGGCGTGGCGGTCGATGCCGTGATCAGCGATTACATTGCCGGATCGATCGAGCGCGCGATCGACGAGGCCGACCAAAACGGGCATGCATATCTTTTTGTGGAAGGGCAGGGCGCGCTCACGCACCAGGGATATTCCGGCGTCACATACGGACTCTTGCACGGCACGATGCCCGATGCGATGATCCTCTGCCACCAGCCCACCAGGCTGAAGGACGATTTCGGCGCGACGATTCCGGATCTTCCGCGCCTCATCCGTCTGCATGAAGACGCCGTGCGCTTTTTCAAGCCGACGAAGGTCGTGGCCATCGGCGTCAACTCGATCGGCCTTACGGACGAGGAATCGATGCGCGAGGCCGAGAAGATCACGCGCGAGACGGGACTGCCGGCCGTCGACGCATTCCGCTTCGGCGCCGTGCCGCTGGCCGATGCGCTTCTCTCGTATTTTCAATCCACACCATAACAGCAGCGAAAGGAGGCACAAAAGACGATGGATCTCTCGATTGTGAAAATTGAAAAGCCCGAAGCGACGAACGTCATCCTCGGTCAGTCGCACTTCATCAAGACGGTGGAAGACATGCATGAGGCGATCGTGCAGACCAACGGCTCGATCGCCTTCGGTCTGGCCTTCTGCGAGGCATCCGGTCCCGCCCTGGTGCGCTATTCGGGCAACGATGCGGCGCTGATCGAACTGGCAAAAAAGAATGCGATGGCGCTTGCATGCGGCCATGCATTTATTTTATTTATAGAAAAGGGATATCCCATCAACATCCTCAATGCCATCAAGAACCTCCCTGAAGTCTGCCGGATTTTCTGCGCGACGGCCAATCCGCTCGAGGTGATCGTCGCCGAAACGGAGACGGGCCGGGGCGTCATGGGCGTGATCGACGGCATGGCATCGCGCGGCATTGAGACCGAAAGCGACATCCAGGACAGGAAGAACCTGCTGCGCGCGATCGGGTACAAACTCTGAACGAAGACGAATCAGGAAGCAGGAAAGGACGTTTCAGGCACCACCAATGATCATCATGAAATTCGGCGGCACTTCCGTGGAAGACGCCAAAGCGATCGCGAATGTGGCGGAGATCGTCAGAAAAAATTTTGTCAGCCGCCCGGTTGTCGTCGCTTCGGCATGCGCCGGCATCACCAACCAGCTATTGAAGACGGCGTCGCTTGCGCAGACCGGAGCGAAAGACGAGGCGCTCGAGCATGTCGCCTCGATCGAGAGCCGCCACAAGAAGATCGTCAAAGAGCTCTTTGACGGCGAACTGCAAAAGACGCTCCTCAAACACATCGCAGAATGCGCCGAAGAGCTTGCGGCGCTTGTCAACGGCGTGGCGATACTGGGAGAACTGACGCCGCGCTCCATCGACGCCTTTGCCGCCTATGGCGAACGGCTCTCGACATTCATCCTTCATCATTATCTTGAAAAAATCGGCATGCGCTCTGTCTGGTTCGACGCCAGAAAGCTCATGATCACCGACGAGCAGTTCACGAAGGCCGTCGTGCAGTTGGATGCGACCGAGCACCGGCTGAGAAACCACGTGCTGCCGAAAGTCGCCACCGGACACGTCGTGGTGACGCAGGGCTTCATCGGCGCCACGGAGCAGGGTATCACGACCACGATCGGACGCGGGGGCTCGGATTATTCGGCGGCCATCATCGGCGCATTGATCAATGCCGACGAGATACAGATCTGGACGGATGTGGACGGCATATTGACGGCCGATCCGACCGTGGTGAAGGACGCGAAGAAGATCAAGGTCATGAGCTTCAACGAGGCAAGCGAGCTCGCGTATTTCGGCGCGCGCGTGCTGCATCCGGATACGATCATGCCCGCTGTGAAAAAGAACATTCCCGTGCGCGTGCTCAATTCGAAGCGCCCGGCCTCGACCGGCACGCTCATTGTCACCAAGCCCAAGGCCGAGAAGCGCTGCAACGTGAAATCGATCGCCTACAAGGAAGGCATCACGCTGATTTCCATCGTCTCGAGCCGCATGTTCCTTGCGCACGGATTCCTGGAGCATGTCTTCAAGGTCTTCGACAAATTCCAGACGATCGTCCATACGGTGGCCACGAGCGAAGTCTCGATTTCGGTCACGGTCGACAATTCGAAGCATCTGCATGCGATCGTGCGCGAGCTGCGCACATTCGCCACGGTCACCGTCGGCGAGAAAAAGGCGATCATCTGCGTGGTGGGCGACAATCTTCGCAACTCGCCCGGCGTGGCCGCGCGCGTCTTGAGCGCGATCAGCGACGTGAATATCAACATGATCTCGCAGGGCGCAAGCGAAATCAATCTGAGCTTCGTCGTGGACGAGGAGGCGGTCGATGACGTCGTCAGGCGTCTCCACGCGGAGCTCTTCTCGCATGTTTCTGCGCTGACGGAGATTTTTGAATAAGCATCACACATGTATCAATTCAGGAAGGGTTGGTTATGAAGACGTTCGATGTGATCGTTGCCGGCGCAACCGGCATGGTCGGAAGAAAAATGATCCAGGTCCTGGAGGAGCGCCGCTTTCCCGTCGCTCGGCTCATCCCGCTGGCAAGCGAGCGCTCGCTCGGCACATGCGTCGCATTCGGCGGCGAACAGGTGCCGGTCGAACTCCTGTCCGATGAAACGCTGGCGCACTACAAGGCCCCGATTGCGCTTTTTTCCGCCGGCGCCTCGGTCTCGCGCCGGTTCGCCCCCGTGGCCGCATCGAACGGCACGCTGGTGATCGATAATTCGAGCGCCTGGCGCATGGATCCCGAGATTCCGCTTGTGGTGCCGGAAGTGAACCGGGAGATGATCTTCCGCCACAAGGGCATCATCGCCAATCCCAACTGCTCGACCATCCAGATGGTCGTCGCACTGAAGCCCCTGCACGACCGCTACCGCGTGAAACGCGTCGTCGTTTCGACATACCAGTCCGTCACCGGCGCCGGCCAGCGCGGCTACGACCAGCTGATGAGCGAACTGAAACACGAGGCGCCCGCGGTGCAGAAATTTCCCTACCAGATTCTTTTCAACTGCCTGCCGCACATCGACGACTTCACCGAGGACGGCTACACGAAGGAAGAGCACAAGATGGTCAACGAGACGAAGAAGATCATGGGCGACGACTCGATCGCCGTCTCGGCCACCTGCGTGCGCGTGCCGACGGTGGGCGGGCATTCGGAATCGGTCAATGTGGAATTCGAACGCCCCTTCGAGCTGAAGGATGTGATCGCGCTTCTGGGCAGCGCCGACGGCATCACGCTGCAGGATGATCCGGCATCGAAGATGTATCCGATGCCCGTCTGGGCGCACGACAAGGATGCGACATTCGTCGGACGCGTGCGGCGCGATCCTTCGGTCGCCAACGGACTCAATCTCTGGATCGTGGCCGATAATCTTCGCAAGGGCGCGGCCACGAACGCCGTGCAGATTGCCGAGGAATGGATCAAGGGGGCGTGAGCGTGGGCATGACATTGAACGACGCGCCGAAGGGCGCCATGACGTACCGGGAGTACCGTGAGCTGATTGACTGTCTCCTGACCGAAGGAAAGACAACGAGCGGCGATCCCGCGGAAGGGCAGCTGGAGAATGTGAAGCTCAATCTCCAGCGCATGAACCGGCTGGACCTGCTCTGCGAGATCACCGATGAATTGAAGCGCGCCATTGCACGCATCACACGGCCTCAGCGCTGGACGGTGATCAGCGAAGGATGGTGCGGCGATGCGGCGCAGACCGTGCCGATGATCGCGAAGGCCGCAGCGCTTGCTCCGGGCCGCATCACGCTCTCGATTGCGCTGCGCGACCAAAACCCCGGACTCATGGACCGGTTTCTCACCAACGGCACGCGCTCGATTCCGATACTCGTCGTGACCGATCGTGCGACCAATGAAGTGTTGGGATCCTGGGGACCGCGTCCGGAGCCTGCCAGGGCGTTGGTGGCGGAATTCAAAAAGGATCCCGCCTGGGATAAGAGCGCCATGCTCATGGCGCTTCATACGTGGTATGCAAAGGACAAGACCTCGAGCGCGCAGCATGAGCTGGCCGAGCTTCTCAACCGACTAAACGAATGAAACCTTTCTTCAGATTTCTGCTTCTGTGCGGACTCACGGTGAGTCCGCTTGCCGCCTCACACGGCCAGCAAAGCCGCATCGAGCTCCGCTCCTTTCACAGCGCGGCGCTCGGCATCGATAAAAGCTACAACATCTATCTTCCTGCCGGATACGATTCGAGTTCGGAGCGCTATCCGGTGATCTATCTCTTCCGCGGACACGAACGCGAGTGGGCCAATCCCTACGAGGATAATTCGCGGCAGGGCCGCACGGTAAAAAACGACGCCGACGATCTCATCGCGGCAGGCAAGATAGGCAATGTGATACTGGTGATGCCGGGCATGTCCTCGGCCGACAACGCCGTGCCCGCATGCGCCGTCAATCTGCGCGCGCCGGAGCGTGCCGCAAGCCGCGAGGGTCTTGGCACCGGACGCTTCGAAGACTACCTGGTCGGAGAACTCATTCCGTACATCGATCAACACTTCCGCACGATTCCCACGCGCTCGTTCCGCGCCGCGGACGGCTTCTCGCTCGGCGGCTACACATCGATGATGCTCGGCACGAAGCATCCCGAACTCTTCACGTCTGTCGGCGCCTTCGACGGCACGCTCATGTGGCTCGATTTCACGAACCCTGCGCGCCCCGGCACGCTCAACGATCTCTGGGTG
Source organism: Acidobacteriota bacterium (assembly GCA_050258555.1). Taxonomy (GTDB): domain Bacteria; phylum Bacteroidota; class Ignavibacteria; order UBA10030; family UBA8401; genus CAISDA01. The sequence continues at coordinate 10,352 of JBLMZA010000077.1, read as the reverse complement.
ACGAATGCGATGTTCGATCCCATGTTCAACGTGCCGCGCGACATTCCCTATATGACGTCGTATAACGAGGCGAACCTGATCAAGAACGCGTCCGCCCGGACTGTTTCCGCCTTGAAGCAGATGCAGTTCTACATCGATGCGACGCCGGCCGGCAACGACGATCGGGCGCAGCACGTCGTGTCGCTTCTGGCCGAAAAAGGCATCCCCAATGCTGCCCCGTCGCTGCTTCTGTCTTCCAACGCCCAGCACTCCTGGTATTATGCCGATATCCATGCGATGCGGACATTCCCGAAGCATTGGCGGAAATTCCAGACGCCGATTGCGACGCTCCAGAGTCCCATGACGGGACCCGCCTCCGGAACGAGCGTCTCGGGCGTGGTGTCCGTGAACTGGATGCGCGGCTTGGCGACCACGACACCAGCAACGACGATGCTGGAGGTCTCGAATGACGGCGGGGCGCGCTGGCAGACGCTGTCGGTTTCAACGGCCGCCGATTCCTCATTCAACTGGGATACGCGGCGTGTATCCGACGGCACGCGCTACAAGCTCCGGCTGCTTGTGATGGCCGGCGATTCATCGCTTGGCTATTCGGAAAGCGCCGGAACCTTTACCGTGAATAATCCCGGCAACGGCGTGCCCGATGCCATCCTGACTGCGCCTTCCGAAGCCGATACACTGGAAGGAGAGACGGCGATCCGCTGGAACGCCGCCGATGCCGACGGGGATGCGCTCACAATCACGATCGATTTCAGCGCCGATGGGGGGACACGCTGGAAGACCGTCGCCTCCGGTCTTTCCAATACGGGGTCGTATCTGTGGAAGACGACGGAGGAAGTGAATTCCGCGCGCGGCCGGATCCGTCTGAGAGTGAGCGACGGTCAGGCGGTGCGCGAGAGTGTCTCGCCGATATTCGTTGTGAACAATCCGCGCAGTGCCGTGACGGCATCGTTCAAACACCTCTCGGGTTCGGGCGACGGAACGATCCTGCCCGTCCGTATCGGCTCAGGCACGGCATGGATCGATCAGTACCGGATCACATTCAACGATTCGGCATCGGGAGGAAGAACGACGTATTCCGTCTTCAATCTCTCGCAGAACAAACCCTCGATTGAGAACGAACCGATCACAAACGGACTCGAAGGTCCGCTCTTTGACGGCATGCGCCTGGTCATCACGAATTATGCTTCGCCCCAGCCCTCGAGCGATTCCACGAAGTGGATCAGGGGATCGAGCACGCTTGAAGCCGCCGTTTCGCTTCCTGAAATCAATCTCGGCACGGAGGCGCTCAAGGGCACGGCCTATGCGGCCGACTATCTGATCACGATTGCCGATCATGTCACGGATACGTCCGGAACGTTTCTTGATGCGGCGCCTGTGCCCATGAAATTTTCCGTGTGGAACAGGACCGAAGCGCGGAAGGCCGAAGTGATCTTCAACGACAACGACATGGATGCGTCGCTCTCGCGCAACGACGAGCTCTATTTCATCGAGAAGGACAAGGCGGGAACAAAGATGCTCACCTGGCAGGCGGTCTTTCCGGCCAATGAAACGTATGTGCATCCGGCATCGGGCGATATGTTTCTGATCAAGATCCTGAAGCCGTTCACCGCGCGTGATGTCATCATCATGTCTCCTCCGGTTTCTGCCGTGGGCGATGACGCCTCGCGCGCGCCGGAAGGCTTCCGGCTCGAGCAAAACTATCCGAATCCCTTCAATCCCTCGACCAGGATCCGGTTTTTTCTTGCACGCACATCGCCCGTGCGCCTGGCCATCTATGACGTGCTCGGGCGGGAAGTCGCCGTGCTCGTGAACGGGCGCATGGAAGCGGGTTCGCACAGCGTCGAGTGGAATGCGGGCGCCGCCTCAAGCGGCATTTATTTTTACAGGATCGATGCGGGGGCATACTCCGCGACGAGGAAGCTGGCGGTCGTGCGATGAAGCGTATGCTGTTGATTTCTGCGATCCTGTTTTTTGTTCCTGCGTCGCGCGCGCAGGTGAAAGAGCCGCCTCCATCCATCCATCAGCTGGAAAGCGAACTGCATGCGAAGGATGCCATGAAAGATTCCGTTGGGACGCTCTCGGCTCTTCCGCCTTCTTCACCATTCAGGCCGAAGACGCACGGAGCTCTTTCCAGACAGGTCTTCGGCTATCATCCCTATTGGGCCTCGGCAACGGCGCATCTCTCGTACGATTATTCCGCGCTTTCGACGATCGGGTATTTCAGCTACGAAGTCGATACGGCAACAGGCAGGGCCCTAACGACGCGAAACTGGATGACGACGCCGCTGATTTCGTATGCGCACGAGCGCGGCGTGAAGGTCGTTTTGGTCGTGACGAATTTCGGCAGCGCGCAAAATACGGCGATCCTTTCCGATGCCGCGAAGCAGAACACGATGATCGCATCGCTCTGCACAATGCTTGTGGCGCGGGGCGGGGACGGGGTGAATATCGATTTTGAAAGCGTGCCTCTCTCACAGCGCGCGAATCTCGTCTCGTTCATGCGGGCCTTGGCATCGAATGTGAGGGCCGTGATTCCCGGCGCCGAAATCTCGATGGCCGGTCCGGCGGTCGACTGGTCGAAGTCCTGGGACTTTGCGGCGCTCTCCTCGATCTGCGATTATCTCTTTCTGATGGGATACGATTATTATTATGCCGGCAGTTCAACAGCAGGACCGAACGCGCCGCTGGAGGGGGAGAATTACACGATCACGAAATCGGTCACGACGTACCTTTCCTCGGGCGTCGCGCCGGAAAAGCTGATCGTCGGTCTGCCCTGGTTCGGATTCGACTGGCCCGTGTCCTCATCGGCGAGAAAGTCGCCGGTCATGGGCAATGGAAAATCGGGCACCTATGCCGTGCTCGAGCCGAAGGCTCGGGCGTTCGGCAAAGTGTTCGATGCGGCGACGAAATCCGCATATTTCACGTACGTGCTCGGCACGCAGTTTCATCAGGCCTGGTATGACGACAGTCTGAGCCTTGCGTATAAGTATGCGCTCGTGAATGCCAAAAACCTCGGCGGGGTGGGCATGTGGGCGCTGAGCTACGAAGGTCCGACGCCCGAATTATGGCAGGGCATCCGTGCGGCCTTTGCGCCCGTGGTGTCGGCTGTTGCGGTCGATGGACAGACGGCGCCCTCTTCATACAGGCTTTCGCAGAATTATCCCAATCCCTTCAATCCCTCGACCGCGATCATGTATGTCGCGCCGCATGCCGGGCGCGTCGCGCTGAAGATCTACGACATGCTTGGCCGCTGCGTGGCCACGCTTGCCGATGAAGTCGTATCGGCGGGAGCGCATACGGTCACATGGCATGCGGAATCACATCCGAGCGGCGTTTATGTCTGCCGGCTTGAAGCCGGCTCTGAGCGCCGCACGATCAGGCTTGTGCTCGCGCGCTGAAGTAGTATCATAGGCCGATATGTGATGGATGCATCGCTTACGAATACGATCCTCGTGCGCTGCTACGCCGAACTCAACGACCATCTTCCGAGAGCATACCGGCAGCGCGATATGGCCGTAGCGCTTCAAGGCATGAAGGAAACCGTCGGAAGCGTCATGGCGCGTCTCGGCATTCCGGAAGAAGAAGTCGATGCCGCGCTCAGAAACGGCGAGCCGGTCACGGCCGGCGCGCTTCTGGAAGCGGGCGACCGTCTGAGCCTTTATCCCGTCTTTGAAACATTCGACGTCTCGGGCGCGACGGCATTCCGCACCACACCGCTTCGTGTGCCGCGCTTCATTCTGGATGTGCATCTGGGCAAGCTTGCCTCCTATCTGCGCATGATGGGGTATGACGCGATGTATTGGCCGGGATTCAACGACGACGAGCTCGTAAGCATCTCCATTCATGAAGCCAGAACGCTCTTGAGCAAGGACAGGCGCATGCTTGAGCATCGGATGCTCACGCGCGCCTATTTGATCGAGGCGGTTGATCCGAAGGAGCAGCTCATTGAAGTGCTCGATCGCTTCATGCTCATCAATCAGGCCCGGCCTTTCACGCGCTGCATTGTCTGCAATACGCGATTGATGCCTGTGGAAAAAAAACGTGTCGAGTCGCAGCTTCCCGAACGCGTGCGCGAAGATTTTGCCGAATTCCTCTTTTGCCCGTTCTGCGAAAAAGCGTATTGGAAAGGCTCGCACTACAAACGCATGACGGCGTTCATCGAGGAGGTGCGGCAGAGGCTTCGCTCGTCCGGGTGACCGTGCCGGAGAAAAATTCCATTGGGCCTTGCGGAAAATATTTTGTATTATACTCGCATGATGAAATCCTTTCTGACTCTCGTTGTCTTTTGTCTTCTTGCATGCATTTGTCTATGCGAACCTCTTCCGGCCTCGACGCTCTATGTGGCCATACGCGTCGATGATGTGCTCTCGCGCAATACGTCTGTCGCCTGGCGCAGCATCGTCCCCTTCCAGGATACGGTGGAAGCCCACGGCGGCAAGGTGACCTGGGCGGTGATTCCTGGACGCCTCACGGAAGAAACCAACAAGAGCGGCGCGATGACGCGCGAATTGAAGGCGACACTCCTGCGCGGCCATGAAGTCTCGATGCACGGACTGACGCATGTCTGCCCGCGCTGCGGCGGGACGAGCCATGAGATGTACTGCACGACATACAATACGCACTTCTCCGCGGCGGCGCAGCAGAAACTGATCGATGACGGACTGAAGATATTGCATGACAGCCTCGGCATGGCGCCCCTGATGTTCGTGCCGCCGGGACATGCGGCCGATTCGACGACGTTCGCTGTCTGCCGCGATCGCGGCTTCATCTACGCCTCGACCACGCTCAAGACCCGGACGAAGATCGACGGCGGGCTCTTCAACGTGGCGCCGCATGCGGAGTTCACCTGGCAATTGAGCGCCTCGGATTATGAGAAAAATATGCATGCGGCGCTTGCCGATATACGCGGCATTGGGCGCCGCGACGGCTATTATTGTCTTTTGCTCCATGACTATTTCACGCGGCTTGGCTATTCGAACGGCCTCGTGCTCCGCTGGATCGGCGAAGTGATCGATTCCGTGAAGCGCGAATACAAGAATGACGTCCGATTCGTGACCGTTTCGGAAGCCGCCCGGATTTTTTCGCAGACGACACAGGTCGCCTCCGCCTCGCATCCGGCCGTGCCCGAAACCGGGCGCCTGCTGCCGAATTATCCGAATCCCTTCAATCCTTCGACCATGATCGCATTCGCGCTGCCGGAAGAAAGCCGCATCCGTCTTTCGATTTGCGACGCCCTCGGACGCACGCTCGATGTGCTCGCGGAAGGCGTCTGGAAGGCGGGCATGCACGGGATCGGGTGGAATGCGCCGGCTTGGCTTTCCAGCGGCGTGTATTTTTCGAGTCTGGAAGTCACGCCGCTCTACGGAGCATCATCGCCGGGCATTTTCCGGCAGATGCGGCCATTGCTCCTGCTCAAGTAAGAGGGTATCGCTTTCTTCACGCACACCAAAAAGGATCCTTTTCCACGATGGAACGCCGCTCGTTTTTAACCGGCGCCGCAGCCGTGGCTGCGGCCGCACTCGCATCAACCATGCCCCTGGAAGCCGCGCCGATGCCTGCACAGCATCATGGCCGCCGCATCATCAAGCCGCGCGCGCTTGCGCCCGGAGCCACAATCGGCATCGTCGCTCCCGCATCGAATATCGATAAAGCCGCCGACTTGGACGAGGCAAAAGCGACATTGGAAGCGCTGGGATTCCGGTGCGTCTTCGGGCGGCATGTCTCCGATAAATTCGGGTATCTTGCCGGCACGGATAAGGAGCGCGCAGAGGATGTCAACGAGATGTTCCGAAGGAAGGATGTGGACGGCATCATCGCGCTCAGAGGCGGCTGGGGCTGTCTGCGCATGATTCCCTATCTGGATTACCGGATGATCCGGCGTCATCCGAAGGTGCTCATGGGCTATTCGGATATCACGACCATTCTCAATGCGGTGTATCTGCGTTCGGGACTCGTGACATTCCACGGTCCGGTGGCGCTCTCGACATACAACGACTATACGAACGAATATTTGAAGAAAGCCGTCTTCACGCCGAAGCCCGTCGGACTCGTGGCGCAGCCGATTTCCTCCGATCCAGCATCGACCGAGGATACGAGCATCGTCTCTCTCGGCACGGGCAAAGGAACGGGACCATTGGTAGGAGGCAATCTCTCATTGATCGTGACGATGCTCGGCACACCGTACGAGATCGATCTCAAAGGGAAGGTGCTCTTTCTTGAAGAAGTGGGAGAGGAGCCGTACCGCGTCGACCGCATGCTCACGCATCTCTGGATCACCGGAAGGCTTTCGAAACTTGCGGGACTGGTGATCGGCAAATTCACCAACTGCGTGCCCAAGAAAGTGAATCCCGAATATCCCGCATCCTTCACGGTCGAAGAAATCCTGCGCGACCGCATCCGTCCCCTGGGCATTCCGGCGATCTCCGGCGTGATGATCGGTCATATCAAGAACAAGGTCACGATGCCCATCGGCGTGCGCGCCACGGTCGATGCCGACAAGAAATCGCTCATCATCAGAGAGTCGGCCGTCGTCTGAAGTGAAAAATACATGCGTTAAAATTCTTTAATACCTTGAAAAGCGTTGCATCTGGATGAAATAATAATTTATTAATAAGAACAGTCCATTTGTGCTACTTTTCAAGGTTTGTTTCGATGAGTCATCATTTCCGCTACCGCAACAAAGAGATGTATTGTGAAGGCGTGCCCCTGGCCGAAATCGTCAGCCAGGTCGGCTCTCCCGTCTATGTCTACAGCAAGAAAACCCTGCTCGATGCCTACAACGAATTCGACAGCGCATTCGCGTCGGTCGATCATCTGGTCTGCTTTGCAATGAAGGCCAATTCCAATCTCGCCGTCGTTTCGCTTCTGGCCAAGGCCGGCGCGGGCATCGACTGCAATTCGGGAGGCGAGATCTACCGCGCGCTCAAGGCCGGCACGCATCCGAGCAAGATCATCTTCACCGGCGTCGGAAAGACGGAGGAAGAGATCCGCTTCGCGCTGCAGTACGACATCCTCATGTTCAAGGTGGAGTCCAGAAGCGAGCTGCGCGCGATCGACCGCATCGCGGGCGAAGTGGGCAAGAAGGCGCCGGTTGGAATCCGCATCAACCCGAACGTCGATCCGAAGACGCATCCCTACATCGCCACCGGTCTTGCCGAAGACAAGTTCGGCATCGATCAGTCGATGGCCTTCGAGGCCTTCGCGCTGGCGGCAAGCCTTCCCAATCTGCGCGTGGTCGGACTCGACATGCACATCGGAAGCCAGATCGTCGAAGTCGATCCGTTTGTCGAGGCGGCAACGAAGATGGCCGTGCTGGCGCTCGAACTGAAGAAAGCCGGCTTCAACATCGAGCATTTCGATATGGGCGGAGGCATGGCCATTCCCTACAAGGTCGAAAAGCCCGCGAGCCCGAAGGACCTTGCCGATGCCATCTCATCGATTCTGAATGTGACCGACTGCAGGATTCTCTTCGAGCCGGGCCGGTATCTGGTGGGCAACGCCGGCGTGCTTGTGACCAAGGTGCTCTATACGAAGAAGCACAAGAACAAGAATTTCCTCATCGTCGATGCGGCGATGAACGATCTGATCCGTCCCAGTCTCTATGACGCGTACCACAAGATCCGCGCCGTCGAACTGAAGAAGGATGAGACGATGGTGGCCGATATCGTGGGGCCGGTGTGCGAATCGGGCGACTTCTTCGCGCATAACCGCACGATCAACAAGTGCAAGCAGAACGACCTCCTGGCGATCATGTCGGCGGGCGCCTACGGGTTCACGATGAGTTCGAATTACAATGCCCGGCTCCGCGTGCCGGAGGTGATGGTCGACGGCACGAATTTCTACGTGGTGCGCGAACGCGAAACCTACGAGGATCTGGTGCGCGGAGAGTCGATTCCCGATGCACTCCTGAAATAATCGCTGCTTTTGACCGTTTTTCGCGGAAATTATGAATCCCTGTCGGCGTTGTTGAAGAGCGCCGACAGGGATTTTTTGTTGAAGTTCCCCGAATCTTCCTTCCGATTCCTGAAAAATAGTCCTTGACTTTTGAGTGAAATTCACCGACCTTTAGGCCTGTATACAATATACAAAAGGATCCGCATCCATGAATTCCGTTCCCCATGTCCGTTCGCCGCATCTGAGCCTCGCGAAGGCGGAAATCCAGTCGCTGCGCGAAAAACTCGTCGCGACGATCCGCGACGCCATCATCGAAGGCAAGATCAAGCCGAATGAACGCCTGACCGAGGAAAACGTCTCGATGATGCTCGGCGTGAGCCGCACGCCGCTGCGCGAAGCCTTCCTCCAGCTCGAATCCGAGGGCTTCGTGAAGGTCACCCCACGGCGCGGCGCCGTCGTCTCCGAACTCTCGGAAAAAGACGCCGAGGAGATCTATCTCATCAAAAGCGTCCTGGAAGGCCTGGCCGCGGGACTGGCCGCAGTGAAGGTGGAACGCGCCACCATCGAGCGCCTCACGGAAATCAACGAGCAGATGAAGGCGCAGATCGCCACGAAGAAGAAGGAGCCCCGCGCGTTCCTGGAGCTCAATACGAAATTCCATGCGGTCCTGAACGGCATCTGCGGCAACGAAAAATTGAGTCAGCTCATCGACATCCTGCGCAAGCAGTCGTTGCGCTATAATTACCTCTATGTGGCCGGTCTCTCGCACATCGAGCATTCGATCGAGGACCATGACCGGATCATCGAGGCCTTGAAAGAGCAGAACGCCGGGCAGGCCGAAGCGATCGTCAAGTCGCATTCGGACACGGCGCGCCGCGCGCTCTGCGAATTCATTCGCCGGCATGCCGAAGAATTGAAGTGAAAAAAGTTCACGGACCATCTCAAGATACACACACCAGAAACGAACCAACTTCTATAATATAGGGAGAGCGTGTATGGACAAGTTAAAAATTGCGATCGTCGGATACGGAAACGTCGGCCGTTCTGCACTTGAAGCGATATCCCAGGAACCGGATATGGAAGTCGTCGGCGTCGTGCGCCGCAAACATTCCGTCGGCGGCGAACAGCCCGCCGAACTCTCACGCATTAAGATTGCTGCGGACATCAAGGAGCTCGGCCATGTGGATGTGGCCGTGCTCTGCGGTCCCACGCGCTCGATCAAGGAAACAGCCACCGAAATCCTGAAGCTCGGCATCAATACCGTGGACAGCTTCGACATACACGGGGAAATTCCCGCGCTCCGGCGCGATTTGGGCGCCGTGGCGCGCGAGCACAAGGCGGTCTCGATCATCTCGGCCGGATGGGATCCGGGCATCAACTCGGTCATCCGCGGATGGTTTTTGGCGATGGCCCCCAAAGGCATCACCTATACGAACTACGGTCCCGGCATGTCGATGGGACACACGGTCGCCGTCAAGGCCGTCAAGGGTGTGAAGAACGCGCTCTCGATCACCGTGCCGGCCGGCATGGGCATACACCGCCGCATGGTCTACGTCGAGCTCGAATCGGGCGCGCTCTTTGAAGACGTCGAAAAGATGATCAAGCAGGATCCCTACTTCATCAAGGACCGCACGTATGTGACGCAGGTCGAGAATATCGAAAACCTGATCGACATGGGACACGGCGTTTTGATGGAGCGCAAGGGTGTGTCGGGCATCACGCAGAACCAGATGATGAAGTTCGAGCTCAAGGTGAACAATCCCGCCCTCACCGCGCAGGTCATGGTCTCCTCGGCCCGCGCCACCATGAAGCAGAAGCCGGGATGCTACACGATGATCGAGATCCCCGTGGTCGACTACCTCTGCGGCGATGTGGACAATTTCGTGAAATCGCTGGTCTGATTTTTTAAAACAGAAAGGATGCGACGAAAGACCAATGGGTGATCCGTACGCACGCAAGCTGACCAACAGAACATTCTTTCATGCGAAGACGCCGATCCGCGGCCGCGTGGTCGTCGTGCTCGACGGCATGCTCGACAACCGCGGACTCAATCTGATCCAGCCGATCTCGCGCGCCTTCGCGCACGGTTCGATCATCGAGCTCATCGGCACGAGTGAAGCACAGGCCGCGCCCGGCAGCACCGTCGAGACGATCGCCTATATCGCCTTCGTCGAGCTTTTGGACTCGGGCGTGCTCCTGGTCGGCGACGAGATCCGCTGGAAGGATGTATCAATCGGCACGATCGCCGGGTATGACGATACGCACATGCCGAACCATCAGAACACCGTCGTGCTGATGAAGGACCGGATGCCGGGCAAGGCGCTGGGACTCTCGGCCGGCGATGAGATCCTGATCAACGGCTTTTGACAATTCACGCTCTATTCATCGATAGACGAAGTCGCGCTGCACACAGACAGACAGAAGAAAGGAAGGACGCACATGGCTGCTCCGAAATACCG
>JBLMZA010000076.1:0-31072 GCA_050258555.1 Acidobacteriota bacterium | reverse complement strand
GCTGCGCACTTCCTGCCGGCGCCGATCCCTGCGGCTGTCCAAGCGTCGGCGTCGGCTCGATCGACAGACTCGCAAGATCGGGCGGCGTGATCGGAGGCACGGCCTTCGGCGTCTCCACCGGCGCGCCCATCGAATCATCGCGCCGGGGTTCGGCCGGCGCAGCAGCGGGCTTCGGAGCCGTCCCGGAAGGGGCGCCTCCCAGAAGACCGGAGATATCCTCATCGGCCGTACCGATGATGGCCAGCGGTGCGCCGACTTTCACTCCCTCGCCTTCCTTGGCGAAGAGTTTGCGCACCACGCCCGAGTCGTAGGCTTCCTGTTCCATATCCGCCTTGTCGGACTGGATATCGGCAAGGATGTCTCCCTGCCTGATCGTTTCGCCTTCTTTTTTCCGCCACTTCAGGATGATTCCCTCGTCCATGGTATCACTCAATTTCGGCATCAGCATCAGGTTTGCCATGTCATCATTCCTTCTTCAATAGTGTAGAGGAAGCGAAGCCGCCGCTTTGCTTCCGGAAGTCCGTTATCGATAGAGTACCTTCTTTGCCGCCTGCACGACCTTCGCCGGACTCGGCAGCGCGGCTTTCTCCAGGTTGTGCGCATAGGGTATCGGGATATCGGCCGAGTTCACTTTTTCCACCGGCGCGTCCAGATCGTCGAAGGCCTTGGTGTGTATGCGGTAGGCGATCTCCGTGCCGACGCTCGCAAACGGCCACGAATCTTCGACGATCACGCAGCGGTTCGTCTTGCGCACCGATTGAAGAATCAGCTCCTCATCGAGCGGACGGAGCGTGCGCGGATCGATCACTTCGGCCGAGATGCCCTCTTTGGCAAGCTCCTCGGCGGCCAGAAGCGCCACCTGCACCATCTTCGTCCAGGCGATGATTGTGACATCCGATCCCTCGCGCTTGATGTCGCCCTTGCCGATCGGGATCAGATATTCGCCCTCGGGCACCTCTCCCTTCTGCCCGTACATGAGTTCGCTTTCAAGGAAGATCACCGGATTGTCGTCGCGGATGGCGCTCTTCATCAGGCCCTTGGCATCGTAGGGCGTCGAGGGCGTCATGACGATGAGCCCCGGCACGTGCGCCAGCATCGACTCGAGCGCCTGCGAGTGCTGGGCGCCGAGCATATGGGCCGGACCGTTGGGACCGCGAAAGACAATGGGGATCTTGAACTGGCCGGCCGACATGTACCGGATTTTCGCCGCGTTGTTGAAGATCTGATCGAAGGCGAGAATGGCGAAGTTCCACGTCATCATCTCCACGATCGGACGCAGTCCCGTCATGGCCGCGCCGATGCCGATGCCGGCGAATCCCGCTTCGGTGATCGGCGTGTCGATCACGCGCTTGTCGCCGAAGCGCTTGAGCATGCCCTGCGTCACTTTATAGGCGCCGTTGTACTGGGCGACTTCCTCGCCCATGATGAACACATTGGGATCGCGCTCCATTTCTTCGGACATCGCCTGGTTGAGCGCTTCACGGATCTGTAATAATGCCATCGCTGTTGTTTTCCTCGGTTAGAATAGTTGTGTGACGCTCCTGCCTGATGAATACCCGAGAGCGGAGCGAATGAGACGGCTGCGTGATCGTTCGTTACGCATACACATTTTTGTCGAGCATCTCAAGTCCCGGTTCGGGACTGGCGTCCGCGAAATCGACCGCTTCCTGGATCGAGTGCTTGATCTCCTCATCCATCGCATCGATCTTCTCCTGTGTGAGAAGGCCGGCCTGGATCAGTTCGTTTCCGAATGTGACGATCGGATCGCTCTTTTTATATTCTTCGACTTCGTCCTTCGTCCGGTATGTGCCGGGATCGGACATCGAATGACCGCGGAAGCGGTATGTGCGCGCCTCGAGCATCGTGGGCGTGCTTTGGGCGCGCGCGCGTTCGACCGCTTCGGTCACCGCGCGGTATGTGGCGATCACATCCATGCCGTCGACGGCCGCGCGGTCCATGTGGTAGCCCGCGGCCTTGTCATAGAGGTCTCCGCCGGCCGAAGCGCGCTCGATGGCCGTGCCCATGCCGTACCAGTTGTTTTCGCAGATGAAGACCACGGGCAGTTTCCAGAGCATCGCCATGTTCAATGTTTCATGGAAGACGCCCTGGTTCGACGAGGCTTCGCCGAAGAAACAGATGGTGACCGAATCCCTGCCGAGGTATTTGCTCGTGAAGGCCGCGCCGGCCGCGAGCGGCGGATGTCCGCCGACGATGCCGTAGCCTCCCATGAAATGCTTTTCGGCATCGAAGAAATGCATCGAGCCGCCCATGCCCTGTGAGCATCCGGTTGCTTTGCCGAAGAGTTCTGCCATGGCGGGCTTCACATCCATGCCGCGCGCAATGGCCTGGCCGTGATCGCGGTAGGCCGTGAAGATGTAGTCGTCTTCACGCAGCGCGGAAATGGCGCCCACGCCCACGGCCTCCTGGCCGATGTAGAGATGGCAGAAGCCGCCGATCTTCCCCTTGCCGTATTCCTGGGCGGCCCGTTCTTCGAAGCGGCGGATGGTGAGCATCTTTCTGTACATGCCGATGAGCGTCTCGTCCGACAGCTTCAGGTCCTTCCAACGCGGCTTCTTCGATTCCTTGGGTTCTTTCACTGCAGTATTTGGCATTCTGTCTCCTTCATGTCGTCTTGATAGTGGAGGATATATAGGGCATTACACCTGCTGCGCCGCATGATACGAGCTGCGCACGAGCGGACCGGATTCCACATAGCGGAATCCCATGGCCAGTCCCTTTTCCTTGAACATCGCGAACTCATCCGGATGCACATAGCGCTTCACGGGCAGATGATCCTTCGTCGGACGCAGATACTGTCCGATCGTGAGGATGTCGCATTCGACCGCGTTCAAGTCGCTCATGGTCTCGAGCACCTCTTCGTTGGTTTCGCCGAGGCCGACCATGATGCCGGATTTCGTCGTGAAGCCGCGGCGCTTCGCGCGCTCCAGGAGTTCGAGCGAGCGGTGATAGTGCGCCTGCGGGCGCACGGTGCGGTAGAGGCTCGGCACGGTTTCCGTATTGTGATTGAGGATGTCGGGCTGCGCGTCGAGCACGATGTTGAGCGCCTCCTCGAGTCCCTGGAAATCGGGGATGAGCACTTCGATGCGGCACTTGGGCAGCCGCGTGCGGATCTCCTTGATCGTCTCGGCGAAGATCGACGCGCCGCCGTCATAGAGCTCGTCGCGGTTGACCGACGTGATGACGGCATGGCGCAGATTCATGAGGGCCACGGCCTCGCCCACGCGCTTCGGCTCGTCATGGTCCACCGTATAGGCGCGGCCGGTCTTGATGGCGCAGAAGCCGCAGCTGCGCGTGCACGTGTCGCCCAAAATCATGAATGTGGCCGTTCCGGAATTCCAGCATTCGCCCATATTCGGGCAGCGGGCCTCCTCGCAGACCGTGTGGAGCTTGCGATGGTCGATCAATTGCCGCAGCTCGGCGTATTTTTCTCCGCCCGGCACGCGCGCCTTGAGCCACTCGGGCTTGCGCATGGGGGGCTCCTCCTGCATCGGGGTTTCCTGTATGATCAGTTCACTCATATCGTCTGTTCGTTTCTGCCTTCTTTCGTTCCTGCGGCAGTCAGTAAGTGTGTGTGTATGTGATGGCGCCGGCGTCTTTAGTATCAGAGCGCCGGCTGTGCGGTAAATTGTTCGAGCAGCGAGGCGACACGTTCCAGGAACATGCCGCCCAACAGTCCGTCGATGATGCGGTGATCGTACGAAAGCGTCAGATACACCATCGAGCGGATGGCAATGGCGTCGTCGACCACCACGGGACGCTTCTTCACGGCGCCGATGGCGAGAATCGCCGATTGCGGCGGATTGATGATCGGGATGCCGTAGAGATTTCCGATCATGCCGGGATTGGTCACCGTAAACGTGCCGCCCTGTACGTCTTCCGGCATGAGTTTTTTGGAGCGCGCGCGCACGGAAATGTCGTTCACCGCGCGCGCCAGTCCGGCGATGTTCTTTTCATCGGCATGCCGGATCACGGGCACGATCAGTCCGTTGCCCTCGAGCGCAACGGCCACGCCCAGATGGATGTCCTTCTTCACCACAATCGTGTCGGCTTCGACGGACGCATTGATGAGCGGATACTCGCGGAGCGCCTTCACCACCGCATCAAGAAAGAGCGGCGTGAGCGTCAAGGGGATGCCTTCGCGCCGTTCGAACTCCTGTTTCATGCGCTCGCGCCATGCCGCCATTTTCGTCACATCGGCTTCTGTGACCGTATAGACATGCGGCGTCGTCTGCTTGCTTCTGGCCATGCGCTCGGCAATCGAGCGGCGCATCGCATCCATCGGAATGCGCTCCTCCCGATCCGTCGCTTCCCGGCGTTCGCGCGCCGGCTCGATCACCTGAATGCGCGGCGCCTCATCGGCCGGCTTCGGCTGCACGGCAGAGGGCATCGTGCCGCCGGCAGCAGGGCGCGCCGGCTCCTGCTGTTTTCCGGAGGCCGCTCTTTTTTCAAGGTAGGCCAGAACGTCCTTTTTCGTGACGCGGCCGGCGCTTCCTGTGCCCTCGATGCGTTCCAGCTCCTGCATCGCCAGACCTTCGCTCCGCGCGATATTCAAGACCAGCGGCGAATAGAATCGGCCTTCGGTCTTCGCTTCCGGCGCTTCTCCGCCAAAGGCTTCCTGCACCTGTGCGGTGACCGAGGCCTGAGGAATGTCGGCCGACTCCGCACTCGTCGTGTCGACGGCAGCCGGAGCCTGCTCCTGCCCGGATGTCCGAGCGGCCGAGCCCGGCTCGGTGTCGATGCGTGCAATAACGGTCATCACCGCAACGGTCGTCTGCTCCGGAAACAAGAGTTCGGCAACGACGCCTGCCGCCGGAGACGGGATCTCGGAATCGACCTTGTCTGTCGAAATCTCGAGCAGCGTCTCATCCTTTCCGATCGTCTCTCCCTGCTTCTTGTGCCACTTGGATATCGTACCTTCGGCGATACTTTCGCCCAATTGGGGCATGATCACATCAACAAGGGCCATTGTGGTCGTGGTCTTTCCGGGGTTTGTTAGTGATTGCAGACGTTGTGCGCGTTCAGGCGCGCCACGCCGTTTTCCACCGAAATTTTTCCTCTCATCTGCAAGAACGCCAGCAGTTCGTCCACCGTGAATCGCGCATCGGCGCAATTGGTGAACCGCACTGCGGGTCCGTATTTTTCATTCAACACCGTTCGAAGTTCCTCCAGCACAATTCCGTCGTTGCTTTCGGCCACCATATGTAAAACATCGTGAGCATGAATAACGTTTTCCATCGCCTCTTCCATTTAGAGATTAAATAAATGATCAAGTGTGTCGCTGTGTTCAGAAAAAAATCAATAGGCCGCCAGCCTCGTCAGCGCGGCAAGCAGGTGCTGCTCCTGGGGCAGCATCGCGTTTTCCAGTGCGGGCGCAAACGGCACCGGCGTATCGAGCGCGGCAAGGCGCACAACGGGAGCATCGAGCCACTGGAAGCACTCTTCGCCGATCGTGCTGGCGATCTCGGCGCCGAACCCGGCCGTGCGCGTATCTTCGTGCGCCACGAGCACCTTGCCGGTCTTGCGCACCGAGGCAAAGACCGTCTCTTTGTCCCACGGCGCGATCGTCCGCAGATCGATCACTTCCACGCTCACGCCCCGGGCCTCGAGCTTTCTGGCCGCCTCGATGGAGCGCTGCACGAGAAAACCCCAGCTCACCAGTGTGATGTCGGTTCCCTCGCGCTTCACCTTTGCCGAGCCGAAGGGAATCACATAATCGTCATTCGGCTCGGGAGAGGCGGCGAACTGCTGACGGTAGAGTCCCTTGTGCTCGCAAAAGAGCACCGGATTCTCCTCGCGGCATGCCGCCTTCAGCAGGCCCTTGGCGTCGGCGGCGTTCGACGGAAATGCGATCCAGAGTCCCGGCATGTGCGCGAAGAATCCCTCGATCGACTGGCTGTGATAGAGCCCGCCGCGGATGTAACCGCCCACGGCCACGCGCACGACCACCGGGCAGGAAAAGCTTCCGTCCGATCGGTAGCGCATCTGCACGAGCTCGTCTCTGAACTGCATGAAGGACGGCCAGATGTAATCGCCGAACTGGATCTCGACCACGGGCTTGAATCCCCGCACGGCCAGTCCGATCGCGGTTCCGACGATGCTCGCTTCGGCAAGCGGAGAATTGAACGCGCGCTCGCGCCCGAAGGCGTCGGTGAGTCCTTTCGTGGCTGAAAAGACGCCGCCCTTCCCTCCGGCCACATCCTCGCCGTAGACGAGGATCTTCGGATTGCGGCGCATCTCTTCATGCAGCGCGTGATTGATCGCATCGACCATCATGCACCCTGAAGCCGAGCCGTTGGCCGGCGCGGCGCTGGTCTCGCGCGTGATCACGGCGGGGGCCAGGACGTTTTCGGTCACGGTTTCAGGCGCCGGACTCGCCGCATGTTCGGCATCCTTGACGGCGCCGTCGATTTCGCCCAGCAGCGATGCGCGCAGGCGCTCCAGTTCCTCTTCCGTTGCCAGAGCGCGTTCAAGAATGAGCGCGCGGAGTTTCGGAAGCGGATCACGGGCCTTGTCGGCCTCGATCTCTGCCGGATCGCGGTATTTCTTCGGATCGTCGCTCGATGAATGCGGAAAGAGCCGGACGACATCGGCTTCGATGAGCGCCGGTCCTTGGCCCGAGCGCGCATGCTCCACGGCGCGAACGGCCGCGCCGTAGGAGGCGATAAAGTCCGTTCCGTCGATGCGGCAGCGATACAGGTTCGGATATCCCTTGGCAAGCTCGGCGACCGATTCTCCCGATATCTGCTCTGCCACGGGGACCGAGATGGCATACCGGTTATTCTGCACGAGAAAGATGACCGGCAGCTTCTCGCGCGTCGACCAGTTCAGCGCCTCGAAAAATTCCCCCTCGCTTGTGGCTCCTTCGCCCGATGAGACATAGACCACTTCATCGGTTCCGTCCTTCTTTGCTCCGAGCGCCGTGCCCACCGCCTGAAGAAACTGCGTGCCGGTCGGGCTCGATTGCGAGACGATCCGAAGCCTGTCGTTGCCGTAATGCGAGGGCATCTGTCGCCCATGAGAACTGGGCCCCGCCGTGCGGTGCATATTCTCCATGAACATCTCGCCGACGGTCGATCCGTACTGCAGGGAAAATGCGAGATCGCGGTAATACGGATACGCCCAGTCGACGCCGGGCCTGAGCGCCATGGCGGCGGCCGTCTGGCAGGCTTCGTGCCCGGGTCCGCTGATATGAAAGAGAATGCGTCCCTGGCGCAGCATCATGATCTGTTTTTCATCGATCAGGCGCGCAAGGAGCATCGTGCGATAGGCCGTCATCAGTTCGGCGCCGCCCGGCACGTCGTGCGCCTGCTGCCTGGCCGGCTGTTTCTTCATGCTTCGTTTCTCCGCGGTTACGGGTTGCGCTGCCTGTGTCATTCGTGTGCTTCCTTCAGAGCGACCGGTGTGGCGGCCGGACACGCATCGAGCAGCTCGTCGAGCGGCATGTCAAGAGCGCGGACGCCGAACACCGTTTCAAAATGGTTGATGATCACCGGCTCAACCCGAGAGATGACCACCGGCGCATGCAGAAGTTCTTCCATCGATGTCACGCCCTTGTGGAAGATGCCGCAGGGAATGATGCGGTCGAAGTACGACAGATCCGTCGACACATTGAGCGCAAAGCCGTGCATCGTTACCCAGCGCTGCATCTTCACGCCGATGGCAGCGACTTTCTCCGATCCGGCCCACACGCCGGTGTAGCCGTCGGAACGCCCCGCATCGATCGAAAATTCAGAGAGCGTGCGGATGAGCACCTCTTCGAGATCGCGCAGATAGCGGTGCACATCGAGGTAATACTGGCTGAGATCGATGATCGGATAGCCGACGATCTGTCCCGGACCGTGGAATGTCACATCGCCGCCTCTGTCGATGCGGAAGAGATCGATCGAACGCGAGGCGAGCTCCTCCGCGCCGGCAAGCACATGGTTCTCGTTGGCGCCCTTGCCGAGCGTATAGACCGGCTCGTGTTCGGTCAGAAGGAACACATCGCCGATGGCGTTGCGCTGACGCGCCTCGAACACACGTTTCTGCACATTCCATGCGTCGGCATACTTCGTTCTGCCGAGCCGCGTGACATGAATCTCTTTCATCGTGTGCGCCGGAATCAAATGTGTATGGCCTCTCCGTAGGCATCGAGCGCCGCTTCGACGATGCCTTCGGTGAGCGTCGGATGCGCATGGACGGTCTGTATGAGCTGTTCGGCCGTCGTCTCGAGCGTCCGCGCCGTCACGAGCTCCGCGATCATTTCGGTCGCCTCGGCGCCGAAGATGTGCGCGCCGAGCAGCTCCCCGTATTTCGCATCGAAGATCAGCTTGACGAAGCCTTCGGTCTCGTTCATCGCGATCGCCTTGCCGTGCGAACGGAACGGATAGCGCCCGATCTTGAGCTCATAGCCCTTCTCGCGCGCCTTCTCTTCCGTCAATCCGACGGAGGCCACCTGCGGCTGACAGTACGTGCAGCCGGGAATATTGCCAAGATCGACCGTGTGCGGATTCTTTCCCGCGATCCATTCGACGCAGTGGATGCCTTCGGCCGAGGCCACATGGGCCAGCCAGGGCGGACCGTCGACATCGCCGATGGCGTAGATGCCTTCGACGTTTGTCCGGTTATGCTCGTCCACCTTGATGAAGGAGCGCTCGGTCTTCACGCCCAATGCCTCGAGTCCCAAGTCTTCGATATTGCCCTGCACGCCGATCGCCACGAGCGCCACATCGCCCTTGAGCTCTTTTTTCCCGTCCTTGTTCGAGACGGTCACGGTCACTTCGCCGTCCGTCGCCTTCGCCTCTTCCACTTTCGTCTCGGTCATCACCTTGACGCCTTCCTTCTCGAAGACGCGGCGCAGGGCCTTGGTCACTTCTCCGTCCTCGATCGGAAGCAGGGAGCCCATCATCTCGACGATCGTGACCTCGCTTCCGTACTGATTATAGAGGTAGGCGAACTCGACGCCGATGGCGCCGGCGCCGATGATGATCATGCGCTTGGGCACCTCGGGAAGCACCATCGCCTCGGTGCTGGTGATGATGCGCTTGCGGTCGATCGGAATCGACGGGAACGATCGGGGCCGCGCGCCGGTGGCGATGATGATATGCTTGGCCGCGATGCGGTCGCTCTTGCCGGGCTGTGCGACTTCCACAACGCCCTTCGAGACGATCTTCGCCGTGCCGGCGATGTAGTCGACCTTGTTCTTTTTAAAGAGGAACTCGATGCCCTTCGAAAGCCGGCTGGCCGTGTCGCGGCTTCGCTTCACGGCTTTCGAGAAGTCCGCCTTCAGATTGTCGAACGTGAAGCCGTACTGATCGGCATGTTTCATGAGATGATAGACCTCGGCGTTCTTCAGGAGCGCTTTGGTCGGTATGCATCCCCAGTTCAAACAGATGCCGCCGAGTTTATCTTTTTCCACTACGGCCGTTTTCAGGCCAAGCTGTCCGGCTCGGATCGCGGCGACATAGCCGCCGGGTCCACCGCCGATAATGAGCACATCGTATTGTTTTTCCGCCATGGCATCCTCGAGAATAAAAAAAGAGGGAAGGATCCCTCTTTACAGAAGCGATTGTGAAATGTTTGCCTTAACAGTTGCAGCAAGCGAACGTGCGATACGTCTCATGGGTTTGTGTCTGAGTTAGAAGCAATATAGGGAATGACCGAATATAACGCAACGACATCTCGTGCTGAAAAGTTCCACGCCCGTCCCGCTTTTTTCAACATTGATTTGCGTGTAGGAATGAAGTACATTGGGAAGATATCACCTCATTACGACACATTGAACATTGTCTCTTTTTCCATGAAACGGGTATTCATCCTCTCTCTTTGCATGCTTCTTCCTGTCTTCACATACAGCGCCGATACGCAGAAGGACGCCGTTCTCTATACGCTCTCGATGCCGAAGCCGGCCAATCACCTGC
Organism: Acidobacteriota bacterium; assembly: GCA_050258555.1. Lineage (GTDB taxonomy): Bacteria > Bacteroidota > Ignavibacteria > UBA10030 > UBA8401 > CAISDA01. The sequence continues at coordinate 21,152 of JBLMZA010000076.1, read as the reverse complement.
TGGAAGTCGAAGCTACATTTAAGAACATTCCATCCTCCGAAAATGTTCTGGATGTGCTCCTGCCGGTCTGGCGCCCCGGCCGGTATCTGGTGCTCGACCTGGCAAACGGCGTGCAGAATTTTTCGGCGGCCGACGAACATGGCGCGCCGCTTCCCTGGAAGAAGTCGACCAAATCCTCCTGGCGCGTCGAAACGCGCGGAGCCCGCGCCCTGACGGTCCGCTACAGCGTCTATGCGAACGATTTCGACATGAAGACGCGCGGTCTCGATATCGATCATGCGTTTGTCAGCGGCGAGTCGGTATTTATGTACACAGATCGTCACCGCCGCCTGCCGATCGAACTGACCGTCCGTCCCTTCCCATCGTGGCATGTCACTACGGGACTCGATGAGGTCCAGGGCAGGCCGGACACGTTCACGGCGCCCTCCTACGATTACTTCATCGATTGTCCGCTCGAGATCGGCACGCAGCACGATTATGAGTTCACGGCCGAGGGCAAACGCCACACGATCAGCCTGAGCGGCAGGGGCAACTGGAACGCCGACACGCTCATCCGCGACGTCTCGAAGATCGTTTCGGCCAACAAACAATTCTGGGGACGGCTGCCGTACGAAAAATTCGTGTTCTTCATCCACTGCCTGCCCTTTAACGGCGGCGGCGTCGAACACCTCAACTCGACGATCATCGGCGCGCGCTCCTATGGGTTCCGCGATCCGGGCCAGTACGGGCAGCTGCTCAGCCTCATCTCGCATGAATTCTTTCACACATGGAACGTGAAGCAAGTGCGGCCGCGCGGACTGCATCCGTACGACTTCCAGCGCGAGAACTATTCGCGCGAGCTCTGGATCGCCGAAGGCACGACAAGCTATTACGGTCCCATGATGCTGGTGAAGGCGGGCCTCCGGCAGGGCTCGATGTATATGACCATCCTGCCGGGCTACATCAACGAAGAGCGCTCGCGCCCCGGCAACGCGGTGCTCTCGCTGAGCGATGCGAGCTATGACGCATGGATCAAGTACTGGAAGGGCAACGAAAACGCGTTCAATGCCGAATCGGATTATTACGGCAAGGGGGCGATGGCGAGCCTTCTGCTCGATCTCGAGATCCGCCACCGCTCGGGAAACAAGAAAAGCCTCGATGACGTGATGCGCCTGATGTTCGAGCGCTTTCCGTTGTCGGGCGCGGGCTACACGGTGGATGATTTCCGCCAAACGGCCGAAGAGTGCGCAGGCGGAAGCCTGAAGGACTTCTTCGCGCGCGCAATCGACGGCACCGCTCCGCTGCCCTGGGATGAAACCCTGCTGTATGCCGGCCTCAGCGTGCGCAAAAGTCCCGAGCCCGCAAAGAGATCGATCGGCATGACGCTGCAGCAGACGCCCGATAACCGCGTGAAAGTCTCGCGCGTGGTGAGCGACTCGCCGGCCGAAGATGCGGGCCTCCAGCCCGGAGACGAAGTGGTGGCGCTGAATTCGGCGCGCATGCCCGCGACCGAGATCAACGACCGCATCGGCGAGATGAAGGACGGGGATCAGGCGCGCATCGCGTTTTTCCGCGACGGCATACTGCGCGAAGCCGTCGTGACGGCGCGGAGCTTCGGCAATCCGGTCTTTACCGTCCAAAAGACGGAAAATCCCTCATCGCTCCAGCGTTCGATCTATGAACGCTGGCTTGGCGTGCCGTGGCAGGAATCGCCGGCGAAAAAATAAGATCGCGCCGCATGCAGATGGTTCGTTGACTTTATAGGATTTTTTGTCTAACTTTTTTCTTATTCTCATTAAGACTGCAGGTACTATGAGCGGATATCTCCCGATCCTGATGATGGCAGCCGCAGCCGCCGGCCTGGGGCTGGTGCTGTACGGATTATTCAAGATTCTCGGGCCCTATAAGCCCAACCCCGAAAAGCAATCGACCTACGAGAGCGGCATGGCGCCCGTCAAGAGCGCGCGCGAACGCTTCTCGGTCAAGTATTACATGGTCGCCGTCCTCTTCATCCTCTTCGACATCGAAGTGGTCTTCCTGTACCCGTGGGCTGTGAACTTTAAAGTATTAGGACTGTTTGGATATGTGGAAATGGTGCTGTTCATCGTGATCCTGCTGATCGGCTATTTCTACATTTTGAAAAAAGGAGCGTTGGAATGGGATTAGAAAGCGCGCTGGGCGGCGACGGCTTCGTCAGCACGACCATTGAGACAGCAATCAACTGGTGCAGAAAAAATTCGGTGTGGCCGATGCCCCTCGGCATTTCCTGCTGCGGCATCGAGATGATGTCGTTTGCCATGCCTCGGTTCGATGTGGCGCGGTTCGGTTCGGAAGTCATGCGGTTCTCTCCGCGCCAATGCGATCTGCTGATCGTGGCCGGCACGACGACATACAAGATGGCCCCGGTCGTGCGGAAAATCTACGACCAGATGCCCGAGCCGAAGTGGGTCATGGCCATGGGCGCCTGCACGTCCTCGGGCGGCATGTACCGCACGTATTCCGTCGTGCAGGGCATCGACCAGTTCCTGCCGGTCGATGTGTATGTGGCGGGCTGTCCGCCCCGCCCCGACAATCTCCTGCATGCGCTCATGCTGATCCAGGACAGGATTCAGCGCGGCGAAAGCAAGGGTTCGCCCATCGTCGTGGCGGATGACCGGCAGGACAAGCAGACAGTGCATCAAATTTCACTCTAAAAATTTTTTCGGATTCTCATGGTCACAACGGTCGTCGAAGCACTCCAGAAACGCTTCCCGCAGAGCATCCTCTCTGTCACCGAATTTCGGAATGAAGTCACACTCGAGATCAACAAGGAAGACATCGTCGCCGTCTCCACATTCCTCAGGGATGATGAGGCATGCCTCTTCACGTACCTGAGCGATCTCTGCGGCGCCGACGCCTATACGCCCGAGAACCGGTTCGAGGTCGTCTACAACCTCTTTTCGCTGGCGCACAAGCACCGCATCCGCCTGAAAGTGCGGACGGACGAGAGCGATCTCCACGTGCCCAGCGTCACCTCCGTCTGGCCCGGCGCCGAATGGCCCGAGCGCGAAGCCTACGACATGTTCGGCATCCTCTTCGACGGCAACAGTGATCTTCGCCGCATCTACATGCCCGAGGATTTCCAATACCATCCGCTGCGCAAGGATTATCCGCTGATGGGAATTCCCGGAGCCCTTCCGCTGCCGAGGAAGTAACGACACACCATTTATTTTTTCGCGAAAGACAAAACGACTGTTCCATGAATATCGATCAAGCGCTCGACGTCCGAAACCAGAAGATCCTGGCCGCCCTCGAAAACAAAGACACCACTGTCGAGTTCGATGACGCGCTGGAAAACGCGATGGTGCTCAACATGGGCCCGCAGCATCCGGCAACGCACGGCGTGCTCCGGCTGCTCATCAAACTCGACGGCGAAACCGTGGCGGCCTGCGTGCCCGAACTGGGATATCTGCACCGCGGCTACGAAAAGCTCGCCGAGAACTGCTCGTTCCACGAGTTCATTCCGCACACCGACCGGCTCGACTACATTTCGCCGCTCATGAACAACACGGCCTACGTGCTGGCGGTCGAAAAGCTCATCGGCATCGAGGTGCCGCGCCGCACGCAGTTCATCCGCACGATCATTTCCGAACTGGCGCGCATCTCATCGCATCTGATCGCCATCGGCGCCATGGCCATGGACGTGGGCGCGCTCACGGTCTTCACCTGGACGTTCGCCGAACGGGAGAATCTCTACGACATCTTCGAATCCCTGACCGGCGCGCGCTTCACCACGAGCTACACGCGCATCGGCGGACTCTCGCAGGATCTGCGTCCCGAGACGGTTGCGATGATCCGCCGCTTCATCGATGAATTCCCGAAAAAGCTCGCCGACAGCGCGAACCTTCTCAATACGAACCGCATCTTCGTCGAGCGGGCCGACGGCGTCGGCGTGATCTCGAAGGAGCGGGCCCTCGCCATGGGCATGTCGGGACCGTGCCTTCGCGGCGCCGGCATCGAGCACGATCTGCGGCGCGCCGAACCGTATCTCGTCTACAGCGAACTTGACTTCGACATCCCGGTCTTTGAAGGCGGCGATTCGCTGGCGCGCTATTATGTGCGCCTCAATGAAATGAAAGAGAGCGTGAAGATTGTGCGCCAGGCGCTCGAGAAGCTGCCTGAAGGCCCCATTCATGCCTTCGAGCCGAAGAAGGTGCTGCCGCGCAAGGAGCGCGTCTACACGAAGATGGAAGAGCTCATCCACGACTTCATGCTCGTCAATTTCGGCATCAATCCCCCCGTGGGCGAAGTCTACCATGCGGTCGAGGGCTCGAAAGGCGAGCTCGGATTCTACATCCAGTCGAAAGGCGACGGACATCCCTGGCGCCTGAAGATCCGCTCCCCTTCATTCATGAATATCCAGTCGGTGCCGCAGCTCATTCAGGGCGCGCTTATTTCCGATATCGTCGCCATTCTCGGATCGATCGATCCCGTGATGGGCGAAGCCGATAAATAATTTTCCATTTCCAAGACACCGGTATGCTTTCACCAGAAAATCTTAAAAAAGTTGAAGCCATCTGCGCCCACTATCCCGAGCGCAAAGCCGCCCTCCTTCCGGCGCTGTGGATCGCCCAGGAACAGGAAGGCTGGATCTCGACGGAGATGATGGCCTATCTCGGCGATCTGCTCGGCGTGCCCTCCGCGCACGTGCTCGGCGTCGTCACATTCTATACGATGTTCCAGGACAAGCCGCACGGCAAGTACCACATCGAGATCTGCACGAACGTCTCCTGCCTTCTGCGCGGATCGGACGCGATCATCGACACGGTCCGGCGCTGCACGGGCGCAAAGCCCGGAGAGACATCGGCCGACGGCAAGTTCACGGTGAGCGAAACCGAATGCATGGGCGCCTGCGGCGGCGCGCCGATGATCGCCATCGGCCAGGAGTACTATGAGCGCCTCACGCCCCAGAAGCTTGAAGACATCTTAAAAACATTGGCGTAACAGACACACACATGGAAAAATACATACTCCCTGAGATTCCCGGCTACCACACGCTTCCGGTCTATGAAGCGCACGGCGGATACGGCGCGCTGAAGAAGGCGCTTGCCATGACGCCCGATGCGATCATCGACGAGCTGAAGAAATCGAATCTCCGCGGCCGCGGCGGCGCCTGCTTTCCCACCGGACTCAAATGGTCGTTCATGCCCAAAGGCAACGGCATCGTGAAGTATCTTGCCGTCAACGGCGATGAATCGGAACCCGGCACGTTCAAGGACCGGATGATCTTCGAATTCAATCCGCACCAATTGATCGAAGGCATCCTCATCGGCTGCCATGCGATGGGCATCACCGCCGCCTACGTCTACATCAGGGGCGAATACGGCAAGTGGATCACCATGCTGCAGCAGGCGGTCGACGATGCCTACGCCAAAGGCTATATCGGAAAGAACATCCTCGGCAGCGGATTCTCGACGGACATTTTCCTGCACAAAGGCGCCGGCGCCTATATCTGCGGCGAGGAATCGGCGCTCATGAATTCGATCGAAGGCGGACGCGGTCTGCCGCGCGTGAAGCCCCCCTTCCCGGCGCAGTGCGGACTCTGGGGCAAGCCCACCACGATCAACAATGTCGAGACGATGACGAACGTTCCCCTCATCATCAATCGCGGCTGGGAATGGTATTCGAAGATCGGCGCGCCGAAGCATCCGGGACCGATTCTGGTCGGCATCAGCGGACATGTCAACAAGCCCGGCGTCTATGAAGTGGCAACGGGCGTGTCCCTGACCGAGCTGATCGAGACGCATGCCGGCGGCATGCTCGAGGGCAAGAAGCTGAAGGCGGTCATTCCCGGCGGATCATCGACGATGATCCTGCGCGCCGAGCAGATCGAGGGCGTCACGATGGACGCCGATTCGCTCAAGGCCGCCGGCTCTTCCGTCGGCACAGCGGGCATGATCGTGATGAACGAGGAAACCGATCTCATCCGCGTCATCGCGCGCATCGCGAAATTCTATTATCACGAATCCTGCGGACAGTGTACGCCCTGCCGCGAAGGCACCGGCTGGCTCTTCAAGACACTGAAGCGCTTTGAGGCCGGAGACGGCCGGATGGAAGACATCGATCTGCTGATGAATGTCGCAAGCAACATCGAGGGTAACACCATCTGCGCGCTCGGCGATGCCGCGGCATGGCCCGTGCAGAGCATGATCCGTCGCTTCCGCGAAGAATTCGAAAAGCGCGTGAAGACACCCGAAGCCGCTGCCGTCTGATCTCATTTCCGAGCATTCATCATGACCACAGTCCTCAAACCCAAGGCATTGAAAAAAGGAGACACGGTCGGCATCATCGCCCCGGCCAGCGCTCCTGTCTCACAGGAACGGATCGACAAGGGCGCCGAATACTTTGAACGCCTCGGCTACCGCGTGAAATTCGGCCGCAATGTGCGCGCCGTGCGCGGCTACCTTGCCGGCACCGATCAGGAACGCGCCGACGACATCAACGAGATGTTCGCCGATACGGATGTGAAGGCGATCATCGCCGTGCGCGGCGGCTACGGCACGCCCCGCATTCTTGACCTGCTCGATTACCGCACGATCAAGAAGAATCCGAAGATCCTCGTGGGCTACAGCGACATGACGGGACTTCAGCTCGCGCTCTTCCGCAGGACCGGCCTGGTCACATTCTCCGGTCCCATGGCCGGCGTCGAGATGTTCAAGGGACCCGAGCCGTTCACCGAAGAGCATTTCTGGCGCATGATCACATCGACGAAGAAGATGGGGGCGGTCGAAAATCCCGACGGCAGGCCCTTCTCTACGATCAGAAAAGGCAAGGCATCGGGCAGGCTGCTTGGCGGGAATCTTTCTCTGATCGCCTCCATTATCGGCACGCCGTATGCGCCGACATTCAGCGATTCGATTCTTTTTCTTGAGGAAGTGGAAGAGGAATGCTACCGCTTCGACCGCATGCTCTGTCAATTGAAGCTTGCCGGCGTCTTCAGAAATGCGAAGGGCGTCGTGATCGGGGAACTGACCGATGTCAAGGCAAGCGATACATCGAAGCCATTCCTGACGCAGGAAGAAGTGGTGAACGATTATTTCGGCGCGCTCGACCGCCCCGTGATGTCGGGGCTCGTCTACGGACACATCCCCTGCAAGCTCACCATGCCTGTCGGCATCATGGCCTCGATGGATGCAGCGAAGGGAACGCTTTCGTTCAGCGAAGCAGCCGTCGTCTAACTCTGCAAGGACATCTCATATGAGACCCACCACAGGCCGCACCGTCCTTTCGGTCCTGATCGTGCTGCTGTTTGGCTGCGGCGCGAAGAATTCAGACAATCCTGTCGCGCCGCCGGACTCCGGCACGAATCCCGTCGTTCATCAGACCAACGAAGGAGCGCTGACGATCTATTCGATCGACCGCTACAACACGATCGTCGTCAAAATTCCCCGCATCTCCTCCTATCTCTATCTGAAGCAGCCTCGCACCATCGAGCAGGTGGCCCAGGACAGCGGATTCGCACTCGTGATCAACGCGTCATATTTCGACCGCGTGGGATCGGGCTTCAAAGCCGTCGGTTTTTTGAAGATCCGGGACTCGGTCTATGAGCCGTACAAGCAGGACCGACAGCTCCTGCGGCTGTTCGCCTATAAGAGCGCCGCAGCGACCGCCGCCTTCTTCGACACGACAGAGCTCGGGCGGACGAATGACTACGACCTTGTCGTGCAGACCGGACCGCAAATTGTCCGCGGCGACCGCGTCGACAGCGCATCGATCGATGCGTCGATCAACGGAAACGGGCGATATCCGCGCACGGCGCTGGCATGCGTCAACGGAAATGAATTGTTTGTGATTGCGGCATTGGATCCGGTGACACTGAAAGAGCTGGGCGGCATGCTGCTCTCTTCCGGCATTTTCAAGAGCGGGCTCGACATCATCAATTTCGACGGCGGTCCCTCGACCGTCATCTACGTCAGAAACCGTCCGGAATTCTCGTACAATGCAGGCAAGGCGCTTCCGTTGCTCATCGGTGTGAGGTAAGCAGTCTACCGGGTGCCGGTGAGCTGATATCCGAATGACCGGATATACTGTTCCTTCAACGGATACGTCCTGTAGTTCCACACGTACGAGCCGAAGATGCCGATGCCGCCGTTGATATTGCTGTAGGTTGTTTCGTCCACGCGGATCGAATAGGCATCGAGATATCCATGCATCGAGGCGTAGTATCTGGAAAGATGATCGTCGAATTGTATGAGGGTGAAGGAGAGCGTCTGGATGTGGTACCGGCTCTTTATCGAATCACCGGCTGAAATGGAGGCGATCGCCCTCGACAGGGCCGCAAAGTCATAGGAGATCTTCTTCTCACGCGTATGCGTCGGATACACCGGTATCTGCTTTCGATCTTTCTCGATGTACGTCAGAGGAATTTCCGCCGTGCGGCTGTACCCCGTATCGCCCTCAATGGAATAGTACAGCAGCATCTGAGGAAAATACAGTTCATCCCCCTCTTGCCCTCCGTCATCCCATGAAAACGTCCATTTCTTCTGGACGGTCTCGGCCGTTACTCCGGTCGGAAAGCGATAGTCATCGTCGACGGTTTTTGCGATCGGAAGTTTTGTCGCGGCCGAGAGTTTCCTGCCTTCGCCGGTCGTCACTTCAAGCACCATCGTGCGTGATCCAAGCGCCGAGAGCGCTCCCACTCCGTCGTAGCGGTATTCGCGCGTGTGGTATCGCGACGAATCACGGCGTACGGCGGACTTTCTTTGCAGCAGATATTTGATTCCGTCGATCGTCACACGCACCACCGCACTGGTGTCGCACGGATCCTTCGTGTTTGTCATCGGGTCCATCCCCTCGACGTCGTATGTCTGCGAGACGGTCGCGGTGATATACGGATAACCGCCCTGAGTGCTGACGATGCAAGTGACAACCGTGCGGGGTTCGAAGGGCGCCTTGGGTGAAAACGGCTCTTCACACGCGCACAACCATAGCGACAGAAGCGGCAGCAACAGCCAGGACTGTTTCATGCTTCACTCTTGATATTCCGGAAAGGATAGCGCACTGTATGAAAGCGCCATCATAGTACAGAATAGAGAGGATGAAATCAAGTCTGCGGCTTATTCGTAGCGCAGGGCATCGATCGGATTCAGATTCGACGCCTTGCGCGCCGGATAGAAGCCGAAGAAGATGCCGACGGCGGCCGAAAAGACGAACGCCAGACCCACCGACATGGGCGAGACGACCGTGGGCCATCCGGCGACGGCCGAAATGATCTTCGAGGCCGAGACGCCGATGATCACCCCCAGGAGTCCGCCCATCAGGCTCAATACCATCGCCTCGATCAGGAACTGGAAGAGAATGTCGCGTCCGCGCGCGCCGATCGACATGCGGATGCCGATTTCGCGCGTGCGCTCGGTGACCGAGACGAGCATGATGTTCATGATGCCGATGCCGCCCACCAGAAGCGAAATCGAAGCGATCGAGGCAAGCAGGATCGTGAGCACCTGCGTGGTCGACGAGGCCGCATTGGCGATTTCCGTCTGGCTTCTGACGGTGAAGTCGTTATCCTCCCACGCCTGAATCTTGTGGCGCGAGCGCAGCACTTCGGTGATCTGCGATTCGGCCTCGGGCATCGCCTCGTCGCTCGAGGCCGACACGAGCATCAGTCCGAGAAAGGTCACGCCCATGAGCTTCTTCTGCACGGTCGTATACGGGGCGATGATGATGTCATCCTGATCCGAGCCCTGGGCCGACTGACCCTTCGGTGCAAGCACGCCCACGACCTTGAAGGGAAGTTTCTTGATGCGGATGATCGAACCCACCGGATCGCCGCCTTTGAAGAGATTGTCGACGATCGTCTGCCCGATCACGCACACTTTCGTCGCGCTCCGCACGTCGGCATCGGTGAAGCCCTGTCCGCTCGAAAGCGGCCAGTTGCGGATGGCGAAATAGTCGGAGGTGCCGCCGATCACCGACGTCGCCCAGTTGGCGTCGCCGTAGACCACCTGCCCGCCGGTGCGTATGGCCGGCGTGATCATGGAAACGGCCGGACACTGGTTTTTGATCGCCTCCATGTCGTCGGCCGTCAGCGACGACATGCTGCCGATGCCGCCGCGCACGCCGCCCTGGTTGGTCGAGCCGGGAAAGATCATGAGCACATTGGTGCCGAGCGATGCGATCTGCTGTTCAATGTTGTATTGCGCTCCATAGCCGACGGCCATCATCGCGATCACGGCGCCCACGCCGATGATGATGCCAAGCATGGTGAGGAATGAGCGGAGCTTGTTCCGGTTGAGCGAGCGCATCGCCACTTTGAGAATATTCAGAACGTTCATGCCGCTTCCTCCTCCATATCATCCTCTCCGATCGCAGGAAGCGTCTTCAGAATCTCTGCGGCGTTGCGCCGGTTTTCGACGGTCATATCGGTCTTGATCTTCCCATCCTTGAAAATCACGTTGCGCTTCGTGTATTCGGCGATATCCAACTCGTGCGTCACCAGAATGATCGTGATGCCGCGGTCGTTCAGATGCTGGAAGATCTCCATCACTTCGACGCTCGTGCGGCTGTCGAGGTTCCCCGTCGGCTCATCGGCAAGGATGATGGCGGGATTGTTCACGAGCGCGCGCGCGATCGCCACGCGCTGCTGCTGTCCGCCCGAGAGCTGGTTGGGCATGTGGTGATAGCGTTCGGCAAGGCCGACGATCCGGAGCGCTTCCATCGCGCGCTCGGTGCGCTCCTTGTTCGAGATGTTCTGATAGAACATCGGCAGCTCGACGTTTTCGAGCGCCGTGGTGCGCGAGAGCAGGTTGAAGCCCTGAAAGACAAATCCGATTTTCTCGTTGCGTATGCCGGCGAGCCTGTTCTTATCGAGCTTGCCGACATTGACACTATCGAGCCAGTACTCGCCCTTATTGGGCACATCGAGGCATCCGAGGATGTTCATGAACGTCGATTTGCCCGAGCCCGATGCGCCCATGATGGCGACGAATTCATTCGCGTACACTTCAAGCGACACTCCCCGCAGCGCATGCACCTCGACATCGCCCATCGTGTAGGTTTTGTGGAGGTGCTGCACGGAGATGATAGGTGTTGTGTTTGCCATTGGAGTCATGAGTATTGAAAGAATGCCTCAGAAGCGGGGACGTCCGCCTCCGGGCCCGCGCTGCTGCTGGAAGGGCGACGATTGTGCCGCTTCCGGCTTCTGCATCACCACGCCGGTCACGATTTCCTGCCCTTCGCTGACTTTGCCCTGCGTGATCTCTGTGAATGTGCCGTCGGTCAGGCCGATATGGACCATGACCGGCTCGAGCTTGCGGCGGTCGTTGAGCACCCAGAGGCGTCCGATGCCGCGCGCGGCCATGCGCCGCTGTATGGCCTGCATATCCATGCCGCCTCCGCCTCCCTGCTGCATGCGCTCGGCCCACTGGCGGCGCCGTGCGGCGCGTGCCGAGTCCTCCTGCCCGTTTCCGCCGCGGTTCGCGCTGTCGCGCCGTGCTTCAATCTGGTCTGCCGGAGGCTGGAGGCGAAGCGCCACCGTGGGGACTTTGAGCACGCCGTCGCGCTTCTGCACCATGATCGTCACTGTGGCCGTCATGCCCGGCATGAGTTTCAGGTCGTCGTTCGGCACGTCGATCACGACCGTGTAATTGACAACGTTCTGCACCGTCACCGGCGCAAGGCGCACCTGGCGCACCGTGCCCTTGAATGTCTGTTCTGCATAGGCGTCGACCGTGAACGAGACGTCCTGCCCGATCTGCACTTTGCCGATATCGGCTTCATCGACATTGGCGAGCACCTGCATCTTCGTCAGATCGTTGGCGATCGTGAAAAGAGTCGGCGAGGAAAAGCTGGCCGCCACGGTCTGGCCCACATCGACCTGTCGCGAGATCACGACGCCGTCGATGGGGGCGCGGATCGTCGCATAATTCAGATTGATCGACGCGCGCTCGTACTGGGCGTCGGCCTGCGTCTTTGCGGCTTTGTTCGATTCGTATGTCGTCAACGCCGCGTCATAGTCGGCCTGCGAGGCGAGGTTCTTGCTCAGAAGCGCCGAGGTGCGGTCGAGATTGCGCTTCGCCTCGTTGTACTGCGCCTGGGCGCGCTGGCGGCTCGCATCGGCGTCGCGCACATTCTGCTGCAGCGTCGTCGGATCGATCTGCGCGATCACCTGATGCTTCTTCACATGGTCGTTGAAATCGACATTGATCTTCGAGATGATGCCGGAGACCTGCGTGCCGACCTGCACCGTCGTCACGGCGCTCAGTGTGCCGGTGGCGGTCACGACCATCTGTATGTCGCCCCGCGATACCTTGTCGAATCTGTACTGCACTTCCGAATTTTTGCCTGCACCAAGATAAAAATACAGGCCGAGTCCGATCGCGATCAGGAGAAGGGGCCCGCCGATGATATATGCCTTTTTCATTGAAATCGACCCGCTGCTTTACTTTGTGAATTGATGATAGGGATAGAGTAAACGCATAGAATTAGACAACAATGCCGCCGAACAAGTTTAATTGATCGCTCAATTTTCCTCGTTTTTCGGCGGCATTATTTTTTTTCAGAGGGAAGCAGACAGCGCGGCGCTTCCTCTTCCTCTCACAACGCACACATCTCAGACGCCGGCTTCGACGGCGCAGATGGCGGTCATGTTGATCACATCGGTGACATCCGCATTGCGGTTGAGCACATGGACCGGCTTCGCCATGCCCATCAGAATCGGTCCGATGATATCGGTTTCGCCGATCTGTCCCAGGAGCTTGCAGGCGATATGCGCCGCATCGAGATTCGGGAAGATGAGCACATTGGCGGGCTGCTCAAGCCGCGCAAACGGATAATTCTTCTGCAGAAGGCCGGGCGCAATCGCCATATCGGCGTGCATCTCGCCGTCGACAATGAGCGTCGGGTCGAGCTCATGCACGAGCTCGGCGGCTTCCTTCATCTTGACCGTCTCGGGATAGTCGGCGCTGCCGAAGTTGCTGAACGACAGCATTGCCACGCGCGGCGTGATGCCGTAGCTTCTGACCGTCTCGGCCGCCTGCAGCGCGATTTCGGCGAGCGTCCGGACGTCGGGGTTCACATTGACGATCGGGTCGGCCATGAAATAGAGATCCTTCTTGCCGATGACGACGTTCATGCTCGAGACGTGCTTCGCTCCGGGCTTGGTGCCGATGATCTGCAGGGCCGGCCGGATTGTTTCAGGATAATGCGCGTTCAGTCCGGCGATCATGCCGTCGGCTTCGCCCAGGCGCACCATCATCGCGCCGAAGGAGAAGCGCGACTTGATGATGTCGGCGGCTTCGGCATATTTCAGTCCTTTTCTCTGCCGCAGTTTGTAGAGCTCTTCGGCATAGTCCTTCATGCGCGGGAATTTCTTCACATCGACGATTTCAATCGTCGACATGTCGATGGCAAGATCCTTCGCCATGCGCTCGATCTTCTCTTCATTGCCGCAGAGCACCGGCCGTGCGATCTTCTGGTCGACGATCATCTGCACCGCGCGCAGAATGCGGGGCTCGTCGCCGTCGGGAAACACGATGCGCTTGGTCGTCGTCTGCGCCTTGTGTATGAGCAGGTGCACGAACTGTTTCGAGTGTCCCATGCGCTCTTCAAGGCGGTTGCGGTATTCCTCCCAGTCGTTGATGCTGATGCGCGCCACGCCCGTCTCCATGGCCGCCTTCGCCACCGCCGGCGCAACGCGCGTGAGCACGCGGGCGTCGAAGGGCTTGGGAATGATGTACTGGCGTCCGAACTTGATCTCTTCTCCGCCGTAGGCCTTGATCACCGCATCGGGCACATCCTCTTTGGCCAGCTGCGCCAGCGCGCGCACCGCGGCGATCTTCATTTCCTCGTTCACCGTCCGGGCGCGCACATCGAGCGCTCCGCGGAAAATGAACGGGAAGCCGAGCACGTTGTTCACCTGATTGGCGAAGTCCGAGCGGCCCGAGGCATAGATCACATCGTCGCGCACGGCAAAGACATCCTCCGGCATGATCTCAGGCTCCGGGTTGGCCATGGCGAAGATGACGGCATCGCGCGCCATGCACTTGACCATCTCCTGCGTCATCGCGCCCTTCACCGAGAGTCCCATGAAGACATCGGCGCCGACAACGGCTTCTGCAAGCGTGCGCGCCGGCGTGTCGTTCATGAACTGCTCCTTGTAGGGGTTCATGTCGTTCGTGCGGCCCTGGTAGATGACGCCCTTGCTGTCGCACATGATGAGGTTTTCCTTCTTCACGCCAAGAAGCATCTGAAGCTTGGCGCAGGCGATCGACGCCGCGCCGGCGCCGTTGAAGACCACCTTCACTTCTTCGATCTTCTTGCCCACGAGCTCGAGCGCATTCAAAAGCGCCGCGGCGCTGATGATCGCCGTTCCGTGCTGATCGTCGTGGAAGACCGGAATGTTCATCGTCTTGCGGAGCTCTTCCTCCACAATGAAGCACTCGGGCGCCTTGATGTCCTCGAGGTTGATGCCGCCGAATGTCGGCTCCAGGGCCTGCACGGTGCGTATCACTTCCTCGGCGGTCTTCGCCTTCAGTTCGATATCGAACACGTCGATATCGGCGAATTTCTTGAAGAGAATTCCCTTGCCTTCCATCACGGGCTTTCCGGCTTCCGGGCCGATATTGCCCAGACCCAAGACGGCCGTGCCGTTCGACACGACGGCGACCAGATTGCCTTTGGCCGTGTATTTGAAGACATCATCGGGATTGTTCTTGATTTCGAGACAGGGCACGGCGACGCCCGGCGTATAGGCAAGCGACAGATCGTACTGTGTCGAGAACGGCTTTGTCGGCGTGATCTCGATCTTGCCCGCGCGTCCCGAACGATGGTACTCCAGGGCTTCTTCGTCACGAATCTTCATGGTGCATTCCCCGTTAAGTGTGTGTGGGTTGTTGGTGTGTGAGGTGATTTATGAAAACATCCGAGCGGTCGGTCTCAGCGCAGACGAATGCGGAGCGTGGCTCTCCATTCGCCGTGAGGCTGAAGGTCGGGGCTGACTTCAAAATTGAACAGGCTCGCGTCGACATACGCGTCGACGAGATTGATCAGATACGTGATGGCAAGATACCATCCGAACTTGTTGCGTTCGTCGTAATAGAACTGGCGGTTCGACCGGAGCTGTAGGTTGCCGTCCGGACTCGCCGTATCGATCGATGCCGCATACTGGCTGCGGTACATTTTATATTTATCGTTCTGCGTCTTATACGCCCACACAAAATACGCGCCGAAACCCCAGATGACCGGCGCCTTCCAGTACGACTCGTTGTAGATCTGCCCGGCGCCCGGAAGCACCATCGAGGCGAGCAGGGCGACGGTCGTCGATTTCTTCGGACGCATCACCGTATCGGATGATGCCGTGCGCGCGGCGATGAGCGAGTCCTCGTTCCAGCGCAGCATCACCGTGTCGCGATGCATGCCCGAGGGCAGCGGAACGCGCACCGTATCGACCGAGCGGACAGTCTGCGCCTGCGCAAGCACGGAAACCATGAGCGCGCACCATATCAGGAAAAATTGTTTCACGGCCGCATCCCGCCTGCGGCTGCTTGCCGGCACGCCGGACCCTGCGGAAATAAAACAGCCGCATCGCACGGGAACTCTTTCTGTTCCCGGTGAACGGTGCGGCTTTCGTTTCGTGTCGTATGTCCGACGGTCATATTATTCGACCACTGCGATCGCTTCGATTTCGACCAGAACGTCTTTCGGAAGTCTTGCCACTTCGACGGCCGAACGGGCCGGCGAGGCTTCGCCGAAATAGGTTCCGTAGACTTCGTTCATTGCGGCAAAGTCGCCCATGTTCTTCAGGAACACGGTCGTCTTCACGACGTTCTTCAGTGATGTGTTCGCCTTCTCCAATACCGCCTTCAGATTCTCGCACGCCTGCTTCGTCTGTTCAGCCACGCCGCTTCCCACCACCTGTCCGCTCACCGGATCGAGCGCGATCTGTCCGGCCGTGAACACGAGTTGTCCCTGCACGGCGATCGCCTGATTGTAGGGGCCGATGGGAAGCGGAGCTTTTTCCGTCTTGATGATCGTTTTCATAGAGTCCTTCCGTATTGTACCGCCTGTCTAGTTTGGATCTGTGGATGTGTGTGTACCGCAAAAAAATGTCATCCCGGGGAAAACGCGAATGACATGATCACAGGGGTTGTTATCCTTCGAGCAGTTCGATGATACGATCGAGGTCGTCGGCGTTGTAGTATTCAAGCACGACTTCGCCGCCGCCGTTGGCGTTCTTGCGGACCATCACCTTCGTGCCGAAGCGCTGTCGCAGACGGGATTCGATCGGCTGAAACTCTGCCGAGCCTCGTGCAGCCGGTGCCTGGGATGCGCCCGAGGAGGAAGCGGAAGATCCCGCTTTGCCATTGGTGCCTTTGACGGCCTGTTCGATCTTGCGGACCGACCATCCTTCTTCGAGGATTTTCTTATGGAGCTTGATCTGCGTTTTCTCATCGCCTGCGGCAAGAAGCGCACGGGCATGCCCCATCGTAATTTTATTGTCGCGCACCGACTGCTGGATCTTATCCGGCAGTCGGAGCAGACGTAGGAAATTCACGACCGTCGAGCGGTCCTTGCCCACCTTCTGCGCCACGTCTTCGGCCTTGATGATGCATTCCTCGATGAGGCGCTTGAACGAGAGCGCGATTTCGATCGGGTTCAGGTCGTCGCGCTGCAGATTCTCGATCAGTCCGAGCTCCAGCATCTCGGCATCGCTTGTCACGCTGATGATGTAGGCGGGAATCGTCTGCAGTCCGAGCTCCTGCGAGGCGCGCACGCGGCGCTCGCCCGAGATGAGTTCGAACATGCCCGTCCCCGTACGGCGCACGGTGACCGGCTGTATGATGCCTTTTTCCTGGATCGAGCGCTTCAGTTCATCCAAGGCCTGCGGCAGGAAGTCCAGGCGGGGCTGATAGGGATTGGGGCGGATCTTGGCGATCTCGATGGTGGCGATCGAGCGGGCCTCGTTTCCGTTCGAGGGCGACGGTGATTGCGGGCCGACCGCAAGCGGCGCGGAGGATTCGGGCATGTTCGGTATAAGGGCGTTCAGACCCCTGCCCAACACCGTCTTTGATTTCATGCTGTCCATAGTCGTTACGCCGTCGCTGTCTGTTTCGAATTTGCCGCCTGCGCTTCTGCCAGGCGTTTTGCCTCTTCCGCGTGATGCTCCATGATTTCCTTGGCCAGTTCCATATAATTGCGCGTCCCGGTCGAGAGCGCATCATATAAAAGGATCGGCTTGCCGAAGCTCGGCGCTTCGCTCAGGCGCACATTGCGTGTGACAATCGTGTTGAACACTTTCTTGCCGAAATATTTCTTCACTTCATCGACGATCTGATTCGAAAGCCGGAGCCGGGAATCGAACATCGTCATGAGCACGCCCTCGATATCCAGCGCGTGGTTGAATGTCTTCTTCACCATGTTGATCGTATTCAGGAGCTGTCCCAGTCCCTCGAGCGCATAATATTCGCACTGCACGGGAATCAGGACCGCATCGGCCGCCGTCAACGCATTGAGCGTGATCAGGCTCAGCGACGGAGGGCAGTCGATCACCATATACTTGAAGCGTTCGCGCAGCGTTTCCAGTGCCGTGCGCAGCTTCTGCTCGCGGCGGCCTTCGTTGACCATTTCGACTTCAGCGCCGACAAGATTGATATGGGATGGAATGAGCGACAGGAACGGCATGGCCGTCGGGACGACAGCCTCGGAGGCCTGCACGGTTCCGATGAGGACTTCGTATGTCGTTTTGCGCAGGTTCTTGCTTTCCACGCCCACGCCGCTGGTGGCGTTGGCCTGGGGATCGATGTCGATCAGCAGCGTTTCCTGTTCTGCCGCAGCAAATGACGCCGCAAGGTTCACGGCCGTCGTCGTTTTGCCGACTCCGCCTTTCTGATTTGCTATGGCAATGATCTTTCCCATCAAACGCGCCGGATCCTCAAATTTTCGCCGATTTCGCGCATTTTTTGAACCATGCGCATACTTTCAACAGGTGGTATCAGGATAATTATTCCTTAATATAAATCTTTTCCCTCATGGATGCAACGGCTTTGTCTCGTAGCGCACCATGGGCCGGTGTTTCGACGTCCGGTCGACCGTCACAAACCCCGCCTCCCGGAACGCACTGTAGGGTCCGATCCAGGCAAAGGCATCGGGAAGCGTCTTTTGCGTGGGGATGACCGGATAGGCTTCAAGCGTGCCGATGCCGCGTTCTTCGGCCAGGCGGATGGCGCCACGGATCAATGCGCCCGCCACTCCCTGGCGCCGGAATTTTTTATCGACAAAAAAGCAGGTGATGCTCCAGACCGGCTTGTCGTCGATCGGCTTATGCACGCGCGAGCGGGCAAGACGCGGAAGATCGGTCCGCGGTGCAAGAGCGCACCATCCGATCGCCTCGCCTTCATAGAGCGCCAGAATGCCCACGGGCTTGCCCTCCCACACAAGCTGCTTCATGCGGTCCTTGTTGATGCCGTCATGCTTGCCCTCTTCGAAATCGGATTTCGAGAGGCGGTAGGCCATGCACCAGCACTGGCCGCAGGCGCCGCGCTCGCCGAAGAGCGCGGTGAATTTCGGCCACGTGGATTTCGAGAGCCACGCGAATGTGAGCCGTGAAAGGAATTCGTGATCGTGTGACTGTTTCATAGGTAATTACCAGATTTTGACGCGCTGCGATTCAGGGCGCCACATGGCATCGCCCGGCTTCACGCCGAATGCCGCATAGAATTCCGGCATGTTCGAGAGCGGACCGATCACGCGCTGCTTTGCCGGAGCATGTTCGTTCGAACGCACCTGATTGGCGATCGCCTCGGGCCGCTCGTTGATCATCCACGCCAGGGCGTAGCCCAGGAAGAACCGCTTCTCGGGCGAGAGTCCGCCGACAGAGACATGGTTTTTGTACTGCGGCGTCTTTTTGAACGCCTCATATCCCATCATGATGCCGCCGAGATCGGCGATATTCTCCCCCTGCGTGAGCTCGCCGTTCACATGAAGGCTGTCGACGGCGATATACCCGTTGAACTGCGTCACGATCATCTTCGTCTTTTCCGCAAAGCGCGCCGAGTCCTGCTCGGTCCACCAGTTGTTCAGGTTGCCGTTCTCGTCGTATTTGCTTCCCTGATCGTCGAAGCCGTGCGTCATCTCATGCCCGAATGTCGACCCGCCGATGATCGAATACAGAAGCGCATCGTCGGCCATCGTGCGCTCGTATCCCGGCACGATGATGTTGCAGCCCGGCACGCAGATCTCGTTGTTGGAGGGATTGTAGTAGGCGTTGTATGTCTGCGGATGCATTCCCCACTCCGTCCGGTCCACGGGCTTGCCGTATTTTGCGATCATGGTGCGATAGGCCCATGCATTGGCGCTCATCACGTTGCGCACGTACGAGGAGTCGTTGATCGCCATCGTCGACACATCCTTCCACTTGTCGGGATAGCCGACTTTCATGATCATCGTCGAGAGTTTGCGGAGCGCCTTCTTCTTCGTCGATGCGCTCATCCAGTCCAGCGCCTTGATGCGCTCGGCATAGACCGCCTTGATCGCATTGCCGATTTCCAGAAGCTTCTGCTTCGTGCCCTTGGGAAGATACTCGTTCACGTACACCTGTCCGATGATCTCGCCCAGAAGCCCGTCTGTCTGCGAGACGACGCGCTTCCAGCGCGGCTTCGGCTCCTGTATGCCGCGAATGGTGCCCGAATAAAAATTGAAGATCTCGCGATACGTGCTGTCGTCGAGCGCGCCGGCAAGCGAGCGCACCAGGTGATACTTCAGATAATCCTTCCAGTCGGAAAGCGGATGCTCCTTCAGCGCGGCATTGAGCGCCGCAACGAATTCCGGCTGTCCGACGATCACCGAATCGACATGCTTCAAACCGGCAATCCCGGTGAACGAAGCCCAGTCGATATTCGGGCTTGATTCGGCAAGCTGGCGGAATGAGAGCTTCGTATAATTCTTGAGCGGATCGCGCGTATCCTCGCGCTTGCGCGATGCCTGCGCCAGCACCGTCTCGAGCTTCATAAGACGGGCGGCCGCCTCCGATGCACGTGTCTCATCGTATCCGATCAGTCTGAATGTGCGATCCAGGTGCGCCGCGAATTTTTCACGCACCGTCTGCGCGCGCGCATCCGTGTCGAAATAATAATTCCGGTCGGGCAGGCTCAGTCCGCCCTGATAGATGAAGACGGCGTTTTTCGAACTGATCTTGTCGTCCTGCCCGACGGCGAATGTGAAGAGCGGAGATCCGGCCACCGCGTGCTGATGCGAGGCTTCCTTCACGATGCCCTCCAGGCTCGTGATGGCATCGATCCTCTCGAACTCCTCTTTCAGATCCGCAAGGCCCCGCCGGTTGAGCGCGAGAGAATCCATGCCGGTCGAATAGAAGTCGCCGATCTTCTGCTTGTTCGATCCCTTGGGCGCATGCCTGATTGCGGCCGAGGAAACGCAGATCGTCTGCACCTGTGCGTTGATCGTATCCTGGATGAGCTGCCACAGCCCGTTGCTCTGCTCCGAGGGCGGAATGGGATGCTGCTTGAACCACAGGCCGTTGGCATAGAGGAAGAAATCGTCGCCCGGCTTCACGGTCGAGTCGATATGCGAAACAAGCGGATCGGGCCGGACTTCGGCTTTGGGGGTTGTGGAAAGCGACGGCGCCGCAGCGGCCAACAGAAGGAAAGAAAGAAGGAGGACTTTTTTCATAGTGACGTATCGTATTGGATGAATTGAAATTCAAGAAAAAAAATCAGACCGAGATCATGCGGTCGCGGGCGATCATCCGCCACTCGCCTTCGGCATGATGGTCCATGACGGTCCGGGCGCGCTCATACATGGCGCATGTCGGGCAGATGTGATACGGAATCGCATAGAGCACATCGCCTTCCTGAAGCTCTGCCGCGCGTTCCGTTGCGATCACCGCATGTTCTTCGCTCTGACTCACCAGGCGCGCATCGGGCAGACCGGGAAAGAAGAGCCGGTGCGCCAGGTCCTTCTCGCAGGAGACGGCCTTGTATCCGGCATCGATGCAGATGGTGCCCTGTGCGGGATGCGAGACGACGCGCGTGGCAATGACCATCGCCGGCAAAAACGGCTGTTCGGCCAGGAGCGTCTCATAGGCCTTGTCCCAGTAGACAAACGTGCCCGGAGAGCATTCGACGTCGCCGCGCGCGGCATAAAACGGAAATGTCGGCGAGCCTCCGGCCACGATCGTGAAG
>JBLMZA010000075.1:0-28279 GCA_050258555.1 Acidobacteriota bacterium | reverse complement strand
CCTCATCACCGTGCCGCACACGGTCGATCCGCGCGACTTCACCGCCGTCATGCGCGCGGTGCGCGATAATTTCGATCCGCATTTCGATTTCATGATGCTGCCGAAAGTGCCGCTCGACACGCTGGACTTCACCTCCTTCACGATGAACCTGGGCAGCAAGATGATCATCGATGCGACGCGCAAACGCCGCGTGAAGGAACAGCAATGGGACGAGGCGCGCATCCGCCGCGCCGTCGACGAACTGCGCGCCTGCGACAAGCGCATACTCGACGTGAACCTCGCAGACGAAACACTGTTATTGGTAAAGGTTTCGCATGACGGAGCTCAGGTGATTTCGTCGATCGTGAAAAATCCGTCGCTCGAGGGACTCACGCTTGCCGCGGCCGTGAGTCCGGATGTCGACATACACAGCCGCGAGAGCTACATCTGGGGCGTGTTCACGCGCTTCGACTGCGAGCGGGATGTGCAGTTCACCGAATGCACCCTCCACGGCATCGCGCCGGTCTGCAAGGGCATGCTCGGCATCGATGCCACATGGAAGCCCGGCTATCAGAAGCCGCTCGTGATGGATGAAGCGATCGTCCGGCGGGTCGATGAGCGGTGGGATTCATATTGGAAACAATAAATTTGGAAGAATGAACGTTATGAATACGACGATTATTTTCAGAGATGAAGCACTCTCGCCCATCTGGGACAAGGTCCTGCGCGGCGAGCGACTCACGCACGCCGACGGCGTCACCATGTTCCGCTCGAACGATCTCATTTCGATCGGCAAGATGGCGCATGCCGTGCAGCAGCAGAAAAGCGGCGATGCGGTCTACTTCGTGCTCAATCAGAAGATCGAGCCGACGAACCTGTGCGTGCTCGAGTGCAAGTTCTGCGACTTTGCAGTAAAGCCGGGCTCGCCCGAGGGTTACGAGATGACGATCGAGTCGATTCTCGATAAGCTCACGCCGGATATACACGAGGTGCACATCACCGGCGGACTGCACCCCGACTGGCCGTGGGAATATTATCTCGACATGGTCCGCCAGATCAAGACGAAATTTCCGCAGACCGATGTGAAGGCATTCACCGCCGTCGAAATCGACTTCTTCCACAAGAAATTCAAAATGCCGATCGAGGAGATTCTTCTCCAGCTTAAGTCCGTGGGCCTGCGCACCATGCCCGGCGGCGGCGCAGAGGTGTTTTCGAAGCGCGTTCGCAAGGAACTCTTCCATCAGAAGATCGGCGAGGAAGTCTGGCTCGACATCCACAAGACGGCGCACAAGCTCGGCATTCCGACCAACGCGACGCTGCTCTACGGCCATATCGAGACGTACGAGGAGCGCGTCGACCACATGGTCAAGCTGCGCGCTCTGCAGGATGAGACGGGCGGATTCCTGACGTTCATTCCCCTCGCCTTCCAGCCCGGCAATACGGGCATCAAGCCGAAGAACAATTTCACGTCGGCCATCGAGGATCTGAAGACCATCGCCATTTCGCGCCTGATGCTGGACAACTTCCCGCACATCAAGGCGTATTGGGTGATGCTGACGGAGGAAGTCGCTTCGATCGCCCTGCATTTCGGCGCCGACGATATGGACGGCACCGTGGGCGGCGAAAAAATCGCACACGATGCCGGCGCGATCAGTCCCATGGCCATGGCGAAGGACCAGATCATCAAGATCATCCGCGACGGCGGCAAGATCCCCGTCGAGCGCGACGTGTTCTACAATGCCCTGCACGTCTCGGCCGACCATGTGATCGGAAAGATTCCGTATCTGAACTCGGTGCCTTTTTATCACAATTTCGAAAAAGGCATCTTCAAGATGCTCCCGATCGTTCCGCGCCGCATGGGAGAACTGGCCAGACATGACGTGCTCGACGCCGGGCTCTTTTCGCTCATGGATTATTTCTCGCAGGAAGACGAACTCGAGATGCTTCCCTTCGGCATCGCAACGCGCGACCAGGTGAAGAGCGTCATGCTTTTTTCGAAGGAAGGCTGGCGCGGCCTCGAGGGGAAGAAAATCGGCATCACGGACGATACCGCGACATCGATCCGCCTGCTCCAGGTGCTGCTCGAGAAGAAGTACGGCGTGAAAGCGCGCCTCGAGCGGATGCAGACCGGCATCAACAACAGCAGCGGGTACGATGCCGTTCTTCTGATCGGCGACGAGGCGCTGAAACGCAACAAGTTCGGCCTCGACGGATTCGAGCTCGTCTTCGACCTTGCCAGCGAATGGTATGACTGGCAGAAGCTCCCCTTCGTCTTCGCCGTATGGGCGATGCGCCGGGCATGCGATGCCGGCACGAAGAAGGAACTGGCCGACAGCATCGGCCGGTCGCTCACACAGAACGAACCGCAGCTCGATTCGATCGGCTCGATACACGGCGCCCGCATACAGCTCACGCCGCAGGAGACCCAGGAGTATCTGGAAGGATTCAATTACCGTTTGGGCGACAGGCACCGCGATGCCATCCGGCTCTTCAAGAAACTTGTTGCCGAAGTGTCCGTCCCTTTGTAAATTTCATATCATGAACGCACGCCTTGTTGAACAGATCGAAGACCTGATCCGCGCCGGGATGGAACTTCTGCCCGAGGGCGGGTCGGAGTTTTCGGGATATAATGCGAAGAAGCAGAGCCGGTATCTGCTGTGGCGCAAGAATTGTCTCGACGCCATCGGCGCCCTGAACGACAAGGGCGCGGCGTTTTCGGCGCGCATCATCTCCGACGAAAACGGGATGTATTTCTACCATTCCTCCGCGCAGCATATCGTCGACATTCTGCGCGAAGTGCGCGAAGAAGCCGAAGCCCGCGAACGCGAACGGAAGGCAGCGCTGGAACGCAAGCAGGCGGAAGCACAGGCCCGCGAGCGCGAACGGAAGGCAGCGCTGGAACGCGAGCAGGCGGAAGCACAGGCCCGCGAACGCGAGGCGCAGGAGCTCGCCCGGCGCGAAGAGGCGGCCCGGCAGGCCGAACGCGAACAGGAAGCGCGCGAAGAGGCGCGGAAGCAGATCGAGGCGCTCGAGGCAAAGCGCCGGCAGGAAGAGCGCGAAGCGCCGCAGGAAGAAACCGAACTCGCCATCGCACGCCGTGAAGCCGATGAATCGGCCGCTCAGCCCGCGAAGGACGAGACGGACTCTCCTTCCGCCCCGAAGATCCTTCTTTATTCGCTCGCCAATCATGTGATGCTGAAGCAGCTCAGAAACTTCTTCAACGAGCTTGCCATCGATCCCGTCGTCATTACGCATGCCGACGGCAGCTGGAGCCAGGCGCTCGGCACGCTCGACGAGTCATCGCGCTATTATGCCGTGTTCCTGCTCTCAGACCGGTACCATGGACAGGAACTCATGGCGCTCGGATATCTTGCCGGCAAATACCCCTCCGTCCAGCTCTGCTGCATTCACGCCCATACGCTTGCGCTCGGAGAGCTGCTGCCGGGCGTCGCTCATAAGGTTTTTTCGGTGTCACTCGACGAAATCAAGTTCGGCCTTATCAAGGATTTGAAGGCCGCCGGATATTCGATATCACTTTAAGGAAAGATGCTTACCATGCTTCTATCAGAGATTTATGCGAAGATCAGAAACAACGAGCGTATCACGAAGGAAGATGGCGTCATGCTGCTGCGCAATGCCGAGCTCCTCGATCTGGCCGATCTCGCCAACGAGATCCGGTTCAAGAAGAATCCCGATCCGGCCGTGACATTCCTCATCGATTCGAATCCCAACTACACGAACGTCTGCTCGATCGACTGCATCTTCTGCGCCTTCTACCGGCATGCCGGCGAAGAAGGCGCATACGTGCACACGGTCGATGAAATGATCGACAATTTCAAACAGTCGGCCGCCAAAGGCGTCACGACGATCCTCCTGCAGGGCGGCGTGAATCCTGACATTCCGTTCGAATATTACCTCGAGCTCGTCGAACGCACGCGCAAGGAAGTGCCCGAGATCTATCCGCATTTCTTCTCGACCTCCGAGATCATCGGCATGGCGAATGTTTCCGGCCTCTCCGTGCCGGACGTGCTTAAAAAACTCTGGGATGCGGGACTGCGGAGCATTCCGGGCGGCGGCGCCGAAATTCTCTCGGAGCGCGTGCGCCGCAAGCTGAGCCACAAGAAAGGAAGTCCCGATGAATGGATTTCGGTGATGCGCGAGGCGCAGAAGCTCGGCTATAAAACCACGGCGACGATGATGTACGGGCATCTCGAAACCGATGAGGATATCGTGACGCATCTTGAGAGCGTGCGCGCCTTACAGGATGAATACGGCGGATTTACGGCGTTCATTCCATGGAGTTTCAAGCCCGGCAACACCCCTCTCGAGAAGATCATCCCGACCTATGCGACGCCGATGCGGTATCTGCAGATGCTTGCCTTTTCGCGCATCTATCTGGACAACGTGCAGCACATCCAGGCATCATGGTTTTCGGAAGGCAAGAAGACGGGACAGATCGCCCTGCATTTCGGCGCGGATGATTTCGGCGGAACATTGCTCGAGGAGAACGTGCATGCCGCGGCGAATTTCGTCAACAAGACGAATACCGAAGAATGCATACAGATGATTCATGATGCGGGCTTCGACGCCGCACAGCGCGACACGCTTTATGCAATCAGGAAGGTTATTCCCCGCTCGATTGCCGCATAAGCCGAGTGCGGGGCGAGGCGGCAGCTTCCCCCTGCTTCCTCCCTGCGCGCGCACGATTACGGCTCGTCGGGCGCATCCTTTTCAACGGCAAGCTTCCAGACACCCTTCGTGTCTTTCTTCCAGATCCTCACGTAAAATCCCGAAGGCTTCGAGACTTCGGGATTTATTTTGTACGCTCCGTACGTGTAGCCAAGATCCCCGGCATGCGACACGTCGGCTTTCATCGGCTCGAGCAGACGCAGTCCGTGGTTGAGCGTCAGATGCGCCACGATCGAATCCCGGCCTTCGATCGGGCCGACTTCCGGCCTGATCGCCACGGCAATCGAATCGAGCAGTTCCTGGTATGCCCCCTGCACATCCTTGTCGGCGACAAGTTTCATATACACCGAATCCTGCCTCTCCAGATCGCGCAGCGCCATATCCCGGTCCACGCTGTCGAGCAGCGTGTGATACGTTCCATGGCCAAGCGGAGTAAATCCGCTGCCGAAGAACCGCATGATCTGTTCGGTCGCATCGGTGCCGATATCGAGCACGACTTTCCAGCTGCCATCGGGCTGTTTCTTCCACACCGAGAGATAAAAGCCGTATCGGACGGGCGCATCGGGTTTGGAATGATCGGTCAGCGTCGAGGGTCCCATCAGGTACCCAAGATCGCCCGATGAGGAAACATCGCCTGCAACCGGCTCCCATCGCAGCGTGCGCGCGTGCGGATCGGCCGGCGCGGGACTCTTGAGCGCCGCCTGCCTGAAGTTGTACGGCGCCGGACTGAAGGCCACCGCGCTGTCGGCGAAGTATTTCATGAACGAGGCGCGGATGCCTTCCCTCAGACTTGTCGCCGCGAACATGCGCTCGGTCGACACCATCGAATCGAGTGCAGCCTTTGTATGGATTTCCTCTGTACGGCTTGCAGTTAACATGATGATGTTCAGGAAAAGTATCGCCGTCACTTTTCTCATAGGTCTCTTCTCGTCACAGTGATTGAGGGAGGATGTCGTTCCCTGTGCGGGTCCGCATTTCACTTGTTCAGAACAACACTCGTCTGCGTTTCGTGCCGGCTTCCCCTCGCTTCCTTAGACCGGCGCGGCGGGCCGCCGGTGCGGCACGAGCATCGGCACGTCATGCTGATACCGGACGTATGCCGCGCCGAACTCACGAACAAGATCCTTTTCTTCAAGAGCCGTGGCGAAGACCATCCATCCGCTCCAGAGAATGTTGAAGAGCAGCCTGTCCGCCGTAAGATCGGGATTCGTCCAAAACAACACGATGAGGCCGGCATAGAGCGGATGCCGGACCCAGCGATAGGGACCGCGGATCATGAACGGTCCCGCCTGGTGTCCGCGCCCTTTCAGATGAGATGTCACGGGCGATGTGCCGAGCATGTCGAACGAGCGGAGCGCAACGAAACTGATGACGAGCATGGCAGTGGCGAGCGCTGATACCGCTCTCATGAGGAGGCGGGGAATGCCGGTGATGGCGAGTATGAGGATGCCGGAAGGCTGCCATAGGAGGCCGACGAGCGCCAATGCGATGCCGGAGGCGATGGCAAACACGATCGGCTGCCGATATTCCGGCACGAATGCGGAAAGCCGCCTCCTGAACGGGAGGCGGACCATGCCGCTGTGCTGAAAGAAGAAGAGGAATGAAAGGCCGGCGTCCCACACAAGCACCGCCGGCTCGGTCCATCCGAAGGGTGAGAGCACGCCCGGGCCGCGCATCATGATGAGCAAAGCGATGGAGATGATGCCGATCAGATACGAGGCCACGATCAGGCCATAATCTGCGATCTTCGATGCCATGGGTGTTTCCCCCTTCCCCCCGCACCCGGGATGCGTCTTACACTTCTTCGTTCCGGAGCCGCTGTGAAATATCGGAGAGCGACGTCCAGCTCTCGAGCAGTTCCGGCAGATATTCGGACGAGGTCACGAACGTCCAGAGATAGGCGACGATTGAATAAATATTGCCGGTCGTGAAATCGTCCAGGTCGATGGCGATGTACATGACGATCATGAAGATGCCGAGCAGGAACACGCGCATGAGCAGGAAATTGACCGCCCCCCAATTGGCGATCTTCTGCTGCACTCCGGCCATCGACCGGTAATACTCACGCACTTTATCCGAATCCTTGAGCGAGAAGACCTCGAATGCCTCCTCGCGCGTATCGTGCACGGTACGCTGCAGCACGATCACCTTTTTGTTGTAGAATCTCGTGATGATCACGAGCGGGATGACGATGCCCAGGCATGTGATCGCGATGCGGAGATCGAAAAACACGAGTGCGATCACGGCGCCCACGATGGCGATCGACTGTTCCAGAATCTCCGGCAGACGGTACTGGAAAAAGGTGATGTACTCGCGCGATAACTCCGCACGGGCGGCGGTCTTAGAGATCGACAGGCGATGCTTTTTCCCCATCGCCGCCACGTCGGTCGCGATTTCCGTGAACATGTTCAAAAAAATCCGCTGATCGACCGAACGGCGGACGGCGCCGACGATCGAATTGAGCAGAAAGACGCCGACCCACAGCACCAGCGGAAATGTGACGGCGATCGATTCGCCCGATGCCGTTTCGATCAGCGCGTCGATCACGCGGCCGAAGAGCGAGGGCTCAACGATCCATGCAAGGTTTTCGATGACGACGAGCGTGATCGCGATCGTGATGCCGGTTTTGAATCTCCTTGTCAGGTCGATCAGATGCATGGATATTCCCTGAATGATGAAATGCGGGGCGCCGCACGTTACCGATCAGACAGCGTACACTCCAGCTCAGTACAGCACCACCTCGGGGATCGAAGGCAGTATGCCGCGCTCGTATCCGAGTTTGAACAGCAGCTCGAGGGCTTTCTTTCCCTGCTCTCCCATGTCGATCGTGAGTTCGCTCACGTACATCTTCACGAACCGTTCGCCAAGCGTCGTGTCGATGCCCCTGCCCCACTTCATGGCGTAGGGCACCGATTCCGTCTGATGCGTGTAGCCGTAATGGATGCTTTCCTTCAATCCTTTCGAGAGCTTGCGCGCCATTGCTTCTCCCAGATCCTTGCGCACGACGTCGAGTCCGAGCGGAAGCGGCAGTCCGTTGGTTTCCTTCTGCCAGAGTTCGCCGAAGTCGATGATCTTCGTGAAGCCCTCGGCCGCATACGTCAGCTGTCCCTCATGGATGATGACGCCGGCGTCGAATTCGCCCGACGCTACGCGCGGCATCACCTCGTCGAAGGGAATGTCAACATTTTCAATGCCTTGGCCGTACGACTTGAAGAGAAGCGTAGCGGTCGTCATCTTGCCCGGCGTGGCGACGCGTTTGCCTTTGAGTTCATCGAGTGTCGAATATTTTTTCGAGACGAGCACGGGGCCGTAGCCTTCGCCCATCGATGCGCCGGTCGCCATGATCCAGTATTTGTCGGCGACGTACGGAAAGGCGTGCGCGGAGATCGCCGTGACCTCGAGCTCTCCGTTCATCGCGCGCATATTGAGCGACTGGATGTCTTCGAGCATATGCTCGATCTTGATTCCCTCCAGCTTCACTTTCTCGCTCGAGAGCCCGTAGAACATGAATGCATCATCGGGATCGGGACTGTGTCCCACTTTTACGATTCGTTCTTCCATTGCAATGGTGTCCTTATGTATGATAACTTTTGAATGCTGTGAGAAGAGAGAGGCAGCCGCCTATCGCTTACTGCCGGAATAAATTGTCGCAATGCCGAATGTCATCGGCTTACGGGACAGCCGTGTGAAGCCGCACGAGTCCAGCACGTTCAGAAACGCTTCTCCGTCCGGAAATTTCATCACGGTATCGGGAAGATACTGGTACGCCTCGCGGTGTTTCGACACAAGACGGCCGATGGCAGGAAGCACCGAACGGAAATAAAAGAAATACAGCTGCCGGAACGGAAACGCCGTGGGCTTTGAAAACTCGAGCACGACGACCGTGCCTCCGGGCCTGAGCACGCGATGCATCTCGGTGAGCCCGGCCGTCAGATGCTCAAAATTCCTGGCGCCGAAGGCCACCATGGCCGCATCGAACGTTCCGTCGCCGAAACGAAGGTGTTCGGCTTCCCCGGTTTCCAATGTGATGACGTTGGAGAGCCCTTTTTCCTCCACTTTCCTTTTTCCGATGGCCAGCATTTCTTCCGAGATATCCACACCGACCACCGATTCTGGATGCAGCCTGAGCGAGGCGATGGCGAGATCGGCCGTGCCGGTCGCCACATCGAGAATGCGCTTCGGCTTCGTCTCGGCGAGCGCATCGATGGCCGCGCGCCTCCAGAGCAGATCGATGCCGCCGCTCAGAAGATGATTCAACAGATCGTATCGGTACGCAATGCGGTCGAACATCGACCGCACGTATTCTTTCTCCATTCGTTCGGTTCCTCTAAACTACAATACCGCTGTGTGTGCAGCGGTATTGACGCGCCTGTATGCTGGATCGGCGGACAGATGTATATTCGTGTAAAATTCGCGGCAATGCCTGATGCGCCTCATGCCGCATCAGGTGAATTTGGTGAGAGCATTTTCCTGCCCGATATACTGGGCGACATCCTCACCGCCGTCCACCCCGATCGTGTTGCCGGAGATGAACGATGCGTCATCGTGCGACAGCAGCGAGATGGCGCGGGCAACATCCTCCGGCGTCGTATTGCGCATGGCGGGATTCTTCCGGCGCGCCACTTCGATCATCATCGCGGCACCGGGAATCTTGCGCAGCGCCGCCGTGTCGGTCACGCCGGCCATGATGGCATTGGCCGTGATGCCGTACGGACCGAGTTCGACGCAGAGCTGTCGCGTGTACGATTCGAGGGCGGCTTTGGCAGCCGAGACCGCGCCGTAATTCGGCAGCTGGCTCCGTCCGCCCGAAGACGTCATCGTGTAGATCCGCGACCCGGCCTTCAGCAGCCCCCGGCTGAATGCCGCCTGCGTCCAGTAGATGAGCGAATTGGCCATCACATCGAGCGTCATCTCAATCTGAGCCTGCGACATCTGCGCCTTCTCGTCTTTCGACACCAGCGGTCGCAGCGTGCCGAATGCGAGTGAATGCATGAGGACCTTCACCCTGCACTCGGGATTCGCGCCGAACTCTGCGGCGAGCCAATCTACGACCTCCGCCCGTTTCGCCGGATCGGATGCGTTCACGTTGAAGAATTGCGCCTTCACGCCGCACGCTTCCACCTCGGCCTTCACACGTTCTGCATTGGGCAATGTCGCAGCCCGGTCGAAGTGCACGGCGCAGATATTCATGCCGTGGCGCGCCAGTTCAATGGCCGCCGCTCCGCCGAAACCGCTCGATGCGCCAAGAATCAGCGCCCAATCCGTCTTGTTGAATTTATAATCAAGAGCCACCAGTATTTTCCTCGCTTTCCGTCATTGTCTGTATAGTCTGAAAAACTTCATTCCCCTGTTATCGAAAGAACGTAAAAAAATACGAACTTTTTTTGTGAAATCAAAAAAATCAGACAAAAGATTCTGTTTTAAGCGAAGGCACGCCGGCCAGTGCCGCCGGATCATCCCGGTTCGCGGTGCCGACCGATCACCGCCATCATGCGCCCGGAATTCGGTCCCTCTCTCCGATACGAATGAAACATGCCGCGTTCTGTGATCGTGCACAGCGGTGATATTTCCATCTGCGCTTCCGGTATGCCGCATTCGGCAAGCTGTATGCGGTTGGCCTCCTTGACATCGAGCATGAACCGGCCGTCCCCGTTCCGGTCGACGACACTCTCGGGAAACTGACGCGCCACGTCCTCTCCCACCTCATAGCAGCAGCGTGATGCAGACGGACCGATGAACACGCGTAGATTGGCCGGCCGCACCTCGCACAGCACGAGCATCTTGGCGATGGTTTTCTTGACGATCTTCGATGCCGTGCCCCGCCAGCCCGCATGGATTCCGGCGGCCGTCTTCGTGACAGGATCATACATCATGATGGGCACGCAATCGGCCGTGGTGATGCCGATGAAGATATTGGGCGTTTTGGTGATCAGCGCATCGCAGTATTCATACGTTCCCGGATGCTCGGCAATGCGGACATTGGCCGTGTGGTGCTGCAGCGGAAAGGCCATCTGTTCGATGCCGATCTTGAGCTCATGAAAAAACAGGGAGCGGTTCTCGCGTACATGCTCCGGATTATCACCCACGTTCACGCTCATGTTCAATCCGTACGGATCCTGACTCACACCGCCGTTGCGCGTACTCATGCCGAACACAACAGAAGGAAACTCATCAAAAACTCTGGCACGTATTATTTCCATAACATATTTTTCACAATTGATTGATATTAAAGAATTTGCGGCTGTTGATTTACATCCGTTCTACACATAAACACGCATCCGTGATTGACAATTCCAACAGCCTTTCCTTTCAGAAGCCGTCCCTGGAAGGGCGAATTTTTCGACTTCGAATGGAAGCCGGCGCAGTCCACCGTCCAGTCTTCTTCGGGATTGAAGAGTGTCAGCACGGCAGGCTGTCCTTCTTCAACACGGATTTCGCGGCCGATGATCCGCCGCGGATTGGTCGAAAATTTTTCGATCAGCTGGGGGATCGTCAGAATCCCCGGCAGAACGAGTTCTGTGACGGCCAGACCGATTGCGGTCTCCAGTCCCACAATGCCGAACGGGGCCTGTATGTAGTCGACTTCCTTTTCATCGAGCGAATGCGGGGCATGGTCCGTGGCGATCACATCGATCGTCCCGTCGCGCAATCCCTGTTTGATGGCATCGACATCGGCCTGCGTGCGCAGAGGCGGATTCATTTTCGTATTGGTGTCGTATGAAAAGACCTCCTTGTCGGTCAATGTAAAGTGATGCGGCGTGACCTCGCAGGTGACGGCGATGTGCTTGCGTTTCGCTTCGCGGATCAATTCGACGGCGCCGGCGGTGCTCACATGTGCCGCGTGATAGCGTGCCCGCGTGAATTCGGCCAGCATGACGTCGCGGGCGATCATGACTTCCTCGGCGACATTGGGGATGCCGGGAAGTCCCAGACGCGTCGCCGACTCGCCTTCGTTCATCACTCCCCCCTTCGCCAGAGCCGTATCTTCGCAATGCTGTATGATCGGCACGCCGTACATCGAGGCGTATTCCATCGCCCGGCGCATGATGCCGGCATCGTAGACCGGCGCGCCGTCGTCAGACAGACCCACGGCGCCGGCTTCGACGAGCTCCGAGATGGGGGCCATGAGCTTCCCCTCGCGCCCTTTCGTGACGGCGCCGATCGGGTAGACATCGACCATGCCGCGATTCGATTTCTTTCCCTGCGACTGCACGAAGTGCACGATCGATTCGTCGTCGATGGCCGGATTGGTGTTCGGCATGCAGCACACGGCCGTGAATCCGCCCCATGCCGCCGAGAGCGTGCCCGTGGCGATGGTCTCTTTGTGTTCGTATCCCGGCTCGCGCAGATGCACATGCATGTCCACAAAGCCGGGTGCGATGATGGTCCCCTCGAGGGGGATGACTGTGCAGCCGTCGGGCGGAGTGATCGGCGTATCGATGGTGCGGATCGTGCCGTCCTCGATCAGCATGTCGGCGATGCGATCCGTTCCTGTCGCCGGATCGATGATGCGTCCGTTTTGAAGCAGATAATATTCAGGCATAAAATCCTCGATATCGAAAGAAAGATGAAGCAGGGCGAAGCAGCGCTTCGCCCCACATGATGATCATTCGGTCTGGGCGAAGCAACAATAACCACGCTTAACGCGCGTATCATTTCCGACTTCGCCCCACATTACGATTGCCCGGTCATGCCGAGCAGGTAGAGCACCGCCATGCGCACGGCAACGCCGTTGAGCACCTGTTCGAGAATCAGCGAATGCGGACCGTCCGCCACGTCGGCCGAGAGCTCGACATCGCGGTTGATCGGTCCCGGATGCAAGATGGTGATGGGCCGCTGCACTTTGGCGAGCCGCTCGCTGGTGAGTCCGAACGACCGGTGGTATTCGCGCAGCGACGGGAAGAGCCCGGCCGAAGCGCGCTCGAGCTGTATGCGCAGCACATTCACCGCGTCGACATGCGGCAGCACATCATCGAGGTGGTGATACACATTCACGCCGAGGCATTCGATGTCGCGCGGAATCAGCGTCGCCGGTCCGCAGACCGACACCTCGGCGCCCATCGTCTTCAGTCCGTAGATATTGGAGCGCGCGACGCGGCTGTTCAGGATGTCGCCCACGATGCAGATGCGGAGCCCCTTGAGTGCTCCGAACTTTTCCCGAAGCGTATACATGTCCAGGAGCGCCTGGGTCGGATGCTCGTGGCATCCGTCGCCTGCGTTGATCACGTTGGCCTTGACGACCTTCGTGAGGAAATGCGCCGCGCCGGCAGAACTGTGCCGGATCACCACCATATCGATCTTCATGGCCTCGATATTGCGCGCCGTGTCCTTGAGCGTCTCCCCTTTGCTCACGCTCGAGCCCGAGGCGGCGAAGTTCACGACATCGGCCGAGAGCCGGCGCTGCGCCAGCTCGAACGAGATGCGCGTGCGTGTCGAGTTCTCGAAGAACAGATTCACGATCGTCTTGCCCTGCAGCGGCGGGACTTTCTTGATCGGGCGGTTGAGAATTTCTTTGAATGAGACGGCGGTATCGAGAATGAGCTGGATGTCCTTCTGTGGAACGCCGTCGAGTCCGAGCAGATGCCTGCTGGAAAGCTTCATTGTGCGCCTCCTTCCGACCCGTGCGTCACAAGCTGCACGCCGTCGTCGCTGTCGATTTCCGTCATGAGCACTTTGATTTCCTGCTCCGCCGATGTGGGGATATTCTTGCCCACAAAGTCGGCCTTGATGGGCAGCTCGCGGTGCCCCCGGTCCACAAAGACGGCAAGCTGGATCGTTGCGGGACGACCGAGATCCATCAGCGCATTGAGCGCGGAACGGATCGTGCGTCCGGTAAAGAGCACATCGTCCACGAGCACGATGTTCTTCCCGGTGATATCGTAGAGGATGTGCGTCGTCTTGAGCTGGGGCTGGCTCAGGCGGCCGCGCAGATCGTCCCTGTAGAGCGTGATGTCGAGCGTTCCGAAGGGCACCACGACGCCCTCGGTGTCCTGGATGGCCTGGGCCAGGCGCCGCGCGAGATATTCTCCGCGCGTGCGGATGCCGACGATGCCGAGCGTTTCGGCTCCCTTGTTGCGCTCGACAATCTCGTGCGCGAGCCGGGTGACGGTTCGCGCGAATCCTTTTGCATCGATGATCGTCTGTATGGTATCCATAAAAATGACAAAACCTCCTTTGCCCGGGGGCCGGGAAGGAGGTTTTGTGCACTCAGGTCTGTGCGGGCGGACACGCGCGCCTGCACACCGACATTCACCATTCCTTCTCTACCTCGCCGGATAGAATTAAAGGATCGCTATGTGGAAGAACAATTGCCTTATCAGTACATGTTGCTGCCGGTCGAGATCTGGCGCATCCAGTTGTCGTCGTGGAGCTCGTTCCGGTGTGTCGAGTGCAGCAGGATGTAATCGGAGAAGCCGGTGCGGTCGCCGAAGATGAACTGCACTCCGCCCTGCAGCGAATGATAGTACCAGATTTCGTACGGCTTCACGTCGATCTCATTCACATGACGTTCGACTTCGTCCGGCGGACCGTACATGATGTAGACGCGGCCGCGGTCCGTTTTCCATCCCTCCTTCTTGCCGGTGCGGTACTGGATGTTCGAATACTCGACGCGCTTCAGATGCTCCTGCTTCATTTCGTTGATGGTGGTCGACTTGTCCTCGTCGCGCTTGCCCCAGAATTCGAAGAGCGCCTTGCGCTTGGCGTCGTCTCCTTTGAGGCTTTCATAATGATCGATCTCCTCTTTGGAGGCGATATATTTCGCCGCCGCGAATTCCCGATCGAGTTCGGGCTCGGTCATTGTCGCATACTCGCTCGACATGACATCTTCGTTTGTCGATGCGACCAGCGTATCGGGCGGAAGCGACGGATTGTAGACGAAGAATTTCTTCGAGGATGTGGACTTCACATTTGCCGCCGAATCGATGACCGCATACGTGAACGTATAGGCGCCCGTGCGGAGCGAGGCGATCTTCAGCATGCCGACCTCGACGTTCGAATCGTAAGTGCGCGGCCTGGTCTTCAGCGAGGCGACGACTTCCTTGCCGACGGCGTTCGTGATCGAGGCGCGGGTCTGGTACTGCGCCGACTGTCCCTTCAGCAGATTGTACGATTCGAGATAGTAGAACAATGCGGGCTGATGGGCGCCGAAGAGCTTCGAGGGATTCGGCTTCACTTCCATCGTATTTTTGTAGAAGCGGTTGGTGCTGTCTTTTTCGATCGGCACGATCGACGTGCAGAGTTCCGCATCGGAAAGCGCCATCGACCGGTGATCGATCAGCTTCAGATCGATCGGGAACGACAGCGAATCCATGCGCTCGGGCGAGCGCCCGTCCTTCAGAACGACATACACGCGGTAGATATCGGGCTTCAGGAAAAAGCCGAGCACATCGTTGTACGTGCGCGACTGGTCGAGCAGCGTCGTGTCGCTGATGCTGAACGGAATGCGCATCGCCTGATGCGCCACAATGGAGTCGTTTGCGGACTTCTTGAACGCGACGCTGATGATCGCATCGCCCCGGAAGCTGCCTTCGGCTGCGGCGTATTTCAGAAGCGACACGTCGAAGCCGTAATACACTTCAAGGTACACATTCGACGAATCGCCCCGGAAGCGGGCCATGTCGAGACTCAGCTTGAGGCTGTTGTTCGAAGGGGCGGCCGGCGCGCCGTACTGTACCGCGAAGAGCAGAAGAAGAAAAAGTAGTTTTTTCATGATGGGGGTTGATGGTTGAAATTGATGAATGATGCATCCTGGGGTTGAACTGCCTGCTGTACGCCGGTCACTCTCCCATCACTTTCACAATCACGCGCTTGGCGCGCTGACCGTCGAATTCCGCGTAGTAAATCTGCTGCCATGGACCGAAATCCAGGGAGCCGTTTGTCACCGGCACGATCACCTCGTGATGAACCAGGAGGCTCTTCAGATGAGAGTCTCCGTTTGTCTCGCCGGTGCGATGATGCCGGTAACCAGGATTATAGGGGGCCAGTTTTTCGAGCCATTCATCGATGTCCTGGATGAGGCCCGACTCTGCGTCGTTGACGTACACACCTGCGGTGATATGCATTGCGGAGACCAGTATCATGCCTTCCTTGATACCGCTTTTGGCGAGTATCTTTTCGACATCGTGCGTGATATTGATGTATTCCCGGGAATGCCTGGTGTTGAATACGAGATATTCTGTGAAGAATTTCATAGTCCGAATCCGCGGTCATCCTGTTGTTTCGGAAACTGTGTCGGGGTCCGCATCATGTATTGAGACGCATGAAAACACGAAATGGATACCGTGTGGCATGTTATGCATCGACATCGTCCACCAGCAGCACCAGCACGCCGGCAACGATCATCGAGGCTCCTCCCAGTAATAAAGCATTAATTGCCTCATTATGCAAGAAGGTACGCATAAAAAATCCCAAAATGCTCGCCGCCAGAATCTGTGGAATCACGATGAAAAAGTTGAAAATTCCCATGTATACGCCCATCTTGCGCGGCGGCAGGGATCCGGCGAGGATCGCATACGGCATGGCGAGGATCGACGCCCACGCGAGCCCGATGCCGAGCTCCGAAACAAGAAGCAGCTGCGGATCCCTGATCACATAAAAGGACGCCAGACCGAGACCGCCGCAGAAAAGACTGATCATGTGCACGGTCTTGCGGCTTGTCTTCTTCGCAAGCCACACGAGGACGAACGCCATGACAGCGGCGAAGCCGTTATAGACAGACATCAGCACGCCCACCCAGTCCGCGCCTTCGTTGAACGCGGCAGACGTCGTATCCGTGGTGCCGTAGATATGCTGCGTCACGGCGGCGGTCGTATAGATCCACATGGCGAAGAGTGCGAACCACGAGAAGAACTGGACCACGGCGAGCTCGCGCATCGTCTTCGGCATCGCATAGAGATCGTGTATCACGGCGGCGAGTCCCTGTTCGGTCCTCCCCGCTTTCGTCGAAGCGCCGACGATGAGCTGCAGCACGCCGAAGACGGCGATGCCCGCGGCGAGAATGTAGAGCTCGCGATCGAGTTCAAAGAAATACAGCATCGCCATTGCGACAAGACCGGCCGCGAGCCAGATCGCGCCGTTGCGGTAGAGCGCTGCGTGCGTCGCAGCCGGCCTATCGGCCCCGCTGCGCTTCAGGCGCGCTTCTTCGTCCTTCTTTCCGAACTGCTCGAGCTCTTCGGGCGAGTATTCCTTCGTGCGGAATACGGTCCACGACACTGCGGCAATGAAGACGAGGCCGCCGATGTAGAATGAATACTTCACCGAGGCGGGAATTTCATTCAGCGGGGCGACATTCGACACATTGAACCAGTTGGTCAGCATGTACGGAAGCGCCGAGGCGATGACGGCGCCGATCCCGATGAAGAAGCTCTGCATCGCGAAGCCCTGCGTGCGCTGCTCCGACGGAAGCATGTCGCCGACAAAGGCGCGGAATGGTTCCATCGAAACGTTGATCGACGCATCCATGATCCACAGCATGCCGGCGGCGATCCACAGCGCCGCCGAATTCGGCATCAGCAGGAGCGCAGCCGTCGCCAGGAGCGCTCCGACGAAGAAGTACGGGCGGCGGCGGCCGAGACGGTTCCATGTGCGGTCGCTCATGTGCCCGATGATGGGCTGCACGATGAGCCCGGTCACGGGCGCGGCGATCCACAGGATGGGGATGTCGGCCACATTGGCGCCGAGTGTTTCAAAGATGCGGCTTACATTCGCATTCTGCAGCGCGAATCCGAATTGAATTCCGAGAAAGCCGAAGCTCATGTTCCAGATCTGCCAAAACGAGAGACGGGGTTTGTTCATAGTCGGGAGTGTTGGTCAATGTACGTTTTTACGATTAATCGATCTTCATGATGCGCCATCCGATGGCCGGCACGGTGAGCATGATGCGGTGACCGGCCATCGGAAACTTCTTGCCCGTGGCCGCATCGGTCATCTCCTTCACCGGATAGATTCCGGGCAGCGTCAGCGGCACGGTGGCCGGCTGAGCGCTCTTATTGAGCACCACAAGCACGCGCTCGTTCATATCCGAGCGCATATAGGCATAGATGGTCGTATCCGCCCTGAGCGTGAGGAAGTCGCCGTAGCGCAGCGCCGGGTGCGATGTCCGGATCCGGATGAGCGACGCCGTCTGCGCCTTCATCTCCCGCTCGAGCGGCGTGACCGCATCGCCGAAGCGCATCATGCGCCGGTTGTCGGGATCGTCCGCTCCGGTCATGCCGAACTCCGATCCGTAATACACCACCGGCAGTCCGGGGATCGTCATCATATACGCAAAGTACAGCTCCGCTTTTTTGTAGCTCGAGGCGTGATCCACCGTCGGCGGATTCGTCCACGCCATCTCGCGCGTGTCCTCCCCCTGGTTTTTGATGTCGCCGTCGGCGTATGCCATATAACGGACTTTATCGTGGCTGTCCATGATGTTGCCCATCAGGTTGTTGGCGCCGAACGATGCAAACGATTTCTTCATATGAAAGTCGACGAACGCAAACGACTTATCCGACTCCAGGAAGACGGGAATGGCAAAATACGAAAGATTGAAATTGAACTGGGAGCTCAACTGGCCGTTGTTCACATACGAGGCAATGAGCGGATAATCGCCGAATGTCTCGCCGATCTGGTACACCTTGTCGTGCCGCGGCGCTTCGATGCGCTCCTTCAGTTTGCGCGTGAGCGTGCGCCAGAATTCGTTCGGCACATGCTTCACGGCGTCGTGCCGGAATCCGTCGGCTCCGGTTTCCTTGAGCCACCATACGGCATTGTCCGACATCGCTTCGAGCGCATCCTTCGATTTCGTGTAATCGAACGACGGCATGTACGGCTCGAACCACGTCGTCAGCCGGAACTCATCCCACAGGCGGAGATTCTTCCGGCCGTCGGGAAGATCCAGCGTGCCGAACCAGTCGGGATGCTGTTTGTACCACGGGTGATCGATGTGCACGTGGTGCGCCACGTAATCGAGCAGCACACGCATATGATGTGCATGAGCCTTCCCGATCAACTCCTTCAGATCACTCATCGAACCGAACTTCTCTTCCACCCGGTTCTCGCTGATCGGCCAGTAGCCGTGATAGCCGCTATACCAGCGGTGCGGCGGCGGATATTCGCGGAAGGCCACGTCGGGATTGTCGTTCACCGGTGAAATCCAGAGGATGTTCACGCCGAGCGTGTCGAAATATCCCTCGTCGATTTTTTTGATGATGCCGCGCAGATCTCCGCCCTGATAATTCGCCTGACGGAAGAGCGAATCGTGCTGTACGGGAATGTCGTTCGACGCATCGCCGTCGTTAAAGCGATCGATCATGATCGAATAGATCACGCCGTCCTCCCATGCCGGCTTCGCGGCGACGGCCGAGGCGGGCGTGCCGTCATGCAGAACGACCTGCTGCAGGTTGGTCGTGCGGCCGTGCTCCGACACTATCACGCGGAGCGTCCTGTCGCCCTTCAGC
This sequence comes from Acidobacteriota bacterium, assembly GCA_050258555.1. Lineage (GTDB taxonomy): Bacteria > Bacteroidota > Ignavibacteria > UBA10030 > UBA8401 > CAISDA01. Next base: position 9,170 of record JBLMZA010000075.1, on the reverse strand, counting down.
TCCTTCTTCGGAATGCGGAGACGAACCGCTGCGCCGCTGACGGCGATGCGCTTCGCATCGATGCGCGCATTATCAAGAAGCGCAACGACATTCTCCGCCGTTATTCCCTTTGAAGGAAACGAATGCTCGTAGAGGAACGAAAATTCCGCCGCGTCGGCCTTCTCCGCCCTTCCCCCCACGTGGAGGAACATCGTCGTCGAATCGGCATCGGCGATGCGGACCACCGAGTTGAAATCGTCGAAGCCCGTGGGCGTCTTCTCCGGATTTTCCGGATCGAGCATCTCCCTGCCGTCGACAATGAACTTGTAGATGTAGCTGCCCGGATCGAGCGGCACGCGCGCTTCGTAGACACCGGAGCCCGAGGAATCTGTCATCGGGTTGCGGTCCTTGCTCCAGTTGTTGAAGCTGCCCGTAACGAAGACCGTGCCGACGTTTTTGCCCGGCCGGTAGCGGAACACATGGACCGTTTGCTGTACTTTCGTTCCTTCGACGATCACCGGCAGCGCCTGGCGTGTACCGGCCTGCGTGAATTCGACGATTGCGGCGCCGGCAAATCCCGCAGCGGCGCGGAAGACGGCCGTGTTCGTCGCGGCGTCATAGGAAACGTCCACCGATTTCGTGGGAAGGAACTTCACGCTGTACTTTTTCGCATAGAACAGGTCGCTCACCAGCACCGTATCGGTCCCGCCTGCGGCGATGCGGACCGGAGCGATGAGATCGCGGATTGCTTCGCCTCGCGCAATGGCAGAGAGAACCAGGATACCCAACAATATTTTCATGCGTGTCATCATGACCGCTTCTCCTTCACCAGCAGCCACAGCGCCGCCGAGATCGCCAGCGTCGCGCCGCTGATCACGAAAATGACGGCCTTGTCGTCGGCGTTGCGGATCACCGTGCCGATCACGAGGCTCACGAAAAGCTGAGGCAGCACGACCGATAGATTGAAGATGCCCATGAAAAATCCCGTCCGGCTCTGGTCGACTTTTTCCGTCATGATGGCAAACGGAAGGCTCACCACCGCGGCCCAGCCGATGCCCGCGACGGCCATCAGCACGTAGAGCATCACGGGCGTCGTGCCGAAGGCGACGATGCCGAAATATCCCAATGCCATGACTGCGACGCACATCACATGCGTCTTCACTCGTCCGATTTTTTCGACGATGGGCTCGAGCACGAATGCCGGCAGGATGAACCCGACCGTATTCAGGATCGCAAACGCGATCGCGATGATCTGTCCCGACTGCGCGTTGATCAGCTCCTGATCGGCCGCGGCGGTGAAAAACTTCTGCTGTATGAACGCGATGATGTACACGAACATGGTCTGCACGCCGACCCACGAAAAGCCGTGCGCGAGATAGACGCGGAAGAGCTGTCCCCATTCGGTCGCCGTCGCGGCAGGCTTGTCCGCTTTGGCATCGGCCGACGTCTGCAGATCCCTGCTTTCCTCGATGAAGAACATCGGGACGAATGAGAACACGAAGACGATCGCCACGCCTGTGTAGATGAGCACATAATTGCCCGCAGTGGCGCCGATGAGATACGCGAGCACGCCGAAGAATCCGGAGATGGTCTGCATCCAGGTGTATCCCTTCGTGCGCGAAATCCCTTCGGGAGTGACATCGGCGATAATCGAACGCGTGGGATTGAAGGAGATGTTGATCGCAAGATCGAGCGTCAGCGCCACAACGATGGCCACCACGAGCAGGCTGCCGATGCCGAGCCGTGCGGCAATGACGTCAATATTCGGCAGCGCAAGCAGCATGCCTGCGGCCAGCACGCCCCCGATGAGCACGAAGGGACGCCGGCGCCCTCCCCAGAACCACACCTTGTCGCTGATAAGACCGATAATCACCTGCCCGAAGATGCCGGCCAGCGGACCCGCAGCCCACACGAATCCGACCTCATCGATGTGAAGATTGTATTTCGTCGTCAAAAGCCAGCTCAATGCCGAAATCTGTATGGAGAGCGCAAAGCCCATCGCGGTCGAAGGAAGACTGATGAGCGCGTAGAACGAATTGGTGAGACGTTTCTGTATGTCGAGCATAGAAATTGGAGGATGTGAGTGAAGTAAGTGATTGCGCCGCCAGCATTTAACCGGCGGCGCCTGAGCGATAATCTCGTATTACTTTCTGCCGAATGTATCCAGAAGCACCACGCGGTCCGATGATCCGTCCAAAACGACGCGCCGGTTGCTCGATGAAAACTCCTCTCCCGGCACCCACTGCCCGTGCGCGCCGGAATTTGTATACTTGTATTCGATCACGGTTCCCGCAGGGAACTTGAACTCGATCGACCAGATGCCGTCGTTGGCCGTCTGGTCGCCGTGCGTGCCATCGTCGAACATCTTGACGGTATTCGGCGACCACGTTCCGAGTTCCGGCTGATTGCCGGCGATGTAGATGCCCTTGCGCACATAAATGCCCTGGGCATCGCACTGAAACACCACAGAGACCATGTCCGTGGTGCTTTGCGCCATGGCGCCCCCTGCCGCACGCGGAGCGGCTTCATGGGAAGTGATGATGGGCCTGAATGTGCGCGAAGGCATGCTGCCTCCGGCCTGCTTTCCGAATGCGTACAGATTCTTCAGATGCGTGATGAAAGCGATGTCGAACGGCTTGTCTCCGGCCGGGGCGTTCTGATCGGTGCCGTACCACCAGAACCAATCGGAGCCCTCGGCGGCATACATCGCCTCCCAGGCCTTGTAGCCGTACCACTTTTTCGTGTTCGGCTTCGGCTGCTTCGCTTTCGGATCGGGCTGCGGAATGCCGGAGTGTTCAAGATCCTTGCGCGCCTGAAGCAGGTACGTCCACGCCCGGTTCTCCTCATCCTCGCCGATCCACGTGTCGTAATTCGCGTTGATCCACGACCCCGGATAGAGCCAGTCGAGTTTCTTCATCATGTCGACGGGATGTGCCTGCACCATGCGGGCCGGATTGCCGTGAATGTATTCCGACATGGTCACCGTCACCACCTGGCGCGTCTCATAAAGGCGGCTCAGTTTCCGATAGAGCGCATGGAGGAATTCCTTGCCGTCGTTGTCTTTCTCGTACCATTCCCAGGCGTTCTCTCCGTCCAGGATGACCGTCAGCAGCCGGTCGGGCATGTTCGGTCCCGGCGCGAATTTCAGCAGGCTGCGGATGAAATCGTCGGCGGCCTCTTCCCCCTGATATTTTTTGTACGTGAATCCGATCTTGTCCGACAGTTCCGTCTCGCGGAAGCACAGCGCGACCGGTGCGATCGTTCCGCTGTCGAGCGAAATGTGATAGGGATAATATTTCTCCTGGCCGTACGGCTTCGAGCGCGCAAGGATCTTTTCATCCGTCGCGATCCATTGGATTCCGTTTTCGGCGAAGATCGGAATCACTTCATGCGAAACCGATCCTTCTCCCGGCCACATGCCCACGGGCGGCTGACCGAACGTGTCGGTGTAAAACTGCACGGCCATCGCAACCTGCGCATGCGCATCCTGGGGATAGTGGTAGCGCGGCGGTTTCGGATCGTGCGGCTGGCAGATGCCCATCACATCGCTGTCGTACACGAGCGGAAGGATCGGATGGAAAAACGGCGTCGTCGCCACTTCGATCTGCCCCTGATGCGTCAGATGGTTGTACATCAGCTTCCGGTGTATCGGCACGACATTGGCGCACACCTTGTACATCTCCGCCACGATGCGGTTGCAATCATCCTCGGTGATTTCCTTCTTGAGGTGATAAGTGCCGTCGGCATGCTTCGCCACGAGATCGGTCAGATCGATCGTCGTGCCGTCGGCAAGCCAGACTCTGCGCTCGAGGAAATCGGGATCGAAGTGCGCCAGATAGAACCAGAATTTCACGGCGCGGAGCTCTTCCTCTGTAAACTTGTGCTTCGCCGTATTTTTTTCCTTCAGCGCAAGGTATTCGGGAAAGCGCCTGATCTGCACTTCGCCGATGCCGAAGGCGTTCCACGTGTTCTTCACCATGAAGGCCATATCTTTCGCATCGAACTCGGATGTCGGCTTGAGCGCGAGATCGATCCACGGATCGGTCTTCCCCTTCCACTTCCTGAAGAACGCTTTCGCATTCACGCGGTTCTTCTTCACATCGACGAACGGCCTGAGCCGTTCGACGTAATATTTCTCCAGCTGAAAGAGCAGCGACGATGTCAGGTTCACATTGTAGTGCACATCCGGATACTGCTCGAGGATGGACGCCATGTCGTAATAATCCTTCGTGGCATGCGTCCGCACCCACGGTCCCTGCAATTGGTCGCTGCCCGGATCGAGATACAGCGGCTGATGCTGATGCCAGATGAGATTGACAAAGAGCGTGCCGCCGGATGCCGGATACGTGTCTTTCATAAGCGTGTCTTTTTGTGGTTGTGAAGCCGCGACGATTGCACTTGAACATAGCAAAAAAACGGCTGAATAAAAATATCGGATCATTTAATCACCATCATGCGTTTGACTGCGGCGTTCGCTCCCGCTTTGAGCTCGCACAGGTACATGCCGCTCGGCATGCCTGAAGCGTTCCAGACAACGGAATACGATCCGGCTTCCATGAACCGGTCGGCCAGCGTGGAGACCTCGCGGCCGAGCAGATCATAGACCTTCAGTGAGACCATCCCGGACGATGCCAGGTGGAAGCGGATCGTCGTCGATGGATTGAACGGATTCGGATAATTCTGCTCGAGACCGAACCGCTCGGGCACCGCCCCAGCCGACGGTTGCTCCACACCGGTCACCGCGGGAAGCACGATCCGCCTCAAGGAGTCGGAGAGGATATAGATCGCCGTGCCGTATGCCGGCACGGTGACATTGAGCGTGAGCGCTCCGCCGGCAAAGGCGACGGCTGTTGATGTGTCGTTATAGACATCATTCACATAGTACTTCTTCCCGTCCGTCACGCCGCCCTTGAAGAGCACGTTGGCGCCTGAACCCGTTGCGACCAAAGGAATTGCGGCTGCCAGCGGACTAGCTCCGAAATTCTCGAGCACGATCGCGTTCTCATTCTCCAGGGGACGCGTGTAGCCGTAGACGGCGCTGTTGCCCGTGCTCAGTCGGATGAGGGTCTGCGTCGTGAATGCGGGAAACGCTCCCCGTATCCATGCGAGCTTCTGGTAATGCGGAATGAGGAGCGACTTGCCTTCGTAATTCCAGTTGATCACGGTGCGCACGCGGTTTTCCTTCGAGCCCGGGATGCCGTAGCCGTAGCCGATCTCCTGCCCGTTCCAGACCATCGGGAATCCGGGCACGGTGAAGATCACCGATGCCATCGGCATCGTGCGCCGGAACGACGTCTGCGCATCATAGTTCCATCCGCCGGGCGAGGAGTACTGGTAGGAGATTGCATCCTCATCCTGCGACTCCATGAAGCGCATGTAGAGTGCATTGGGACCGGGATAAAACCCGCTGTTCATGATGTCGCTGTGCAGATTTTCCACCGCGGCGCCGGTGAAACCGAAATTGCGGATCTGGTTGAAGAAAAGCTTGAAATCGTATGCGGCATCGAGTCCGCCCGCGGCGCCGTTTTCCGTATGATCGGCATAGATCGTTTCCGTGCCGCTGCCGGTGCCGTCATCCTCACCCAGCAGCAGAATGTCCGGCTTGATGTGCTTGAGCGCTTCGCGCACGGGCTGGCCCATGTAGCGCTCACCGTAGCGGCGGTGCGGCCCCCAGTAGACGTCGAACCGGTAGCCGTCGAGTCCGAACTCCCTGATCCAGTATTTGTAGATGCCGATCATCTCCTCGCGCATGTCGACGTCCGTCCAGTTCAGATTCAGCAGCTGGTCGCTGAATCCTCCGTAATAATAGAAACCGTCGGCGTCCTTCGCTTCTCCGAGCCCGTTCATGTTATGCGGAATGGAAGCGTGCTGATACCAGTTCCAGTACGGCGACGCTGTCTTGTATGTGTGGGCATGCTGCGACCAGGGATGGAAGCGGCTCGAATGATTCGGCGTGACATCGAGAATGACCTTGAGCCCGAGCGCATGCGCCTGCGTGATGAAGTTTTTGAAATCCTGGTTCGTCCCGTATTCCGGCGCCACATTCATGAAGTCGGAGATGTTGTAGCCCGGGCCGTAATTGTTGTCGATCGGATAGGCATTCTTCATCACCGGCATGAGCCACACGACATTGAATCCCATATTGCGCACATATGGAAGCTTCAGCGCCGCCGCATTGAGCGTGCCGGTCTGCGTGATGCTCTTCGGGAACATGAAATACACGCGCGCCTTCTTCGCCCACGACGGATTGTCCGCATACGAGGGATTCTTATATGATCCTTCGGCATCGATGATGAAGTACGAGCGCGTCGTGTCGGCATTGCCGGTCGTATCGCGGGCGATGAGCATGAAATAATATTCGCCCGGGGCCTTGGGCTTCGGCACCGTGGCCATCACGCCGTTCTTGCCGTTCAGTCCCAGCGGTGCGGACGGATCATCCATCCACGTGAAATTCCAGAGCGCCTCCCCGTCCGGATCGGTGCTGTTCGAAGCGCTGAGCGTGACAGTCGATGCGCCGGCATACGCCACTTCCGCGCGCGCATACGGCGCATGGTTCACAATGCGCGTCACGCTGATGCTGTCCGTTCCGTCACCGCCTGAAACGACGATCGTGTTTTTCCCTTCGAACAGCTGCGTGCTGTCGGTGAATGAACCGTTGGTGACGCGGACCCGCTTCGATGTGCCATTGACGCCCACCGTCACCGAATCGAGCGCTGTCAGGACGATGCCCGATGTCACGAAGACATTCTTCCGGGTGGTAAACGACGGCGATTGGATCTGTACGGTCCGCCCGCGCGTCTCGAAGACGACCGAGTCGGTCTTTGTAATCGAGCCTGCGCTCACCGTCAGCGTAAACGTATGCATGCCGTCCGATACCGGCGCCGAGGGCTTGTATGTGAGGATGCCTGAAGCGGCATCATAGTACGAAGCGGCATTGGCAATCGACGATCCGTCCATGCGCATCGCGATCGCCGGCGAAGGAGCGCCCGCGGGACGGAAGATGCCTGCCGTGATCGACGGCCGGGACGACTTCACGACAAGCTTCGACGATTCATAGGAGAGCGGATACGGAATCATCTGGAAGAGCACCAGGCTGTCGACAATGAGCTGCGAATTCTGGTCCGGCGCAAGCACGACGCGGTTCATCGGATCGGGAATCCAGCTCCAGTCCGTCGCGGCGGCGCTTCGCTGGCGGTAGATCTTGTACTGATAGGTGCCGAACGCCAGCGGCACCGTCTTCACCCACATGCCCGTCGATGTCTCGAAACTGTCGGCCTGCGAGACCGCTCCCTGCGCGATTGTGCCGCCCGAGTTCGGCCCCCATCCGTTGAACGATCCGGGAAAATGCACGCGCGGATACGCGGCATCGGGCGCATAGCGAAACTTGATGGTGACCGTCTGAGCGGATATGAGACAGGCGGACAGCATCAGGAGTGCCGCGGTGAGGAGCGAGGAACGCATCATGGAAGCCATAGTCATCTTTCTGCACGATTGAACAAATATGTATTGATTTTTCAGCACTCCAGCACGACCGCGGTCATGGCGGGCACAGTCAGCGGCACTTTCCCATTCTTCACTGAGATCGGTTTTCCATCCAGAAGGCTCTGAACTTTTTTCACTCCGATTTTCACATCGACCGACAGGGACGCCGTTTTCTTGTCGTTGTTGATCACCACGATCACCCGTTCATCGCCAAGCGTGCGCTCGAAGGCCGTGCAGCGGTCGGGCATGCCGGGCGCAGCGAGCACGGCATAGGCGCCCTGGCGCAGCGCGGCAGATTTCTTTCTTGCGGCAATGAGGGCCTGATAATGCCTGCGAAGCGGCTGATTCCATTTCGCCTTGTCCCAGATCATCGTGCGCCGGCAGTCCGGATCCTTGCCGCCCTCCATGCCCACTTCATCGCCGTAATACACCATGGGCGCGCCGACGTATGTCATTTGAAACGCCGCGGCTAGCTTCAGACGGTCGATGTCTCCGCCGCACATGGTCAGAAACCGTTCCGTGTCGTGGCTTCCGATCAGGTTCTGCATGGCATAGTTCGATGCGTCGGGATAGAGCGCGCGCGTGGATGCAAGACTTTTTTGAAATTCGCCGGCCGTTGCGGACCTCTTCGCAAAAAAGTCGAGGCATGCATCGCGGAACCGGTAATTCATCGTCGCATCGAATTCGTCCCCTTTCAGCCACGGGCTCGCATCCTGCCACAGCTCGCCCACGATGTAGCAGTCGGGATTGATCGAGCGCACGACCTTCCTCCACTCCTTCCAGAATGCATGCGGAACATCGTTCGGCACATCGAGCCTCCATCCGTCGATGCCCATCGAGGTCCAGTAGCGCGCGACTTCGAACAGATACTGCTGCACATCGGGATGCGACACCATCAGCTTCGGCAGCGAACCGTATCCCCACCATCCCTCGTAATTCGGCGTGCGGGCATCGGAGACCGGATAGCTGAAGATATTGAACCAGTGCGCATACTTCGACGCGGCGCCCTTTTCCTTCACATCGGCAAACGCGAAGAAGGCCGTACCGACATGATTGAAGACGCCGTCGATCACGATGCGTATGCCCGACGCATGACATTCATCGAGCAGCTTTTTGAATAGGTCATTCGTTCCGAACGACGGATCGATCTTCATGTAGTCCGTCGCATTATATTTATGATTGCTTGCCGCCTCGAAGACGGGATTGAAATAAATCGTATTGATGCCGAGATCCTTCAGATACGGCAGATGGTCGATGACGCCCTGAAGGTCTCCGCCGAAATAATTGCCGCCTGTGGGCTTCGATCCCCACGGCTGCGTGCCCGGCGGATCGTTTGCAGTGTCGCCGTTGGCAAATCGTTCAGGAAATATTTGATAGAAGACCGCATCCCGGACCCAGGCTGGTATGGACATGAGCGTCGTATGATTTCGTCGATAGAATCTGTGATAGGTAATTTTTTGACCGATACTGATACAACAAAGGCAAGACGGAGCTGTTCGGTCACGTCTTGCCTTTGCAGAACTCTTCGGAAGCATGCCGGCACTTTCTCATGCCGGCATGCTTTCCGGAAAGAAATGACGTGGAACAATTACTTCAGTAAAAGCATCTTCTTCACGGCTGTAAAGCTTCCGGATTCGATCCGGTAGAGATACATGCCGGAGGCAAGACGCGAGGCATCGAATGTGGCGGTATAGGTGCCGGCATTCTGA
>JBLMZA010000074.1:0-6989 GCA_050258555.1 Acidobacteriota bacterium | reverse complement strand
TCTCTTCGCTCGAGGGACCGCCGTTGGTCTCTCCGAAGTCAAGAAACACTGGCTGGTAGCGCGCGGCCGATGACGTATCGGCCTGCGCCGTGTGCGCATTTTTCGCGGAAGACGGACCGAGCCCGCGCCGCTCCATTTCCGCAAGCACCTCTTTGGCCGGAGCATAGTCGCGCGATGCGGCGATTTTCACGAACTGATACGCCTTGTCCATGTCGCGGTTGACGACCATGTTGTCGGTGTATGTGAGCCCCAGAAGGAAAATGGCCTCGGTCATCTGCTGATCGGCCGCCAGACGGATGTATTTGAATCCCTCGAACGGATTCCAGTCGACGCCCCAGCCGTTGTTGAAAAAGAGTCCGTAATTGTACTGCGCTATCGGAAGCTCCTGCTCTGCCGCCTTTCTGATCCAATAGACGGCCTTGGCCGTGTCGCGCGGAAATCCCTGCCCGGTAAAATAGCGGATGCCGAGCTCGTGCTGCGCCAGCGCGTCGCCGGCGTTCGACTTCTGTATCAGTTGGAATCCCTGCCAGAGCTGCGCGCCGACGGCATCGTACGGCGTGTAGAGCACAAGAGGGCGGAAGCGTTTGAAGACGGGACTCGTGCCGCTTTGCTGCGTTTGGGCAATGGCGATGGAAGAAAGAAGGAAAAAAATGAACACTCGTCGCATGGAATCTCTGCAAAATGCCTGATGAACGAAAAAAAGCGGAACACATGCCCTCGGCGCCAGGGAAAAAAGTCCGGCGGGCATACTCCCCGGCGCGCGCGCGCGTACATTCAGACGAGCGCCTGAAGAGATTCGTTCCTTCTATAATAAGGCAATGTACATTCTTTTTCGCTGAAATGCCGAATATTCCCGGCTGCTTTGTTTCCTTTTCAATTTTTGTTTATATTTTTTTAATTCCGGCTTTATCAATACTGCGATAATGACTCGTTCATTGTCTTCACCAGATGTTCCATAGTGTTCATGAATACAACGTCACCCGATACAACGCTTCCCCCGCCCCCGCGCGCTTTCCGATGGATTGTTCTTGTGCTGATCAGCCTCGCCATGTTCGGCAATTATTACATCTATGACTGCATCAGTCCGCTTGCCGATGTGCTGGCCAAGCAACTGAATTTCTCCGATTCCGATATCGGGCTGCTCCAGGCGATCTACTCGTTCCCGAATATCGTCATGGTCCTCATCGGCGGCTTCATCATCGACCGCCTGGGCACGAAGCGCTCGACATTGATCTTCGCCGTGCTCTGCCTCTTAGGCGCTGCGATCACCGCCGCCACATCGTCGCTTACGATGATGGCCGCCGGGCGCCTGGTCTTCGGTCTCGGAGCCGAATCACTCATCGTGGCCGTCACAACCGCCCTGGCCAAATGGTTCCGCGGCAAGGAACTGTCCTTCGCCTTCGGCGTGAATCTGACGATCGCCCGGCTCGGAAGCTTCGCTGCGCTGAATTCTCCCACATGGGCCCGGCACTTCTATGAGCACTGGCAATGGCCGCTTCTCATTTCTGTCGGCGCCGGCGTTGTCTGCGTGGCCGGCGCGGTGATCTATTGGATTCTCGAAGATACGGCCGCCAGGAAATATGAAATGGGCGCGGCCAACGAGCCCGACAAGGTCGTCTGGAAGGATCTGCTCAATTTCGGCACCTCCTACTGGTACATCGTCGCGCTCTGCATCACGTTCTATTCGGCGATCTTCCCGTTCCAGACGTTCGCCGTCAAGTTCTTCATGGACGCCCACGGCACGACGCGCGAATTCGGCGGATTCCTATCCTCGATCCTCACGCTCTTCGCCATGATCGCCACGCCGCTCTTCGGACTCATGGTCGACAAGGTGGGCAAGCGCTCGCTCTTCATGATGTTCGGATCGATGCTCCTGATCCCGGTCTACCTGATCATGGCCTATACGCACCTCTCGCTCTATGTGCCGATGGCGATGATGGGCGTCGCCTTCTCGCTCATTCCCGCGATCATGTGGCCGTCGGTCGCCTACATCGTCGACCAGTCGAAACTCGGCACCGCCTACGGACTCATGACGATGATACAGAATATCGGACTCTTCGGATTCAATCTCGCGATCGGCTGGGCCAACGACACGTGGGCCGCGGGCGCGCAGAATCCTTCCGGCTATATTCCGGGCATGCTCATTTTTTCCTGCCTCGGATTTTTCGGGCTTCTCTTTGCATTCCTCCTCCGCCGTTCGGAAAGCGGTCCCAACGCGCGCGGTCTTGAAACGATCAAAGTCTAGGGAAGGAGAATTCTATCGATGTTGACGCCTTCTGATGAATTGCTTTCTGCCTCGCGCATTGCGCTTTCGGACTGCATGGGCGTGCAGCCCGGCGAAACGATCCTCATTGTGACCGATGAGCCCTTGCGGCATATCGGATATGCGCTCAGAAAGGCGGCCAGGGATCTGGGCAACGAGGTGATCCTCGCGGAGATCCTGCCGCGCTCGTCCAACGGGGCCGAGCCGCCCTTGCAGGTGGCGGAGCTCATGAAGATGATGGATGTCGTCTTGTGCCCCACATCGAAATCGCTCACGCATACCGATGCCCGGCGCAATGCGAGCGCCGCCGGCGCGCGCGTGGCGACGCTGCCCGGCGTGACCGAAGAGATCATGGTGCGCTGCATGAACGCCGATTATCACGCCATCGCCGCGCGCACACTCGCGCTCTGCGCCGAACTGGAGCAGACGAAAACCGTGCGCGTCACCTCTCCCGCAGGCACCGATATCACGATGCCCATTTCTGGACGCAAGGCGCATGCGAGCTCCGGACTCTTCCGGAAAAAAGGCGAATCGGGCAACCTTCCCACGGGCGAAGCCTACCTGGCTCCGCTCGAGGGCCAATCCGAGGGCATCGTCGTCGTCGACGGCTCGATGGCGTCCGTCGGCGTCGTGAAAGAACCGATCCGCATCACCGTGCGCAACGGCTTTGCCGAAGAAATCGAAGGCGGAGCGGAAGCCTCCAGGCTCATCGAACTGCTGGCGCCGCACGGGCGGGACGGACGCAACGTGGCCGAGTTCGGCGTCGGAACCAACGATAAGGCGATCCTGACCGGCAACATTCTGGAGGACGAAAAGGTGATGGGCACGATCCATATCGCCTTCGGCGACAATAAATCGATGGGCGGAACCGTCCGAGCGGCAAGCCACCTGGACGGACTGATTAAATATCCGACGGTCTGGTTCGATGACCGCATCGTCATGGCCGAGGGCCGTCTGCAGCTCTGAAAGAGAGAGAGACGCGCTGCGGCATTCCCTGTGTGAGAGACACGCAGAGGGAACAACAATTTCACATGAAGGAGGATCTATGTTCCGCACGATGGATGATTTCTTTTCCACATGGAAAACGGAAAGCGATGCAACGCTGAAAATCTTCAATGCGCTCTCGGACTCGGCGCTCGACCAGAAGGTCTATCAGGACGGCCGCACGGTGTACACGCTGGCCTGGCATATCGCCAAATCGCTCGGCCAGATGATGGAACATGCCGGACTCAAGATCGATGCTCCGCCTGCCAACGGACAGGTGCCGCACAAGGCGCTGAAGATCTGCGAGGCCTATGAGCATCTGTCGGCATCGCTTGTCAAAGCGCTGAAGAAGAACTGGAACGACCAGATGCTCACGGAAGAAGTGCCGATGTACGGCGAATCGTGGCCGCGCTCCGGCGTGCTCTTTGCCCTCATCACGCACCAGATCCATCACCGCGGACAGCTGACGGTGCTCATGCGCCAGGCGGGACTGAAAGTGCCCGGCATCTACGGTCCTTCGCGCGAGGAGTGGGCGGCATTCGGAATGGAGCCCCAGGAATGAAGAAATGCATGGCGTCGCTCTGTCTGAGCGTGTGTCTGTCTGCCTTTGCGTATTCGCAGTACTCATTTACATCTCCATATCTTCAGTCTCCCGAAAAGACGATCGGCTATGTGGACAGCTGCGCCCAGTTCTGGAAGAAGGCGTATGACCCGTCCGCCGGCGGATTCTATATGAATCTCAACCGGCAGGGCCGCCAGATCTACAGCACCGGCAAGAACGCCCTGAACCAGTCGCGCGATGCCTACGGCTTCGTGCGCGCCTTCCAGATGACGGGGAAAGAGGAATATCTCGACTACGCCCGGCGTGCGCTCGACTTCATGTATGCCAGCGCTTGGGATTATACATATGGCGGCTGGAGGAACGATGTGAGCGCGGCGGGGAAGGCCACATCGCCCCTGAGCAACAAGACCGCCTACTATCAGCACTATGCGCTGCTCGGCATCACGGCGTATTTCGAGGCGACGCGCGACACGCTCGACTGGGAATGGCTTCAGAAAAGCTATGCCTACAACGAGGCGAAGCTCTGGGATGCGCGCGCCGGATCGTTCGGCTATTATGACAACGTCCGGTATGACGGCACTTCTGCCTCGGCCAAAAGCTTCAATGCGACGGTCGATGCGGTGACGACACATCTGCTGCATCTGTATCTGATGACGGGCGATGCGGCCTATAAAAAGCGCCTGCTCGAACTGGCCGACAACATGATCGCGCATTTGTATGAAAGCTCGAAGTCGCAGAAGATGGGCTTTGCCGAACTCTACGATCAGGATTGGAAGATCGACAACACGTCGCAGAACGCGACGCGCACGATCATGGGCCATGTGCTGAAGACCTCGTGGTGTCTGGCGCGCATCTACGAGATCACGCCCGATACGGCGCTGCTCGGCACGGCAAGGCGCCTCACGGAGCTGGTCTGGCAGAAGGGATACGACCACGCGTTGGGCGGTCCCTACAAGGATTATGACCGCCTGACCGGCGCCATGATGATGTACGGCAACAGGGATACCTGCAAGGCGTGGTGGCAGATGGAACAGGCCATTACCGACGGTCTCATGCTCTATCATGTGACGGGCGTGCCGCAGTATGCCCAGATGGCCGACGAGTCGCTGAATTTTTTCATGAACTATTTCGTCGATCACACATACGGCGATGTGTACGCCGAGCGCACGCGATACGGAGCCATCGCATGGAATAATGAGGACAAGGGGAACGACGGCAAGGCCGGCTATCATTCGATCGAAACAGGCTATTACACGTATCTCTACGGCAATCTCCTGGTGAAGAAACGGCCGACGACGCTCTATTATTATTTCATTCCCGATGTGAAGGAAAAGCAGTATGCGATGAATCCCGTGAGCTGCTCGGATCCTTCCCTTGTGATCGCCTCGGTCACGCATGACGGCGCGGAGTATCCGCTTGTCGACAAGGCGCAGCGCGTGATCACCGTTCCATCGGGCATGGGCGGCTCGTTTGCCGTGACCTATGCGATGAGCGGTGTGGCGGCGGTGAATAGTGACGAAGCGACCGCACCCGAGGGCTGCTCGCTTGCGCAGAATTTCCCCAATCCGTTCAATCCTTCGACCGTGATCCGCTTCCGGCTCGACCGCGAACGCGATGTGCATGTGACGGTGCACGACATGCTCGGCCGTGAAGTGGCTGTGCTTGCCGATGGGCGTTATGCAACAGGAGACCACGCCGTCGCATGGAACGCCTCCGCGCTTCCTTCGGGAATCTATCTCTATACGATACGCGCCGGAGCGTATCATGAAACGAAAAAAATGATCCTCGCACGCTAAAACGATATGATGAAAAAAATACTGTTCGCCCTGCTCGCCTGCGCGCTTCTGGCCAATGCGCAGAATAAAAATTTCCGCTTCGCCTGGCTTACCGATACGCATGTCGGCTCCGAAACCGGAGCCGAGGACCTGCGCCGATCGGTGCGCGACATCAACAGGATGAAGGACATCGCCTTCGTCATCCATTCGGGCGATGTGACGGAGATGGGATCGACCTCCGAACTGATCCTGGCCAAATCGATTCTGGACAGCCTCCGCGTTCCGTATTACATCGTTCCCGGCAATCACGATGTGAAGTGGTCCGAGTCCGGATGCTCGACATTCCCCCGGCTCTGGAAGGACGACAAGTTCACGTTCGAATATGCGGGCGTGCGCTTCATCGGCTGCGCTTCGGGTCCCAATATGCGCCAGGGCGACGGTCATGTGCCGGAAGAGGATGTGCGCTGGTTCGACCGCCTCGTCACGCGGCTGAAGACGAAGCCGACGCCGGTCATCTTCATCAATCACTATCCGCTCGATGAGGGGCTCGATAACTGGTATGAAATCACCGACCGCCTCCGGCACGTGCGCACGATCGCCGCGCTCTGCGGACACGGCCATGCCAACCGCGCGCTCGAGTTTGAGGGACTGCCGGGTGTCATGGGCCGCTCGAATCTGAGGGCAAAGAATGCGGTGGGCGGCTATACGATCGTCTCGGTGCGGAAGGATTCACTCACGTTTTCTGAGCGCACGCCGGATGTGGAACATGCGGCGCCCGGCGCCGGAGCGTCCGAGGCCGTGCCCAATGCCATGAAAGAATGGCATGCGATTGCGAACGATCCCGCGCGCGCCTTGTCGACTCTCAGCCGGACATACAAGCGTCCCGATTATTCGGTGAATACGGTCTACAAGAATGTCCGCGAAGTCTGGAAGGTCTCGACCGGATTCACCATCGGTTCATCGCCCGCCGTAGCCGCTCAGACGGTGATCGTGGGCAACAACAAGGGCGCGATCGAAGGCTATATGCTCTCGAGCGGGAAAAAGAAGTGGAGCATTCAAACGAAGGGATCCGTCTATTCGACCGCGGCCGTGGCCGAAGGCGCAGGGCAGGAAGCAGCGAACACCGCGCGCATCGTTGTGGGCTCTTCCGAAGGCGCGCTTTATTGCATTGATCCCGGGCGCGGGCGCATCCTCTGGAAGCATGAAGCGCGCGGCCCCATTGTCGCCTCGCCCGCCATCTCCGGAGACACGGTTTTTTGCGGCGCCTCGGACGGCACGTTCCGCGCGCTCTCGCTTCGAAGCGGCCGCACATTCTGGGAGTATCCCGATGTGTCGGGATTCGTCGAATCGACGCCCCTCATCTATCAGAACAGGGTCATCTTCGGCGCATGGGATTCGTATCTCT
>JBLMZA010000073.1:0-5758 GCA_050258555.1 Acidobacteriota bacterium | reverse complement strand
ACTTGGTGACGAATGTGGTATCGATCGCCGTCGAATCCGATTGCCAGAACCGGTAGCGGTAGAGACCGGGCGAGGGAAGCTCGATCGTCACGGGCGCAGTGAAGCTGGACATGACGGTGAGACAGACGGCTTCCTTCGGCTGCTTGCCGAGGATTTTAATCGTATAGACATTACCATCGAGAGATACGAGGGCGCGTGAAAAGCTTCCGCAGCTCGAGCCCCAGCTCGCCCGCACGGAAAATGAAACGCTCGAGCCGCCTTTTTTCACGATCGTCTGCGACAGCGCCGGCGAGGCCGCCTCGATATACCCCGGTCCCGGACCCAGGCTGTCGGGCGCATCGATCGCATGCGAGCATCCCGTCATACACGCGGTCATCAACATTACAAGCAGAGTCTTCATTGCCGCACCTCTCATTTTTTCCATTGAAACGATAAAGCAATCCAGAAATTTGACAATATGTCATATTTGACATATATTGAAAAATGAGCGCGATGGATAAACCTCTTGTCTGGCTTCATGGTGAGATAAAAACTCCTCCTCTCTCATCCCCGGCCAGAATTGAAACCGGCTTCCTGCTTCGTCGTCTGCAGCGTGGCGACATGCTGTCTCTTCCCTGGTCCAGACCGATGCCGTCCATAGGCGCTCGATGTCATGAGTTGCGCATTACTGATGAGAATTCCATCTGGCGCATCATTTATCGGGTCGATGATGATGCAATAGTGATATTGGAAGTTTTCAACAAGAAATCACAGCAGATTCCAAGGCACATCATCAATTCCTGTAAAAAAAGAATTCAGGCATACGATTCTATCAATTAAGTCAGGTGAGCGCGATGGATCAATCAAAACGAAAAAACCTTGAAGCCGCAGGATGGAAATTGGGAAAAGCCGCGGACTTTCTGGAGCTCAATGAATACGAGATAGCATATATCGAACTTAAGCTTGCACTGAGCAAAAGCCTTCAAAAAAGACGGAGGGCGCTCAAGATCACTCAAAAAGATCTTGCGCAGTTGATCAGATCAAGCCAGTCACGCGTGGCAAAAATGGAAGCCGGCGATCCGGCAATTTCTTTGGACCTGCTTGTAAAAACATTGCTCGCACTGAAAACATCCCGGCAGACTGTAGCCCGCATGCTGCCACGGTGACTCCTCTTCTCTCTCACCGATCTTGATTGTCCGTCGTAACGATAAGACGGATCTTCGTTTCTTCCTTCTTCATCGTGACGCCGTAGACCGGATACGGCGTGACAGCAAGCAGCTGGACGGTGTAGCGCGTACCGTCTCCTCCGAGATGCGTCGTCTGCTTCGGCTCCAGCGTCGTATTGACGGAAGAATCCCTCTCGGCGATACGCAGCAGCACCTTCGCGTTTCCCGCCCACACGCACTCGACGCCGATCGGACAGCGCGAATCCTCGAGCAGGTCTTTGTATGTGATCGTGAACTTCTCCCCCTGCTCGATCTGCGCGGATTCTTTGTACTTCAATTCAAACTCAACGCCGATTTTCTGTGTCGCAGGCTCTGTCGCATGCTCGCAGAATCCGAGCGCGAGGCACAGGCATGCCATAACGATATGATGCATCATCCGATCCTCCCGATTATTGTTTGCTTCAGAAGAGACATCGGCTTGTCTATTATGCGCCGGCATCCGATGTCAACAGGACCGCGCGGCTGAAGCGGATGTGGGGTTCGGCAACCGGCCGCATCCCCGCGCGCCTGGCAAGCCCTACTGTCCGGGCGAATGCCGATTCCGTGACATGGCCCTTGGGTTCGACAAGCAGGAATCGTCCTTCGGGTTTCAGCGCCTCGGCAATTTGCTTCAATGTCGATTCCTGATCGGGAACTTCGTGGATCATCCAGAATGCCAGCGCGAAATCATACTCCTTCTGCAACGAAAGTTCAACGGCATCCACCTTATGGAATCGGATGCGGTCCGCCATCCCCGCATTTTCTGCACGGCGCTTCACTCCCGTAAGCATTTCCTCCTGCAGATCGGCCGCGGTGACCGCTCCCTCCTTCGATGCAAGTACGGCCATGGGCACGGTGAAATATCCGTAGCCGCATCCGAGATCCAGGCAATGATCGCCTCTCTTCACGAGTCCCTCCAGAATCACTTCGGGATTCTGGAAAATCCGGCGGATCGGATTATCGAATGCATGGATCATCCACCACGGACACACCTTCGTCTTTGCGGCAACGGGAGCCTCATGCACACCGGCATCTGACGTCATGATGATTTCTCCTTCTCATGAACGCATGATCAGCGGAACAGCGCGAATATTTTTTCCGAGAGCGCCTTCATCAGGGGACGCGCCCGGTCTTCTTCCAGCGGCATGAAGCAGGCCACGATGTAGCGCACGCGGCCGTTATCGACGATGCCGACGTCATTGGTCCAGTAGGAATACCATCCGGTCTTGTGATACATCATCGCATCCTTCGGCAGACCCTGGGCAAGCTTCGACTTGTCCAATTGGCGTCCGAGCAGGACCTTCATCTGCTGGCTTACCCACGGATTCACGAGCCGGGTGGTTTCGATCTTATACATGAAGTCCGCAGCATGCATGGCGCAGGTCATCGTCGAGGGCACCTTCGCATAGCCCGAATCCTCGAAGGCGCGCTTGACGAACTTGCGCGTGACTTCGCTTCCCTCCCAATGATTCGCATGCATGAGTTCGTTGATCTTCGGCCTCGTGGCAAGATCGATCAGGCAGTTGGCGGCGGAATTGTCCGAGCGCGTGATCATGAGATCCAGAAGATAGTTCACCGTCACGGTATCGCCTGATGCCAGAAGCGGACGCGGATCCCAGGAGATCTCGCGCTGACGGTCCACGGAGTTATGCGGCTTGACCACGACCGCTTCGGTCAATGCATGACGCCCTTCATAGCACTGATGCAGCACTTCCGCCGCCACATACATCTTGTAGACCGATGCGGGATAGATGAAATTGCCGGGATTGACGCCCGCGAATTTCGGCACGCCGCCTTTGAGATCGATCACGGCAAGCGAGATTTCCTCGGTGCCGTCCTCGCCGACATTGAACGAGGAATCGAGCCTGAGTTCCGAAACGATCTTCGAAAGCTGCCTGGCACGCTGACGATCCTGTTTGTAATACGACGGCAGTTTCGGCACGGGACGCGCGACGGTATCGATCTGCGCCTGCACGGCGATGGAGCAACAAAGAAGCGCGAATATGAGGGCGGATGGTTTCATGGGAAATGGAAAAAAAACACGCAAGGGCGAATCAGCGATTCGCCCACACGAAAATGATTATTTGAATATGTTCTTTTTCAGGCCTTCGAGCCGTTTCTTCGCCTCCGACTCCACCTTCTTTTTTGCTTCATCGACCTGCTTGTTCTTTTCGGCTTCCACGCGATCAGTGAGTTCCTTCTTCTTCGCCTCGACCATCGCGATCTTGTCGTTGATCAGCTTTTCATATTCGGCGATGCGCGTGTCCACTTCCTTCTTCTTCTCGTCGTAGAGCTTTTCGAACTCCGCGCGCTTCTCGGCGATCTTCGCATCGACCTTGGCGCGCACCTGCGCCTCGAGCTTCGCCACTTCCTCGCCGATCACCTGCTTCGTGCGATTGGCGATCTGTGTGTCCAGATCGGTCGCCAGCGCGACATCGAGTCCGTTGCCGGTGTTCCAGAACCGGACATCGAGATGGAAGCCGTGCACCGCCTCGAGAATCGAACGCACGATGCGCTCCACATCGTTTTTCGGCGCGGCATCGAAGACAAGCGAGAAGTTCTTGAAGTCCGCGCCCACTTTCGCATCGAATCCGCGCTCGGGCACATCGGCCGTCACGGCGATATCGGTGGTCATATTGGTGAGCTTGCCCGGAAGAAAGTTGGCCTGACCGATCACGAAGTCGCCGCTTTTCATGCCGGAAAGCGTCGCGCGGTAAAAGTCATGCGACCGGGCGGGCTTTGTCCGATCGAAGCGCGCATCGAATGTGATGGCATGCGTTCTGCCCTTGGTCGCCTCGAGCGACACGGTAAGCGGCACGCCCGTGATCTGCTGGTTGTTCGTGACGTTCTTCACCTGTCCGCGGCCGTAGAGAAATTCGGCGTCCTGCGTGCGGTCCTCTCCGCCCGAAATCGCGATATTTTTCACCCACCACTTCGGATAGGCGCGTGCGACAGGAAACAGGATATCCTGTCCCTTGAAGCGCTTGGGATATTCGATCTCGGGCTTCGGCATGTATTTCGGAATCTCGGCTTTCACCTTGTCGATCCATCCCATATACTTGTCGGCTTCGGCAAAGATCTTCCGCCCGAGAAGCAGCCGCGTGAGTCCGCTTGTGCTCAGATCGGGAATCTTCGCCAGCGCCATCACGGACTGATAATCCGATTTCAGCACATCGGGCGCGACCTTCGCCGACTGATAGAGCGTCGTCACATTCGACGTAATGGCCGTGCGGCGGTTGACGAATGTCGCATTCAGATCCTGCACGGTCTTGTATGTCTTGTCGACCTTGTCGATCAGTTTCAGGGCGTCGTCCACCTTCTGGATCGCGTTCACATTGATCGAGCGCACGGTCGCTTCGGCCTCCTTCAGCTGCTGCTTCGATTTTTCGATATCGGCCAATGTCGAATCCCACTGCCGGCTCGAGGCCAGAACCTGCGCCTTCATCGTCTCGAAATGCTGGACCGACTTCAGGTTCTTGTAATTGAGCAGGCTGTCGATCTTGAACTGCTTGCGCAGCCGGTCGAGATCGAATATCGGCGCATCGCTCATCTTGTTGGAAACAAGCTTCTTCAGCTGCTCGGAAAGCGGGGGATTGTTCGGGTCCCTCGGCGGCTCGGGCTCCTTCGGAATGTATCCGCTTGTGGTGCGCCTGGTGCCGAGGACGAGATCGTTCACTTCCATCGTCTCGACGATGTATTTGCCGCGTATGAGCTGTCCGAAATTGAGCGAGAAGCGCACCTTGCCCGTCTCGAAGATATTCTTCCAGACATCATCGGGATTGGCGACCTGGAGCTTTTTGAATTCGATCGCGATCGGATTCAATGTCAGCTTCAGATTGTCGATTTCGACTTTGGCGCCGACCATCGATTCGCCCGCCGATTCCATGCCCGACTCGATCCAGGAGTCGATGAAGAGATAGACGACCACGGAAATGATGATGAAGGGAATGAGCACGAAGTACACGAATTTTTTTCTCATCGCAGGCCTCCCAGATCGCGCACGCGCTGGTACCACTGCACGAGCGAGCTCTTGCTGATCGTCTGATAGACCTTCCACCGTTCGATCTTCACGTAGAGGTGCGCCCGGTACTGGATCACGAACTGCTTCATGCCGAAGTAGACCGGAAGAAAGAGCACGATGGCGCCGGCGAAGCTTCCCATGACCACCGTGTTGTTGAATTTCGTGAGCGGGGCCAGCGGCGCATTGTAGAGCTCCGTCCAGAAGGGCTGCAGCGAGGGGATCTCGACCAGGATGAAATAGCCCAGGCGGTGGAATGCGGGGTCGAAGATGAAGGCGATGAGTGCGAATGTCGTGATCGCCACCGTGGCGGCCGAGAGATTCACATCGAGCACGAGCAGGATCACCCAGATGGCGATATTCTGCAGCGTGAAGTGCGGCGAGAGTCCGAGGATCGAGCCGAGGGCGAAGCCCCCGGCGATCTGCCTCGGCGTCTGCCCGGCGCGGAGGATCTTGATGAAATTGGTGATGAATTTGAGCCAGAACATGCGGCAAGTCTCCTGAAATTTTTCTGACAGTAGTTAAAAGTACGGCATGTTCGGGAGAGAAGCAATAA
>JBLMZA010000072.1:0-44090 GCA_050258555.1 Acidobacteriota bacterium | reverse complement strand
GAGGGTTCATAAGAAATAGCGTGTTGGTCTGCTTGAGCGGGACACTCGTCCGAAAGGAGAGAAACGGCCCGAGGACTCACTGGACCTGTACACTACTACGCTTATGTCCTACTCTACAATTCCGCAAACGGTTCTCCGCAGGATACGGGAATGGAGGTTCCCGTATCCTGCGAAAAAAAAATGCGGAATTTCAAGAAGATAACTTGCCTTCGTTCAACAAGTTTATTATATTTGTAAGCCGTTCAACGAAACAGGCAATCTTGCGGAAGTGGTGGAATTGGCAGACACACCATCTTGAGGGGGTGGCGCCCAAAAGGCGTGCGGGTTCAAGTCCCGCCTTCCGCACAAGCAGTACGAGTGCTCACTATCATAAAGGAGCGGGAATGAAATCGCTCATCATGATTCTTCTGACGATGTGTTTGGCAGCATCGGCGTATGCCGGAAACATCATCAGGAGCGGCTCGCTGCAAGCAACGAGCGACGGCAACAATATTACGGTCAAATGGGGATCGACGGACGAGACGGGCATTAAGGAATTCGGCGTCGAACGCAGGGCTCTCTCGGGCGGCGACTTCATGCTCATCGCGACCGTCAAGCCGAAAGGCAACAGTTCTTCCTACGAATACGTCGACCAGTCCGCATTCAAGACCACCGATACGATGTATCAGTATCGCATCAAGGTCACGGCCATGGACCTGTCGGTCAGCTACTCCGATCCCTTTCAGGTCCGGCATTCCACTTCCGTGGGAAAGCGGACATGGGGAAGCCTGAAGGCGATGTTCCGATAAACGGCATTTCATTCGATGTTAAGGCGGTCTGCACACACGGCAGACCGCCTTTTTTTTTCCCCTTCCGATTTCCCTCTTCCAAATAATCCTTGTTTCTTTGGCAAAGGTTTGCTACACTGTCCGATATCACAGGGGAATCCCAATGAATGACCACACCGCTTCGCCGTCAGAACAGCTGCGGACTGCTCTTCAGGATCCTTCTCTCTCTCTTCTGCTCGATGACAGCCATTACCGCACGCTGCTCGACCATGCTCCGGTCGCGCTTGCCGTTCAGCACCATGGCGCCATTCAGTACGCCAATACACTTGCCCTGGAGCTCTTGATGGCGCCGTCGATCGGTGCGCTGGCATCGAAGAGCCTGACCGATCTCATCCATCCCGACGATCGGCCGCACTTCATCGAATGTCTTATGCATCCCCCGGGCCAGGAAACGTTCCTGCCGTGCGAAACCCGGTGCTTGCGCCTGGACGGGACATCGATCTGGACGGAAGTGGTCTGCGTCGAGATCAAGCTTGGAATTGAAGCGGCGTTCGAGATCACGCTTCGCGACATCACGAAGCGCAAGCAGAATGAAGCGCGCATCAGGCGGCAGGCGCTTGTGATGGACGGCATCAACCGCACGCTGCACGCCGCGCTGAAGTACGAAACGGAGGAGGAACTCGGCCGTGCATGCCTTGAAGTGGCGCAGGAGATCACGCAAAGCACGACGGGGTTTCTCGGAGAAATGCGCACCGGCACATTCATGAAGATCGCGCTCAGCCTCCATCCAGGCAGCGATGAAAAAATCTCCAAGTCGACAATCCATTCCGGAGCGGCAGGCAATTTCGACCTGCACCGCCTTCTGGGGCCTGTTCTCGTACGGGGAAAAAGTTTTTTTACAAACGACATTGCGGTGTTGTCGGACAGCATGGAACTGCCGACGGATCATCCTGCACTCAGATCGTTTCTCGGCGTGCCGCTGTTCCATGAAGGCCGTGTGGTGGGCATGATCGGTCTGGCGAACCGTCCCGGCGGATATTCGGAGAGCGAGCAGGAATCCATCGAGGCGCTTGCGCCGGCCATCGTGGAGGCATTCGTCCGCGAGCGCATGGAAGCGGAGATGCAGAAGCTCTATGCGCAGACGCGGCGCGATGCGATCACCAAGACCGATCTCCTGAACGAGATCAACCATCGGGTGAAGAATAATCTCATGACCATTCTCGGACTGATCCTTGCTGAAAAGCGGCACATGGCGGCCGGGCTCTTGTCGATGACCGGGCACATCTGGGAAAAATTCGAGCTGCGCATCGCCGGGCTTCTCAAGGTTCATCAGATCCTGTCCGACTCGCAGTGGATGCCGATGAATATCAGCGAGCTTGCATCAAGCATCTGTTCCGGCGTGCTGGACAGCTTCGGGCTGACGGATGGGATCGCTCTCGCCGTGAGCGATTCACGGATCGATGTCACCCCGCGCCAGGCGAACAACATCGCCCTCATTTTCAACGAATTGATGACCAACAGCCTCAAGTATGCGTTCGATCAGACTCGCGAGCCGAAGATCAGCGTCTCCATCGGCGAGGCGGAAGACATGGCCGTGATCGAATTCAGAGACAACGGCGCCGGATTTCAGCCCGACATGCTGGATCACGGCCGGCATCACGTGGGACTGAATCTCGTGCGCCATCTCGTCGAAGACACGCTTGACGGCGAGATGACGCTCTTCAACGACGGCGGATCCGTCACGGTCCTGAAGATCCGCATCGAAGCACGGGCAGAGACCGGCATATAAAAAAAACAGAGAATCACTAGTCATGGCAATAGCGGGAACAAAGAAAATTCCGATCAGAGTGTTGCTTGCTGAAGACGAAGCGCTGGTGGGGGATGTGATCGAACATGAACTGCAGAAGGGCGGATTCGATGTGGTGGGCCGGGCGCGCAACGGAAGTCTTGCCGTTGAAATGACGCAGTCGCTCAAGCCCGACATCGTGCTGATGGATATCGAGATGCCGAAGATGAACGGACTGGAAGCGATGCGCCACATCTTCGACACATGTCCGGTGCCCGTCATCCTCCTGACGGCGCACGATACCGAAAGCTTCATCGTCGATGCCGGCATGATCGGGGCTGCGGGCTATCTGGTGAAACCGTCGAATATCCGGGAGATCGACCGCGCCATCACCATCGGCCTGGCGCGTTTCAACGACATCATGGAGCTCCGGCGTGTGAATGCCCGTTTGGAGGAAGCCGTTGAGAAGGTGCGCCAGCTTTCGCGCCTGCTCCCGATCTGTTCCGAATGCAGAATGGTGCGCAACGACCAGGGTTACTGGGAAGAGATCGAAGCGTTTTATGCCAAGCAGACGGGGGCCACGCTGATGGAAGGACTGTGCCCGTCCTGCAAATCGCGGCATAAGCCGAATGACGGAGGCGTTGAATCGAGTGAGATCCAGGCAGCGGCCGGCCTGTCGGAAGCCGAAAGGACGGCGGCCGTGCCGGGAAGTGAAGTGCTCATGAGCGGCAATACGCTGAAGGTTTTCCGGCACGACGACATCAAGTACATCCAGGCCGAGGATGAATATTCACTCGTTTTCACCGTCGACGGAAAGAAGCATGTCGTTCGCCGGCTGCTCAAGGAATGGGAGGCGAGCGTCCCGCCGGCGCTGTTTTTGCGCATACACCGCTCCTACCTCATCAATCTCAATCATGTCGCGAAGATCGAGAAGTGGTTCAACCGCGCCTATCGTGTCTTTATGAAGGATGTCAAAGAGCCGATCATCATGAGCCGGCGCTATACGGCGCAGATCCGAGGGCGCGTGAAGGAACGGGCGGGAGGTTGAATCATTCGTGAAATCGGCGTATATTGAAGGATGTCACAACTTCCCGAATCGATTATCCTTGCATCCCAGTCGCCGCGGCGCGCACAATTGCTGCGGCAGATCGGACTGAAGTTCGAGACGCACGTGAGCGGCGCCGAAGAACAGTTCGACGACATGGCTACGCCCGGCGAGAATGCGCGCATGCTCTCGTTGAAGAAAGCCGCCGATATCGCGTCGCGCCATGAGCGCGGCATCGTGCTCGGCGCAGACACGATTGTCGTCCTGGACGGGCAGCTGCTGGCAAAGCCGGAGTCGGAAGCCGATGCGCGCCGCATGCTGCGGATGCTCAGCGGCAGGACGCATACGGTCTTTACCGGCTTCGCGCTTGTTGATGCGGAAACAAAAAAGCAGTATATTGATTGCGAACAGACGGATGTGACGTTTCGTACGCTCGACGACGAGGAGATCGCCGCGTATGTCGCATCCGGATCGCCTATGGATAAAGCGGGCGCATACGGCATACAGGATGATTTCGGGGCGGTATTCGTCGAGCGGATCAATGGCGACTATTACACTGTCGTCGGCCTGCCGTTGTCAAAACTCTATTGTGCACTACAGAAGTTCATGAATCAACTACTTAAAGGATGAGCTATGGAGAAAAAACTTCGGATCTTGATCGCGAAGGCAGGACTTGACGGCCATGACCGCGGCGCCAAAGTCATTGCCGCCGCGCTTCGCGATGCCGGCATGGAAGTGATCTATACGGGTCTTCGCAAATCACCGGAAATGATCGTTGAATCGGCTCTGCAGGAAGATGTGGACGCGATCGGCGTGAGCTCGCTCAGCGGGGCGCACATGACCATCTTCCCGAAGATCGTCGCACTCATGAAGGAAAAGGGAATCAACGACATCGTTCTGTTCGGCGGCGGCATCATTCCGCAGGCCGACATCGAAGCGCTGAAAGCGCAGGGCGTGGGCGAACTGTTCACTCCCGGCACGCCGACAAGCGCGATTGTCGACTATCTGCACAAGGCATGCAGCGTGTCTGCATAATGCCGGACCCGTGTTTCATGGAATAAGGCCCGCTCCATCGCACACATCGATGGGCGGGCCTTTTCGTTTCACTGCCGGTCCAGTTCGATCGGCGCGTAGGACGGCGGCGCTTCACCGGCCGGCACGATCCGCTTATTGAGGATGGCGACGCCCGCCGCATCGAAGCCGAAGAGGTCGTCGCTTGTGAAAATCTTTTTGAAATCCTTTTCCTGAAAGAAGACGGCGAACTTTTCGGCGCACTCATCGAGACGCCTCAGGTAATAGGCGGTATTTTCATCGGGGAAGTTTTCATCCCACAGATGCGCTTCCTTCACATTCTTCAGCAGGGAAACGGACGGATCCTTGCCTGTCACATAAAATGAAATCTTCTCTCCCGGACGCACCAGGCGCCGCGTCTGCAGCACCGCTTCATAGACCGCCGAGCGGTTGCGTGTTCCCGCGGCGACTTCCGCTTCATAGTCATCGGGCGATTCCCTCAGCGTCTCCGTTTTCAAAAAATCGGTGACGTTCATCTCGTGCAGCAGCAGCGAATGCACCAGCTCGTTGTAGAGCGTGTGTATGTCGGCGAACTTTCCGCTGAGCAAGCATTCGATCGTCTGCTGCATGAAGACGCGGGCGAAGCGTTCGGCCCCCCGCGGCATCAGCGCCTGTCCCTTCAGCTTCACTTTGTCGTCGTAGCTCAGCAGCGCATAATTCTTTTTCCGGAAGCAGAGCATCTTTGCATAGCGCCCGCTCAGGGCCAGCGTGATCCCCGCCGGTCTGCCCGATGAGAGCCGTGCGGCCAGCTCCGCTTCGTTTTTCTCGCCGGAGGCGTTGTCCGGCGGGACGAAAAAGACGCTGTCGGTGTCGGCTTCAAGCACCATACCGTTGTGGAGCGTGATGTCACGGACGAGGCCGCGCAGGACTTCTTCTCCAAGCGCCGCCGCTTCGTCGGCCTTGTCATAATCGTTGAACAACGCCTTCGCGTAGCTCAGGTACCCGTAGAAGGAATTGATGAGCGCCGTGAAGGATGCATGCATCGCTTCGGCCTGACGCCGCGCCGAGGCGTCCGACGCCTGCAGCATGAAGCGCCGCAGTTCGGCGCCCCGCTCGGTCAGATAGCGCAGCGCCGCAAGGAACACGTTGAGCGCATCGGGCGCGGGGCGCAGATCGTGCATCAGCATGAGCGACGGATAGAGCGATTCGATCTCCACGTGGACGACTGGGCCGAATACTCCCGTGGCAAACAGCTCGCACCAGGGACCGTTATTCTGCGTTCCGTGGCGCGGCTTCGGAAGGGAATGCCGGCGGCGGAGATAGGCGCGCAGAAGAATCGATTCGATCTTTGCCGCCTGTCCGAGTTTGGCAAGCGTGCCGAAATTGAAAGGCAGCATCTGCGCCAGATAGAACAGCGGAGGAAACAGCGCGTCGCTCAGAGCACGCGTTTCGACGACGTTTTCAGATGCAAACGCCGCCAGGGCCTCCGGCTCATGTTCCCAGGACCAGGAGATCCGCTCGTCGGGGATGTGGAGACGGTTCGGAGTG
The DNA here is from genome assembly GCA_050258555.1 of Acidobacteriota bacterium. Taxonomy (GTDB): domain Bacteria; phylum Bacteroidota; class Ignavibacteria; order UBA10030; family UBA8401; genus CAISDA01. The sequence continues at coordinate 37,933 of JBLMZA010000072.1, read as the reverse complement.
CCGACGCCGAAGTGCTGCGCGCATTGCCGGAGTCCGTAGTGTTCGAGCGTGCGCCGCGCATCGTGCTGCTGGGCCAGCAGCCAGGTATCGATGATGTGGCGACCGGCGATCTCGTAACTGGTGTACTCGATCGAGCTTTCCCCAAACATCGTTTGTGTGCGGCATGAAGAGGGGGCCGTTCCGTCGCGTCCGAGTGCACACTCGATTCCATGCAGCCGGCACCGCGCCATCAGGTAGGGAAGAATTCCGCCGTAGCAGTTGTGACCCTCGATCACATCGGGATCCTTCGTGCGGACGGTCTCGATGAAGTCTTCCAGAAGCTTCCGCTCGGACGTGCGTTTCGATCCGAGCACCTTCTGCCATCCGCGGCTGTCCGACAGGGCGATGAAGACGATGCGGTCGTCGCGGCGCTCCGCGTTCGGCCAGCGCCTGCCCGCGGAGACGGCCTGCACATCGATCTGCATGCGGTACAATTCTGCAGCGTCCATGCCCTTGAAGAGCGTCATGCCCGACTGCAGCAGGTACTGCGTGGTCATATCGGGGCGGAACAGGAGATGCTCGGTGTCGAGATAGGACGATACCGAGGTGTGATAATACGCGTTGATCCTCCGGAGCGCGTGCTGGACGGCATCCCACGCATCGAACGACGACTGGAAGACGCAGAGGTACTGATAGAATCCCGCGCCCTCGAGCTTTCGGAGCCAGAACTTGCGCGGGAATCCTTCGATGAAGCGTGAATCGGAACAATGGAAGAATGGGAAATAGTCCCTGTCAACGGACTCGATGCGTGCCCCCGCGCGGGTATAGATGCGGATGGCGGAACCGCCGACGGGATGGAGGGCGACAACGTGCGTCTCCTCGTTATGTCCGAACAGGAGGGCGTCCATGCTGTAACATACAGAGCGGCATGGAAAAAATCAAATCAATTTAAAATGCGAACGTCCGCCTCGTTGTGCGGGGCGGACGTCCGGATGCGAAAATCTGTCTGCTGCGGAGAGGGTGGGATTCGAACCCACGGAACGGTTTCCCGTTCACACACTTTCCAGGCGTGCCAGTTCAACCACTCCTGCACCTCTCCGGGAAAACCGGTTTGCTCTTGTATACCGCTGCAGTAAAATGGCGGAGAGGGAGAGATTCGAACTCTCGGTACCCTTACGAGTACACCGGTTTTCGAGACCGGCTCTTTCAACCACTCAGACACCTCTCCGTGGTAACGCATACTCCCGTCGTCATTCACGGGAATCTTAATCTACATAATTGTGTTAAAAAATGCAACAGGAATGTGTGAAAAAAATGCGGGCTCTGTGAAAAAAAATCGCTTCTGCGCGGGATCGCACGGGCAGCCCCTCCGCGAGAAAATGACCGTCTTTGTAATTATTTTGTTGCGGTTACAGCGTATAATCACTATATTAGTAGTGTTGATTGAGTCCCGCCAGTTGCGGGACTTTTTTTTGGGCACAACACAACACATGACGCAGACCTTACTCCAACACATAGAACAGATCGCTGCGGAGACCGCAGCGAGGCATGGGGCGTTCGTCACCGAGATCGTGATGCGCGGAGAACTGCGAAGCAAAGTGCTCGAAGTATACGTCGATACCGATGAGGGCATCACGATCGATACCGTCAGTGATATCAGCCGCGAAATATCGGAGACTCTCGACGAACAGGATCTCATTCTTGGTGCATACCGCCTCGATGTTTCCTCGCCCGACCTCAGCCGTCCCATACACATTCCCCGCCAGTACAGAAAGAACATCGGACGTCTGCTCGCCGTCACGTACCGGCAGGAAGAGGGAGTGAAGACGACGGAAGGAACGCTCGAAAGCGCGGATGAAGAACGCATCGTGCTGCTGCCGGCCGCCGGCGGTCCGCCGGCCATTATCCCGATCAACGCGATACAGAAGGCGTTCGTCGTCCCTCAACTGAAGAAACGCAAGTAGACCACCATTACATTTTTTGGAGTGCTGCAATGAATCATGAAATTGTCGAATCTTTTTCCGGGCTTGTTCGTGAGAAGAGCATAGATAAGGATATTCTTGCCGGCATCGTCGAGGACATCTTCGGCATGATGGTCCGCAAGAAATACGGACCGACCGCCAAGTTCGATGTTGTCGTCAATATGGACAAGGGCGACATCGAAATCTATCTCGAACGCGAAGTCGTCGAAGTCGTCGAGGATCCCGTCCGGCAGATCGATCCGGCGACGGTGAAGAAGCTCTCGGGCGAAGACATCGATGTGGGCGAAGATTATGTGGAAATTCTTCAGCTCGAGGATTTCGGACGCAGGCTCATCACGACTGCGAAGCAGAACTTCACGCAGCGCGTCAAGGAGATCGAGAAGGAACTCATCTTCAACGAATACAACAATTCCCTTGGCGAAATCATCGTGGGCGAGGTCTACCAGATACGCAATAACGATATCATGGTGATGCACAACAAGACGGAGCTGCTTCTTCCGAAGAGCGAGCAGATCTACAAGGAGCGCTACAAGAAGGGCGATACGGTGCGCGCCATCGTGAAGGAAGTCAGGAAGAACGCGACAAATCCGACAGTCGTCATCTCGCGCTCGAGCCCGCAGTTTCTCGAGCGGCTCTTCGAAATCGAGATCCCGGAAATCTACGACGGCATCATCGAGATCAAGGGCATCGCCCGCGAGCCCGGGGAACGCGCGAAGGTGGCAGTCGAATCGCATGATGACCGCATCGACGCCGTCGGCGCCTGCGTCGGCATGAAGGGCGTCCGCATCCATGCGATCGTGCGCGAGCTGAACAATGAGAACATCGATGTGATCAATTACAGCGACGAGCCGTCGGTTTTCATACAGCGCGCGCTCGCTCCGGCAAAGCTCAAGAGCATACAGATCGACCATGAGGCGAAAAAGGCGACCGTGCTGGTGGACGAAGACCAGGTGTCGCTTGCCATCGGCAAAGGGGGACAGAACATCCGCCTGGCAAGCAAGCTGTCCGGATACGACCTGCAGCTGGTGAAGGAAAGCAGCGAATACGACATCGATCTCGAAGAATTCAAGGAGGAAATCGGAGAAGAGGTGTTCGCGAAGTTCATCGAGAACGGTTATTCGACGGCAAAGGAAGTGATCGACGCCCCGGCTGCGGAACTCGCGCGCATGCTCGAGCTCTCGCCCGAAAAGGTCGAAGAAATTGTGACGTTGATCAAAACTGAGTTTGAAGAGGCGGAAGAAGAGGACGAGGAAGAATCGCAGGAGCAGATGGATGAAGAGGAGGAGTCCCGTCAGCCATCGTAACGTGAATCCCGCTGTGCCTTGCCGTTTGTGAAGGAAGGCTGTTTTGCACGACACTAAAACTCAAAGGAATGCAATGCCTGAGGCAATCGAGAAAAAAATTAAGCTTTATAAACTCGCAACCGAACTGAATCTCGCCAGCGACACGCTTATCGAATTTCTGCTGAAGAAAGGGTATAAGATCAAGAACCACATGTCGCCGATCGAAGACGACATGCTCAAGGACATCATGATCCACTTCAAGAAGGAAAAGGAAGTGGCGGATAAGTACCAGAAGAAGCTGTCCGAGATGAAGGAATCGCGTCGTCGCGCGACCGAAGCAGCGAAGAAGGTCGAGGCACAGCCCGAGCCGGTGCAGAAACCGGCCCAGGCTCAGCCCGCCGCCGCGACTTCGGCTGCAGAAAAGCAGCCGGAAGCACCGGTGCAGGCTGCGGCTTCAGTCCAGGAGTCTGGCGCCCATGCCGAAGCGACAGAGACGCCTGCGGCCGCGTCCGAGACGTCGACGACTCCGGCGGTTGCATCCGAACCCGCTCCTCAGGCGGCAGAAGCCGCGACAGAACCGGCGGCGGCAGCACCGGTCCAGCCTGCAGCCCATGCATCCGAAAAGGCGCCTGCGACGGTTCAGGCGGAAACGGCGCCTGTGGAAGCCGCCGCGAAACAGCCCGAGAAGCCCGCAGGACCGAAGCCGGTCGAGACGAAGGACTTCAGAACGCGCGTTCCGGAAAAGGGCAAGAAGTTCGGCCTGACGATCAAGGGGAAGATCGATCTTTCGAAGCCCGCCGTCACGCCGTCGACGAAGAAATCGGATGCCGCGGCGGAAGAAGAGGCAAAGAAGAAGAAAAAGAAGAAGAAAAAAGTCAAAGACGAGAAGCCGGCAAAGGCAAAGACCGCGGTGGAGGTGGAAGCCGAAACCGCCGCCGCAGCCGCCAAGAAAAAGAAGAAGAAGAAAAAGCTCCGCCATCACGAAGTGAACGATGTGCAGGTCAACGAGGCCATCAAGCGCACGCTCGCCGAGATGGAAGAATCGGGCACGGTGAGCCAGCGTGCGGCGCACCGCAAGAAGAAGAAGGAGAAGCGCGAAGAGCAGGAAGCCGCCGCGAAAGAAGCCGCGCTGCTTGAAGCGGGCATTTTGCGCGTGACCGAATTCGTCACCGTCGGCGAACTCGCCAATCTCATGAAGGTCTCGGTTGCCGAGATCATACAGAAGTGTATACAGCTTGGCATGATGGTCTCGATCAACCAGCGCCTCGACAAGGATACGATTGTGCTGGTGGCCGACGAATACGACTATCAGGTCGAATTCCAGGACGAGTTCACGGTCGATGTGCTCGAAGACCAGCCCGATCCGGAGGAAAAGCTTCAGTCGCGTGCTCCCGTGGTCACGATCATGGGCCATGTCGATCACGGCAAGACCTCTCTGCTCGACTATATCCGCCGCACAAATGTGGTTGCGGGCGAATCGGGCGGCATCACGCAGCATATCGGCGCCTATGAAGTGACGACGGAAAAAGGAAAGCATATCACATTCCTCGATACGCCGGGCCACGAAGCCTTCACGGCGATGCGCGCCCGCGGCGCACAGCTGACGGATATCGTCGTGCTGGTGATCGCCGCCGAGGACAATGTGATGCCCCAGACGCTCGAGGCCATCAGCCATGCGAAGGCCGCCGGCGTTCCGATCATCATCGCCATCAACAAGATCGACAAGCCCGAGGCGAATCCCGACCGCATCCGCCAGCAGCTTGCAGACAAGGATGTGCTCGTCGAGGAATGGGGCGGCAAGTATCAGAGCGTCGAAGTGTCGGCGCGTTCCGGAAAGAACGTGGACCTGCTGCTCGAGAAGATCCTTCTCGAAGCCGAACTGCTCGATATGAAGGCGAATCCCGACCGCCTGGCGCGCGGCGCCGTGGTCGAAGCCCAGCTCGACAAGGGCAAGGGCATTCTCGCCACCGTGCTGATTCAGAAGGGCACGCTCCATGTGGGCGATCCGTTCCTGGCCGGTATCTTCAACGGCAAGGTGAAGGCGATGTATGACGAGCGCGGCAACAGGCTCGACGCCGCCGGACCGTCTGCGCCGGTGCAGCTGCTCGGTTTCGACGGCATTCCGCAGGCGGGCGATCAGTTCATCGTCATGGAAACGGACCGTCAGGCCCGCGAGATCAGCCTCAAGCGCCAGCAGCTCAAGCGCGAACAGGACTTCCGCCAGATCCGCTTCGTGACACTGGACGATATTTCGGAACAGATCCAGGCAGGCAAGAAGATCCAGGAACTCTCCATCATCGTCAAGGGCGACGTGGACGGTTCGGTCGAAGCGCTTTCCGACGCGCTGCTCAAGCTGTCGACGGACGAGGTCAAGATCCGCGTCATCCACAAGGGCGTGGGCGCAATCTCTGAAAGCGACGTGCTGCTGGCTGCGGCATCGAACGCGATCATTGTCGGCTTCCAGGTCCGTCCGAATCTCAATGCCCGGCGGCTCGCGGAGAAGGAAAAGGTCGACCTTCGCCTCTACAACATCATCTACAACGCCATCAACGAATTAAAAGATGCGCTCGAAGGCATGCTCGCGCCGACTCTGACCGAGGAAGTCACGGCCACGGTCGAGGTCCGCGAGACGTTCAAGGTGCCGAAGGTTGGAACGATCGCCGGCTGTTATGTGACCGACGGCAAGATCGTCCGCAACAACCGCGTGCGCCTGGTCCGCGACGGCATCTCGATCTTCGAAGGCGGCATCGCGTCGCTCAAGCGCTTCAAGGAGGACGTGAAGGAAGTCGAAACCGGATTCGAGTGCGGTATCGGGCTCGACAACTTCAATGATATCAAGGCGGGCGACACGATCGAAGCGTTCAAGACGGTCGAGACCAAACGGAAACTTGTGTAATGCACGGAATCAGCAAGGAGGCGGAATCGTGGCGTTGAGACTGGAAAAAGTGGCATCGCTGCTGCGGCATGAGCTCGGCTCGATCGTTTCGCGCGCAAGCGCGGACGCGGGACTGGGATTCACCACGGTGACGGAAGTGCGCATGACGCCCGATCTGAGGCTGGCAAAGGTGTACGTCAGCATCTTCGGATCGGACGAGGTGCGGGAAAAGACGCTGAAGCATCTCGAATCGCAGAAGAAGGAGATACGCATGCAGATGGCCTCGCGTGTCTCGATGAAGTATCTGCCGGCGCTGCAGTTCTATCATGACGCGACGCTGGATCGCGTGCAGCACCTGGAAGAGCTCATCAAGAAGATCCACAAGGACGATCCGCCGCCGAAGGAAGATGACGAACAGGGCGGAGGCGAAGAGAAGGATGACAGCGCAAAAGAATGATTGAAACAGCGACAATAAAATCGTCTCTTGATTTTCACGAGGGGGAGATCCTGTTTGTGGACAAGCCTGCAAACTGGACCTCGTTCGATGTGGTGAGCCGCGTGCGTCTCACGTTCAACGTGAAGAAAGTCGGCCATGCGGGCACGCTCGATCCGAACGCGACCGGACTCCTGATCATCTGCACGGGCAAAAAGACGAAGATCATCGACGAATTTTCGGGACTGGAAAAGGAATACGTGGCGACGATCGAGCTCGGCGCGCGGACCCCGAGCTTCGATTCGGAGACCGAGGTGATCGAGCACAGGCCGTACAGCCATCTGACGGAGGATGAAATCCGAAGCGCGCTTGCGTCCTTCATCGGAACGCAGCAGCAGGTGGCTCCGATGTATTCGGCCGTGAAGCATAACGGCAAGCCGTTGTACAAATATGCGCGCAAGGGACGCGAGATCGAGCGCAAGCCGCGCGAGGTGACGATTTCGGAGCTCGAGGTGACGGACATCGCTCTGCCGCTGGTGACATTCCGCATCGTCTGTTCGAAGGGAACCTACATCCGTTCCGTGGCCGACGAATGCGGTGCAAAGCTCGGCTGCGGCGCGTATCTGCAGAGCCTGCGGCGCACGCGCATCGGAACGCATCATGTGAACGATGCGCTGCGCATCGAGGAGCTTCATACGCTGGAATCGAAAATCACCAATACGAGTGCCGGGTAGTCTATGGAAGTCGTTCATCGCCTTGATATGATCCGGTACGACAAGAATTCGGTGATTACGATCGGAGCCTTCGACGGAGTCCATACGGCGCATCAGGAAATCGTGCGCGAAGCGGTTGCGCGTGCGCGGGCGCTGGGCGGCAGAAGCGTCGTCGTGACGTTCGAGCCGCATCCGAAGGAAGTCGTCAGCGGCGGAACGAAGCGCGTCGCGATGCTCACCACGCTCGATGAAAAGCTGAAGTGCATCGAAGCGCTCGGCGTCGACGTCGTGTTCGCCGTTCCGTTCACATACGAGTTTTCGCGCAAGACGCCGCGCGAGTTTTATCTGGAATATATCATCAACGGCGTCGGCGTCACAGAGGTCATCGAAGGCTACAACCATCACTTCGGCCGCGACCGGGAAGCGGGCATGAACGACGTCGTCGCGCTCGGCAACCAGTACAATTTCTCCGTCTCGGCGGTGAAGATGATGCAGGTGGACGGAGAATCGGTGAGCAGCTCGCGCATCCGGCATGCGATTGCCGAAGGCGCAATGCCGCTGGCCAACCGCATGCTCGGCTACCGGTATGCCTTCTCAGGCACGGTGGTGCGCGGACACGGACGCGGAAAGGCGCTCGGCTATCCGACGGCCAACATCATCCTCGACGATGCGCGAAAGGCCGTGCCGAAAATCGGCGTCTATGCCGTGACGGCGGTCTCCGGCGGACGCCGCTTCGGCGGCATGATGAGCGTGGGCGTGCTGCCCACGTTTTTTGAAACGCATGAGCGCACGATCGAAGTGAACATCTTCGACTTCGACGCCGACATCTACGACGAGACGCTGACCGTCGAATGCATCGAGCGGACGCGTGATGAAAAGAAATTTTCCTCTCCCCGCGAACTGGTCGAGGAGATGGGCAACGACAAAGTTCAGATTCAAAATATTTTACACAACATTCAATAATCTTTCAATCAAGGAGCCCCTATGGCAATCACCAAAGCGATGAAGCAGGAGTTGATTTCGAAATTCGGCAAAAACGACAAAGATACGGGTACGCCCGAGGTTCAGATCGCCATTCTCACGAAGAACATCAACGAGCTCGCGGAACATTTCGCCTCGCACAAGAAGGATCATCATTCGCGCCACGGCCTGCTCCGCATGGTCGGCAAGCGCCGCAGCCTGCTTGATTATCTGATGGAGAAGGATATCAACCGGTACCGCAAGATTATCGCCGAATTGAACATTCGTAAATAATCTGTTCGCGTGGGGTGAGCAATTTTGCTCAAAACATTACTGACACTGAAGAAAAAAAACATGGTAACAAAAGAAATTAAAATCGGCGCGCATACGCTGTCGTTCGAAACAGGCCGGTTCGCAAAGCAGGCGAATGGCGCCGTCATGGCGCGATATGCCGATACGATGGTGCTTGCCACCGTCGTGGCGACGAAGGACCGCGCGGACGAAATCGATTATTTCCCGCTGCAGGTCGAATTCCGCGAGAAGATGGCCGCGGCCGGAAAGATACCCGGCGGGTTCCTGAAACGCGAAGGACGTCCGACCGATAAGGAGATCCTCTCGGCGCGTCTGATCGACCGGCCCATCCGGCCGATGTTCCCCGACGGTTTCCGCCGCGAAACGCAGCTGATCGTCACCGTGTTCTCCTCCGACCAGCAGAACGATGCCGATGTGCTGGGAGCCTGCGCGGCTTCGGCGGCGCTCATGGTTTCCGACCTTCCGTTCGACGGACCGATCGCCGAAGTGCGCGTGGGCCGCGTGAACGGCGAAATGATCATCAATCCGACGTTCAGCGAGCTCGAGTCGAGCGATATGGACATCACCGTGGCCGGAACGCTGGATTCGATCATGATGGTCGAAGGCGAATCGAAAGAGATTTCCGAAACGGATATGCTCGCCGCCCTGAAGTTCGGACACGATGCGATCAAGCAGATCTGCGCGCTGCAGGTCGAATTTGCCGCCGCTGTCGGCGTGCAGAAGGTTGCGCTGACGCCCGTTGAGGTCGATCCCGTGCTGCTGGCCGATGTGAAGCAGCTGGCAGAGCAGCGGATCCGCACCACGGTCGCCACCGTGCTGAAGAAGGAAGAACGCGCCGCGGCGAACGAGGCGATCGAAGCCGACGTCCAGGCCGCTCTTGCCGAAAAATATCCCGAGCAGGAGAAGGCCATACACCAGATCCTCCATGACATCGAAAAAGTCGAGATGCGCGAGATGATTCTCCGCGACAAGAAGCGCCTCGACGGCCGCACGCTCACGCAGATCCGCCCGATCTCGATCGAAGTCGGACTCCTGCCGCGCACGCACGGCTCGGCGCTCTTCACGCGCGGTGAAACGCAGTCACTTACCACGGCCACACTCGGCACGAAGAGCGACGAACAGATGACAGACGGGCTCAATCCCCAGCTGCCGCGCCGGTTCATGCTCCATTACAACTTCCCGCCCTTCAGCGTGGGCGAAACAGGCCGCCTGATGACGGGACGCCGCGAAGTCGGACACGGAAACCTCGCCGAACGCGCGCTGAAGATCCTGATGCCGACGGAAAAGGAATTCCCGTATACCGTCCGCATCGTTTCCGATATCCTCGAATCGAACGGTTCGTCGTCGATGGCGACCGTGTGCGCCGGAACGCTCGCACTCTTCGACGGCGGCGTGCCGCTCAAGAAGCCCGTTGCGGGCATCGCCATGGGACTCGTGAAGGAAGGCGACCGCATCGCCGTTCTCTCCGATATCCTCGGCAATGAGGATCATCTGGGCGACATGGACTTCAAGGTCTGCGGTACGGCCGAAGGCATCACGGCATTCCAGATGGACATCAAGATCAAAGGCATCACGCTCGAGATCATGGAAACGGCGCTCGGCCAGGCGAAGGAAGGCCGCATGCATATTCTCGGCAAGATGAACGCCGTGATCGCGCAGCCGCGCACCGACATCAGCCAGTACGCGCCGCGCCTGACCACCATCAAGATCCCGGTGGATATGATCGGCGCCGTCATCGGACCCGGCGGCAAGAACATCCGCTCGATCGTCCAGACCTCCGGCGCGGAGATCAACATCGAAGACGACGGATCGGTCGTCATCGCGGCCACGTCGGTCGAGTCGAGCAATAAGGCGATCGAACTGATCGAAGCCATTACCGCTTCGCCCGAAGTCGGCAAGGTCTACCATGCCACGGTGAAGAAGATCATGGACTTCGGCGCATTCGTCGAAATCCTGCCCGGTAAGGAAGGCCTTGTTCACGTCTCGCAGCTCGATACCAAGCGCGTCGAAAAGGTGGCCGATCACTTCAAGGTCGGCGATCAGTTCGATGTCAAGCTGATGGAAATCGACGACAAGGGCCGTCTGAACCTGAGCCGCAAGGCAGTCATGGTTGCGCAGGCGAAGGAACAGGAAAAGGCGAAGGAAACACCCGTTCAACCCGCCTAAAGAGACACACAAAATAATCCCCGCCCGCTCAAGTCATCGAGAGGCGGGGATTGTCGTATCCGGATGAAAGAATCCCCATGAAGCGAACTCTTGCATACGCACCAACCCTCCGCGGCGAAGTCGCCGTGCCCGGCGACAAATCCATCTCACACCGCAGCGTCATGATCGGCTCGCTTGCCACCGGAGTGACCGAAATCACAGGATTTCTCCATGCGGCCGATCCATTGAGTACGGTCACATGCATGCAATCGCTCGGCGCGGGAATCACTCTCGATAAAGACCGCATCCTCATTCAAGGCAAGGGATTGCGTTCTCTCAAAAAACCGGTTTCTATGCTTGATGCCGGCAACTCGGGCACGACGATTCGGCTGCTGTCCGGCATTCTGGCCGGCCAGACATTCGCCTCCTCGATATCCGGCGACCAGTATCTGGTGAAGCGCCCGATGAAGCGCGTGGTCGATCCTCTGCGCCAGATGGGCGCCCGCGTCGAGGCATCCGAAGCGGGCACGCCGCCGTTGCATTTCCAGGCAGATGCGGCGCTTCGCGGCATACGCTATGCGCTTCCCATTCCGAGCGCACAGGTGAAATCGGCCGTTCTTCTGGCGGGACTTTTTGCCGAGGGGAGAACGCAGGTGGTTGAAGCGACTCCTTCGCGCGATCACACCGAACGGATGCTGGGTCTGAAGCCTGTCCGTGAAGGCTCGGAGACGGTCATTTCCATCGAGGGCGGGAAAGAAATCGAGGCCGCACCGTTTATGGTGCCGGGAGATCCTTCTTCCGCCGCCTTTTTTATCGTTGCCGCACTCATCGCCGAGGATGCCGAAATCACCGTCCGCAATATCGGACTCAATCCCACGCGTATCGGCTTTCTCGATGTGCTCACGCAGATGGGAGGGCGCATCACGCTCGAAAACCGCCGCGTGATCGGCGGGGAGGAGATCGGGGATGTGACGGTCAGGAGTTCGGAGCTCCGCGCGCCCCAGGCGCTGAAGGGGAGCATCATCCCGAATATCATCGACGAGATTCCCGTGCTCGCCGTAGCCGGCGCATTCGCCCGGGGCGTGTTCGAAGTGCGCGATGCCAGGGAACTGCGAAGCAAGGAATGCGACCGCATCGCGGCGGTGTGCCGGAATCTGAAGGCGCTCGGCATCGATGTGGAAGAATATGATGACGGCTTTGCTTTTGAACCGAAAAGAATCGTATCTTCCACAGAATTCACGAGCTTCGGCGACCACCGCATCGCGATGGCCTTCGGCGTTGCGTCGCTGGCGTTGAACGACGGCGGGACGGTCGATGATGCCGGCTGCGTGGATATTTCGTTTCCCCGGTTCTGGGAACTTCTCCAATCATTGACACGCTAAAGCGGGGTAGACAATGGCAAGCGTTCAGCTCGAAAACGTCTCGAAAATTTATGAAGGCGGCGTCACGGCGGTCCGCGATGTGTCCATCGGGATACGGGACAAGGAATTTGTCGTCCTGGTCGGCCCGTCGGGCTGCGGCAAATCGACGACGCTGCGCATGGTGGCCGGACTCGAAGAAATCTCTTCCGGCACCGTTTCGATCGACGGCCGCGTTGTCAACGATGTCGCTCCGAAGGACCGGGACATCGCCATGGTCTTCCAGAATTATGCGCTGTATCCGCATATGACCGTGTATGAGAATATGGCGTTCGGACTCAAGCTGAGAAAATTTCCGAAGGCGGAGATCGATGCGCGCGTGCGTGAAGCGGCGCAGATTCTGGGCATCGGCGAGTATCTCGACCGGAAGCCGAAAGCCCTCTCGGGCGGACAGCGGCAGCGCGTGGCGGTGGGACGGGCGATCGTGCGGAAACCGAAAGTGTTTCTGTTCGATGAGCCGCTGAGCAACCTGGATGCGAAGCTGCGCGTGCAGATGCGCACCGAGATTTCAAAACTGCATCACCGCCTGGAAGCAACAATGATCTATGTGACGCACGACCAGACCGAAGCCATGACGATGGGCGACCGCATCGTGGTGATGAAGGACGGCGTCGTGCAGCAGACCGATACGCCGCTGAATCTCTACAACCGTCCGGTGAACAAGTTTGTGGCGGGCTTCATCGGAAGTCCCGCCATGAATTTTTTCGAAGGCACGATCGTCCGGGATAACGGGCTCCGGTTCTGCGAGAAGAATTCGCCGCTGTCGCTTGCGATTCCTGCATCGAAGGAACCGGCGGTGAAGGAGAAGATCGGCAAGGAGATCTGGATGGGAATCCGTCCCGAGCACATTCTCGATGCGCGCACCGGGGAGTCCGCGGGAAAGCGAACCCCCTCCGATGCCGTCACGCTGAATGTCGAAGTGGTCGAGCCGATGGGCAACGAGATCTTCGTATATTTCACGACGCCGTCGTCTCAGCAGTACGTTGCGCGCATTCATGCCGCCGAGGCGCCGAAGCCGATGCAGCCCATGTCGTTCGCCTTCGAAATGGAACACGCGCATTTCTTCGACAAGGAAACGGAGCTGGTGCTGTGATTCACAACTGCAGCACCTGATGCTCGAACCGATCGATCACCAGTTCGGACATCAGCCACTTCATAAAATCAATTCCGTACTTGTTCATGAACTGCAGCACGGTGAACTCCCGTTCCTGAAAATTCTCGTTCGGGAACAGCGTCGATGCCGCCTTCCGGATCTGCTTCAAGGAGACTTCCTGCTTCTGCTGCTGCGCCTTCTGCGTCTTTTCCTTCACGCCCTTGAGATGCTGTTCGAACTTCTGCATCGTCGAATCGATCACCGGCTTGAGCGTCGGATCGATCTGCTGTATGCCGAAGCTTCCCTCGACCAGCGCCGCATGGATCTTCGCATTCATGGTCGAGAATAAGTCTTCGACCTTGACTTCCGCAACCTGCTCCGAAATTTTCTGCAGCACAAGATCGAGATCTCCCATGAGGTCCGGCATGGTAAGCGAGTATTTTTCCAGCACCTTATTGATCTTCTCTTCCAGAATAGTCGCGGTGGCCCGGGGATAGATGATGGGCATCGGCACGCCGAATTTTTCGAAGACCGTCTTGAGCTGGGCAAAGTAGGCGATCTCGCCGGGACCTCCGATGTAGGCCACCGTCGGCAGAATCATATCCTGGCAGACGGGCCGCAGCGCCACATTGGGAGAGAACATTTCGGGCGTCGCATCGATGGCCGAAAGCAGTTCGTCGCGCGTGTAGCGCTGGCGTGTTCCCTTCAGGTAATAATCGTGTTCCGAGGGCTCGAGCGGGAAGCGCCCGCCCTTATGGAACATGAAAAGATTGATCGGCTTCGGCTTGATCTGCGCGTGATACTGGTCCTCGAGCTCCACGCTTTTTTCGATGATCAGCTTCGATGTGTCCGATTCGGTTTCGATTTCCCTGCGGAAGACCGGCTTCATGAGCTGCTTCAGTTCCGGATGGTTCGCATTCAGCAGCACGAGGCCTGTTTCCTCGAAGAGGCGGTGCATGAGTCCCGCGAAGGCCTCCATGAGCGTTGCGCCGGGCTTGTAGTAGCCGCGCAGCAGTTCCACAACGCCGTCGGTGTATTCGGTGTGCGTGAGCGATGCTGCAAGCGAGTCGAACAGCGCGGTGATCGTTTCGTCGATGCAGATGGCGCCTGTGGCGCCCGGATTCCTGTCGAACGGCTGTCCGCCCACAAGGTACGTGAACTGCTGCAGTTCATTCTGCGCGTTCAGTATGGTCACCGAATTGATCTCGTCGAAATCGTGATCTTCGCCCTCGAGCCAGAAGACGGGTACGAAGTGATAGGAAGGGAAGTCGATCGACAGCTTTTCGGCGAGCTTCAATGTGGTGATCGTCTTGAACAGCGTGTAGAGCGGTCCGGAAAACAGCCCCAGCTGCTGGCCGGTGACGACGGCGACCGTGTTGTGATTGTCCAGCAGATCGATGTTTGCCAGCGTGCGCACGCTGCAGTGCAGCGCGCGGTTCTGTTCATGGAGCACGCGGACGAGCGTTGCGCGGTCGAGAGGACGGGCAACGGCCTGTTCGATGGTCCGCTGCCAGTCGGCAACCGCCGTATAGTTGCCGGCGAAATAGCGCGCGACGCGCTCGTAATTATTCAGATAGTCGACATACAGTCCCGAAAATCCCGCGTCCGAGCGCTGCAGCTGATCCGTATTGATCCATTTCATAGGCGTAGTGGTCCTTTTAGGAAGATAAACGACGAAGAAATATACGCCCTAATCGCCGGAGATGCAACTCCACGGGAAATCCCTCATTGCTTTTCGGACGGTATTGTAATATATTTATGTGTTAATCCCGATGATTTTGACGCTGTGTATTCCGGAAAGGGACATGGACATGACGCTGTCACAGACAATATCCGAAGATTTGAAAAACGCCATGAAGGCGGGAGACAAGAACCGCACCGAGACGCTGCGCATGGTCCGCGCGCAGATCCTGGAATTCGAGAAGAAGGGCCTCAACCGCGAAATGACCGCCGATGAGGAAATGGCGCTGCTGCTGAATGCGGTGAAGAAACGCAAGGAATCGATCGAACTGTACGAGAAGGCGGGCCGCCAGGACCTGGTGGAGAAGGAATCGGCCGAAGTCGCCGTCATTTCCGAATATTTGCCCAAGCAAATGTCGCGTGAGGAAGCCGAAACGGTGATCGCCGGCATCATCGCCCAGGCCGGCGCATCCGGTCCCGGCGACCTTGGAAAGGTCATGCCGCTGGTCATGAAGGAACTCAAAGGCAAACTGGACGGCAAGATCATCAACGAAATCGTGCGGACCAAACTTTCCTGATCTCCCATGAGCGCACTCGATATTACCATCATCATTGTGGCCGGACTGTTCGGACTGGCCGGCTGGCAGAAGGGGCTGATGAAAAAAGTCCTTTCCCTGATCGCTCTTGTGGCGGCCATCGCCATCGCCGTCACGTTCGGCTTCTCCTTTGCGGAATCGGTCTTCGTGCCGCTGGGCCTGAAGTCCGGCGTGGCGATTTTCTTCGCCTATTTCACGATCATCGGCGGCATCATGTTCGCACAGGCCGTGCTCTACAGCCTCTTCGTGCGCGATGTGGTCGAGGGATTCCTCAACCATCTCGGCGGACTGATCATTGGAATCGGGGAAGGGGCATTGTCGGTCAGCCTCGCCCTGATCATCCTTTCGGCCTATGTCGGCATGCCCTCCGAAGAAACGAAGGCATCGTCGAAACTCTACCTCCCGGTGAAGAACATCGCCCCGCGCGTCTACGATGCGGCCTATGGATACTTTCCCGAGATGGAAGACTTTTATCAGCGTTTGTATAATGCGTTTGCCGATCACGGCAAACCCGGAGAAACGAAAAAGTAAATGACAGCATTTGAAGCAGGATGTGAACGGCTTGATTATCGGAAAATCCTTCATCAGATAGCACACTATGCGCCTTCGGACCTGGGACGGGAAGCCGTCGAGCGCCTGCTCCCCAGCGATGATCTCGCGCAGCTCTCACTCGAACACAACCGGGTGTCGGAGCTCAAGAGAATGATCGAATCCGAAACCGCCTTTCCGATCGACGGCATCAAGGACATCCGCCTTGCCCTGAACCGGGCGGCAATCGAAAACAACACTCTCTCCCCGCAGGAATTGCTCGAGATCGCCTCGACGCTCCGCGCCGGCAACGCCATCAAGCTGTTCGTCGAAAAACGCCGCGAATATTATCCCGAACTCAGCTCCATCACGCATCAGCTCTGGACGGACAAGGTCCTGACGTTCAATATCGCGCAGGCGATCGATGAGAACGGAACCGTCAAGGACTCCGCCAGCAAAGAACTGCGCGCGGTGCGGCAGGCGATCATCTCCATACACGGACAATTGAGCAAGCGGCTCGAAAAAATTCTCCGCGACGTCTCAGAACAGGGCATGGCGCAGGAGGAAATCATCACGACACGCGAAGGGCGCATGGTGCTTCCCATCAAGACGGAACGGAAGAACATGGTCCCCGGCTTCATACACAGCGCCTCGGCCACCGGCCTCACCGTCTACATCGAACCGGCCGAAACGCTCGCCCTTAACAACGAAATCTCGGAGCTCCACTTCAAGGAAAAGCGGGAGATCGAAAAAGTGCTCCGGTCTCTGACTGCGCAGATCAATGAAGTGAAGCAGGAAATCCGGGAGAATGTCAGGCTCCTTACTACCATAGAATTTACTTACGCAAAAGCAAAGTATTCTATTGATATAAAAGGAAATAAGCCATTTTTGGTAGAAAATAGTTCGCTGGTAATTCGACATGGCCGGCATCCGCTTCTCATGCAGAAACACGGGAGGGAAGGGGTGGTGCCGCTGAATCTGGAATTGGGAGGGGCCTACAATACGCTTCTCATCACCGGACCCAATGCCGGCGGAAAGACCGTGGCGTTGAAGACCGTCGGGCTGCTGGCATTGATGGTGCAGTCGGGAATCCATATTCCGGCCTCGGCCGATTCGGAGTTCCCGGTCTTCCGGAATATTTTTGTCAACATCGGCGACAACCAGTCCATTGAAGACGATCTGAGCACGTATAGTTCGCAGATGCTGCAGTTGAAGGAAATCGTCGAAGGTGCAAAGGAAGGAAGCCTGGTGCTGATCGATGAAATCGGCGCCGGAACGGATCCGACCGAAGGCGGGGCGATTGCCGCGGCGCTTCTGCGCGCACTCACTGAAAGCGGCGCGAAGACGATCGCCACGACGCATCACGGCGCGCTGAAGGCATTCGCGCATGAAACGCCCGGGATGCAGAACGGCGCCATGGAGTTCAACCAGACGTCGCTGCAGCCGACTTACCGTTTTCGGGTGGGCGTGCCCGGCAGCAGCTATGCGCTTGTCATTGCACGCCGTCTCGGCATGTCCGATACGGTGCTGAAGGATGCCCAGGCAATGCTGGGCGAACAGCAGTCGAAGCTCGAGCGGCTGCTGCTCGATCTCGAACAGCGTTCGCAGGAGGCCGAGAATGAGCGTCAGGCGTTGGCATCCGAACGCCTTGTCACGGCGAACCTTCGCGACGAGTATGAAACCAAATTATCGGCATCGAAGAAGGAACTGCGCGAAGTGAAGGCCAAAGCCCTCCAGGACGCGCAGGAGATCATCGACCGGGCGAACGCGGCGATCGAGAATGCGGTGCGCGAGATCCGCGCCCAAAGCGGCGAGCGCACGACGGTGAAGAAATGGAAATCGGAGATCGGCGAGATCGACAGGCAGATCCACGGCGAAGCTCAGCAATTGAAGTCCGCGGAAGATGCCGCACAGCAGAAGCAGATGGGTTTTTTTGTGGGCGACGACGTGCTGCTCACATCGAACGGCCAGGCCGGCAAGGTGATGACGCGTCCCGATGCGCAGGGGAATCTGACCGTCGCCTTCAATACGGTGAAGATGAAAGTGAACATCCGTCAGCTTGCGCATACGCGTTCGTCGGCTCCGGCCAAGCAGGCGGCCGAAGAATCTCCGTCGTACTTCGTGAAGCCGGCCTCCGCAATGGAGATGGATATCCGCGGCATGTATGGAGATGAAGCCATCGACACGGTCGACAAGTTTCTCGATGACGCCGTGATTGCCGGACTTCACCGCATCGATATCATCCACGGCAAAGGTACGGGAGCGCTCCGCAAGCGCATCCATGAATTTTTGCGGGAGGACAAGCGCGTCAAATCGTTCAAGCTCGGTGAATGGAATGAAGGCGGCACCGGCGTCACCGTCGTTGAATTGCAGTGAACAATTCTTGCTACTCACAGATCCCTTTGCACAATATCGGAAGAGCATGAAACAGGAACCTCAAGTCACATTGGAATTAGCGCTTCAACATGGATTGACTGAAGCGGAATATCGGAAGGTGGAATCGATTCTCGGGCGCACGCCCTCATATACGGAGCTCGGCATTTACTCCGTGATGTGGAGCGAGCACTGTTCATACAAGAATTCGATCGCCCAATTGAAGACGCTCCCGCGTTCCGGCGGCAGGCTGCTCGTCGGTGCCGGAGAGGAGAATGCCGGACTCGTCGATATCGGCGACGGCATGGCGGTGGCATTCAAGATTGAAAGCCACAATCATCCGTCGGCCGTGGAACCGTATCAGGGCGCGGCGACCGGCGTGGGAGGCATCATGCGCGACATCTTCACGATGGGCGCGCGTCCGATCGCAGGCTTGAACTCGCTGCGCTTCGGAAGCCTCGATCATACGCGCACGCGATTTCTCTTCAAGGGCGTTGTGAAAGGCATCGGCGATTACGGCAACAGCTTCGGCGTGCCGACGGTGGCGGGAGAGGTGTATTTCGATCCGTGCTATCAGACCAATCCGCTCGTGAATGCCATGAGCGTCGGCATCGTGAAGCATCATCAGGTCGCCTCTGCGGTGGCGAAAGGCAAGGGAAATACGGTCATGATCGTCGGGGCTTCGACCGGACGCGACGGCATACACGGCGCGACATTCGCTTCCGAAGAGATCTCCGAAAAGTCCGAGGCGAAACGGCCGTCTGTCCAGGTGGGCGATCCGTTCACGGAAAAACTGCTGCTTGAAGCCACGCTCGAAGTGATACACGGGGAGTATCTGGTCGGCATACAGGATATGGGCGCCGCCGGCATCACCTGTTCAACCATGGAAATGAGCGCCAAGGGCAATGCCGGCATGGTGATCGATCTGGACAAAGTGCCGGTCCGCGAATCGGGCATGAGCGCCTATGAGATCATGCTTTCCGAATCGCAGGAACGCATGCTCCTGGTGTCGAAGCCGGGCATGGAGGAAAAGATTAAAGAGGTGTTCGCAAAATGGGATCTGCACTGCGTCGCCATCGGCACGGTGACCGACGACGGCATCGTGAAGATCTACCATCATGGAGAGCTGAAAGCGGAGGTCCCGGCCGAGACGCTTGTGCTCGGAGGCGGCGCTCCGGTCTACATTCGGGAAACGGCGGAACCGCAATATCTTAAAGAGGTTCGGTCGATCGACATCAACTCGATTCCCGAGCCGTCGGATTACGAAGCCGTCATTATGGCGCTCTTGAAATCACCGAACATCGCCGGCAAGCGCTGGGTCTATGAGCAGTATGATTCGATGGTCCGGACGAACACGGTCTCGTACGGCGGATGCGACGCGGCGATCGTGAAGATCAAGGGCACGACCAAGTATCTGTCGATGAAAACCGACTGCAACGGCCGCTACGTCTATCTGAATCCGCGCAAGGGAGCGATGATCGCCGTGGCCGAATCGGCCCGGAATGTGGTGTGTTCCGGCGGCACGCCGCTGGCGATCACGAATTGTCTGAATTTCGGCAATCCGTATAAGCCCGAAATGTATTGGCAGTTCGCCGAGGCGGTTGCAGGAGTGGGTGAAGCCTGCCGCGTGCTGGAAACCCCCGTGACGGGCGGCAACGTGAGCTTTTACAACGAAAGTCCGACTGCGGCCGTGTATCCGACGCCGGTGATCGGGATGGTCGGATTGATCGAGGACCGGGCCCATATCACGCCATCGGCGTTTCAGGATGCGGGCGATGCGATCCTGTTGCTGGGCGAACAGCGCGGCGACCTGAACGGCAGCGAATATCTGTCCGCTATACACGGCGTATGCGGCGCGGATGCGCCGTGGTTTGATCTTGCATTCGAGAAGCGGCTCCAGGCGTGCCTGCTGGAGCTCATACACGCGGGACGGGTCAAATCGGCGCACGATGCGGCCGACGGCGGTCTCATTGTGACGCTGATCGAATCGGCCATCTGCAGCGGCGCCACGCGGGGATTCACTGTCAGGCTGAAGTCCGGTCTGCGCATGGATCGGGCGTTGTTCGGTGAAGAACAGTCGCGTGTCGTGATATCGGCCGATCCGTCGAGCCTCGAAGAAATTGCGGAAATCTGCCGGCGCCACGGCGTGCCGCAGAGCGTGCTCGGGACAGTGACAGGCACGGCGCAGGGCGTTGTGGAAGAGTGCGTGTCGATCGATCTGGATGCTGCGCGCGCGGTGATCGAAAACGAAATCGGCCGGCGCATGGATGAAGCCGTGATGAGCGCGGAATAAGCGCGTCGGACTTCAATGAAAAACGAAACGCCGCATGGTATGTGGAAACACACACCATGCGGCGTTGTCATGTACGGAAGCGGTGGAAGAGGGCGATCGCATTCGGCCGGGAATGTGTCGCGAGGGACGAGCGGCCGCATGAATGCGTGATGTTATCAACTTAACATAACATATATTATGTCAGCAATATTATAAAGGGCGAATCCGCGGGAATCTCCGCCCTCAGCAGACCGTGTCGCGTTCGGTGTCGTACACAACCGTTCCCTCATACACGATGCGCGCACTGCCTTCCAATGTGACGTTCGTGATGCCCTTCGTGGCGCCGTCTTCGGTGAAATCGATGCGCAGCAGTTCTCCGCTTCGCACGCGCACGGTCACCGGCATCGCAACGCCTCTCAGCAGATGCACGATGATCGACGATGCCACCGATCCGGTACCGCATGCCAGCGTCTCATCCTCGACGCCGCGCTCATACGTCCGCTGTACGATGGCCGAATCCCGGACGTCGATGAAGTTCACGTTCGTCCCGAACGGCGCAAAGTCCGCATGCTGCCTGATCGCCCGCCCCAGCTCGTTGATCGACGCCGATTCGAAGTCCGCCGCGAACAAACCAGGATTCTCATCCATCAGGACGACGCAATGCGCCGTGCCGGTATTGATGAAGTGATAGCACACGTCCAACCCGTTGACTTTCAGGCGCTTGTTCAGTCTGAGATCAACCGGATTCTTCATGGACAGAATGACCATGCCGTCCGTCACTTCGGCCTGGTACACATACTCGAGCGCATCGAAGCGCATGAGCCGGTGATCGGCGATGTGCTCACGGAATGCAAACATTGCGATGCAGCGTCCGCCGTTGCCGCACATGCCTCCCGAGGACCCGTCCGCATTGTAGTATTTCATCGTGAAGTCGGCCAGCGTGCTCTTTTCGACGAGCAGCAGTCCGTCGGCGCCGATGCCCAGGCGACGATCGCACAGCGTCCGAGCCGCGGCATCCGGATGAAGAATCAGCTGCTGTCGGTTGTCGATGACGACAAAGTCGTTTCCGGCTCCGCTCATTTTGGCGAACGGAATATACTGTATCATGGCGGTTCCTCCGTGACTGGTGTAATATGAAGTGATAGGGTGAAATATTATGTTAAGTTGAACGGCTCCGACTGCGCGCCCAGCATCTTCCGCCCCAGCGCCAACGCCGCAAGCGTCATCCCGTCCCATATCTCGTTCGTGGCAGTCTTCGCCTCGATCTCCCCAAGCGTCAGTGCCAGCACTTCAAATTCCTCTGTTGGATCGGGTGCGACATCGACCGGACTCAATGCGCGGGCCACAAAGACGTAACAGCTTTCTGTTGTCACACCGTTAAACGGGTTGAAGGAACCGGCAAAATCGAGTGTGTTGCATGTAAATCCGGTCTCCTCTTCAAGCTCAATCTTTGCCATTTCGGCCGGGGTCTTCCCTTCCTTGATCCCTCCGCAGGGAAGCTCGAGGCTCTCCCGATCGCAGAGGAACCGGTACTGGTTGACGAGGATGATCCGCCCGTCATCGGTGACGGGGATGATCATGCTCGATCCGTTCGTGTGCACATAGTGATACTCGCCCTCGTGTCCGCTCGGGATGCGGAACGTATCCTTCATGTACGTCCACCAGGGATTCTTCACGACGAGTTCCGATGAAAGCTTTTTCCAGCGTTGAAGCATATCCGTCTGTCCGATTGTTGTGGGAGTTGACCGGCCGCCGACGACGAAAAAAAACGCAGAGTGACCTTGTCGATCGCTCTGCGTTTCCGTCTTCACTGACGCATCCTGTGTGCGGTGCCGGAGCAGGGTTACGACAATTCGCTCTCCGAGAAGAAATACGCCACCTCGATCACGCCATTTTCGGCAGAATCGGAACCGTGCACGATGTTTTCACCCACGCTGTCGGCAAAATCGCGACGGACCGTGCCCGGTTCGGCTTTCGCCGGGTCGGTGGCGCCGATGAGCGCGCGGTAATCGGCAACGGCATTCTCTTTCTCCAGCGCCACCGGCACACAGGGACCCGAGGTCATGAATTGGACCAGCCCTTCGAAGAAGGGTTTCCCGGTGTGTATGGCATAAAAGCCTTCGGCCATTCTCTTCGTCATCTGTATCTGCTTCATCCCCTTCACGCGGAATCCGGCTTTCTGTATGCGGGCCAGGACTTCTCCCTGAAGGTTTTTCCGTACACAATCGGGTTTCATGATACAGAGTGTGCGTTCAATCGCCATGCGTTCTTCTCTCCTGTGTGTTTCGGTGTGTGTTGGTTATTTTTTCTTTCTGATGTTGCGGACCGCTTTTTTGGCGGCCGTTTTGCGTGCGATTTTTTTCACCGCTTTCTTCTTGATCGGTTTTTTCACCGCCGCCTTTTTCGCGGGTGCGCGCTTCGTCTTCGCCTTCGCCTTCGCCGTCGCTCCGGCAGCGGCCGCCGTCCGGCCTTTGTATTTCCGCGCGAGCGCCTTCACCATCATGTCTCCGAGCTCGGCGGGGCTTTCGCAGACGTGTATGCCGGCGTCACGCATCGCTTCCATCTTTTCGGCGGCGGTTCCCTTGCCGCCCGAGATGATCGCCCCGGCGTGTCCCATGCGGCGGCCCGGAGGCGCCGTGCGTCCCGCGATGAAGCCGACGACGGGTTTTTTGACGTTCTTGCGGATGTATTCGGCGGCTTCCTCTTCGGCCGTCCCGCCGATTTCACCAATCATGATGATGCCGTCGGTCTTCTCGTCTTCGTTGAACAGCCTCAGCGCATCGACGAAGCGCGTGCCGATGATCGGATCGCCTCCGATGCCGATGCAAGTCGACTGCCCGATGCCGCGTTCGGTCAGCTGCCAGACGGATTCATATGTGAGCGTGCCGCTGCGCGAGATGACGCCGACGCGCCCCGGCTTGTGTATGAAGGCGGGCATGATGCCGATCTTGCATTCGCCCGGAGTGATGATGCCCGGACAGTTCGGACCGATGAGCCGGACGTTCTTGCGCTGCAGAGCATCGTATGCGGTCACCATGTCTCTGACCGGAATGCCTTCGGTGATGCAGACGATGAGCCGTATTCCCGCATCGGCAGCTTCCATGATCGCATCGGCCGCGAATGCCGCCGGAACAAAAATGACCGATGTATCGGCGCCCTGCTGCTTCACCGCATCGGCAACCGTGTTGAAGACGGGAACCGGCATCGTGAATTTGTCGCGCTCGTTTCCCGAATACGATGTCCCGCCCTTGCCCGGCGTGACGCCGGCAACGACATTTGTTCCGTACTGAAGCATCTGCGATGTGTGAAACGTTCCCTCGCTGCCTGTCAGGCCTTGCACGACCAACCGCGTTTTTTTATTGACGAGTATGCTCATACGTGTGGAGGATTGTGTGAATGAATAACAGCGACTGTGATCTTCGTGTCCGCAACAACAATCATGGATCCATACGCGCCGGCGCAGCGTCGATGCCGGCGGCATCGCATCATGCTTCGAAGCGTTCGATGAAGTCCGCCGCATTCAGCAGCGTTGCCTCGTCGAACTGACGGCCGAGCAGCTGCAGTCCGATCGGCAGTCCCCGCGAATCGGATCCGGCCGGCACGCTGATGCCGGGGATGCCCGCAAGGTTCGCCGAGACGGTATAGATATCGCTCAGATACATCTGCAGCGGATCACTCGTTTTCTCGCCGAGCCGGAAGGCGGTGGTCGGAGAAATCGGCGTGAGCAGGCAGTCGACCGTTTTGAACGCTTCAAGAAAATCATTCTGTATGAGGCGCCGCACGCGCTGCGCCTTCTTGTAGTAGGCGTCATAATACCCGGCCGACAGCACGTATGTGCCGAGCATGATGCGCCGCTTGACCTCGGAACCGAATCCTTCGCTGCGCGTCTTCGTGTACATGTCTGTGAGGTCGCGCACGCCCTCAGCGCGGTAGCCGTATCGTGCGCCGTCGAAGCGGGCAAGATTCGAGGATGCTTCGGCGGTCGCCAGAATGTAATACGCGGGGATGGTGTATTCGGTATGCGGCAGAGAGACATCGATGATCTCCGCGCCGTGCGCTTTCAGGAATGCGGCTCTCTTCATGAGCGCCTCGCGGATCTCGGGATCGAGCGCGCCGTTGAAGTATTCTTTGGGAATGCCGATCTTCACGCCGCTCACCGAGCCGGTGATGGCGGCAAGATAGTCGGGCACGGGAACCTGCGCGGATGTCGAATCTTTTTCGTCGTGTCCTGCGATCACCTGCAGCATGCGCGCGCAATCGCGCACGGAGTTGGCGAAGGGACCGATCTGATCGAACGACGAAGCGTAGGCGATCAGACCATAGCGCGACACGCGCCCGTATGTGGGCTTCAGGCCCGCCACGCCGCAGAGTCCCGCAGGCTGCCTGATCGATCCGCCCGTATCGGTGCCGAGCGAGGCGTCAGCCATGCCGGCTGCCACGGCCACCGCGGAGCCTCCGCTCGAGCCTCCGGGAACGCGCGACTCGTCCAGGGGATGCTTCACCGGGCCGTATGCGGAGTTTTCGTTGGAAGAGCCCATGGCGAACTCGTCCATGTTGGTCTTGCCGATGATGACGGCGTCGGCGGCCTTCAGGCGCCCGATCACCGTGGCATCGTACACCGCTTCATGCTCTCCCAGGATCTTCGATGCGCATGTCGTGCGCGTGCCTTTCATGCACAGCACATCCTTCACGGCCACGACCATGCCCGCAAGCGGACCGGCGGTGCCGGCGGCGATTTTCCGGTCGACCTCTTCAGCCTGTGCGAGCGCTTCGGTGCGCAGGATGGAAATATAGGCGTTCAGGTGTGCGCGTTCATCGATCGAAGTGAGGTACGAATGGACGCGGGCGGCGCATGTCTCGGCGCCCGCGGAAAGTCGTGTCTGATATGTGTCGAAGGATTCGCGTGTGTTCATGCGCCGGTTGAAGATTGTTCCTCGTGTCTGGTTGGCTCCGCCTTGTGCACCGTCGAGCGGTCATACGGCGGATCCGCGATATTCGAGATCTCGCTTTTCACCTCGTTCATCGCGCGGCGGAATTCACGCACGCCGCGGCCGATGCCGTTCATCACTTCGGGGATCTTCTTCGGTCCGAAAAACACGATGAAGACGATCGCGATCAGCGCGATCTCCTGAAATCCAAGATTCTCAAACATGGCGTGTCGTCTTATTTGTCTTCAAGACGCTTGCGAAGCTCCTGCTCGCGCTTGAGCAGTTCGAGTTCGCGCTTGTCGAGATCCTTTTCCCGGTCCGTCGACGAATCCGTCTCGATATCGGTCTGGACATCCTTGATGCCCTTGCGGAATTCCTTGATGCCCTTGCCGAGACCCTGTGCGAGTTCGGGGATTTTCTTCGCTCCGAAGAAGACGAGAAACACGATCACAATCAAGATGATTTCCGGTGCTCCAATGCCGCCCATAACATAGATCCTTTCTTATGCTGAAATGCCGTTATATACAACTGAATTGATTATCGACGTGAAGATACGCATTCCGTCCGTCGATCCGAGTTCGGGGTCCACCGCCCGCTCCGGATGCGGCATCATGCCGAGGATATTGCCCTGCCCGTTCGTGATTCCCGCTATATTCAACAGGGAGCCATTGGGATTCGTTTCATCCGAGACGGTGCCGACCGCATCCGAATAGCGGAACACGATCTGGCCGTTGTCCTGGAGCCGGCGGAGCGTGTCCTCGTCCGCCACATAATTGCCTTCGCCGTGCGCGACCGGTATCCGGAGCACGTCGCCTTCGGCGCATTCGGTCGTGAAGCGCGTGCGTGCGTTCTCGACACGCAGGTGCACCTGCCGGCAGACAAACTGCAGCGAGCGGTTGCGCGTCATGGCGCCCGGAAGCAGACCGGCCTCGAGCAGGATCTGGAATCCGTTGCAGATGCCGATCACCGTTCCTCCGGCCTCGGCGAACTTCACCACTTCCTTCATCACCGGCGAGAACCGCGCAATGGCGCCGGTCCGCAGATAATCTCCATAAGAGAATCCGCCCGGCAGGATGATCGCGTCCGCATCGCCGAGGTCCGCGCTCTTATGCCAGATGAATTCGGCCTCCTGCTTCAGCACATGCTTCACGGCGTGATACGCATCATGATCACAGTTCGAACCCGGAAAAACCACGACGCCGAATTTCATTGTTGATGTCCGTCCCATATGGTCTTCTTACACTTTCTTCACGGTGTATGTATAGTCTTCCATCACCTGGTTGGCGAGAATCCGCCGGCACGCTTCGTCCGTGATGCGCGAGGCTTCGGCTTCATCGGGAGCGTCGATCGTGAGTTCGATGTGTTTGCCGATGCGGACGTTGGAGACGTTCGTCATGCCGAGCGAGTGAATGCCGTGTTCGACTGCCTTTCCCTGTACGTCGAGAATCGATGTGCGAAGCGTGATGGTGACGAGTGCCTGATACACGTAAGCTCCTTGAAGATGGTTGAATTTAGAGATCGAAGCCGGTCGCCTCTTCGGCTTCCTCCTGCTCTTCGCCGGCTTCTTCGGGGCCGGCCATGCGCCGGATGAAGAGCACGCAGTAGCGGATGATGCCGTAGGCGATGAACGCCATGAACAGATAGAAGAGCATCGCGCCCTTCGAGACGATCGTGATCACGGCCGCCGCCGCGAACGCGCCGATCTTGACGGGGTGCTTCTTCATGTCGCGCTTCGAGAATTTCGGAAGCGTATCGTATTTCACCGTGCTGACCATGAGCAGCGAGACCACGACGATCATGGGCGCGAACCACTGCGCAGCCGCTCCGCTCAGGACAAGGCGTCCGGCTTCGCCGGCGTTGAACGACGGATGCCCGAACGTGAGCACGTATGCAATAACGGCTATCGCGCTCGCGGGAATCGGAAGTCCGGTGAAATGATCCTTGTCGAATCCGACCAGCTGCACGTTGAACCGTGCGAGCCGGATGCCGCCGAGCAGCAGCAGGAGCGAGCTGATGAGGAGGCCGTATCCCTCCCATTGGATGAGATGGATCTTGTAGGCCATGAATGCCGGGGCGGCTCCGAACGAGACGACATCGGAGAGCGAATCGATCTCGACTCCGAACTGGCTGCTCGTCTTTGTCAGTCGGGCCATGAATCCGTCCAGTGAGTCGAACACGCCGGCGAGGATGATGAAATAGGAGGCCGACTCGAACCGTCCGTCGCTCGACTGAACGATCGAGAGAAAGCCGCAGAACATGTTCAGCACGGTAAAGAGGCTCGGGACAACAGCGCGTGTAATTTTCATTCTCATGCGAAATCAGTGTACCGTCGCAACCACGGTCTCGCCGGCGACGGTTTTTTGTTGAAGTGCTGCGTTGATCGTTGCGGATGCCGGGACGAAGATGTCGACGCGCGATCCGAATTTGATCATGCCGAAGCGGCGCCCGGCCGCCACGCTGTCCCCTTCCTTGAGCGGACAGACGATCCGGCGCGCCACGAATCCCGCGATCTGCTTGAAGAAGACGCGGCCGTACGGAGTCTCGATGCCGATGTGTGTCTGCTCGTTCTTCAGTGACGCCTTCTCTTCGAACGCGGCGAAATATTCCCCGGGAATGTGCCTCATGTACCGGACGGTGCCTGAGACTGGATTCCGGTTGACGTGGACGTTCAGCGGAGACATGAAGATGCTGATCTGCACTGCTTTTCCGTGTATAAACGTTTGTTCATCCACTTCGGTAATGCTGATCACCGTGCCGTCCGCCGGAGAGAGGATCAGACGATCACCCGACGGCGCTATGCGCTCGGGGTCTCTGAAGAAATAGGCGGTGAAGAGAAAAAACAGGCCCGCGACACCGATCACTGCGGACTTCAAGACGATATGGGAAACGAAAAAATAGGAACCGAGTATGAGCACGATGCACAGTGCCGTTATCGTGAAAAAAACATCATAGCCGTATTCTGTTATCACTCGATGAACTCCGACCTGCTTTCTTTATGTCGTGGCATACGTATTCAAAACAAATGATACCAAAAAATGGGTGCAAAGTCAAGGTATTGATTTTTAACGGAGTATTCCGTATTTTTGATCATTGAATGAACAAATGAGCATGCGAACGGTGAAGACAAAGATGCTGACAATCATATCACGCTGCGGAACTGTCAACAATTCTGCCGTGAAACAACACCGTTTATTTTGAGAATGTCCCGACGAGAATGCCGGGACATTTTTTTTGAACCGTTCCGACGACGGCACACCCGATGACGATCGCAGAATTTCAGCAGGAGTTCGAACGGACGACCCCTCCGGGTGCCGCATGGAAGAACGACAATATCGGGCTTCTCATCGGACGGCATGATGCGGAGATCGCGAACATCCTCGTCGCGCTCGACGTGACGATGGAGGTGGCGCGCGAAGCGGTCCGGAAGAAGGCGAACCTGATCGTCGCCCATCATCCGGTGATCTTTCAGCCGTTGAAGGCCGTGACGTCGCAGACCGCGGCGGGACGCCTGGCGCTCTATCTGATTGAACACGGCGTGGCCGTCTACGCGGCGCATACGAATTTTGACAGCGTCAAGACCGGCGTCAGTTTCGCGCTGGCCGCATGCCTGGAATTGTCGGATGTCTCCGTCCTGTCGCCCCAGCGCGACAGCCTGGCAAAGATCGCGGTCTTCGTTCCTCCCTCCCACGCCGAAGCGGTGGCAGAGGCGATGCACGGGAAGGGCGCCGGGATGTTCACGAAATACGACGAGTGCAGTTTCAGAACCGACGGCATCGGGACCTTCAGAGGCATGGCCGATGCGCAGCCGTTCATCGGCCGCGTCGGGGAGCTGGAGCGGACACAGGAAGTCCGCATTGAAATGCTGGCCGAGCGCTGGAAGATCGACAGCGTCGTGCGCGCGATGATCGAGGCGCACCCGTACGAGGAGGTCGCCTACGACGTCTACCCGCTTGAAAACCGGAACACGGAATACGGGCTCGGCGCCGTCGGCACGCTGCGCGTTCCGGTCCGGGGCTCTCAATTCTTGAAGCGCGTCAGGCGGCTGCTGCACTGCGAGGGCATCCGCTACGCCGGATCGGCTGAGAGGATGATCTCGCGCGTGGCCGTCTGCGGCGGATCGGGATCGGACCTGATTGCCGATGCGCGGCGCGCCGGTGCGGACGCCTTCGTGACGGCGGATCTGAAATATCACACGATGCAGGACGCCGCCGAGCATCTGCTCATCGTCGATGCAGGACATTACGAAACGGAACGGATCGCGCTCGGCCCCCTTTCCGATCAGCTTCGCTCGATCGGCGGGCGTGCAGGTGCGCGCCACAGAATTTTTGTTACACAGATTACTACGAACCCGATTCATTTTTGTTAATGATAAACGGGACAGGCCGCCGGATGTACGGTGTGCAGCAGCCTGCTCCGCAGAATGCTAAGGAGAAAGACTTGGAAGAACGACTTCGTTTGTTATATACGCTGCAGATGATCGATGCGAACCTGAATGAGCTCGAAGAATCAAAGGGAGACCTGCCCGGAATCGTCCGGCAGCTCCGCAACGATGTTGCCTCTCTCGAAGAATCCATACAGCAGAAACGCGAACTGATCGACGCAACGGTCGCAGACCGCAACAAGGCGGATGAAGACTTGGTCGAGTTCAAGGAAAAACTCCAGAAATACAAGGCGCAGCAGTATCAGGTGCGCAACAACAAGGAATACGACGCCATCACGAAGGAGATCGAATTCGCCGAAGAATCGGTCGCCACGCTCGAATCGCAATTCCAGTCGTTCGAGAACACCATGAGCGCCGCCAAGCTCGACATCGAGGGACTGACGCTGAAGCTGAACGAGAAGAACGAGGAGCTCGCAGAGAAGGAATCGGATCTGGCAAAAGTATCCGAGGCGACGGACGAGGAGGAATCCCGTTTCCGCGCCGCACGCGAAAAAGTCGCCGCGCAGATCGCGGCCGATGACATCGCCCAGTACGACCGCATCCGCAATGCGCGCGGCATCGTCGCCGTGGCGGTGATCTGGAAGAACAAATGCTGCAGCGGGTGCCGCAACCAGATCCCTCCCCAGCATCTGATCGAAATCAGAAAGAA
Source organism: Acidobacteriota bacterium (assembly GCA_050258555.1). Classification (GTDB taxonomy): domain Bacteria; phylum Bacteroidota; class Ignavibacteria; order UBA10030; family UBA8401; genus CAISDA01. The sequence continues at coordinate 7,273 of JBLMZA010000072.1, read as the reverse complement.
CGACGGGCTCTACGTGTGCCAGCATTGCGGACGCATGATCGTGTCCGATCAGCTCGCCCAGTCGGTGGATGTGAACGCATGAGGCTTCGCGCATGGACTGACGGAGCATCGCGGGGAAACCCGGGCGATGCGGGGATCGGAGTGATCGTAAAAAGCGAAGACGGCGCCGTCCTGATCGAGGAGCGGCGCTACCTCGGCAAGACGACGAACAATCAGGCCGAATACACCGCCCTGATCGTCTGCATCGAAAAAATTCTCGCCCACCCTGCCGCGCTTTCATGCAAAGCGCTCGACGTCTTCGCCGACAGCGAACTGATGGTCAGGCAGATCAAAGGCGAATACAAGGTGCGGGACGAGGGCCTGAAGGTCCATTACGCCCGCGTCTGCGAACTGCTGAAGCAGGCACCGTTCCGCTTCACGATCGCGCATGTGCCGCGCTCGCAGAACAAGGAAGCGGACCGGCTTGCAAACGAAGGCATCGATTTCCGCTGAGGCGTTCCGCCCGGCCCCGATGCCAAAAAATTTTCCGGCGCGCGGCATGAGCACGCATCGCGTGTTCCCGCATGCGCCGAGACGCCGCCTGCTCTCTGTCGGCATGGCGGCACCACTGAAATTTTAATTCAATCATCTCTCATACTCACGCTGACGTCAACGCGTTCTGCCGGCATTTTCCGGCGTGCGCACGTCAGGCAATCGCGTTAGTTGTTTTGTCAATTAAGGAGGAAAGTCCGAACTCTCTTCTCTTCGTTCGAACCATGCACGGAGAAGGGGCACGGTGCCGGATAACGTCCGGGAGGAGCAATCCTACGGAAAGTGTCACAGAAAATATACCGTCCCGCTGTGTGCGGGATAAGGGTGAAAAGGTGCGTCCTGCAATCAAGCGGGATTAAAGTAAGAGCGCACCGCGCATCCGGTAACGGATGCGGCATGACAAACCCCACCGAGAGCAAGACCATGTAGGTTCCGTTGCCTTCCGCTGTGTACGGGAGAAGGCAGAGAGATGCCCACTCAATGCTGCGCACCCCTATGCGCGGCGACGGGACGGGTAGGTCGCTTGAACCCCGCAGCAATGCGGAGGTCAGAGAAATGATTGCCTCTCTTCACGGCGGGCGCTTCAGGGCGCATGCCGGCGGAGACAGACAAAATTCGGCTTATCGACGGGCCGCTCCGGAATGTGCCGGTTCTGAACGCATTGACGTCACGTGAGATGGTGATGCTTTTTTTCACGCGGTGCCGCTGCCTGTACTTCTGTACGGGCCGGTTTCCCATGGAGAAGGCATGACAACAAAAAAAGAATACCGGTGGAAAACCGCCCCTCCGCCGCCGCTCCCCGTTGTAGAACAACTGGCCAAAGAACTCACGCTGGCCCCATCCCTCGTGTCGGTGCTCGTCAACCGCGGTATCGATACGTTTGAAAAAGCGCGGCTCTACTTCCGCCCCTCTCTCGATCAGCTCTACGATCCGTTCCTCATGGACGGAATGCATCTTGCCGTCACGCGACTGCTCAAGGCGCGCGACGCCAAAGAGCGCATGGTCGTCTACGGCGACTACGACGTCGACGGCACGAACAGCGCCGGCATGCTCTATTCGTTCTTCGTGGACATCGGCTGCGATGTCTCCTATTATATTCCCGACCGCATCAAGGAAGGCTACGGCGTGACGACGTTCGGCATCGACCAGGCGAAGGCAGCCGGCGCCACGCTCATGGTGGCCGTCGACTGCGGCATCACCGCCGTCGAACAGATCAAGTATGCCAAATCCATCGGCGTCGAAGTGATCGTCTGCGACCATCACGAGCCCTCGAACGAGATTCCCGATGCCGTCGCGGTGCTCGATCCGCTGAAACCCGGCTGCCATTATCCCTTCAAGTACCTCTGCGGATGCGGCGTCGGATTCAAATTCATCCAGGCGATCGCGCGCACGCTCGGCAACGAATCGATGATCTTCCAGTACACCGATTACGTGGCGCTTGCCACGACCGCCGACATCGTGCCGCTGATTTCGGAAAACCGCATCCTGGTCAAGTTCGGCCTCGATCGCATCAACGAAAATCCCCGCCCCGGCATCCGCGCGCTTGTCGAAGGAGCCGGACTCCACGTGGGCTCGGTGCAGACCGGACAGATCGTCTTCGGACTGGCTCCGCGCATCAATGCCGTGGGACGGCTCGGCGACGCCAAGCGCGCCGTCGAGATGCTTATCTCCACAGATTACGCCGCAGCGCAGCAGATGGCCCGCGTGCTCGAAGAGGAAAATCTCACCCGCCGGAAGATCGACGAGGACGTGTTCCTGAATGCGCAGCAGCTGGTCGACGCCTACCTGCAGGTCGACACGGACGGCGCGATCATCCTTCATCAGGAACAGTGGCATCCGGGCGTCATCGGCATCGTGGCATCGCGCATGGTCGAAAAATACTACCGCCCCGCCATCATGATGACGACCGTCGACGGCGTGGCCAAGGGATCGGCGCGCAGCATCGCCGGCTTCAACATTCATCAGGCGCTCAAGCGCGTCGAGGACAAGCTGCTGCAGTTCGGCGGACATAAATACGCCGCGGGACTTTCGGTGGCGATCGACCGGCTTGACGAGTTCAAGGAAGCGTTCAATGCGGTGGTGAAGGAACTGCTGACCGAGGAAATTCTCACTCCCGAAATTTCCATCGACGCCGAGATCGATCTCACGGAGCTCACGCCGAAATACATGCGCGTGCTCAAGCAGTTCGCCCCGTTCGGTCCGAAGAACATGCGCCCGGTCTTCGTCGCGCGCAAAGTCGAGATCGCATCGGTGCCGAGAATCGTCGGCAAGAACCATCTCCGCCTGAAGGTGAAGCGCAACGGCGCAATCTTCGACTGCATCGGATTCGGCCTCGATTATCTGCGCCCGCGCATCGAACCGGGCAGGAAATATTACGACATCGTCTTCTCGATCGATGAAAATGACTTCTCGGGCGTTGCGGTGCCCCAGCTCAAGTTGAAGGATCTGCGCCAGTCCGAGCTTCCCTCGCAGGAGGCGCCGGCCGCGGCGAAATAGACAGGAACCGTATCAGAACCACATTAATCGCAAGGAGTACATCACTATGTCCGGACATTCCAAATGGGCGACGATCAAGCGGAAAAAAGCCGTCACCGATGCCCGCCGCGGAAAGCTGTTCACGCAGCTCATCAAGGAAATCACCATTGCGGCGAAAGCCGGCGGCGGTGATCCCGCGGGCAATCCCCGGCTCCGTCTCGCTGTCGACAAGGGCAAAGCGGCGAACATGCCGGCCGACAACATCAAGCGCGCCATCCAGAAAGGCACGGGAGAGCTTCCCGGCGTCTCGTATGAGGAGATCACATACGAGGCATACGGGCCCGGCGGCACGGCGATCATCATCGAGTGCGTGACCGACAACAAGAACCGCGCCATCGCGGAATTGCGCCACATCCTCGAGCGCAACGGCGGAAAGCTCGGCTCCGCCGGATCGGTCGCCTACATGTTCCACAAGAAAGGCAGCATCCGCGTTCCGAAAACAGGACTGAACGAGGATGACGTGCTCGCGGTCGTGCTCGATGCCGGCGCGGACGATCTGACGACGGACGGAGACATGTTCGAGATCGTGACCTCCATCGAGTCCTTCGAGACGGTCAAGAAGGCGCTCGAAACGGCGAACATCAAGATCGACGATGCCGAACTGAACATGGTGCCCGAAACCACCGTGAAGGTGGAAGGAAACGAAGCGGAAAAAGTGCTGAAGCTTGTGGAAGCGCTCGAAGAGCATGACGATACGCAGCACGTCTATGCCAACTTCGACATCGACGAAAAGCTGCTCGCATCGTTCGGGTCCTGACCATGATCATTCTCGGTGTGGACCCGGGCACGCTGGTGACCGGTTTCGGTGTTGTGGAACGGCAAGGCACGCAGCTGCGCATGATTGAATGCGGAGCCGTCGTGAACGCGCAGAAGGATCCCATGCCGCTTCGCCTCAAGGCGATGTACGACGCGCTGTGCGGAGTGATCGCCCGGACGCATCCCGACGAATTCGCGCTTGAAACCGCGTTCTACGGAAAGAACATCCAGTCCTCTCTGAAGATCGGCCAGGCGCGCGGCGTGGCGATGCTTACCGCCGCCAATTCGGGGATACCCCTGTCGGAGTACGCGCCGCGCGAGATCAAGCGCGCCGTGACCGGAAACGGCGCGGCGACGAAGGAACAGGTGCAGTTCATGGTGATGAAGATGCTGCGGCTCAGGACCGCTCCCGACGCGCTCGATGTGTCGGATGCGCTGGCGGCGGCCATAACGCATGCCAACCGGATCGGCTCTCCGCGCACCGGGCACACGAGCTGGGAGTCGTACATTGCGGCGCATCCCGAACGCGTGATCACCAGGCGTCAATAATGATTGCCTAAAGAAAATATTGCTATGATCGTCCAACTGACCGGAATCCTTGCAAAGAAAGCGCCGACGGAAATCGTCGTCGATGTCAACGGCGTGGGCTATGCCGTGAGCATCTCGCTCGCCACGTATGAAAAGCTTCCCGACGAACAGAAATCCGTCACGATCCTGACGCATCATCACATCCGGGAGGACAACCAGCAGCTCTTCGGCTTCGCGACCGAAAGCGAACGGGACGTCTTCCGCATGCTCATCTCGATCACGGGCATCGGTCCGAAGACGGCCCAGACGATACTCTCCGGCACACAGCCGCGCGACTTTACGGTCATGATCGCCGAAGGCAACACGGCCGGACTCACGTCGCTGCCGGGCATCGGAAAGAAGACGGCCGAGCGCATGCTGCTCGAACTGCGCGACAAGATCGGGCGCCTGGACGTCTCCTCCTCGGCTTCCGTTTCCCCCGGAGCGGCGGGCGGCGGCATGCGCGCCGATGCGATCGCGGCGATGATGTCGCTCGGCTACACGCGCGACCGTTCCGAATCGATGGTGGCGGCTGCGCTCAACGATCTGCGCGGCACGTCCGTTTCGCTCGAGGTCCTGCTGAAACATGCGCTGAAACTGACGACGAGATGAGAAAAGAAAAACTGATCATATTGCTGACGGTGCTTGTCGACGTGATCGGATTCGGCATCGTCATTCCCATCCTCCCTTTTTATGTTTCGGAGTTCGGCGCCTCGGCATTCACGGTGACCGTGCTCTTTGCGGCGTATTCGTTCTGCTCGTTCCTCAGCAGTCCGTTTCTCGGCGCGCTCTCGGACCGCATCGGACGCCGCCCCATCCTGCTCTTCAGCATCGCATCGACCGCCGTCGGCTGGTTCGTGTTCGCAAGCGCCCATGTGCTGTGGATGCTGTTCCTCGGCCGCATCATCGACGGGCTTGCGGCCGGAAACTTCTCCATCGCACAGAGTTATCTGATCGATTTGTCGAAGGATGAAAAGGACCGCACGGCCAACATCGGACTCCTCGGCGCGGCATTCGGCATCGGCTTCACGCTCGGTCCCATCATCGGCGGCACGCTCAGCCGCTTCTCACATGCGACGCCCTTCTATTTTGCAGGGGGGCTGGCGGCGCTCAATGTGATCGTCGCATACTTCACGCTGCCCGAAACGAACTTCAACCGCAGCACGGAGAAAATCCCGTACCATCCCTTCTCGCCGCTCGTCAGGGCCGTGCGGGCAAAGTCCCTCCATCCCATGCTGCTCACATGGATCGCCTTTGCGGTGGCGCAGGTGATCTCGCAGTCGATTTTTGCGCTCTTCTCGCAGCGCGTCTTCGGCTTTACCTCGTTCACGACCGGCATGCTCTTTACGTTCATGGGCATCGTGATCGCTGTCAACCAGGGGGCGCTTCTGAAACGGTTCTGGCTTCCGAACTTCACCGATGCCCGGCTTGAAGTGATCATGTTCGCCATGCTCGCCGTTGCGGTCGTGATGATCGGATCGATGCAGGAATGGCTCTTCATCCTTGCCCTTCCTCTGCTCGGCACCGGGCAGGGCATCCTCCGCACAGCCATCACCAGCCGTACGGCCGGTGCGGCCGACGCGACGATGAAAGGCGAAACGCTCGGCATTCTTTCCTCGCTCATGTCCGTGTGCATGGCGTTGGTGCCGATGGCTGCCGGGGCGCTCTTCGAGATCCACCCGGCCATCCCCTATCTGCTCTCGGCGTTCGTGCTTCTGTCGGGAATATATTTTTCCCGTCTCACTCCTTCTTCCGCTTTGAATTAAAGTAAAAAAAGTTGTATCATGATTCACAGGGGACCCGCCTTGTTTTCCCCTACCGAGAAAGTGCTCCGACGCATCCATGTGCTGTGGAAAAATTATTCGTCAGTGTTCGATTTGTTGCAACAGGTAAGCGGATAATTCATTCATCATTCACGTGAAAGGGATCTGTGTATGGAACTAGCGCTCGTTCTCGGCATCAGTGTGCTCGGTCTGCTCTTCGCCCTCTACCTCATCGGCAATATTCTCAAACGTGATACCGGCACATCGGCGATGCGCGAGATTTCGGACGCCATCAAAGTGGGCGCCGAAGCGTTCCTCCGCCGTCAGTACGGCACCATCATCACGCTCGCTGTGGTTCTCGCGTTGTTGATCTATCTGCTGTATGCGTTTGTGCGCACACCCACGGCGAACGATCCGGCGTCTCGCGGAATGCTCGCCCTGTGGACGACGCTTTCCTTCATCTTCGGCGCGCTCTGCTCGGTCGCCGCCGGCTACATGGGCATGTGGATCTCCATCCGTTCGAATATCCGCTGCGCCTCGGGCGCGACGCGTTCGATGAACGATGCGCTGCAGATCGCCCTTCGCGGCGGCGCCGTCTCTGGATTCTTCGTGGTGGCGATGAGCCTCGTAGGCGTGGCCGGACTCTTCACGCTGGTCGACTCGCTGAATGTCGTTCCCGACACGAACAAGATCCCCCTGCTGATCGTCGGATACGGATTCGGCGCGAGCTTCGTGGCGCTGTTTGCGCAGCTGGGCGGAGGCATCTATACGAAGGGCGCGGATGTCGGCGCAGATCTTGTTGGCAAGGTCGAAGCGGGAATCCCCGAGGACGATCCGCGCAACCCGGCCGTGATCGCCGATCTCGTCGGAGACAATGTGGGTGACTGCGCGGGCCGCGGCGCGGACCTGTTCGAATCGACGGCCGCCGAAAACATCGGCGCGATGATTCTGGCTGCGGGTCTCTACCGGGAAAACACCGCCCTCTTTTCGACTCAGGGCATCACCGCCGTCTCGGTCCTCCTTTTCCCCCTTGTCGCGCGCGCGTTCGGCATCCTCGCGTCGATCATCGGCATCCTTTCGGTCCGGACGAGGCACGAAAACGAGGACCCCATGACGTCGCT
>JBLMZA010000071.1:0-64139 GCA_050258555.1 Acidobacteriota bacterium | reverse complement strand
CGGCTGGCCGGAGACCGGATCGGGCTGATCGTCTTTTCGGGCGAAGCCTATACGCAGTTTCCATTGACGACCGACTACAGCGCGGCCAATTTGTTTCTGGATGCGGTCGATGTGGAATCTGTCCCGAACCCCGGCACGGCGATCGGGCAGGCGATCGATCAGGCCATGCGCTCGTTCAACATGGATGATCCGACGGCGAAGGTGCTCGTCATCATCACAGACGGAGAAAATACCGAGGGCGACGCGGCAGGCCAGGCCGAAGACGCCGCCAAAAAAGGCGTGCTCATCTACACGATTGGCATGGGCTCGCCCGAAGGGGCGATGATTCCGCTCTATGACGCGCAGGGCCGGGCGCAGGACTTCAAGCGCGACCGCTCGGGCAATCCCGTGCTGACGAAGCTCGACGAGGCGGGACTTCAGAAGCTTGCCGGCATCGGCAACGGAAAATACTACCGCGCCAGCAATTCGCAGAACGAGCTCGATGAGATTTATAACAACATCAATGCGCTGCAGAAGAGGGAATTCGGCACGAAGCGCTTTACCGACTTTGAAGACAAATTCCAGTATTTTCTGCTGTTCGGCATCATTGCCCTGGCCGTCGAGGCGATGATGACGGACAGGAAAGTGCCGTGGCTCGAGAAGATCAATCCGTTCAAGCGCCTGCAATAACGGCCATAGAAAGACAACGATGATGAAATTCCGCATTCAACTCAGCATTGCCGCGCTTGCGCTTCTGTGCGGCGCATCGGACGCCGGGGCGCAGTCCGTGCGTTCGCTCGTGAACGAGGGCAATTCGCTCTACAAGGAAAAGAAGTATTCGGACGCCGAAGCCGAGTACCGCAAGGGACTCGAGAAGGACAAGGAGTCGATGCATTCGCTCTTCAATCTCGGCGACGCGCTGGCCAAGCAGCAGCGCTACGACGAGGCGATCAAGAGCTTTCAGGAGGCCGCGGGAAAGACGAACGATCAGAAGGTGAAGGCGCAGGCCTGGCACAATATCGGCAATGCGCATGTGGAATCGAAGCAGTTCGCCGAGGGCATCGAAGCCTACAAGCAGGCGCTGAAATTGAATCCCTCGGATGCCGATACGCGCTACAACCTCGCCTACGCGCTCGAGATGCTCAAGCAGCAGCAACAACAGCAGCAACAGCAGAATCAGCAGCAGAAAAAGGATAACAAGGACCAGCAGAAGAAGGATCAGCAGAATAAGCAACAGCAGCAGCAACAGCAGCAGAATCAGCAAAAACAGCAGCAACAGCAGCAGGCGCAGCAGCAGGAGCGGCGCATGTCGAAGGAAGAGGAAGCGCGCATTCTCGAGGCGCTGAGAAATGAGGAAAAGAACACGCAGAAGAAACTGCGCAAGAAGGCGCCCGTGCGCGCCAATGTGGAAAAAGACTGGTAACAGGAACGACGAAGTTGAAGCAGGGGCGAAGCGTCGCTTCGCCCCACAATTTAGAATGAACACTATGACGACAATGCAGTCATCAGGCATAGCCCTTCGGCGTGCCCTTTTTGTGTTTCTGTCCGCATGGCTCTCGGCCGGCATCGCATGGGCGCAGTCGTTCACGGCGACGGTGGACCGGAATCCCGTGGCGACAAACGAGCAGTTCACGCTCGAATTCACGATGAACGGCGGGGGAGCCGGCGGCGGCAAGAACCTGAAACTGCCCGATCTCTCCAAGTTCATGATCCTCTCGGGTCCCAACCAGTCGACGAGCATGCAGATCATCAACGGCTCGGTCTCCTCGTCCGTCTCCTACGGCTACATTCTTCAGGCGCGCGAGCCGGGCACGTTCACGATCGGAGCGGCGTCGGTCGAAGCCGGCGGCAAGACGCTGCATACGCAGCCCATACAGCTCACCGTCGTGAAGGGCTCGGCCTCGAGCCAGCGACAGAACGCGCGCTCCGGCGGACAGGCCGATGAGGAAGTGCAGGCGGGCGACAATCTCTTCATCCGGGCCATCGTCGACCGCTCGAAGGTGATGCAGGGCGAGCAGATTTCTGTGACATACAAGATCTACACGCGCGTCAACATCATCAACTATACGATCAACAAGCTGCCGACCATGACCGGCTTCTGGGGCGAGGATCTGGCCACGCCGCAGCAGATCCAATTGACGAACGAAACCGTGAACGGCAAGCAGTACAGAGTCGGCGTCATGAAGACGACCGCGCTGTTTCCCACGCAGTCGGGCACGCTCGAGATCAATCCGCTGGAGATCACCTGCCAGGTGCAGGTGCAGACGCGCCGCCGCTCGGGAGACATCTTCGATGATTTCTTCAACGATCCCTTTATGGGCAACGCCCGCACGCAGAATGTGACGATCAGGACGCAGCCCACGAAGATCACCGTGCTGCCGCTTCCGAAATCGGATGTGCCGCCCTCGTTCAAGGGCGCCGTGGGGCGCTTCACGCTTTCGTCCGCGATCGCCAAGCGCTCGGTGAAGACGAATGAGCCCTTGTCGCTCAAGGCGACCATCACGGGCACGGGCAACATCAAGATTCTGGAAGCGCCGGAAATTAAGCTTCCGAACGATTTCGAAAAATACGATCCCAAGGTGACCGAGTCGATCGATCGCAACGGGTCCACGATCAGCGGCAGCAAGACGTTCGAATGGCTCATCGTGCCGCGCTATCCCGGCGCAAAGAAGATTCCGCCTCTGGAATTCGCCTATTTCGATCCGGCAAAGAATCAGTACGTGACGGCGCGCACCGAGGAGATCGCGCTCGATGTCGAAAAAGGCTCGGCGGAACCGGCCTCGGCCGCAGGCGGCTTGTCGAAAGAGGACGTGCGGATACTGAATCAGGACATTCGCTTCATCAAATCCTCCGCAGGCTCGTTCCACCGCAGAGGCGAAGGCATGGTTCCGGCGGCAATGGCGGCGGTGTTGGTCGGACTTCCCCTGGCGGCATTCATCGGCCTTCTGGTGTATCGGCGCAAGACGGCGCGAGACACGGCCGATATCGTCTCGTTCCGCTCGCGCCGCGCGATGAAGATCGCCGCAAAGCGCCTGAAGAATGCGAGCGTGCTCATGGCGGGATCGAACCAGGACGCCTTCTACACGGAAGTCTCGCGCGCGCTCTGGACGTATGTGGCCGACCGGCTCGGCATCGACCGCGCGGAGTTGTCGATCGACAATGTGACCGAGCGCCTGGAAGAGAAGCGGATGAATCCGGAGCTGATCGCGCGCATCAAGGAGACGCTCGAGAGCTGCGAATTCGCGCGCTACGCGCCGGCAAGCGCCGAACAGGTCGAGAAGCGGAAGATGTATGACAACGCCAGCGCTATTATTGTGGAAGCGGAAGAGTTTTTGAAGTAACTATCAGGAATAAGGCGAATGACACTCTCTAGGCAGGTTCTTCTTTCCCTCTGTATGCTCGGCGCGCTTGCGGCCTCTCCGGCCCAGGCGCAGGATGCGCGCGCGCTCTTCGATCAGGGCAACCGGCTCTACCTCGAGCAGAAATATCCCGAAGCTATACAGGCGTACCAGTCGGTGCTCAATGCGGGACTGGAAAACAGCGAGCTCTATTTCAATCTCGGCAACGCCTATTACCGGAGCGGAAAGCTCGGCGAGGCGATCCTTGCCTACGAGCGCGCGCATAAGCTTGCGCCGAACGACGAGGACGTCCAGTTCAATCTTCAGTATGCAAACCTGAAGATCGTCGACAAGATCGAGCCCGTTCCGACGCTCTTCATCTATCGCTGGGCCGAGGGACTCCTGGCATTGTTTTCCCCCGGCACGCAATTGGCGCTTCTCTACATTTCCTTCCTTCTGGCGCTGGCGAGCTTCGCCTGGCTCATGTATGCGCGCTCGTTCAATGCCCGCCGCATCGCGCTTCTGGCCGGGCTTGTCGCCACGCTCTGGTGCCTCGTTTCGGCGGCATTCTACGGCATCAATACCTATCGCGCCTCGACGAACGCCTACGGCATCGTGATGAGCGACGTCTCCACGATCAAATCCGCGCCCGATCCGGGATCGAACGACGTGTTCGTGCTGCATACCGGCGTCAAGGTCCAGATGATGGATACGGTCAACGGCTGGAAGAAAATCCGCCTTGCCGACGGCAAAGTGGGCTGGATCAGGGAGGGGGAAGTCGAGACGATCTGAGACGGGGCGTTCTTTCATCTGACCGGTGAAATAAGTATCTTGATAGAATAGATTTGTATCACGTATTTCCATTTTTTTAAGCAAGGAGCAACGACCGTGTCCACTTCCGAACCGAATTCCCGCATCGACGATCTCTGTATCACCACGATCAGAACGCTGTCCATCGACGGCGTGCAGAAGGCGAATTCAGGCCATCCGGGCATGCCCATGGGGGCGGCGCCGATGGCGTACACGCTCTGGATGCGCCATTTGCGCTTCAATCCCGAACAGCCCCAGTGGCCCAACCGCGACCGCTTCGTGCTTTCGGCCGGGCACGGCTCGATGCTGCTCTACAGCCTTTTGCATCTGACGGGCTACGACCTCTCGATCGATGATCTGAAGCACTTCCGCCAGTTCGAGAGCCGCACGCCCGGACATCCGGAATACGGCATGACAGGCGGCATCGAAACCACCACCGGTCCTCTCGGACAGGGATTCGCCAACGGCGTCGGCATGGCCATCGCCCAAAAATATCTGGCCGCGCGCTATAACCGTCCCGGTTACGCGCTCTTCGATTACATGATCTATGCGATCGTCTCGGACGGAGACCTGATGGAAGGCATCTCGCACGAGGCGGCGTCGCTGGCCGGGCATCTGAAGCTCGGCAACATCGTCTATCTCTACGACGACAACGGCATCAGCATCGACGGCAAGACGACCATGTCGTTCACCGACGATACGCGCCGCCGCTTTGAAGGCTACGGCTGGGACGTGCACGTGGTCGCGGACGGCAACGACATCGCCGCAATCAACCAGGCCATCGCGGAAGCCAAGGCCGTCACGGACAAGCCCTCGATCATCTGCGTGAAGACGCACATCGGCTTCGGAAGTCCGAACAAGCAGGACACGTCCGATTCGCACGGTTCTCCGCTCGGAACAGAGGAAGTGGCGCTTACCAAGAAGGCGTACGGATGGGATCCGGAAAAATCGTTCTTCATACCCGATGAAGTGAAAAAACAATTCGGCACGGCGATCGAAAACGGCAAGTGCCTCGAGCGCGACTGGCAGTCCCTCTTCGATCGGTATGCGAAGGAATATCCCGATCTGGCGCGCGAGTACGCGGACGTGCGCGCCGGCAACTTCGGCACGGCGTGGATCGACGCGCTGCCGGTCTTCACGAGCGAGAACGGAACGATGGCCACGCGCGAGGCTTCCGGCAAGGTTCTTGCGGCCATTGCGCCGCATCTGCCGACGATGATCGGCGGCTCGGCCGATCTCACGCCCTCGAACAACACGCGCATCAAGGAATTCCAGGATTTTCAGCCGTCGAATTACGGCGGACGCTACATCCGCTTCGGCGTACGCGAGCACGGCATGGGCTCGCTCATGAACGGCATCGCGCTCACGTCCGGCATGATTCCCTACGGCGGCACGTTCCTCATTTTTTCGGAATACATGCGTCCGGCCATCCGCATGGCGGCGATCATGGGCATCCGGCCGATCTATGTGTTCACGCACGACAGCATCGGCTTGGGCGAGGACGGTCCGACGCATCAGCCGGTCGAGCAATTGGCGTCCTTGCGTTCGATTCCGAATATCACGGTGATCCGTCCGGCCGATGCAAGTGAAACAGTCGAAGCCTGGCGCGCGGCGCTCACGCATCGGACGGGTCCCGTGGCATTGGCGCTCACGCGCCAGAAGCTGCCCTTTATCGACAGAAGCGTCTATGCTCCGGCAGAAGGCGTCCGGCGCGGCGCCTATGTGCTGGCGCAGACCAGCGAGACGCCCGAGCTGATTCTGATCGGCACCGGATCCGAACTGCAATTTGCCCTCGGCGCCTATGAAGCGCTGAAGAAGGAAGGCGCGTCGGTGCGCGTGGTGAGCATGCCCTCGTGGGAATTGTTCGAAGCTCAGACGAAGGAGTATCGCGACTCGGTGCTTCCGCCGATGGTGAAAAAGCGCCTCGCCATCGAAGCCGGCTCTCCCATGGGATGGCACAAGTATGTCGGCGATGCGGGAGAGGTGATCGGAATGCAGGGATTCGGACTCTCGGGACCGTATCAGGCGCTCTATGAGCATTTCGGATTCACGACGGCGAATGTGCTTGCGCGCGCCAAGTCGATACTCGGCTGAGCGCACGGAATATTCTTCACTCATATCCATATTCAAACACAGACGGAAGGAGAACAAACAGAATGCTCTCTACAACAGTTGAACAAGCATTGAACAAGCAGATCCAGGCCGAGCTTGCCTCGTCCTATCTTTATCTTGCGATGTCCGCGTACTGCGAATCGATGAATCTGCCGGGCATGGCAAGCTGGCTCAAGATTCAGTACCGGGAAGAAAACGAGCATGCCCTGAAGCTGTATGACTACATACACAGCCGCGGCGGCAAAGTGGTGCTGCAGGCGATCGAGCAGCCCGCTACGGAATTCGGAAAGCCCGTCGAGCTTTTCAACGCGGTGCTCGCGCATGAGAAGAAGGTCACCTCGATGATCACCGGGCTCTATGAGCTGGCGGTGAAGGAAGCCGATTACCCGACACAGTTCATGCTGCAGTGGTTCGTGAACGAGCAGGTGGAAGAGGAGAAGAACGCCTCGGATGTGATCGAGCAGCTGAAGATGGTGGGCGATGCGCCCGTGTCCCTGATGATGGTCGACCGCGCGCTCGGTATGCGCGGCAAGCACTAAGAGGATGTGAGATGCGTGACGTTCACCCGTGAACGTCACGCATCCCGGTGCTGTTCGTTTGCCAACAGTATGGTGCAATAATTTTTTCCAGTGTGAGCGTATGAAAACTTTACGGTTGATCTCTGTTGTGCGGAAAGCGGCATCGGGCGTGATGGTGATGCTTGCGCTCGTCTCGGCGCCCCTTTTCGCGCAGCAGCAGGCTGCAGGCGACCTGCAGGAAGAGCACGATTACACGTTCGCCTATGGATTGTTTCAGGACAAGCTCTACCAGCTCTCCTATGAGCAGCTGCAGAAATTCATCGCCGACTATCCGATGAGCATCCGCCAGGCGGACGCTCTGTTCCTTTCGGCCGAATCCCAGTTTTTCCTTCAGCAGTACGCCGCGGCCATTCCGCTCTACCAGCGCTTCATCCGCGATTACCCGCGCCATCAGCTCACGGCCGATGCCCGCATGCGCCTCGGTGAAATGCATTTCCGCCTCGGCGCCTATGAGGAGGCGATTGCCGATTATAAGACGATCGATCCTGCCGACGGCAATGCGGCCGGCGAAGCCGCCTATTGGATCGGCGAGTCGTTTTTGAAACTGAACAACATCCCCGATGCCGTGCGCTACTATACGATGAGCGCCGAGCGCTATCCCTCGAACCGCCTCGCCGATTATGCCACGTATTCGCTCGGATGGGCGATGGAGCAGAAGAAGGATTTCGCCCAGGCGATCGGCTACTACAAAAAGATCACGGAAGGGAAGAAGTCGAGTCCGCTTTCTTCGGCATCGTCGGTGCGCATCGCCGAGTGCCTCTTCCAGGACGGGAAATTCGACGAGTGCATCCGGCACATCGATCAGTCGCTTCCATCGCTGACAGACACATCGGATGCCGCACGCGCGGAGTTTCTGCGCGCCGAGGCGTATTTCAACAAAGAGGACTATCTGAAAGCCCGATCGCTCTATGAGGACTTCATCGCGCGTCATGCGGGACACGCGCTGGAGCGCGAGGCGCGGTATTCGCACGCATGGACATTTTTAGAGACGAAGCAGTACGAGCGCGCCGCCGAGCTCTTCGGAGAGCTCGCCAAAGGCACCGATGAGATCGCGCAGAAGGCGCTCTTCCGCAAAGGCCGCACGCTGCAGCTAGCCGGCAAAACCGATCAGGCGCTCGAAGTGTACGCCGAAGTCGGAGCGCGCGGCGGCGACGAGGCCGATAACGGACTCTATGAAGCGGGCATGATTTATTTCGAAGCGAAGAAGACGGCGCAGGCGCTCGAACTCTTCCGAAAGACCGTGAAGGAATATCCTTCGGGCGACGCCGCCCCCGATGCACAGCGCATGATCGGCGAGACGCTCCTGGCCGAAAAGAACTACGACGCCGCGGCCGAGGCCTTCAAGGCGGCGCAGAAGCAGGCCGCGGGCAACGACACATTGAAGGGCGATGTGCTCTTCCAGCAGGCGTGGGCTTTTTTCAAGCTCAAAAAGTTCGATGATGCCGCCAAACTCTTCGACCGGTTCACAGACCAGTATGCGGCGCATCCGAAATATGCCGACGGCGTGTTCTGGGCGGCCGAAAGCTATTTCCAGGCAGGCAGGCTCAATGAAGCCGAGCGCTTCTATTCGCAATATGTGCGAAAGTATCCGAAGCATGAGAAGATCGTCGATGCCCAGTACGGGCTCGCATGGACGCAGCTGAAGACCGGCAAGTACGCGCTTGCCGAGGGATCGTTCGAACGGCTGATTAAAAGCGGTGCGGCCGGGCGTTTCGCCTTCGACAGCCGCTTGAGGCTGGGCGATGCCTGTTATGCGCAAAAGGAATTTCAGAAGGCCGCCTCGGCCTATCGCGCGGCCATCAGGGAGTATGCGGCCAATCCCGAGATCGACTACGCGTATTACCAGCTCGGACAGTCGCTCTACCGCGCGGGATCGGAATCGGAAGGCGCCGATGCGTTCCATGAGCTCATCCGCCGCTATCCGAAATCGCAGTATGCCGACGACGCGCAGTACGGCATGGGACTGCTCTACTTCCAGCAGAAGAAGTACGAACGCGCCGTCGCGGAATTCCGGACGCTCATTGCGGATTTTTCGGGAAGCGAGTATGTGCCGCGCGCGTATTATTCGATCGGCGACGCCTATTACAATCTCGAACGCTATCAGGACGCGATCAATGCCTACCGCACGGTGGTCGAAAAATATCCGCAGTCGCCCGTGGCAGGCGACGCCGTCAACGGCATGCAGTATTGCTTCTCGCTTCTGGGCAAGACGGACGAGGCGGCGCGCGTGATCGACGATTTCGTCGCCTCGCATCCGGGCTCGAAGTCGGCCGATGATCTGCTCCTGAAAAAAGGCGAGCTCTATTACGGAGAGAAAAATTACGCGCGGGCAATCGAGTCGTACCGGCAGTTCATCGCGCGCTATCCCTCGAGTCCGCTTGCGGCCTCGGCGCACTACTGGCTCGGCAAGTCGCATGCCGCGCAGCAGAACACGCAGGCCGCGCTCGAGGAGTACCGGACCGTGACGGAGAAATTTGCCTCCTCATCGGTGGCAAGCGGCGCGCTGTTCGAATCGGGCTCGATCGGGATGCAGATGAAGCAGTATGACGCCGCGGGCCGGGCGTTCGCGCAGCTCATCGAGCGCTATCCGAAATCGGACGAGGCGCCCGAGGCGTCGTATCAACTGGGACTCGCCATGAAGCAGTCCGGGCAGCAGCCGGCCGCGCTGAAGCAGTGGGAGAGCGTCGTGGCGCGGTATCCGAAGAGCGCCGCGGCCGACCGCAGCCGCCTTGCGCTTGCCTGGGCCGAGCAGACGGCAGGCCGCGCGCAGAGTGCCGCGCGCTACTTCCGCACCGTTGCGGCCAATCGCAGCGACGAGCTTGCGGCCGAAGCGCAGTACGGCATCGGCTTGTCGCTGCAGAGCGAAGGCAACTACAAGGATGCCGTGATCGCCTACATGCGCGTGAAATACGTGTATCCGGCCGCCGGCGTCTGGATCGCCCGCGCATTCTTCGGGCTGGGCGAATGCTACGAGAAGACGCAGCAGGTGCAGAAGGCGAAGGACGCCTATCAGTACGTGGCCAAGCAGACGCATGTGCCGGAACTGGCCGCCTCGGCGCAGGAGCGCCTGAAGGAGCTCGACCGTCTGTAACAGAATGGGAAGAAAGAAACGCGTGAACATCATGAAGCTTCGTCATATTCTTGCTCTCGGCATGCTGGTCTCTGTCGGCATGTCCGCTGTTTCGTTGGCACAGGAAAAAAAGGAGCCGCCGCAGCGCGATGTGAAAGTCGTCCCCTCGACGGCCCAGCCGACGCCCGAAGAGGAACAGGCGCCGCTCCCGAAAATCGAGAACCCCGAATTCGTCATCACGGGCCATGAGACCATGGAGCTGCCCGAGGCGGCAAAGAGCGCAACGGACGATGCGCGTTCGTTTGTGCCGCCGCTTCCGAGCGCGGGCCAGAAGACGTCGGATCTGTCGCGCACGGCAACGAAGCAATCGATCGGCTCATCCCGCTCCAATGGAATGAACGGCAAGGTCTACGGGTCGTTCGGCAATTTCGTCACGCCGCAGCTCGGAGCGTGGTTCGGACAGTCGTACGACCAGGGAAGCGTCGCCGTCAACGGCCGCTATGCATCGAGCGACGGATACATGACGAACACGAACTGGCTCTCGGCCGGATTCGGCGTCGCCGGCTCGTACAAGCTCGGCAAATGGGAGAACATACTCTCCGAAAGCCGGTGGAAGGGAGAACTCGCGGCGGGAACGGACGAGTACCGCGCCTACGGCTCGGCGCATCCCCGGCAGAAGCGCACGCACAACGATCTTGATGCCGCCATCGGCGCCGATTCGCGCTTCGCGACCGGGCTTCCGGATCTTGCGCCTGTCGACGGAGCGATGCGCCTTGCATGGAACCGCACGTCGCTGTCGGATACCTCATCGGCCGTGGAAAACGATATCGGCATTTTGGCGTCGGGCACGACGCTCTATGCATCGGTGCCGGTGGATCTTGCCATGGAGTACCGCATCACCGGCGAATCGATGCCGCGTGCCGATGTGCAGACGATGCAGTGGCTATCGCTTTCGGGCAGCGGAAAAATCGCGGCGCTCGAGAATCTTCAGTTCACGCTCGGCGCTTCGTTCACATTCTACCGCGGCAACACGGGAGCCTCTTCGCTCAGGCTGTATCCCGCGCTCGGCGTGCGGTGGTTCCCGGCGCGCTGGGCGGGACTTCATGCCGCATTCCAGCCCTCGGTCACGCGGCAGACACTGCGTCAGCTTCTGCGCACAAACCGGTATGTGCTCACCGGCTCGGCGATTCTTCCGACCGATGCCCCGGCCGCGTTTTCTGCCGGCATCGATCTTGCGCCCATCGAGCGCGCGGCTCTCTCCGTGACGGTCGATTACCGGGCGCTCAACAACTTTCAGTCCTTTCTTGAGTCCGACTCGTCGCACATCTGGAGTCCGGTGTATCTTTCCGATATCCGCTCGGTGAAGACCGATGTCAGGATCCGCTATGCGCTCACGCCGCTCGATGCGGCAACGGGATTTGTGACCGTGAATTCCGTGAAGCACAAGGATTCGACATCGATGCTTCCGTATATCCCGGAGATGACGGCGGGCATTCTCTACCGGCACTGGTTTCAGTCCGATATCAGCGCGGAAATTTCCGCGGAATATACCGGAAGGCGCTTCACCGATTTCCAGGCGCGGCATGCCAATGCTGCCTATGCGCTTATCGGCATGAAGGCCGAGTACGGCATCGCGCGCAATCTCCGGCTCACGGCCGAAGTGCAGAATTTGTTCGATCAAAAGTATTATATTTGGAACGGCTATCGCGAACGTCCGTTTTTTGTCTCGTTCGGAATCAACTATCTCTGGTAACATTCTTCGAAGGACTACCCCATGCCGAATCTGAATCTCCGCGGCGGTGACACGCCTGATGACATGCCTGAAATGCAGGAGATCCCCGAATCCGAACAGCAGGGCGCGCCGCGCGGAAGCGCGCTCAGGCGTTCGCTCCCCCTTGCCGCCGGCGCGGTGGTGGCGCTGCTGCTTGCGGCGTACATTCTCAACAAGACCGGCATCGTGCATCTCTGGGGAAACAAGCAGGCCTCGTCCGTCGTCATCATGTCTGTGCCGGCCGATTCCTCCGCAGCGCAGCAGGTCGTGTCCGATTCGGCGATGGCCGAACAGTTCCGGAAGGACAGCCTCGAGGCCCTGGCGCAGACCGCGCCGAAACAGGAGACGGCCGCGCGCGACCGTGCAATAACGGATATACAGAAAGCGGCACCCGAACGCAAAACGGCAGCGGCTGCCGCCGTGCAGCCTGCGCCGGCGAAGAAGGAAGCGCAGGCGCCGACGGCGAAGCCCTCGGAAGCGCCGAAGCAGTCCGCCCTTGCGAAGCCTGAAAACACGGCGAAGCGGAATCCGACCACGGTCGAAGTGCCCGGCGCCGCGCGGCATCGCGCGCCCTCGTCCGAGGGGGCGGAGTATGTGGCGCCGGCGCAAAAGCGCACTCCCGTGAAGCCGGCTGCTTCTGCCTCTGCACAGGCAGCCGGAGTGAAGCGCGGGGCGTCGCCGGAAGCGAAGCAGGCGGCTGCAGAGCGTCCGGCACCGGCCGCACGCCAGTCGGAAGGAGCCTATACCGTTCAGCTCTCATCGTGGATGAGCGCGCAGAAGGCCCAGGCGCAGGCCGCGCGCTTCACAAGCGCCGGCGTGCCGGCATTCGTCTCGACAGAGGGACATGTGCACCGCGTCTGCACCGGCCGTTTTGCGACGGAGGATGCCGCCAGGACGCGCGCCGAAGAGCTGGTGCCGATGCTCGAATCGAAGTACGACATCATCATGCTGAAGTGATTTCATCTCTAGGGAAAGGATCTGTGCAATGAGGTTTATCGATTTATTCTTCAAGGGCGGCCTGGTCATGTGGCCCATTCTTCTGTGCTCGGTTGCGGCCGTCGCTGTCATCGTCGAAAAATACATCACGCTGCGCAAGGCGGCGATCGACCCGAGTCATCTTCTGACGCGCGTGCGCGCAAGCCTCGCGCACCACGACGTGCTGGGCGCGGTCAATGCCTGCACCGAATATCAGGCGCCCGTGGCGGTGATCATGAAACACGGTCTCATGCATTACAACGAGGGACCGGCGGCCATGCGCAAGGCCATCGAGACGGCGGGAAAGGAGGAGGTCTTCCGGCTTGAAAAGGGACTGGGACTTCTGGCCAATATCGCGGCGGTGGCGCCGATGCTCGGATTTCTGGGAACGGTCACAGGCATGATCGCCGCCTTTCAGGTGATACAGAATGCGGGCGGAAACGTGAATCCCGCCATGCTTGCCGGCGGCATTTGGGAGGCGATGCTCACCACGGCCTTCGGCCTCATTGTGGGCATTCCGGCGCTCGGCTTTTACAATTATTTCGTGCAGCGCGTCACGCGCTTCGTCTATCAGATCGAGACAAGCTCGGAAGAGTTTCTTGACCTGGTCGAATACGAGCAGCACCCGCCCAGGTCGAAGCCCGAGAAGCGCGAGACGCCGGAGCCTTCTTCGCCCGAGCCGCAGCGGAGGCTCTTTGCCGACGACTCGGAATTTTTCGAACCGAAAAAGGACTGAAGGCCATGAAATTCGAACAACGCTTTACGGCCAATCCGGGATTCAATTATGCGTCGCTGACCGATATCGTGATGCAGCTATTGATCTTCTTCCTTCTTTCCTCCTCGTTCATGATGACGACGGGCGTGAAGGTGCAGGTGCCGAAGACGCAGACGAACGAGACGGTCAACGACCGCCAGACGGTGCTCACGGTGACGGAAAACGGACGGCTCTTTTTCAATCTCGAGGAAGTGACAAAAGAAACGCTCGCGCAGAAACTCATCCCGGTGATCGACAAGGATCCGGAGCAGATCATCGTCGTGCGCGCCGACAAAAATGTCAGCCTGCAGTCGGCGGTCGATGTGATGGACATTGCCAAAGGCGTCGGCGGCAAGAGGTTTCTGATTGCGACCGAGCAGTCGGAAGGAGCGAAGTAAGCGCATGATGGCACGCATTGAACCGGCGGAGCGCCGTGGATGGATCGCATCGGTGATCTTTCATGCCGCGGTGATCATTGCACTCTTCTTCGTGCATCTTCGCACGCAGATGGACATGCCGGAGTTTGTCGACATGTCGTGGGGCGCTCCGGCATCGGCAAGCGGCGCACTGAATGTGCCGGCGCGAGCGCTTGCGGCATCACAGCCGCGCGCAGCCCGAAGCCAGGAGGAGGATAACATCGAGCTTCCGAAGCGTTCGCCCTCGATGTTTCCCGAAGAGGCGATCAATATGTCGTCGTCGAAGAAGACGGTCAATCCCGATGCGCTTCCCAATTACATGCCGTCGAATAAAATGTCAGGCGCCGAGCAGAAGTCGTCGGCGTCGCTTCCCGAAAGCCAGGGCAGGGATGTGAAGGCGCCTGCAGCGGGAAGGGAAGGCGGCGCAGGTGTCGCTTCTCCGTACGGAGCGGGCACCGGCACAAGCGGCGGCCAGGGCGTGAGCTACGGCATACAGTGGAGCGGAGGCGGAACGCGCCGGCTGGAGAGCGGACGGCTTCCTTCCTATCCGCCGGGCGTGAACCGCGAGGCGCAGATCAAACTGAAGCTTGTCGTATCGCCCTCGGGGGCGGTCAAGAGCGCGCAGCCGCTGCAGAAAGGCGAGACGCGCCTGGAGAATGCGGCGCTGAAGGCCGTGCAGCTGTGGAAGTTCGATCCGCTGCAGAGCTCGCAGCCCTCAGTTGATCAGACGTGTATCGTTACATTTAATTTCCGCCTGAAATAAAAAAGGGCGAAGCAACGCTTCGCCCTACAAGTAAGATGACCCGTGAAACAAGGGTCACGGCTTGACCGAATCCATCTGCTGTGCGAAGGCCGCCTTGGTCTGCAATCCGATCATCCGCTTGGTGATCATGCCGTTCTTGTCGATGAAGAACGTCGTGGGAATGCCGCGGATCCCGCCGAACGCTTTTTCCAGTTCTCCGTTATCGACCACCACGGGATAGCCGATGCCGCTCTGGCGGACGAAGTCGGAGACCGTCGAGAGCACGTCGCCGTCTCTGTCCACCGAGATGCCGAGCACCTTCACGCCCTTGGCGGCGTATTCCTTATCGAGCTCGACGAGATCGGGGATTTCCTTCTTGCACGGGCCGCACCACGTGGCCCAGAAATTCACCAGCACGCCCGAGCCCTGCGCGAATTCATCGATCGTAATTTTCTTGCCCGAGGCGTCGGTCCATGAAAACAGCGGCACTTTTTTGTCGGAGCGCGTTTCGACCGAGATCACCTGGGAGACATTTTTCACCGTGCTCTGCTGCGCTGCCGGGGTGCCGGCATTCTGCGCGGTGTTCTGCGTTTCATTCTTTTTCTGGCATCCGAAGGAGGCCAGGACAAAGAGCATGAGGAAGAGGAACGAGGAGGTTTTCATCATGAACGGAGTCCTTCGATTGTTCTGGCTTGTGAAACATGTGTGTATGTATGGGAATGACAAGACACCGGTCCGTTCATTCATCCGTTTTTTCGGCACCGAACGCACACACTCGACAGACAGAACCGACAGGGTGCGCTAGACGCCGATGGAAGAAGACGAACCGATGGTTGAATGGATAATCGACAAATAGACATCGGATGGAACGGGGATCCTCCGGACTTTTTCCCGGACGACCGCCTTGGCAGTAGCCGCAATCAGGTACTCCATATCGCAGGGGTGACATTTCCTCGCGTGATCGGCAAACTCGCGCGCCTGATCGTTCGAGAGTCGGTTGTCTACGCGTTCAGACACCAGGTCGTAAAATTCCTCGCAGTTCACGTCGCAAAACCTTCTTCGCTAATAACGATCCATAAAATACGCCGCTCCTCTTCAACTCCGTCTAATCGCCTTCAATGAAGCCGCGCTTTTTCGCATACTCAAAGAGCGCAGTATGAAGAAGCTTGCGTCCCCGGTGGAGGCGGGAACGCACGGTGCCCACCGGACACTGAACGAATTCAGCGATCTCTTCATACGTCAATCCCTCGATATCGCAGAGAATGACGACGGTGCGAAAATCTTCGGGCAGGGACTCGAGCGCCTTCGAAATCTCGTCGTCGAGCAGCTGGCCGAAGAGCTTCTGCTGCAGATCGTTCGGATCGGTTGAATCGTCCCTGATGGTGTTGTAGTAATTCTGAATGTCCTCATAATCAACCTTGTCCGGCTCCTTGACTTCCTTCCGGTAGAGGTTGATATATGTGTTCTTCATTATACGAAACAGCCACGCGCGCATATTTGTTCCTTGCTCGAACTTGTCCCAGAAGCGATACGCCTTCATGAACGTATCCTGGAGCAGGTCTTCCGCGTCATCAGCATTTCCGGTCATCCGCAGGGCGTAATTGTACAGAATGCCCATGTGCGGTACGGCCTGCTTTTCAAAATCGCGGTGGAGAGGTGTCGTCCCCACGGATGATTTAGTGAGTATTGGAAGCATAAGGCGTTATAAGGCCCGATTCTCTTGTTGATTTTGTGTGTTTTTACGAGAACTGTTACTCCTTCACTGATAGTACCAATTTGGCAACTGAGATACAACAAAAAGAAAATTAGAACTTTCCAATAATTCGGAAACGCTCAAACCGATGCGCACTCGCTGTTTATTTCTCCGATTTTTTCGTTTTTTTTGTCTTCTTCGCCGATGAATGTGCGGCATTCGCTTCATCGGACTTCGCTGCATCGAGCGGCAGTTCTTCCTGCACTGCTTCAGCAGCGACAGAGGAAGCGATGGGATGCTTCCAGAACGATCCGGCCGCGGCGAGCTGACGCAGAAGCGGAGCGGTGCGCCAGCGCTCTTCGCCGGTTTCCATGCGGCATGCATCGAGCAGCGCCTCCACATACGCGAAGCCGATCTTCTCGCCCCATTCGATGGGACCGAGCGGGAAGCCCGCGCCGAGCTTCATTGCCGTATCGATCTCCTGTGCGGAGGAGACATTCTGCTGGACGGTCATGAGCGCCTCGTTGATCATCTGGCAGATCACGGCCGGGGCGATCATGCCCGTGCGGTCCTGCACGCAGACGGTTTCCTTGCCGAGCGCGGTGAAGAAGGAGCGCGCCGCGCGCACCGCGTCTTCCGATGTATGGATGGTCGGCGCAAGGTCGACGAGCGGCGCCTGAGAGAGTGTCGGAAAGCCGGCAAAGCCGATGAGCCGTTCGGGATGCTGCACCCAGCGGCTTTGTGTGAGTGCGGTCACACAGATGCTCGAGGTAAGAAGCGGAACGTGCGCAGGCACGAGGCGTTCGAACGCTTCAAGGCGCGGGCGCTTTTCTTCGCGCGAGAGCACCGTGAGCTCGAAGGCCGCCTGCAGGCGATTGCTTTCCGCGGCAAGCGCGCGGCTGTCGGCGCCGTCGATGACCGTCATGCCGGAGGATTCAAAAAGCGCGGTCCACTCGCGCACCAGGGCTTCATCGCCGGTGAGGGCGACCGCCGCATTCTGGGCTGTGATCGTGTCGGAAGTCTGTGTGTTCATGCTCAGTAGTCGTAAAATCCTTTCTTCGATTTTTTCCCCTTCAAGCCGCCTTCGCTCATCTGGCGCACGATATCGCTGGGCCTGTAGCGCGCATCGGTGAACATGCGTTCAAACAGGGCGTAGGATTCTTCAAAATGCGTGTCGATGCCGGCTTCATCCAGCTGCCGGAAGGGTCCCGAGGCGAATCCGCCCTGCGCGCAGAGAATCCGGTCGATCGTCTCGGCCGGCGCGGCGTCGTCCTCCAAGAGGCGGAGCGCCTCGCCGAAGAACTGCGACTGGATCCGGTTGACGACGAAGCCTGGCGTGTCGCGCGAGACGATGGTCTGCCGGCCGAGCTTTGAGGCGGCGGCTTCGATGGCCTGGACGGTTTCATCGGATGTGTGCATGCCGCGCACGATTTCGATCAGGGGGCGGGAGAGCACCGGATGGAAGAAGCGCATGCCGGCGATGCGGTCGGGTTTTTTCGTGCCCGAGGCGATGGCCGTGATCGAGAGCGAGGACGTTGTGCTGACGAGCCGTGTCGTATAATGCGCGATCGTGTCGAGCTTCTTGAAGAGATCGCGCTTGACGCGCATGTCTTCCATTGCCGCTTCGATGATGATGTCGCAGGTGTCGAGATCGGCAAGCTGCGTGCGCTTCTTGATGCGCTCGAGCGCCAGCTGCAGATCGTCGGCGGTGAACGGTCCCTCGTCGCTCACGTGCTTTTTCAGGTCGGTGCGGATGCGTTCGATCGCGCGGCGGATGACTTCGTCGTTGATGTCGTAGAGCGCGACGGTGCATTTGCTGAGCGCGGCCAGGTGCGCGATCGCCACGCCTGTTTCGCCGGCGCCGATGATGCCGATGGAAAGTGCCATAATGTCTGTGTGTAGATGCGCCACATAGGCGCGCAAAAAAAATCAATCTATTTTCAGAGAGGAAAGATACGAAAAAATTCTCTGTTTTTCTCCTGTCCGGGCGGACGATATTGATTCTCCAGGCGATTTTTTCTATGTTGCACCCGTTCAGATCACATCGGTGTTCCGGACAGAGAGAGACACACACACATTCATTGATGAAGGGTTGACCGCCATGACGATACGGTTTTCTGCAGCCATGCTCTTTCTGCTGTCTTTTTTCCTTCTTCCGCTTCACATGCGCGCGCAGCAGGCGGATTCATCCGGCCGCACGGCGCGCGAACTCGTGATCCGCTGCGATGACATCGGCATGTGCCACAGCGTGAACATGGCCGCACAGCAGGTGCTCGAAGCCGGCATTCCGATTTCGGCATCGATCATGTTTGCCTGCCCGTGGTGGCAGGAGGGAGTCGAGATCCTGAAGCAGTACCCGGCCATTGCGCACGGGATCCATCTCACGCTCAATTCCGAATGGAAGCACTACCGCTGGGGGCCCGTGCTGGGATGGAAGGCCGTGCCGTCGCTCACCGACAGCACGGGACTGTTCTTCCCCTCGCGCCAGACGTTTTTCGATCATCATCCGTCGCTCGACGATGTGGAGCGCGAGCTGCGCGCGCAGATCGAGCGGGGACTGAATTCCGGACTGAAGATCGATTACCTCGACTATCACATGGGCACCGCCGTCGATACGCCCGAGATGCGCGCCGTGGTCGAGCGGCTTGCCGCGGAATACAAGCTCGGCATTTCGCGCTACTTCGGCGAAGAGGACGTGCCCGCGGCCTATGCCGCTCCGGTTGCGCACAAAACCGACACGCTTGTGGCCCATCTGAAGACGATCGAGCCGGGCACGGTGCGCCTGATGGTCTTCCATATCGGGCTCGATACCGACGAGATGAAAGCCCTCATCGATCAGAATTCATTCGGGCTGAAGGACGTGGGCGCGCATCGGGAAGGCGAACTGCGCGGATTGTTATCGCCGCAGTTTTCCCAGGCGCTCCGCGACCGGAACATTCATCTGATGACCTACCGTCAATTGATCGAACGGATCGGACTTCAGCACTCGATGCCTCCGCGGTAACTCTTCCTGCTATCCAGAGGTTCTCGTACTGCGCGATGATTGCACGCCTGCATCACGGGCGTGCAATCATCGCTTCAATTGCTTAATATTGGCCACATCAGCTTCGCATTCCGTTTCCTCTTCATAAAAAAAACGCCGAAAATCGCGCGGAATTCTCTGGCATTAAAATTGTGCACCATTGTCGAAAGGGAGGATTCCACCGTGCCGGCAGAAAGGTGCTTCGTATGATGTTCCGTTCATTGATTCAGCGTTCCGTTCTGATTCGTCTCTCGTCGCTGCTCGTTCTGTGCCTGTGCGGACCCGGCAGGGCCGGAGCCACCGGTTCGGGCATTGTCTGGATTCCTTCCACCGATGTGCAGCCGTACAAGGTTGTCCGCTTCGGCATCGACAATTATTTCACGCTCTTTCAAAAAGGTCCGGGCGGCGGAGGCATGGCGCTGCCGACCGATGTCGGCCTGACGATGGGCCTTCTGCCGTTCAAGTCGTTCAACATCGAGGCGGGCTTCGATCTGATGGAGCCGCAGGACTCGCCCTGGTCGCTGAATGTGAAGGCCGGCGTGCCTGAACATGTCTTCTTTGCGGAATCGCCGGCCGTGGCCGTTGGCGCGGGCAGCATCGGATTCAAGAAGAACATCACCGATTACAACATTCTCTTCGGCGTCGCTTCGAAGACGATTCCTGCGGTGGGGCGCCTGACCGCCGGATATTACTGGGGCAACGAGAAGATCCTCTGCGACAGCAAGCGTATTCCCGACAACCATGGCGTGCTGCTGGGCTGGGATCGTCCGATGCCGGAGCTGTCGGAGCATCTGGTCGTTGCCGTCGACTATCAGGAAGGCGTTCACGCCTTCGGCGCGTTCAGCATCGGCGCCACATGGAATTTCACGCGCGACATCGGCGTCATGATCGGCTACAATTTTTACAACAAGGGATATTTCCCCAGTACGTTTACGACGCAGCTTGACATCAATCTTTAATCGATCGCCGCTGCGTTTTGTCGTGGTAATGTTTTCGTGATTCCTGCCGATAACTTATAGACAGAGATTGTGTCGGTAAATACCGCGCCCCCTGTGCGATGCACACACAGGGGGCGCGTGAAAAAAAGGAGACTGCACTGCCATGGCGTAATTGAGGCGGAGAGTTTTTTTCACCAGAAGAAGAATGGCATTACAGTGTTAGGCATATACAAGCGGCGCAGCAGACAGGCGCTCGGAAGCAGAGTCACCACCACAATTCTGATACGACAGGAAGCATTGTCACACGATCAAAATGAAAATCAGATGATTCCAGATCTCACAACCCAACTCACCAGCGAAGATCCCGATATCCGGCGCGCCGCCATCGAACAGCTCCAGGCGAATGAGCCGGATCTTTCCACCGTGCCGATTGTCGTGCAGATGCTGATGGACGGTTCGCCCGGCGTCAGGGATGCCGCCGCGCAGACATTGAGAGGATGGAAGAGCGCGCAGGTGGCAGGGGCCATCGCGCCTCTGATCACGCACCGGCAGGCCGTCGTGCGCAATCTTGCGGGCGAGCTTCTGGTCTTTATGGGCGGCGATGCGGTGGAATGCCTTCTTCCCTACTGCCATGTGAACGATGTGGACACGCAGAAATTCGCGATCGATGTTCTGGGACTGATCGGCGATCCCTCGATTGCGCCGCACCTCTTCCGCGTGATGGAAAACAAAGACGACAATGTCGCCTATGCAGGCGTCGAGGCGATGGGCAACTGCCGCGTTGCCGAGGCGGTCGGAAAATTGAAGGAGCTGTACGAGCGCAGGGAAATCCTGCGCCATGTGATCATCGAATCGCTCGGCAAGATCGGCAGCCGGGAATCGTTCGAATTTCTGTTTTCCCATTTCAACGACGAAGATCCGCTCATCCGCTTCGCCGTGCTCGAGGCACTGGGTTCGGTCGCCGGAAGCGAGATGATCCCGACATTGATCGGCTTTGCGGCGCAGCAGCAGGAGCCGAATCTCAGGCGCACGGCGCTCCAGTCGCTCGTCGAGCTGGTGAAGAAATCGGGCGCGCTCCCGGCGTTTCCGGAAGGATTCGAGCTGCAGTTTGCATCGATCGTCGAAGAGGACCACGGCGTGAATCATCCCTGGGCCGTTGAAGCGCTCACGTGGTTTTCGGGCGATGCGGCCGTGCATGCGCTCGGTTCGGCGCTCGGCGCCTCTGCCGCGCTCGACGACCTGATCGCGAACTATTTCTACCGCGAGCCGGACAAGGCGCTTTCGGCGGCGCTCGCCAATCTCGCCTCGAACGACGATCCGCCGCTGGTGGTGCTGCAGCTGATTTACACGGCGCTCTCGCAGTTCAATTCGAAGATCTACAACAACCTGCTTTTGACCGTCTCGTACGAGGACTTCGACCGGATTGTGGAGTTTGTGGAGCGTCAATGGTACAATCCCGATCCCGAGATGCGGCGTTTCGTGCTCGACAATCTGTTCAAGGTCGACGGAGACCGCGCCATGGACCGGTTGCAGGAGATGGCCGCCGACACCGAGCCCTGGAACAAGATGCACGCCATCGAACTGGTGGAGACGATCGAAGATCCGCGCATTCCGGGTCTGCTCTCGGCATTGGCCGCGGACGACGACGAACTGGTGCGCGAGATGGCCGTGGCGCAGCTCCAGCGCCGCCAGCTCGGGGTGTCGGCCGTGCCGCCGATGGCTAATTAATCAATTTCATCCGTAGACCGAAGGACCATTGATGTTTCAACCGACAGTATCCGCTCCTGTTCCACGATCGCTGGCTTCGCCGCCGGTGCCGCTGGCGCATCCGGGCATGCAGATGACGAATGAAGAGTTCATGCAGTTCCGCGACTTCATCTATCAGCATTGCGGGATCTTCTATCAGGACAACAAGAAGTATCTGCTCGAGGGGCGCATCGCCAAACGGATGCAGCACCTGAAGATGACGGCGTTCAGCGACTATCTGACGCTCATCCGCTTCGGCGCGCAGCGCCAGCAGGAGTACCGGTTTCTCTACGAGGCGATCACGATCAACGAGACGTTCTTCTTCCGCAACGAGGCGCAGCTGGCGGTGATGGACGAGACGCTCGTGCCGCAGTTCGTGAAGTCGAAGCAGGGCCCCGGGCGCTCGAAGCTGCGCATCTGGAGCGCCGCCTCGTCGAGCGGCGAGGAGGCGCACACGATCGCGATCATGTATCTCGAGAAATGGAAGAACCGCTACCCCTCCCTCGATATCGAAATCATCGGCACCGACATCAGTCCGCATGTGCTCGAGACGGCCAAGAAGGGCGTCTACCGCCAGTATTCGGTCCGGAACATGCCGCCGGAGATCATGAAGAAATATTTCCTGGTGAACAACGGCGAATACACGCTCAAAGACGAGGTCCGCCAGCTCGTCCGCTTCGACCAGCTCAATTTGTACGACGATGCGCGCATGCGGCAGATGACGAACTTCGATGTCATCTTCTGCGCCAATGTGCTGATTTATTTCGATCTGAATTCGAAGATCAAGGTGGTCTCGCATCTCTACAACAGCCTTGTGCGCGACGGGACGCTATTTATCGGATACGCGGAATCGCTCCATGGAATTTCCAAGGCATTCAAGGTCATCCATTTTCCCAAAACGATAGCGTACAAGAAGGAGTAACATGGCGAAGCATATACTTGTGGCCGACGACTCGGCCACGATACGAAAATTTGTCTCCACCTCTCTTGCCATGCTGGGATACGATGTGACGATCGCTCAGGACGGGATGGATGCGCTTGAAAAGCTGGCCGGTCGTCCGGTCGATCTTGTCATCACCGATCTGAATATGCCGAATGTGGACGGCTTTGAATTCATCAAGAGCCTGCGCGAACTCGATGCCTACCGGGGGATTCCGATCATCATCCTCTCGTCGCTGTCGAGCCCCGAGGATGTCACGCGCGGCATGGCGCTGGGAGCGAACTCGTACATCAACAAGCCGTTCGAGCCGAAGCGGATACAGTACGAAGTGGCGAAATATTTAAACTGAACGATATCTTTCTATCCGTGAAAGGAGCAATGAGGTATGAAATTTTTAGTGGTCGATGATTCTCCGACGATGCGCCGCATCGTGAACAATTCGCTCAAGGGCCTGGGCTTCACCGACGTCGTCGAGGCCGAAGACGGCAAGGACGCGCTGGCGAAGATCGAAGGGATCGACTTCATCATTACCGACTGGAACATGCCGGTCATGACGGGTTTGGAATTCACCAAGGCCATTCGCGCCGACGACAAATACAAGCATCTGCCGATTCTGATGGTGACCACGCGCGGCGTGAAGGACGACATCGTCGAAGCCCTCCAGGCGCGCGTCAACAACTACGTCGTGAAGCCGTTCACGCCCCAGGTGCTGAAGGAAAAAATCGACACGATCATTAAATCTATTCATTAAGGATGTGACCACCATGGATAACAAAGAATTTTCAACTGTCCTGACGCGCATGGACGAGCTCAAGGCGCTCTTTTCATTCGGACAGCGGATGATGCCGATTGCGAAGGCGCTGTTTGACTTCCTCCAGGAAATCGTTCCGCTTCTGGAGAGCATCAATGTCTCGATCCAGGAATCGAACGCGAAAATTCCCACCGCCGCGCGCAAGCTCAATTCCGTCACACAGGCCACGGAGCTGGCGACGACCGAGATTCTCGACCTTGTGGACAAGATCGCGCTCCAGATCAGCGAGATCAAGTCGACCGTCGAGGGCATGCGCTCGATCGAAGGCGCCGATAAGTTCGAGCCGTCCTACAAGACGATCGAGGAGAAGCTCGACAACATCGAGATGAACACGAGCTCGATCATGATGAGCCTCCAGGTGCAGGATATCACGAGCCAGCAGATCGCGGCGGTCAACCACCTGATCGAATCGGTCCAGGGCCGTCTCGGCTCGCTGGTCGACGACTTCGGCAAGGCGAACTTCGACGACATGAAGAGTTCGCAGATCAGCTTCCCGACCGATGTGACATTCGATGCGAACGCGGTCTACAACAAGTCGACGGAGCGCCAGGATCTGGCGAACGATGTCGTCTCGGCCATGAGCGGCGAACAGGACGGCAGCGCGCTCTCGAGCCAGGCCGACATCGACGCGCTCTTTGCCGGCACGAAATAATCACATTCGCCTCACACACATCATCCAGACAGAGAGAAAGAAAGCGCACGAGCATGTCACACCCGATATTTGATCCCGACATGAAGGAAATTCTCGACAGTTTCCTCATCGAGACGAAAGAGATCCTGGAAAAATTGGATCAGGATCTGCTCCAGATGGAGCAGGCGCCCGATGACAAGGAGCTGATCAACGCGGTCTTCCGCGCGTTCCATACGGTCAAGGGAACCTCCGGTTTCCTGGGATTCGACCAGATGATGGAGATTACGCACAAGTGCGAGGATGTGCTGAACAAGCTGCGCAAGGACGAACTGCGCATCACATCGCCGATGATGGACGTGATCTTCGAGTCGTACGACATCATGAAGGAGCTCATCACGCGGCTCGACAACGGCAGCATGGATCCGGTGGAGATGGATGCCACGCTCTCGAAGCTCCTGGCCATTTCAGAAGGCGACGGCGAAGCATCCGTACCGGGGGCGAAGGCGCCCGCGGCCAAGAGCGAACAGGAACTGCCGCCCGAGATACAGGCACAGATCGACGAGCTCATGCGCGGCGACGGAGCCGGCGCAGAGGCGGCGGAGCCGATGGCATCGGACGACGAACTGAACGCGGCTGAAGATGCACACGTTCCGGCCGAGGACGTCCGGAGCGCGCAGCAGGGCCGCACGGGCGAGAAGCAGAAGGCTGCGGCCGCAGCAGGCCGCACCCCGGAGAAGGCCGGCGACAATACGATCCGCGTCGACGTCCAGCGCCTCGACAATCTGATGAACCTCGTGGGCGAACTCGTGCTGGGTCGCAACCGGCTCTCGCAGATCACCAACCAGTATGCCCAGGAGAACGAGGGCACGATGATCGCCAAGGATCTGTCGGAAACGAATTCGCAGATCGACTTCATCACGACCGAGCTTCAGACGGCGATCATGAAGACGCGCATGGTGCCCATCGGCAAGGTGTTCAACAAATTTCCGCGCGTCGTGCGCGACCTTGCCAAGGAGACCGAGAAGGAGATCGAGCTCGAGATCATCGGCGAGGAAACCGAGCTCGACAAATCGATCATCGACGAGATCAACGATCCCCTGGTGCATCTGGTGCGCAACGCGGCCGATCACGGCATCGAGAAGCCCTCGGCGCGCCATGCCGCAGGAAAGAACCGCAAGGGAACGATCACGCTCAAGGCCGAAAACGAGGGCAATACGATCGTCATCAGCATCCGCGACGACGGCGCCGGCATGAATCCCGACACGCTCAAGGCGAAGGCCATCGAGCGCGGCATCATCACCGAAGCCGAAGCGCGCGAGATGACGACGCACGACGCCTTCAATCTCATCTTCGCGCCGGGCTTTTCGACGGCGGCCAAGGTGACGAACGTTTCGGGCCGCGGCGTCGGGATGGACGTGGTGAAGACGAACGTCCTGAAGCTCAAAGGCGTCATCGAAATCGAATCGGAGCTCGGCAAAGGCAGCACGTTCACGATCAAGCTGCCCTTGACGCTGGCGATCATCCAGGGACTCCTGGTGACCGTGCGCGGCAACACGTTTGCCGTGCCGCTCAATTCGGTGCTCGAGGTGGTGCGCATCCGCAAAAACGAAATCTCGACCATGAGCGGGCACGAGGTGATCCGGCTTCGCGACAAGGTGTTGCCCCTGGCCCGGCTCGACGATCTGCTCATCGTCAACGGCGACGAGCTGCGCGACAGGGAATGGATGTATGTGGTGGTGGTCGCGCTTGCCGAGAGGAACCTCGGCCTGGTGGTCGATTCGCTTCTGGGCCAGAAGGAGGTCGTCATCAAGTCGCTCGGAGAATATTTCGCCGCCAGCCGAGGCATTGCCGGCTCGACGATTTTGGGCGACGGCCGCGTGATCATGATCGTGGATGTGAACGAACTCTTCAACCTGGCGCACGCCATTTAACAACGAAACACTGCTCATGTCTCCAATAGTGAACGTACTGATCGTCGATGATTCCGCCTTCATGCGCAAGTCGCTGTCGATCATGCTGGAATCCGATCCGGGCATCAAGATCATCGGCACGGCGCGCGACGGTCTGGACGGGTATGAAAAGGCGAAGGCGCTCAGGCCCGATGTCATCACGATGGATGTCGAGATGCCGCGCATGGACGGGCTCACGGCGCTCGAGAAGATCATGAAGGACTGTCCGGCGCCCGTGCTCATGGTGAGTTCCATCACGACCGAAGGCGCCGAAGCGACGCTGAAGGCGATGGACCTGGGCGCGGTGGATTTCATACCGAAGCAGCTGTCGTATGTGAGCCTCGACATCGTCAAGATCAAGGAAGACCTGATCGAGAAGGTGAAGGCGATCGCGCGCAGCCGTTCGCTCTCGCGGCGTCTGGCCAGCATCCGCGGCATCGCCCAGAAGCTGCAGCCGGCTGCGCCCGTGGCCGCGTCCAAGCCCGGATCCGAGAGCGTCTTCCGGCCCTCCTCGATCGATTTCCAGGTGGTGGCGCTCGGCATCTCCACCGGCGGACCGTTTTCACTGCAGAAGATCATTCCGATGCTGCCGAAGGAATTTCCGCTTCCCATTCTCATTGTGCAGCATATGCCGCCGAAGTTCACGAAATCGCTCTCAGACCGGCTCAACGGCATGAGCCAGATTACGGTGAAGGAGGCCGAGCATGGCGAGACGATCAGGCCCGGCACCGCGTATATCGCGCAGGGCGGATTCCATATGAAGGCCGTGCGAAGCGGCGCATCGGCGCCCGTGATCTCCATTTCGGAGCAGCCGGCAACGACGCTGCACCGGCCGAGCGTGGATGTGATGATGGAATCGGCCGTTCAGGCCTACAACCGTAACGTGCTCGGCGTGATCATGACCGGCATGGGGCACGACGGACTGGAGGGGCTGAGACTCATCAAGGCGCGCAACGGCTATTGCCTGGCGCAGAACGAGGACACATGCGTCGTCTACGGCATGCCGAAGTCGGCTGTCGATGCCGGTCTCGCCGATTCGATCGTTCCGCTTGAACAGATACCGGAGGCGCTGGTGAAACTGACGGGACGCAGATGACCGCATCTTCTCGCTTTCGCTTTTCCTGCATGTATATGCAGACATCGTAAACTAACTTTCCTCCGGTTTCCGAAAGCCGATAAAGTTTTGCGTTCTCAGGTCGATAATACCATTGATGTTGTGAAAAATTTTGAGGGTTCTACTTACGGACAAGATCCACATCAAAGGGAAAACATATGATCGATTCTGCTACGACACTGCGTAAACATCTCCTGTCTGCGGCGATGTTCCTTTCCTGCCTTGCATTATTTTCCTCCACCGCCGTTGCACAGAGGGCTTCGCTTGGTCAGCAGGTTGCCGTCATGAAGACCATCAAGTCCGATCTTAAAACAGTCGGCGTGATCAGCAGCATCCTCAATGATAAGATGACGCAGGATATCACGCGCGCGGGCATGTCGCAGGGCGTGACGGTGGTGATTGCAAAGCCGAAGGATGCGCGCGAAGTGGCGTCGCTCTATAAGAAACTCGTGTCTGATAAAAAGATTCAGATGCTCTGGATTCCGGACCCGGCCGATGAAATCGTCATGGGGCTCGGCATGCAGTATCTGATTGAAAACGCGGTCATGGATAAAGTCGGCTTGTGCGTGCCGGCAAAGAACCTGGTCGCAGGCGGCGCGCTCTGCGCGATACAGTCTGAAGACGGCAAATTGACGGCATTCGTCAACAAAAAGATTGCCGCGGTGGTCGGCGCCAGCGTGCCGGCCGAAGCCTCGGGCATCAACTTTGTGCAGCAGTGACACATCATGTGATCTCCACCTATTTCTTCCCGGAAGGATAACCGATGAAGTTACGTTCAAAATTACTGCTTCCGATCGCCGGTGCGATTGTACTTCTGACGGTCACGTTAAGCGGAGTCTATATTACGCTGCTGGGCGAATCGATTGAACAGCAGTTCCACAAACGGGGCGTCTCCGTCGCCTCGAGCCTTGCCAGCAACGGCAAGATGGGCGTGCTGATGCAGGATTCGACGCAGCTCGGCGCGTTCATGGATTACGCCATGACCGATCAGGAAGTCCGCTACATCGTCTTCTACAACGATCAGGGCGGCAAGATCGCCAGCCGCGGCGACGGGGCCATCCCGTCGGATGTGAAGGCGGCAAAGGACCTGAAAGCCGTGGGGATCGAGGCATCGAAGGATGCCTCCGGCACGGACGTCGTGGTTTTCAATGCGCCGGTGACCCCGCGCGGCGGCGAATCGTCGATGATCGGATCGGTCAAAGTCTGCATTTCGACGGAAATGCTCGCGGCCGACAAGCGGGCGGCCATTCTCTGGTCGCTCCTGATCTCGCTCGCCGTGGGAGCGGGCATTTTGGGCGTGGTCTTCTATCTGGCCAATTCGATCACGAAGCCCGTGATCAAGCTCGGCAAACTTGCCTACGCTGTGGCGCATGGCGACCTCTCCGGGCAGGTCGAGGTGAGCTCGAAGGATGAAATCGGGGATCTGACGCGCGATGTGAACAGCATGGTGGAAAATATCCGCACGCTGGTCGATGAAGTCAAGCAGAAGGGCGAGGCGGCAGAGCAGGCGGCCGCAGAAGCCAACAGGACCAAGGAGGCGGTGCTGGCGCAGGAGCAGTATTATTCGCGCAGCGTCGACACGATGCTCGTCGAAATGAGCCGCTTCGCCGACGGAGACCTGACCGTGAACATCAAGGCGGAAAAAGACGATGCGATCGGCAAGCTCTTTGCCGGCTTCAACACCGCCGTCGGCAAGATCCGCACGATGCTGGCGCAGGTGACCGATGCCGTCGAATCGACCGCCAGCGCATCCGGACAGATATCCTCCTCGGCCGAAGAGATGGCCGCCGGCGCGCAGGAACAGACGCATCAGGCAAGCGAAGTCGCGACGGCCGTCGAAGAAATGACGCGCACGATCATCGATACGACGAAAAATGCCGCAACGGCCGCCGAACTCTCGCGCATGTATGGCGACAACGCCAAAGAAGGCGGAAGAATCGTGATCGATACGATCTCGGGCATGAACCGGATTCAGGAAGTCGTCCGCGAATCTTCCGAGACCGTCAGAGAGCTCGGCAGATCCTCGGACCAGATCGGCGAGATCATCCAGGTGATCGACGACATCGCCGACCAGACGAACCTGCTGGCATTGAATGCGGCGATCGAAGCCGCCAGGGCCGGAGAGCAGGGCCGGGGCTTCGCCGTCGTTGCCGATGAAGTGAGAAAACTGGCCGAGCGCACGACGAAGGCCACGAAGGAAATCGCCGGCATGATCAAGCAGATACAGAAAGACACGGCAGGCGCCGTCCAGTCGATGCAGCAGGGAACGAAGGAAGTGGAGCGCGGCAAGGCGCTTGCCGAGAAGTCCGGAGAGTCGCTCAGGCTCATCATCGAAGGCGCGGAGAAAGTGGTCGATGTGATCGCCTCTGTGGCGGCCGCAAGCGAACAGCAGTCCGCATCGGCCGAGCATATCAGCAAGAACATCGAGGCGATCACCAATGTGACGCAGGAATCGGCCGGCGGCACGCAGCAG
This sequence comes from Acidobacteriota bacterium, assembly GCA_050258555.1. Lineage (GTDB taxonomy): Bacteria > Bacteroidota > Ignavibacteria > UBA10030 > UBA8401 > CAISDA01. Next base: position 34,277 of record JBLMZA010000071.1, on the reverse strand, counting down.
ATTGCGCGCGCAGCCGAGGACCTGAACCGGCTCACGCAGAATCTGCAGGGAATGCTCGGCCAGTTCGTGCTCGGCGGGTCCGCGCTGCATCATGTGGCGGGCAAACAGCCGGCTTCGCTTCGTTCGAATGACGGAAAGCTGGTCCGCCGCTGACCGGCGGTGTTGCGTAAGACGGGTTATTTATGTAAGTTTAGCACATGCACTAACCTGGTTCTTTCCGGCTTTTCTGTGTCGCACCGAAATTTTACTTCCATTCAACATTGAAAGGATCAGACGATGGCAGAAACACAAAAAACCGATGCTACGGGCTCAGAACTGCTGCAGCTTGTGAGCTTCAATATCGGCGAAGAGGAGTTCGGCGTCGATATCCTGAAAGTGCAGGAGATCAACCGCATGCTCAATGTCACGCAGGTGCCGAACTCGCCCTCGTACGTCGACGGCGTGATCAATCTGCGCGGCAAGGTGATTCCCGTGATCGACCTCCGTTCGCGCTTCGGCATGCCCCGTATCGCGCACACGAAAAACACGCGCATCGTCGTCGTCGAACTCGTCGGCAAGACCGTGGGCTTCGTGGTCGATGCGGTCAGCGAAGTGCTTCGCATCCCCAAGAGCATCACCGAACCGCCTCCGCAGACGGTGACACAGAATATGACGACCGATTACATCACCTCGGTGGCGAAACTGGAAGACCGCCTGCTGATTCTTCTCGACCTGGAGAAGATCCTCTCGGACGGTGAGAAATCACAGCTGCAGTCGGTTGCCTGAGGCGTGTTTCCCTCTATTCGCGGGGCCCAAGGGGGCGGGCCGCAAGCGGAATGATCTGTGTAGTTAGGAATCCAACCCGGCAGTTTCATCTCACGAGGGTTGGATTTCATTTATAGTGACTAAACAAACGAATGCATGGCTCCCAGCAAAACAAACGGTCACCGAAGCGAACCCGCATCCGACGGCACTGCCTTTGACGGATTCAGCGGCATCTTCCCCGATGCGCGCGGCGTCATCAACCAGACGATGATCATCTGCGTTACCGATGCCCGTGGCGTCTACACGTATGTCAACGATTTGTTCTGCAGGCTCTCCGGGTACAGCTGCGAGGAGCTGCTGGGCACGCACGCATCGATCGTGGATGCCGGACACCATACCTCCGGCTTCTTCGATGCCATGTACGAAGCGGCAGGATCGGGCAGGCTCTGGCGCGGCGAGATCAAGAGCAAGGCGAAATCCGGCAAGTATTTCTGGGTCGATTCCACGATGGTGCCGATGATCGATCCGGCGACGGGACGCGCCGAGAAGTTCCTCAGCATTCAGCACGACATCACCGAACAGAAAAATGCGCAGCGCCGGCTCGAGGCCCAGCATGATGTCACGGCCATCCTTGCGGCGTCGCATTCGCTGGCCGAAGCCATTCCGCGCATACTCAAATGCGTCTGCGAGGCGCTCGAGTGGGAGATCGCCGAAGTCTGGCAGGTCGACGAGCGCGCGAAAGTGCTGCGGTGCGTCGACTTCTGGCATCTGCCCTCGATCCGCTGTGCGGAATTCAAGGAGATCGTCCGCCTCAAGACGTTCGAAAAGGGAAAGGGCATCGCCGGGGCCGTGTGGCAAAGCGGCGAGGCGCTCTGGATCGACAACATCCTTCTGCACTCTGACTACGCCGGCTCGCGCCTGGCGCTGGTCTTCAATATGTACAGCGCCGTCTCATTTCCCATCAAGCACAACGGGAGGGTGCTCGGCGTCGTCAACTTCTTTTCATCACGCCGCCAGGAATCCGATGAGCCCATGGTGGCCATCATGGACGCCCTGGGCAGCCAGATCGGGCAGTTCATCGAGCGCAAGCTCGTCGAGGATGAGCTCCGGGCGAGCGAAGAGCGCTTCCGGCTGATCTCGGAGACGATGCGCGACATGGTGAGCCTGTTCACGCCGCACGGCGAGCTCTCCTATGTCTCTCCCTCGGTGAAGGAGCTTCTGGGCTACGCGCCATCGGACCTCCAGGGCATGACACCGCTGCGGCTTCTGCATCCGGAGGACTTCCGGCGCGTCATCCGCCACATTGCAGGCGGGGCCGCCTCGATGACCGAAACGGCGATCCGCCACCGGCTCAGGCACACGGACGGATCGTATGTGTGGTTCGAGACCATGACGCAGGTGGTGGTCGACGGCTCCGGAACGGTGATCCGCTATCAGACCGTTTCGCGCGACATCACCAAGCGCCGTGCCGCCGAAGAGGCGCATAAGGAGGCGGCGCACCGGCTCGGCATGATCATCGAATCGGTGCAGGAGGGCATCACGCTGTCGGACGAATCGGGAAAGTTCGAGATCTTCAATTCGAAGATGACCGAGCTCACCGGATATTCGCTCGAAGAGGCGAATGCGGCGAAGGATTTCAGCCTTCTGCTCTATCCGGACGAAGCCGATCGCTTCCAGGCGCTGGACGGGCTCAACATGGTCATCGAGACCGGACGCGGTCCGGAAACCGAGACCACGATCACGACCAAATGCGGCGAGCGCCGCACGCTCCTGGTCTCGACCTCGATGGTGCGCTTCAACGAGCGGACGATGTTTTTGAGCGCCTATCGCGACATCACCGACCGCAAGAACATCGAAGAGGAACTGGCGCGCAACAACGAGGAGCTCTTCGAGGCGAAATACCAGGCCGAAGTGCAGGCCGGCGTGCTGCAGATGCAGACGCAGGAGCTGATCGACGCGCGCGAGGCGGCGCTGGAAGCCTCGCGCCTCAAGTCGGAATTCGTCGCCAATATGAGCCATGAGATCCGCACGCCGATGAACGGCATCATCGGCATGACGGGACTGCTCCTGGAGTCGGGACTCAGCAGCGAGCAGCATGAATATGTCGACATCATCCGATCGTCGGGTGAAGCGCTCTTGACGATCATCAACGACATCCTGGACTTTTCGAAGATTGAAGCCGGCAAGCTCACGATGGAGACGCTCGACTTTTCCGTGCGTACGACGGTCGAGGAAACCGTCGAGCTCATGGCGCACCGCGCCGAGGAAAAGAAGCTCGAGCTCGTGTGTCTTGTCTACAACGATGTGCCCCCGGGCCTGCGCGGCGATCCGGGGCGCCTGCGCCAGATCCTGATCAATCTTCTCGGCAACTCGATCAAATTCACCGAACGCGGCGAGGTGATCGTGCGCGTTCGGAAGGAGGAGGAGTCGGAAACGAGCGTCCGCCTGCGTTTTGCAATAACGGACACAGGCATCGGCATCTCGAAGGATGCCCGCGAGCGGCTCTTCCAGCCCTTCATGCAGGCCGACGGTTCGACCACGCGAAAATACGGAGGCACAGGACTCGGCCTTGCGATCTCAAAGCAGCTGGTCGAGATGATGCACGGAGAGATCGGCGTGGAAAGCGAGATCGGCAAAGGAAGTACGTTCTGGTTCACGGCGATCTTTGAAAAGCAGCAGGCGGCGCAGCAACAGCGTCAGGGACAGCGCATGGCGCTTGCCGGCGTCCGGATGCTGATTGTGGACGACAATGCCACCAACCGCAAGGTCGTCCATCATCAGGTGCTTCCCTGGGGCATCCTTGCCGGCTTCGCCGAAAACGCCCGCCAGGCGCTCGAACTCCTCCGCTCGGCCGTGCGTGCCGGCACGCCGTATGCGATCGCCGCGCTCGATATGCAGATGCCGGAAATGAACGGACTCCAGCTCGCCGCGGCCATCAAGGCCGACCGCGAACTCTCGGCCACGAGGCTGATCCTGCTCACATCGCTTGGCGTGCTGGATAAAGAGGAACTCGATGCCGTCGGCATCGAAACGACGCTGACCAAACCGGTCCGGCAGGCCGACCTCTATAACGCCATTATGAGCGTCGTCACGCCGGTGCCGAAAGCCGCACCGGCGCCGGAGCCGGAGTCGGTCGAGACCGATCGATCGGAATTCAGCCACATCCGCATTCTGGTGGCTGAAGACAACATCGTCAACCAGAAGGTGGCCAAGCGCATGCTCGAGAAGCTCGGATGCAGCGCCGATGTCGTGGCCGACGGCCTCGAGGCGGTGCAGGCTGTCGCCAATGCGCCGTACGACATTGTGCTGATGGACTGCCAGATGCCGGAGATGGACGGTTTCGAGGCCACGCGGCAGATCCGCGCGCGCGAAACGCAGGGCAGGCATATGACCATTGTCGCCATGACGGCCAACGCGCTCCAGGGAGACAAAGAACGGTGCCTCGAGTCGGGCATGGATGATTACATCTCGAAGCCCGTGCGTCACACCGATCTTCTGGAGATGATCAGGCGCTGGATGCCCGCGAAGCGTGAGACAGCCCCGCAGACGGTCACGCAGGCCGATGTGCAGCAGCAGCCGGCAGCCGGCGAGGCCGGGATCATCGACATCAAACGCCTGCATGAGCTGAGCGCGATCGGAGGCGAGGATGAGCCGGAGCTTCTGCGTGTGCTGGTGACCATGTATTTGAACGACTCCGTCAAGCGCATCGCGTCGATTTATTCATCGCTGACGGCCGGCGATCTGCAGAAGCTCACCATCGCCGCCCATACGCTCAAGGGCAGTTCGGGCAACATGGGCGTGCGGCTGCTTGTGCCGACCTGTTCGGAAATCGAAAGCCGGGGCAAGCAGCAGACGCTCGAGGGCGTGCTCGAACTCTATACGAAGCTCGAGCATGATTTTTCGACAGTGAAGGCGGCGCTCGAGCAGTTCCTGAAGGACTTTTATTCGGCGCAGACCGCCTCACATTGACACGGGGCCGTTCACAGACAGAATGGCACGCACACACACGGACACACATGATCAGTCTCAACATACAAGACATCGAACCGGGCATGGTGCTCGGCGCCGAGGTGAAGGACAGGACCGGCAGGGTGCTGCTGAGCAAGGGAACGACGATCACCGAAAAGCACCTCTCGATCTTCAAGATGTGGGGCATCGTCGATGCCGCCATCGAAAATGCGGACAAGGAAAAGATCGAGGCCAAAGCCGTGGCGGCCATCGATCCCTCGGCGCTGCAGCAGGCACAGGAAGAGATCGACCGCCTCTTCCGGTTCATGGAACATTCCGACCATCCGTTCATCGTCGAACTGAAGAGGCTCGGCGCCATCCGCATTGCGCAGAAGAAAGCAGGCACTGAATGACCGCCCAATCGCTTCTCCAGGGATATATCGAAATATCCTCGCTGCCGATGATGTTTGTCCGCATCACCGAGGCGATCAACAATCCGCGCACCTCGGTGCACGAGATCAGCAAGATTATCGGCGAAGATCCCGGCTTGACCGCCCGTCTTCTGCGCATCGTCAACAGCGCATTCTACAACTTTCCGACGAAGATCGATACGATCTCGCGCGCCGTCACGATCGTCGGCACGCAGCAGCTGCGCGACCTGGCGCTTGCCACCAGCGTCATCCGGCTCTTCAAGGGCATTCCGCGCGAGCTTGCGGACATGGAGTCGTTCTGGCGGCATTCGATCGCCTGCGGCGCCGCGGCGCGCACGCTCGCCGGCTACCGGCGCGAGTCGAATATCGAGCGCTTTTTCGTGGCCGGCATTCTTCATGACCTCGGCCGTCTCGTGATCTTCGGAAAAGTGCCAGAGCAGGCGCGCGAAGCCATCGCGATGGCCAATGAGAAGAACATGCCGTTGTACCAGGCCGAGCGCACCGTGCTCGGCTTCGATCATGCGCTGGTCGGCCGAGCGCTTCTGCAGCTGTGGAAGCTTCCGAACAATCTTGTCGATGTCGTCTCCTACCATCATGCGCCGTCGGGCTCGCTCTCGTTTCCGAACGAGACGGCGATCATCCATATCGCCGACATCTTCGCCCATGCGCTCGGGCTCGGCTCGAGCGGCGAGCGCTCGGTGCCCTCGTTTTCCCCCGAAGCCTGGGAACTGATGGGCGTGCAGACGAGCATCATTCCATCGGTGATCAAGGAAGTCGAGCGGCAGTATGATGAGGCCATTTATGCGATCCTATCGGAGTGACCACGCCTATGCATGCTGCTGATTCCGCCGGGAAACCGCTTCAGGGCGCGCCGCCCGATCCGTCGCTCTACAATCCGGATATTCCGCTGTCGCACGTCGTCGACTTTTCCGGCGCGGTCGGCGATCTTCAGAGCCGCTATGCGCCGGAGCAGCTTCCGGCGCAGATCTATGCGCTGGCCGGCAACTACATCTGCCGCATCATGCATTTTACCGCCTCGGGCTTCATGTGCGTGTCGGAGACCGATTCGGATTTCGTGTGGGCGCGCGACGAGACCGGCGAAATCGATGAGGCGCTGAAGGCCGAAGTCACGGCATTGATCGAAAACGGGACGTTCGGCTGGGTGCTTCAGCAGGTGCGTCCGGTGATCATTCCCTCGGCCACGGCGGGAACGAGCCTGATTCTCCACACGCTCGCCACGCGCATGCATGTGTACGGCATGTTCGTCGGATCGACGGTCGATATCGATACCTCGCTCCGGAACTTCGATCTGAACCTGCTCTCGATCGTGCTCTTCCATACAAGCTACGCGCTCGAGAATGCCGATCTCTACAGCCGCATCAACGAGTACAACCGCCAGCTCGAAGTGACGATCCAGAACCGGACCGAAGCGCTGCGCATGGCGCTCACCGATGCCGAGCATGCGAACCTTGCCAAGAGCCGGTTCCTGGCGAACATGAGCCACGAGATCCGCACGCCCATGAACGCCATCATCGGCCTTTCGGAACTGCTTGCCGAGACACAGGTCGACCACGTGCAGCGGGATTACATCGACACGATCCGCACCAGCGGTACGAACCTGCTGACGATCATCAACGACATTCTTGACATCTCGAAAATCGAAGCGGGCAAGCTCAGCATCGAGGAGGGCCCCGTGCAGATCCGCTCGATCATGCATGAGATCGAAGAGATGTTCATGCCGTCGCTGCGCGAAAAGGACATCCGCTTTGTGACGAACGTCGAGACCGATGTCCCCGAGACGGTCATCTCGGACGGCCACCGTCTGCGCCAGATCCTCATCAACCTGGCCGGCAATGCCGTCAAGTTCACGCATCAGGGCTCGATCTGCATCACGGTCACGCTTCACGACGGTCACGCCGACGGCATGACGCTGCGCTTCGCCGTGCGCGACACCGGCATCGGCATTCCCGCCGATGTCCGCGAGCACCTCTTCCAACCCTTCACGCAGGCCGACGGTTCGACGACGCGCTGCTATGGCGGGACGGGACTGGGCCTTGCGATCTCCAAGCAGCTGGCCGAGATGATGGCCGGCGCCATCGGCGTGGAAAGCGTCGAGCACGAGGGATCCACATTCTGGTTTACCATCAAAGTGAAGCTCGCCGAGGAAGGCGCCGCGGAGGCATCGGCTGCCTCCGGCCGCTCGGATGAACAGCGTGAACCAAGGCCCGGCATTTCGATCCTTCTTGTGGATGACAACCGGATCAACCAGAAGGTCGAAGTGCGCATTCTTGAAAAGCTCGGCTACCATGCGGACATTGCCGTGAACGGACGCGAAGCGATCGATGCGCTCTCGCGCATGAAATACGAGTGCGTGCTCATGGACTGCCAGATGCCGGTCATGGACGGATATGAAGCCACGCGCGCGATCCGCGCCTCGGAAAAGCCGGGCGAGCATGTGGTCATTATCGCCATGACGGCCAACGCGCTGCAGGGAGACAAGGAACTCTGCATCGCTTCGGGGATGGACGATTATATTCCGAAGCCCGTTTCGCAGAAAGCCCTGCGCCAGATGCTGGGCAGGTGGTTCCCGCGCCGTGATACGCAGACGGAGGAGTCTTCCGACTCGTCCTTGACCATCACGGAGCTCGACATTCCCACGGATCCGGTCGACACCTCCTCTGCGGTCCTCGATGAAGAAAAAATCAGGTTTCTGCGCGAGCTCGGCGGCGGGGAGGGGGATTCGGAAAATCTTCTTCAGACGCTCACCGATCTGTTTTTTAAAGATTTTCCTGGGTATATTACGGCGTTGAAACAGACGGCTGCCGATGACGATCCCGTACAGCTGCGTGAGAGCGCGCATGCTGCCAAAGGAGCCTGCGGCAACCTCGGCCTCATGCAGCTGTTTCAGACGTGTTACGAACTCGAACTCATGGGCAAGGCCGGCACCACTGCAGGGGCCGCCGCGCTCATTGCGCGCCTGGAGGAGCAATACATTCCGGCGCAAGCCGCATTGACCAATTGTCAGCAATAGCCACACACACCACACATACCAGATGATTCTATGAAGATTTTAGTCGTTGACGATGACGAGGGCGTGAAGCTCATTCTGCGTCGGCTGATCGGCCTCAAGCTTCTCACAACGCCGATCGAAGCGTCGAACGGACTTGAAGGCCTCCTGAAGGTGGAACAGGAAACCCCCGATCTCGTGCTGCTGGATATCGGCATGCCGCTCAAAAGCGGCGTGGAGTTTCTTGAAAAGCTCCGCGAAAGCAAGACCTATGCCTCGCTTCCGGTCGTGGTGATTTCATCGTCGAAAGACAAGGAGATCGTGGGCAAGCTCATCAAGCTCGGCATCTCGGGATACATTCTGAAACCGCTCGATTACGAGAAGACATTCAAAGTGATCAACGACGTTGTGCTGAAAATCAAGCTCCACAAGAATTGATCGTTTCCCTGATACACACAGAGTGCTGTTGTGCGTTCGCTCGTTTTCCGTTGTTACAGTCACTGTCCTTATTCCCGGAACACTATTTCATACGATCATGACACAAACGGAATTGACATCGAAATTGAAGACCGAAGGCACCCGGTATGTGCTTGAAGGAAGCATCACGGGCTGTGCCGACACGCTGCGCGTAACCGGATCGCTGGAAGTCCGCGGCGACATCGAATCGGGCGTGACGCTCATGGTGGAAGGCGACCTGACGGTGAAGGGTTCGGTCTTCGAGGCCGCCATCACGGCGACCGGCAATGTGCGCATTGAAGAGGCGTTCATCGGCAGCGGCAAAGGCAGGGTCGACGCCGGAGGCGATGTCATGCTCTCGGTCATCAACGGACAATCGGTCTCGGCCAAAGGCAGCATTTCGATCCGCGTCGAGGCCATCAAAGCCGAGATTGTCGCCTACAACAAGATCGACGCGCCGTTTGCGCGCATCGTCGGCGGAAGAATCGAGGCGGGCAATGAGATGACGGTCAAGACGCTGGGCAGCGAAGAAGGGCAGTCGACGAAGGTGTATCTCGGCAACCGGAAAAAGCTCATTCAGCGTCTGACGGACATTTCGCAGGAAGAAAAGCAGCTTGCCGAGAGGCTTCCACAGATCAACGAGGGCATTTACAAGCTCAACCGCCTGAAGGTCGACGGGGTGGCGCTCACGCCCGAGCAGGAGTCGGCCGCCAACCGCCTGCGCGCACTGCGCGATTCGTATCCGAGGCAGATGGAACTCTTCCGCAAGGAGATCGAGCGCGTCAATCAGCTGCTCAAAGAGAAGACCAATGCCACGCTCTCGGTCCTCGAAGGCATCTTCGAAAATGTCATGGTCGACATCAACGGCTTCAAGGAAGTCACAGAAAGTCCGCTGCGGTCGCTTCGCTACAAGATGGGCGCCACGGGACTGCTGAAGGAACCGCTCTGAAAAAGGCGGCCCGTTAAAGAGCCGCTTTTTCCCCTCATTTCCTCTCTGAGGAAAAAACCACGCCTGTGGAATATTAGCCACATCTCCCCTCCATATTCCTCCAACACCCTTGTTTTTCAATGATTTTCGTCGGGTTTCTCTGGCATTGAAATTGCTTGTTATGTAGAAAGATCACAAGATTCCTTTCATTTCACGTTTAGTACGCAATGACGCTCCATACCATGCAAAAAGTCGGACTCTGGACCGCTCTGGCCGGCGCAGTGGCTGCGCTGGTGGTTCTGAGTAATTCGGCGAAGCGCAAGACGGCGTTTTACCATCGGTACGACGACATCTTCGGGATTTGACGATACACGCACACACAGAGTAAGAGAAGAAAGAGGCACAACGTCCATGATCGACAATCTGCTGTTTTCGAAGACGAAAATTCCGCTGCTGCACAAAGCGCTCTCTGTCTATGCGTCCCGGCAGAAGGTGCTGGCCGGCAACATCGCCAATATCAGCACGCCGGGGTACCGGCGGCAGGATGTGGAATTCGAGACCCGTTTCAACGAGGCGCTCACGCTCGGCGGCGCGGTGCCGCTCAAGGGCGAGACGACGCAGCCGGACCATATCGCCATCAACGGTACGGATCCCGAGCAGATGCAGGCGCATGTCGTGCAGTCGGGCGACACCGACTCGCTGGCCAGCGGCGTCAACAATGTGGACATCGATCTTGAAATGGCGGAGCTTGCGCAGAATCAGATCCGGTTCAAGTACGCCTCGCGTCTGATTTCCGATTCATTCAAAACGCTGCGCCGCAGCATCACTGGACAAGGAGGCGGCCAATGAAAACCGATCTGCTCTTCAGCTCGATGAATGTCAGCGCTTCGGGATTGCGCGCGCAGCGCACGCGCATGAACGTCGTCGCCGAAAACATCGCCAATGCCGATACCACGCGCACGAAGGAAGGCGCTCCGTATCAGCGGAAATTCGTCACATTCCAGACGGTGACGCAGTCGGCTTCCGCGGCGTTCGCCTCGCAGCTGCCGGCATCGCAGGATGCGGTGGTTCCGCTGGCAGCCACCAGCGACGGCATCACCATCGGCGCAGGCCGGATGGACGGCGCCGCCGGGCAGCCGCTGTCGGCCGTTCAAGGCGAGATTGAAAAGGACGATTCGCCGTTCAAAATGGTGTACGATCCTTCGCATCCCGATGCGGATGCCGCAGGATACGTGCGGATGCCGAACGTGAATGTCGTCACGGAAATGGTCGAGATGATCGCCGCATCGCGCGGCTATGAAGCCAACGTGACGGCGATCAATGCAGGCAAACAAATGGCAAAGGATGCGCTCGAGATATGAAAATCTCCACTTTCCGTCCGATGAATCTGTATGACGTGCCGGCCCGGCAGCAATCGGCCGCACCGGCGCAGCAGGAAGCCGCCGAAGTGAAGGCGGGTGCCTCCGCCACGCAGGCCTCCGCGGGCAAAGAACTCATCACGAAGGAAGAAAAGCAGTTCTTCGCGAAGCTGTATCCCGACGATACGCAAAAAATTACATCATACTCCACCTATACCAAAAATGGAGTGGCCAAAGAGCACTCCATCGGGTCACTGATCGACAAGAAGAGTTAAGCATATGAATACCATTTCCGAAAACAGCGCACCGGGACTCGGCTCCGCGATCACGTCCAAGCGGACGGCGGCGGAGTCCGGCGGCCAGCCGACGGTCACATTCGGCGACACGCTGAAACATTTCATCAACGATGTCAACTCGCTTCAGGCGGAGGCCGGCAAGGCCGTGCAGGATTTTTCATCGGGTGAAGCCGTTGAAGTGCACGATGTGATGGTCGCAGCCGAGAAGGCGCGCACCAGCTTCGATCTTCTCCTGGAAGTTCGAAACAAGACAATCGACGCCTATCGCGAACTGATGAGAATCCCTGTCTGATCCCCCTATGGACCCATTGCGAGAACAAATACGAGCGCTCCTTGCAAAGCTGACGCTGGGGCAGAAAGTGCTCATCGGCGGATCGGCGCTTGCCGCCATCGTTGCCATCATCACACTCGTGAGCCTGATGAACAGGCCCACGTACGTGACGCTGTTTTCCAATCTCAATGCGACGGACGCCTCGAAGATCGTCGAGCGCCTGAAGGAAAAAAAGGTCGCCTACAAGCTCGACGATGCCGGACGCACGGTGCTCGTGCCGAAGGAACAGCTCTACGACCTCAGGCTTTCGATGGCCGGCGAAGGGCTTCTGCAGTCGAGCACGGTGGGCTATGAAATCTTCGACAAGACGAATCTCGGCGCATCGGATTTCGTGCAGAAGCTGAACTACCGGCGCGCGCTCGAAGGCGAACTCGCCCGCACGATTCTCACGATCGATGAGGTCGAGGGCGCCCGCGTGCACATCGTGATTCCGGAAAAAGCCCTCTTTAAGGAAGACCAGAAGGATCCGACCGCGTCGGTCGTGCTGAAGCTTCGCTCGGGCAAGCTCTCGCCCGAAAACATCGAAGGCATCGCCCGGCTCGTCTCCAGTTCGGTCGAGGGGCTCAATGCGAAGAATGTGTCGATCATGGACTCGCACGGCAACGTCCTTTCGACCAATACGGCCAGCAATACGCTGGCGGCGCTTTCCTCGACGCAGTACGAGCTGCAGCACAAAGTGGAAACCTATCTTGCCCAGCAGGCGCAGTCGATGCTCGACGGCGTGGTGGGACCGAGCAATTCGATCGTGCGCGTGACGGCCGAGCTCAACTTCAACCAGGTCGAGCAGACGGTCGAGAAATTCGATCCGGACGGCCAGGTGGTGCGTTCCGAGCAGAGCACGGAAGAGAAGACGGCGCAGACCGATTCGCTTCCCCCGGGGCAGCGCACCAATGCGATCACCAACTATGAGATCAGCAAGACGCTCGAGCATATCGTGGCCGGCACGGGCAATGTGAACAGGTTGTCTGTGGCCGTGCTCATCAACGGCAAGCCGGTCACCAAGGAAGTGAACGGAAAGAAGGAAACGCAGATCATTCCGCGCTCGAGCGAAGAGATCACGCAGCTCACCGACATCGTGAAGAAGGCGGTCGGCTTCGACCAGCGGCGCGCCGACGAGATCTCGTTCGTGAACCTTCCGTTCGACAACCGCTTTACCGACGAACAGTTCGTCCAGAAAGAGGATGCGGCTCCGAACGACACGCACATGCAGCGCTACGTCATCATCGGGGCCATGCTCGGCGCCGTCGTGATCCTCTTCATGTTGATCGGCCGGCTGAAAGCCCGCCGCATGGTCGCGCCCGTGGGCCAGTATCTCGACATCAAGGAGACCGTCATGCAGGATGCACAGAAGGCGCTGGAGAGCGCTCAGGCGCAGCAGATCGAGAAGAAGCCGGTGCCGCCGCTTCCCGAAAAGGAAGTGCCCGTCGAAACCATCCATCGCGAAGAGCGGCGCCAGCGCGTCATGGAATACATCCGGGAGAAACCCCAGGACACATCAAAAGTCGTTAAACTTTGGCTGACGGAAGAAAATGGCTAACACCACCGAACAACTGATCGCACGGGAGGCGGAAAAGCGGAAGATCAAGCTGTCGGGACCGCAGAAAGCCGCGCTGCTCTTGATATCGATGGATGTGGAAAGCGCCACGCGCGTCTTTCGAGAACTCGATCCGATGGAAGTCGAGCGCATCACGATCGAGATCAGCGGCATGAAGGGCATTCCCGCCACCGTGACCGACGAAGTGATGCAGGAATTCCAGGAGATGACCACCGCGCGCGAATTCGTGGTGCAGGGCGGACTCGAATACGCCCAGTCGCTCCTTGAAAAGACATTCGGCATCAACAAAGCCACAGATATCATGGAGAAGGTCAAGGCGCTCACGCATGTGACCGGCTTTGCCATGCTGCGCCAGACCGATCCCCAGCAGCTGGCGAGCTTCCTGTCGAAGGAGCATCCGCAGACCATCGCATTGATTCTTTCAAACATCCTGCCCGAGCAGACGGCCGCCGTGCTCATGGAATTTCCCGAAGAGCTGCGCGCCGATGTCGCCTACCGCATTGCGACATTGGGCAAGGTGTCTCCGCAGACGCTGAAAGAAATCGAGAAGGTGCTCGATGAAATCGCGCAGAACCAGATGGCGCAGTCGATCAGCACGATCGGCGGAACGAAGTCGGTGGCGGCCATCCTCAACAAGAGCACGACCGTGACGGCCAAGAATGTGCTCGAGAACATCGAGCAGCGCGATGTGCAGCTTGCGGCCGAAATCAAGCGCCTCATGTTCCTGTTCGAAGACATCATCTTCATCGACGACCGCGGCATACAGCGCATTCTGCGCGAAGTGGACAAGAAGGACCTGGCGCTTGCGCTCAAGGTTGCCGAGGAGAAACTCCGCACGAAGATCTACGCGAACATGTCCGAGCGCGCCGTCGATATGCTCAAAGAAGAGCTCGAGTTCATGGGACCTGTCAGGCTGCGCGATGTGGAAGCGGCGCAGACGCGCATCGTCGAAGTCGTGAAGCAGCTGGAAGAGCGCGAAGAAATCATCATTTCACGCCGCGGCGGAGCGGAGGAAGTCTTTGTCTAAGCTCATCAAATCGGGTATTACGAAGGTGCAGGCCGTCGCGCATACGGCACCCGTGCTCGAGCGCGAAGCGGCCCGCGTGCACCGGGTGAAGCGCGAGGAGGACAAGGCGGACCTCGAAGCCCGCATCAGAAGCGAATGCGAAGCGATGTACACGGCGAAAATTGCGGAAGCCTATGCAAAGGGCGTCGCCGACGGCCGAGACGAAGCCGCTGCTCAAGCCTCCGGCGACTATGAGGCCTACAAGGCCCATGCGGCCGCGCGCTGCGAAGAGTTCATGACGGCAATCGGCGAACAGCATGCTGCGCTGCGCAACACGGTCGAGGAGACCGTGATCGCTCTCGCGCTTGAAATCGGATCGCGCGTCGTCAAGCGCGAGATCGAACTTTCCTCGCCCATCATTGCCCAAATCCGCGACGCGCTCCGGCGCATCCTCGGCGTCGAAAAGGTCCGCATCAAAATCAACCGCCAGGATGAAGAGCTGGTGCGCGCGCAGAAGACGGAACTCCATCAGGCGGCGGACTCGGTCAAGGAGTTCGTTCTCGATATCGACGAGAAGATCACGCCCGGCGGCTGCATCCTCGAAAGCGAGCTCGGCAATGTCGATGCCCGCATCGAAACACAGCTGCGGCAGATCGAAGATGCGCTGGGCGAGCACACTCATTCCTGAACCGGAAAGCATTGAACAATTCTCTGCCGACATACCACCGCGACGGCGAAGCGTCCATGACGCAGCCGACACTCTATCAGCACCTGTTCGACGCCGTCCGCCGTGTCGATACCGTGAAGGTCAACGGCCGCGTCACGCAGGTGATCGGTCTTGTCATTGAATCGATCGGTCCCAATACGTCGCTCGGCGAAGTCTGCACGATCAAGTCGAAGGACGGCGAGGACGTCTGCCTGACGGAAGTCGTCGGCTTCAAAAGCGGGTGTGTGCTCTCGATGGCGCTCGGTGATATTTCGCATATCAGTCCCGGATGCGAGATCGTGGCCAGCGGCAGGTCGTTCACCGTTTCGGTGGGCCAGGGGCTTCTCGGACGCGTCCTGGACGGACTGGGCAAGCCGATGGACGGTCTGGGTCCGCTGGCGGCCAAAGAGGTGCGCTCGATCTACAGCGCTCCGCCCAATCCGCTTGACCGCATGCGCATCCGCGAGCCCATCACGACCGGCATCCGTTCCATCGATACGCTCCTGACATGCGGCAAGGGGCAGCGTGTGGGCATTTTCGCGGGAAGCGGCGTCGGCAAAAGCGTCACCATGGGCATGATCGCGCGCAACACGAGCGCCGATGTGAATGTGATTGCGCTGGTGGGCGAGCGCGGGCGCGAAGTGCGCGAATTCATCGAGAAGGAACTGGGTCCCGAGGGCCTTCGCCGCTCTGTCGTGGTGGTGGCCACCAGCGATCAGACGGCGCTCGTGCGCCTGAAGGCCGCGTTTCTGGCGACGTCGGTTGCCGAATATTTCCGCGATCAGGGGCTTGATGTGATGCTGATGATGGATTCGGCGACGCGCGTGGCGATGGCCCAGCGCGAAGTCGGCCTGGCCATCGGCGAGCCGCCGACGACGAAGGGCTACACGCCTTCGGTCTTCGCCCTGCTTCCGAAGCTGCTGGAACGCGCCGGCACATCGGACAAGGGATCGATCACCGGCTTGTATACAGTGCTGGTCGACGGAGACGATTTCAACGAGCCGATTGCCGATGCGGTCCGATCGATCCTCGACGGCCACATTGT
The DNA here is from genome assembly GCA_050258555.1 of Acidobacteriota bacterium. Taxonomy (GTDB): domain Bacteria; phylum Bacteroidota; class Ignavibacteria; order UBA10030; family UBA8401; genus CAISDA01. Next base: position 18,466 of record JBLMZA010000071.1, on the reverse strand, counting down.
GCTTTCGCGCCGGCTTGCGGCCGCGGGCCAGTATCCGGCCGTCGACGTCCTGGAAAGCATCAGCCGCGTGATGCCCGATATCACGACAGGCGAACACAGAAGCCGCGTGCAGCGCTTCTGCGACATTCTTGCGACATACAAGGAAGCCGAGGACCTGATCAATATCGGCGCCTATGTGCGCGGCACGAACCCCCGCATCGACTACAGCCTTTCCAAGATCGAATCGGTGCGGATGTTCCTCCGGCAGGGGATCGACGAGCACGTCGATACGGCGCAGAACATGCAGTCGCTCCATGCCATTGTGGGCGACTCGGTAGCATGAGTATTTCATCTTCAGATTGAACAAACATCCGGCACATATACAGCGTGAAACAGAACAATTTCAAGAAGGTCATACAGGTACGCACCATACAGCAGAAACAGGCGCAGCAGCAGGTGGCCGAAGCCGTCCGCACGCGTCTTGAAGAAGAGGAGCGGCTGAGCGAATTCCAGAAACATCGCACTGCCGCCGCCGGCGAATTGCGCACGACGCAGAAGATGAGCGTGGCGCAGATGCAGATCATGCGCTCGCATCTCGAGGCGCTCTCGCAGCAGATCGAATCGCAGGAGTCGGCTGTCGCACGCGCCTCGGAGCATGAGGACAAGAAACGGGAAGCCCTGCTCAAGAAATCGCAGGAAAAGAAAATGGTCGAGGTGCTCCACGAAAAGCGCCTGAAGTCCGAACAGAAGGAATCGGACCGCAGGGAGCAGAAGGCACTCGATGAATATGCGCAGCGTCTGCGCTGATTCCTTCAGATGCAGAGAGATAGCACACCATGAAATCGACAGCAATGTTTTTAGGCATTCTCTTCGGCCTCTCGTTTCTGGTCAGCGGTGCCATGCTCGTCACGGCGACCATGAAGCCGCAATGGTTCATGATCGGCCCGGGCCAGGCGCATCCGGATTCGCTGCAAATGAAGGCGAAGAATGATTCGCTTGCCGCGATCGCCAAGCGCGATTCATCCTCGCTTGCTCCCTCATTGGGGCAGGCCGAAGCGCACAACACGGCCGCGTCAGCAGCCGCCGGCGCCTCCGGACAACCGGGTGCAGTGCCGAGCTCTCCCGATACGGCGGGCGCAGCACAGCGGACCGAGCTCGAGCGACAGCAGGAATTGCAGAGCCTTGTCAAACTCTATGATGCCATGAAGCCTGAAGATGCGGCCCGCATTCTGACGAAGCAGGAAGACAGGATGATCCGTTCCGTCATTCTTCGCCTGAAGAAAAAGCAGGCCGCCAGGATTCTTTCATTTTTCAATGCTGACCGCGCAGCGCAGATCCTGGCGCAATAAGCGCGCGGCATGGTTCGCGCACGTTTTTCATTTCCGATCAAGTGCTGCATGAAAAAAATTATACTCATATGCGGATTCATCGCCTGCGCGCTTCACGTGCAGGCGCAGTCGTTTGTGGCATCGGTGTCTCCCTCGCAGAATTCTTTCAACGTGCGGCCGTCGGCCAATATCATTCTTTCCTTCTCTGCCGACATCAATCCGGCGACACTCACGGCCTCGACCGTGAAAGTCTCGGGCTCATTGAGCGGACCGCACATTCTGAAATCGCTCGCCTATACGGGAGCGACGCGCTCTGCGGTGATCGATCCGGCGGCCGATTTCAGCGCCGGCGAACTTGTGACGGTTGTCGTCACGCCGAGGGTGCAGAATATTGTGGGCGATGCGATGCCGGTCTCGTTCACCTCGCAGTTTTCCGTGGCGTCAAAAGTCGGCTCCGGAGTGCTCACGCAGACTGGCATACCCGGCACCGGCAATCAGCCCTGGGCTGCGGCCACGATCGATGCGAATCATGACGGCGCCTTCGACTTTCTGGTGCTCAACCGGACATCGAAAACCGTCTCGGTGCTTCGCAATTACGGCGGCGGCAACTTCCTCCAGACGGCTTCGGCCAATGTCGGCGCACAGCCCTCGTCGTTCGCCGTGGCCGATCTGAACGGCGATGATATCGCCGACTGCGCCGTTGCGAATGAAGGCTCGAACACGGTGACGCTGCTTTTTCTGGATGCTGCCGGTGCGTTCGTCCGCAGCGCCTCCATCGACGCCCCGGGCGCCCCTTCGGCGGTTCTTGCGGCCGATATCGACGGCGACGGTGATGCGGACCTGCTTGTGGCCGGACGATCGTCCAATACCGTGACAATCTTCAAGAATGACGGAAGCGGAACATACAGCGCGGGAGCGGTACTGAACGTGGGCGCCGCCCCTTCGGCCCTTGCCTCGGGCGACTTCAATGCTGATGGCGCGATCGATTATGCCGTGGCCTCCGAGTCGGCCAATACCGTCACCGTGTTTCTCAACAACGGGAAAGGGTCTTTCACGGCACAGACTCCCGTACGCGTTGCCGCCGGTCCAGTGGCGCTCTCGACGGCAGATTTCGATAACGACGGCGCGATGGATCTCGCGGTCGCATCGAAAACATCGAATACGATATCGGTGCTCCGCAATGACGGCGCGGGCATCTTCTACATCGCGGCGGTGCTGACGTCTCTTGCGGCTCCCTCGGCGGTTGCCTCCGGCGACATGGACGGAGACGGAATCTGCGACCTGGCCGGCCTGGGCAGCGGCGTGACGGTCTTCCGCAACCAGGGATATTTCCAGTTTACGGCGCTCGGACAGGCATCCGGCGGCACATCGCCGCACGGACTCCTGCTTGCCGACCTGGACGGCGACGGCGACCTCGATGGCGCCGTCTGCAACAGCGCCTCGTCATCGCTGTCGATCCTGACCAACCGGCCTGCCGTGTCGGCGTCGGTCGTCCCGTCTGTGATCGATTTCGGCGTCGGACGGTCCGGACGGGCGCGCCAATTGAGCGTCTCGATACACAATGACGGCGTGCTGGTTCCCCTGAAGATCATGTCGGTCGCCTCATCGAACCCGTCCGTCTTTTCTTCTGAAACACCGTCCGCGCTCATCGCTCCGATGGACAGTGTGGCGATGACGGTGACATTTACTCCCGCCGATGTGAAAAATTATTCCGACAGCCTCACGCTCGTGACGAACGATCCGGTGCGGCCGACGGTGAAAATCTACCTCAGGGCCGTCGGCGGACTCGTCGTACTCTCGACGTGGCCTGCTCCGGGAAGCGCCGTCAGCGATCCGATGGCGCCTGCGACTGCATCGTTCAACGGAACGCTCGAGGCGGCGTCGCTTCGCACTTCCACCGTGAAGCTCTACGGCGAGATGAGCGGACTGCACACGCTGCAGTACACAAACGGCGACCGTCAGATGACGGCCGCACCGGTGCAGAGATTCCTGACCGGCGAACGCGTCACGGCTGTCCTGACGGATTCCCTCATGGCGCAGACAAGCCTGATCAGGCTGCTGGACGGATATGTCTGGAACTACACGATTGCGCCGGCGCTCGGCAGCGAATTTTACACCGCGGGCGGCCAATACGCTTCGGGCGCAAGTCCGTATGCCGTGGGCGTGGGCGACTTCAACGGAGACGGCTATGCCGATCTTGCCTCGGCAAACAGCGGCGATAACACCGTCTCTGTGTTCATGAACGACACGCATGGCGGACTCATGCCGGCAGTGGTCTATAGTGTCGGTGTGCTGCCCCAGGCGCTGCTTGTGGCCGATCTGAACGAAGACGGCGCTCCCGATATTGCCGCCGTCAACACCGTGGGCAATACGATCACGATCCTTCTCAACCGAAAGGCGGGCGACGGCAGCCTTGCCCTGCCGGCTCTAGTCGTTGCTGCGGGCTCGGAGCCGCGCGCGATCGCATCGGGCGATTTCAATAACGACGGTCATCTTGATCTTGCCGTCTCGAATGCGAAGGACAACACGGTTTCGATTTTCACGAACGACGGCGCGGCGCATTTTTCGCCTTTCAAAACCATTGCCGTGGGACAGTCGCCGCGCGCTCTGGCGGCAGCCGATTTCAACAACGACGGGACATGCGATCTTGCCGTCATGAACCGTCAGGCAAGCACGATCACGATTTTGCTGAATGCGCGCTCTGGAGCATTTACGTCCTTCACTGTCGCTTCCGGCGCTTCGCCCACGGCACTGGCGGCTGCGGATATCGACCAGGACGGATATCCGGATCTTGTGACGGCCAACACCGGCTCGAAAGATCTTACGATACTTCTGAACGACAAGAGCGGCGCGTTTCGTCCGGGTCCGGCCGTGCCGATGTACAATACGCCGACGGCGCTCTACGCCGGCGATCTGAGCGGCGACGGGATGATCGACCTTGCTGCGGCCCAGTACTCGAGCGCTTCCGAAATCAGCACCGTGCAGGTGCTTGTCAATCTCGGTGCGGATAATTTCCGGCGCGGCGACTCGGTTGTCGTCAACAGTCCCGTTGCCGTTGCGGGCTTCGACCTGAACAACCGCGGCATACTGCATCTTGCCTCGGCCAATCTGCTCTCGAACCGGATCACGCTCATCAATCCGGCGGCGGCGCAGACGCCCATGCTCGTGTCGCCTGTTCATGAATCGGTTTCGCTCAAGCCTCCTCTTGTGCTGGCATGGCAGACGACGGCGCGGACCATCCGGTATCACGTGCAGGTGGCCGATTCGGCGACCGGCGTGCTTGTTGTCGACGATACCTCGGCCGTGCTGCGTGAGTATCCCATCGTGTCGCTGGGGTATTCGAGAACATATCAGTGGCGCGTGCGCGCGAAGAACGACATCGGCTGGGGGGAATTCTCCTCCTGGTGGAATTTTGGGACATGCATCGCGCCGCCTCCGGCGCCCGTTCTGGCGCTGCCTTCCGAGGGGCAGACCGACGAGTCCCGTGTGCCGCGCTTTGCATGGCTTCAGGCGCCGACCGCCGAATCGTACCGGCTCCAGGCGTCCGAAGATCCGCTCTTCAGCGCCGTTATCGCCGATACGACGCTGCGCGATACCGTGTGGCAGTCGCCCGCGCTGAAGATCCATACGACGTATTACTGGCGCGTGAGCGCGTCGAATTACGGCGGCGAAAGCCCGTGGTCCGACACGCGTTCATTTACGACGCTGCTTCCGGTGCCGGAACCGGTGGTGCTTGCATCGCCCGTGAACAATGCCCGTCCGGGCACGGCATCGGTCAGTTTCACATGGCGCACGACACCCTATGAGGTGAAAAAATATTGGTTTGAAATCGCGGCCGATACGCTCTTCATTTTCCGCATCGTCGATTCATCGGTCGCCGAGACAAGCTGGACGATGCCGAAACTTTCCGGCAATCAGAGGTATTTCTGGAAAGTCCGCGCCTTCAATGAAAAAGGATGGGGGCCCTTCAGCGAAACGTATACGTTCTCGCTCGGGGCGACGTCCGTGGAACAGTCGGGCCGGATTCCCGATCATTTCACGCTCGAACAGAATTTCCCGAATCCGTTCAATCCGACGACGACGATCCGCCTTGCCGTTCCACAGGCTTCGACGGTCAGGGTGTCCATCTATGATCTTCTGGGGCGCGAAGTATCCGTGCTCGTGAATGAACCGATGGCGCCGGGCGTCTACGACGTCACCTGGAATGCGCAGGGCATGCCGAGCGGCATTTATTTCTGCCGCATGACGGCCGGCACGTTTACGGCGCTGAAGAAATTGACGCTGCAGAAGTAATATGGCGCGGTTCCTCATGTTTGCCGGAAAAATGCCGATTAATGATAGTGTATCTCATATTGTTCTTTCCCGAGGAGTGTTTCTATGAAACTGCGATTACTCATCCTGATCTCGATTGCCCTGAGCCTGAGTGCGCACGCTCAGACGGTCACGAATCTCACACATGGCGGTGCCGGACCCTACGGCTCGCTGCAGACCGCCCTGGATAACGCGGCGACGGTTGCAGGCGACGTGCTGACATTGAGCGCCGGCGTGTACAACGAATCGGTGACCGTGCGCAAAGGAGTGACGCTCACGACGCTGGGAGCAGTTTCGGTCCGCACGCTGAATTTTTCAGACAGCACGACGGCGACGCTCTCCGGTTCGATCACCGTGACCGATACGCTGAAATTCACGAACGGCTTCCTGCGCATTCCCAATCCCAACGATCAGGTCGTGATCGGGCCTTCGGCCACCGTCAACCGCATCAACGGACACGTGCAGGGCATGATGCAAAAGAGCATCGGCTCGACGGGACCGTACATGCTCCTCAAGTTCGAAATCGGCGATCAGACAAGCTACACGCCGGTCGATCTGTATTTATACAATGTCACGACGACGGGCTATTTCCAGGTCGCCACACTGACCGGCGATCATCCTGCGATCGCGCAGTCTGGCGTCAATCCGACACAGTCGGTCAACCGCCGGTATCAGGTGCGCAATACCGGCGTCACATTCGACAATTACACGGCGAAGTTCACATTCGCCTCCAACGATGTCGATGCCGGAGCCGACTACCGCATGTTCCGCGTCGCAGACTACGACGGCGTATCGTGGACGCAGCCGGTGATCGCGCTCGTCTATCCGAACGACATCACGGCCACCGGCATGCCGCAATTCACGTTCAATGAGTTTGTGATCGGCGAGCAGATTCCGCCGGTGCTTGTGTATCCGGCCAACAACTCGACGGGCATTTTCCCGACATTCCGCGCGCAATGGAACACGGCGATCGGCGCGGCAAGCTATCAGTTCCAGCTCTTCCGCGATACGACGAAGGCGCCGTTGAAGGATCTGGCCAACATCATGGCCGCGTCGTACGATGTGGTGTATCCGGCGCTCAAGCTCGGATACGATACGGTCTATTACTGGCGCGTGAAGGCGCTCTACGGCAATGTGAGTTCGGACTGGAGCCCGATGTGGAGCTTCAGAATCGGCACGCCCGATTCGGTGATCGACAACGGGATCGTCCGCATGCATTTCCGCCACCACGAAGGCCTGATCGACAGCCTCCGCTACAAGCCCGGATCGAACCGGGAGCTGCTCTATCAGCCGCTCAACACTTCGACGAAGGGCGGACTCAACAGGGTCAACAGCGAGACGGGAACGAAAGTGACCGAGTGGCTCGTCGACAACACGCCGGGCGTCGACACGGCGTCCTTCCTGTATGTGAACGCGTCGTACGGAACGAAGCGCGTGTGGATGCACTGGAGCACGAACTTCGGATTCGAGATGAAGACCTATTACATCTTCTCGGCGCCTTCGAAGTTCACTTCCGGCGTCTACTGGCGCCCGGGCGGCGACACCGGACCGCAGTACGATTACATCACGGTGATCGACACATCGGGAAAGAAGATCTCGCGCTATTCGAGCTATCCCGGCAAGGACAGCGTGCTCTATAACGATCTGGCGCGCGGCAGCGGCATCACCGACACGCGCTTCGACGAGACATTCGGCTTCAGAAACCGTCCGAACGATTCGCTCTATGCCTCAACAGGCACGGCGCTCAACGGTCCCTATTGCCGGTCCGTCCGGCGCGACACACTCATTCAGGAATTCGCGATCAAGCACACGAGCGACTATTGGACGTGGGTCGACAATCTGGTCGAGCCGTTCTTCAATATCACGCCCACGGGAGGCACGGTCACATGGTTTGCCGGCACGCCGCAGAACGTCGTGTGGCAGTCCAATCCGTCATTCGGCGCCGGAGCGCTCGTCAATATCAAACTCTCGACCGACGGCGGACAGACATTCCCCATCACGCTTGCCTCGGGCGTGCCCAACAGCGGCACCTTTACGGTCGCTGCCGTGCCCTCGGTCTCATCGACCAACTGCCGCATCAGAGTCGAGCTTGCGACGAATCCGGGATTCAACGGCATGAGCATCGGCAACTTCATCATCCGCTCGACCAATGCGGTGGTGTTTTCCGTGCCGCCGTCACTGAGCTCCGCTCCGGGCGAATCGTTCATCCTTCCGTTCTATATCAATCCGAACGGCAAGAACATCTATGCGTTCGATGCGCGCATCACATTCGGCAAGTCGAATATCGCGCTTTCGAAATACCGCTTCGGCTCGAACCTTCCGAACGGATGGAAGATCAATGTGAACGACAGCTCCGCGCGCGGCTTCGTGCAGATCGGCGGCGAGTGCCGCATCGATTCGCTCAATTTCCCGATCCAATTGGCCGACACGGTGATCGTCTTCACGTTCACTGTGAAGCCCACGGCGCGCGTGGGATGGTATGACACGCTGAAGGTCGACAACGAGCACCTCTCGGCTGCGGGACAATTTGCGCAGACATACAACGTGTCCGGCAACGACTGCCCGATTTCGTTCCAGGCATCGCTCTCGGGCAAGCTGCTCTATCATGCCAATAAGAAGGCGCTTGCGGGAGATTCGGTCGTGCTGAGCTACCGCGGACTCGGCAACGGCACGATGCTCCTGATCGATACCGTGTGCGTGTCGGACAGCACGGGCAGATTCGACTTTTCGCCGATTCCGCCCGGTGCGGCCGTGTCGCTGAGCGTGCGGCGCTGGGCAAGCGAAGTGGTGGCGGCAACGGACAGTTCCGTGATCACATCGGGCGATGCGCTCCTGGCCTTTATGGGAAGAGACGGCGGTCCCACGGCGCTCACCGGATTCCAAAAAATCGCCATCGATGTGAACGGCGACGGCAGGGCGAATTCGACCGACGCCTTCGCGATTCTGAAGCGCGCCACAGGCTCGCTCTCGAATTTCCGGGCTCTGGCGCCCGGCGGCAGAGGAGACTGGGTGTTCGTCGACTCGGCCTACAAGATGACGGCCTATAACTGGCAGGATGCCGATCAGACGCGTTCGTTTTATCCGCTGGATTCGGCGCGCGCGAAGGAAAACTTCTATGGCGTGCTTCTCGGCGATGTGCTGCCCACGTACGGCGGCGCATCAGGCAAACTGAAGAAGTCGTACGGCATGGAGGAAGCCATGGATATACTGGCTTCCGGTCCCGTGCAGTTTTCGGTGCCGCGTCTGATGAGCGCCAGTATCGGCGATACGCTCGATGTGCCGGTCATGCTCAATGCGAATAGGAATCCGCTCGGATCCTTCGATGCAACGGTGCGCTTCAACAACCGTCTGCTCAAGTATGCCGGGCGCTACACACGATCGCAGACGCTCGCGGGATTTGCGGGATGGGACGTCGACGTCTACGGATCGAACAGCGAGGGACGCGTCTCGATCGGCGCGGCGGATTTCGAGCAATCGTTTAAGCCGGTCTCGGGAAGTGGGCCGGTGGTGACGCTGAAATTCATCGTGACCGGTTCGGACAAATGGATCGATTCGAGCGACATCGTGCTCACCAATTTAAGTGCCACCGATACCGTGGCACTGAATCTTTCGGTTGCGGGCGTGAACGGACGGATCATCACTTCCGGCAAGTCGGGCGTGCCCCAGACGTATGAGCTCATGCAGAATTATCCGAACCCCTTCAATCCCTCGACGCACATCAGCTTTGCGCTGCCGGAAGAGGCAATTGCATCGGTCACGGTCTACAACATTCTGGGACAGGTGGTGCGCTCATATGCCGCCGGCGCGCTTGCCGCAGGCTATCATGAAGTGATCTGGGACGGAAGGAACAACGAAGGCTCGATGGCATCTTCCGGCGTCTACATCTATAGGCTCAGCGCCGTCTCTTCGGGCGGAAAGAAATTCAGCCAGGCCAAGCGCATGATGCTGCTCAAATAAGTGCCGATGGTCAGGCTTTCATCCGAAGAAACGCGAGTTTATTGCTGCCTCGGGCGGTCAAAGTAAAAACAATGACCGCCGGAGGCAAGGGAAGCAGGAGGACAAATTAATGCCTTCCCATGTAGATGAGGGCTTTACCTGTTGAATTATCGATTCCTACAGCCACAATCAAATGGGTTGATACCGCGAGAGAACGAAGTTTATGGTCAAGTGTGAGCGTATGCACTTCTCTCCAATCCTGCCCGTCATAATGCCAGATGATACCGTCTTCATAGACGGCGGCAATCGAACTGCCTGAAGGAGTGCCACGGATTGCGTGTGACCCGCGGATGGGTTCGATGGGCTGCTTCTTTGTAGTCGATGTATCGGTTGAAAGATCGAGCCTGTAAATGCCGGCATCACTCGTGGCATAGAAGTACGAATTGGATGCCCAGATACCCGTAATCAGCCCGTAAAACGGCATGGATGGATAGACAGCCCCTCGTTCCCAAACCGTTCTCCATTTAACGCCGTCATATTTCAGTAGGACGCTTCGTGAAAAATCGCTCTCAAAGCCGCTGGCCCAGACTGTTTTTCCATCAGGCGTTCCCCATACATCTTCAAGATTAACCGTGGTGCCGCTTTCCATCTTCGACCATGTTGTTCCGTTATAGTGGACGATGGTTCCATGCCACCCTACAACATAGATATTATTTCTCGCGTTGGTCCATATCCTGTTTTGCTGGATTCCGTAGACAACGGGAATAATGTCATCAATTTGGGCGAATCTCTCACCATCCCAGAAGATCATGATACCGCCTGCAAACCAGATATTTTTTTTATCGAGGGCAAAGAGGCAATAGATGGGCGGAGTGAAACGGGTTCCTTGATACATATAGGATACGCGTGAAATATTCCAATCTCTACCATTCCAGGTCGCAAGATTATACGGCTGTGGATCTTCCCGTCCAAGCGAATCAAGAAGATATAGTTCGCCGACTGCATAGATCAATGAATCATTCACAATGGCAACATCGTAGAAAACATTGTAATGAAAGTTGCCTCCGAGCCGGTAGACCGTCCAAGTAAAGTTATGGTTGGTTGTGTCGGCGGAGATAGCGGGCGGAATAACAATTGAATCATCATCTTTGCAGCTATTATCGACGAACATCGAAATTGTCAATACGACCGCAATCAACAAATGGCGTGTTTCATAGCTCACTCGATGGCGATGTTGCATCAATACCTCCATGAAAGCAAGTATGGAATAAAAAACTCTGAATGTTACTGTCAAGATATCACGCCGCACATGCACTAACAAGTCCGAAGTCAGTCGTCTTGACTTCGGACTTTTTTTATGGAATATTGTGCACATATGGCTGTTCCATGTCACTGTTCATCTTCCACACACACCCGAATACGGAACTATGTCATCACTCAAGTCTCTTCTTTTTCTTCTGGCATGCGCGCTTGTGCTCGAGAGCTGCTCTTCGGTGCCCGCCGTGCGGCTTCCCGGAAAAATTTCCGATGAAAAAACACTGCTTCCCAACGGCTGGATGCTCTCGCCGGCGGGGGAGTCGATCGCGCTCGGCGATTTCCCGCTTGGCATGGATATCGCCTCAAGGCGAAAGGTTGCTGCCGTCGTCAACAGCGGCTACAGCCCGCATTCCCTTTCGCTTGTCGATCTTTCAACGCGCATGATCCGTCAGACCATTCCCGTGAAGCGCTCGTGGAACGGCATCCGCTTTTCTCCCAACGAGTCGGAGCTCTATATCACATCGGGCAACGACAATGCGATCGCGCGCTACCGCTTCGAAGCCGATACGTTGAAATTCATCAATCAGATCGCGCTGGGCAAGGCCTATCCCGCGGAGAATATTTCTCCCACCGGCATCGATGTCACGGCGGACGGCATCATGCTCTATGCCGGTGCGAAAGGAAGCAAAGGCGTCTATCGGGTGAACCTCATGCGCGATTCTGTCGAGAAGATGTGCGCGCTTCCCTCCGAAGTCTACACCGTCAGGCTCGATGAGTCATCGAATGTGCTCTATGCCTCGCTCTGGGGCGGTGCGGGCATCGCCGTGATCGGGCTGGATTCGCTCACGCTCGATGCGGTGATTCCCGTGGGAGATCATCCGAGCGAAATGCTGCTCACGCATGACGGCTCGCGTCTCTATGTCGTCAACTCGAACCACAATACGGTTTCCGTGATCGACTGCCGAGAGCGCCGCGTGATGCAGACATTCTCCGTCTCGCTGTCGCAATCCGATCCGAACGGCAGCACGCCCAATGCCCTCACACTGTCCGAGGACCAGAAGACGCTTTTCGTGGCCAATGCGGATAATAACGCTCTTGCGGTGCTCGATGCCGACTCTGGGCGCGTGAAGGGATTCATCCCCACGGGCTGGTATCCGACTGCCGTGCGGACATTCGGCGACATGCTTCTGGTTGCCAACGGCAAAGGAGAGACCTCGCTTCCCAATGCGGACAGGCGGCATATCGGCGGCATCCTCAAAGGTTCGCTCTCCTTCATACCCGTGCCGACGAACGAGGAGCTGAATGTGTATTCGCTCCGCGTCTTTGAGAACTCTCCGATACTGCATCCGGCCGTGTGGGAGGATAATTCTCCCATTCCGAATAAAAAAGGCGCGGCTTCACCGATCCGTCATGTCTTTTACATCATCAAGGAAAACCGCACATACGACCAGGTCTTCGGCGATCTGCCCCAAGGCAACGGAGACTCCTCGCTCACGATGTTCGGGCGGACTGTGACGCCGAATCATCACGCGCTGGCCGAAGAGTTCGTGCTGCTCGATAATTTTTACGCCGATGCCGAAGTGAGCGCCGACGGCCACAACTGGTCGATGGCCGCCTATGCGACCGATTATGTCGAAAAGACCTGGCCCATTCTCTACGGCGGAGGAGGCGGCACATACGACTTCGAGAACGAGGGCATCATGACGCCGAGCGCGGGATACATTTGGGACAATTGCCTTCGCGCGCATGTGTCGCTCCGCAATTACGGCGAGTTCTTAAGCGAAGACGCTTCGGCGCTCAAAGGCGAATATGTTCCGAACGCGTCGGGACTCAAACATTGCTCGTCGCCCGATTTTCCGGGCTGGGATCTAAAACTGCCGGACAGGAAGCGCGCGGCGATCTGGCTCGCAGAATTCGACAAGTATGAGAAGGGGGATTCGCTGCCGCAGTTCACGATCATCCGATTGCCGAACGACCACACCGCAGGCACGAAAAAAGGCGGCACGTCGCCGCGCGCCATGGTGGCCGACAACGACTATGCGCTCGGCACGATCATCGAGCGGATTTCCAAAAGCCGGTACTGGAGCACATCGGCGATTTTTGTGATCGAGGATGACGCGCAAAACGGGTCGGATCATGTGGATGCGCACCGCACGGTCGCGCTCGTGGTGAGCCCGTATACGAAGCGGAAGTTCGTCGATCACACGTTGTATTCCACTTCCTCGATGCTGCGCACGATGGAATTGATCCTGGGGCTGCCGCCCATGAGTCAATATGATGCAGCCGCGACGCCGATGTTCGCTTCGTTTGCAAGCGTGCCCGATACGACCGTCTACACGCTCCGGAAGAATCTGATCGACATGGATGAGCTCAACGCGCTCGGCGCCTACGGACAGGAGCGCATGGAGACGATGAATCTTGAGAAGGAGGATGCGGTGCCGGAGCTGGAATTCAACCGGATTCTCTGGAAGGCGGTGATGGGAGCGAATTCGGAAATGCCGATGCCGGTCAGAAGCATTTATCGGAGGCCGGCGGTGCATGAAGACGAGGATGACGAGTAAAATAAAAAGGGGCGAAATAACATTTCGCCCCACATGAAGAGCAAAAGATAAAGATGAAGCAGGGCGAAGCAGCGCTTCGCCCAACATGAAGAGCAAAAGATAAAGATGAAGCTGGGCGAAGCAGCGCTTCGCCCCACATGAAGAGCGAAAGATAAAGATGAAGCAGGGCGAAGCAGCGCTTCGCCCCACATGAAACGATTATAAGAGACCGCGCCGCTTCAGCAGCGGTTTGATGTCGGGCTCGGCGCCGCGGAAGCGCTTGTAGAGCGTCATCGGATCTTCCGTGCCGCCGCGCTCGAGCACGTTCGTGCGGAAGCTCTTGGCGAGCGTCTGATCGAACAGCCCCTTCTCCTTGAACGCCTGGAACGCGTCGGCATCCAATACCGCGGCCCAGATGTAGCTGTAGTAGCCCGAGGCGTAGCCGTTGTTGAAAATGTGGTTGAAGTACTGCGTGCGGTAGCGCGGTGCGATCTCGGGGATGAGTCCGAGCTTCTTCATCGACGCCTTTTCGAACTTCACCGGATCCACCTGCTTGTCGCTCGTGAGCGTATGCCAGTCCATATCGAGCACCGAGGCCGCCAGGTACTCGACCGTCATGAATCCCTGATTGAATGTGCCCGCCTTCTTGATCTTGTCGATGAGCGATTGGGGCATCGGCTCGCCCGTCTTGTAATGCTTCGCATAGAGCTTCAGCACTTCCGGATCGGCCGCCCAGTTTTCCATGATCTGCGAGGGAAGCTCCACGAAGTCCCTCGGCACGGCCGTGCCCGAGAGGCTCGGATACGTGCTGTTGGAAAGCAGTCCGTGCAGCGCATGTCCGAACTCGTGGAAGAGCGTCGAGGCCTCGTCGAATGTCAGAAGCGCGGGCGTGTCGCCCGTCGGCTTGGTGAAGTTGCAGACGTTGACGATGATCGGCGTCACGTCCTTGCCGTCCTGCCGCGACTGCTTGCGGAATGAATTCATCCAGGCGCCGCCGCGTTTGCTTTCCCTCGGATGATAATCGAAGTACATGATGCCGATGTGGCGGCCGTTGGCTTCCTTCACTTCGAAGGCCTTCACATCCGGATGGTAGACCGGAATATCCGTGCGCTCTGTGAGCGTGACGCCGTAGAGCCTGCGCGCCACATCGAACGCGCCGTTTCTCACGTTTTCCAGCTGCAGGTAGGGACGGATTTCCTCCTCATCGAGATCGTATTTCGCCTTCTTCACTTTTTCCGCGTAGTAGCGCCAGTCCCATGCCTCGAGCTTGAAGGGCTTGGCTTCCTTGTCGATCATCGACTGCATGTCTTTGGCTTCGTTCTTCGCCATGGCGATCGCGGGCTTCCAGAGCTTGTTCAGGAGCTTGTAGACATTGGCCGGCGTCTTGGCCATGGCCTTTTCGAGCACATAGTCGGCGTGCGACGTGTAGCCCAGGAGGTGCGCGCGCTTCACGCGCAGCGATGCCATCTTCGCGGCGTTCTCCTTGTTGTCGTACTCGTTGCCGTTGTTGCCGCGGTTGATGTAGGCCTTGAAGATTTTTTCGCGCAGCGCGCGGTTGTCGGCATACTGCAGGAAGGGCATGATGCTCGCATTCTGCAGCGTGAAGACGTAGGGCGAAGCGGACTTCACTTCTTTGGCTGTGAGTGCGGCCGCATCGATCGCGCCCTGCGGAAGACCGGCGAGATCCTTCACGTCCGTGACTTCAAGCCGGTATGTGTTGTTTTCCTTCAGCACGTTCTGCGAAAACTTGAGCTGCAATAACGAAAGCTCCTTGTTGATCTCGCGCAGCGCCGACTGCTTTGCCGCATCGAGATTGGCGCCGTTGCGCACGAAGTCGCGGTAGGTGTTATCCAGCAGCTTCTTCTGCTCCGCTGTGAGCTTCATCGAACCGGCTTCGGCCACATCCTTGAACGCCGCCGATTTCTTGCGCGTCTGCTTCGTGCCGCCCATCTGGTCGTAGACCGCCTTCACGCGCGCAAAAAGCTTCGCATTGAGCATGATATCGTCGTCGTTCTTGGCCAGAAGCGGCGAGACCTCTTCGGCGATTTTCTGGAGATTGTCGTTCGTGTTCGATCCGGTCAGGTTGAAGAACACATCGCTGACTTTGGTCAGAAGCGCGCCGCTTCGCTCCAGCGCTTCGATCGTGTTTTCAAACGTCGGAGCGGCGGGATTGTTCACGATCGCTTCGATTTCCTCTTGCTGCCGGCGGATCCCTTCCTTGAATGCGGGAAGATAATGCTCCTCTTTGATTTTATCGAACGGCGGTGTCTGAAACGGTGTGGAATATTCCTGATAAAACGGATTTTCGCTCATCGGTGCCTGTGCATGTGCCTGGGAAAATACATGGACTGCCAGTACAGCAAACACCGGAAGCCAGCGGACAGTTCTGAACATAATGGGGGACTCCGAAAAATGATGAGAGGGTGATGGAAAAAAACATTGTATGACGAAAAATACAAAAATAGCGGCAGATCCGGTATCGGTTTGTGGTGAAATGTCATTTTTTCGTGATGAAGAGCGCCGAAGGAGGCGAAAAAAGAGGAATGGAATTCGAGGCGAATTTTTCATATATTTTCGTGGTAAATTTTATGATGAAGCGGACACGGTCATATCACGCGCTCTGGGCGTCGGGAGAATTGGAGAAGCGGGCGCAGGAACTGGAGCGCTTGCTCCAATCGTGCACGCTGTGTCCGCTTTCCTGCGGCGTCGACAGGACGAAGGGCGCCATTGCACGATGCTATTCGGGCGCACTGCCCATTGTGTCCTCCTCATGCCTTCATTTCGGGGAAGAACCGGCCTTATCCGGCACGCGCGGCGTCGGGAATATTTTTTTCGGCAACTGCAATTTGCGATGCGTGTATTGCCAGAATCATCAGATCAGCCAGAACTGGAAACAGGAGCGCATCCATGAAGTGTCGCACGAGCGCCTGGCCGGGATGATGCTGGAACTCCAGGAGCAAGGCGCTTCGGCGATCGGGTTCGTCTCGCCGGCGCATTTTACGGCGCAGATCATGCGCGCGCTCACGCTGGCCGTTCCTCAGGGACTCGCGCTGCCGCTCATCTATAATACGAACGCGTACGACTCGGTGGATGTGCTGAAGCTCTTTGAAGGCGTGACCGAGATCTATCTGCCGGATCTGAAGTATGCCGATGATGCGGACGGGCGCGCGTATTCGAAGGTCGACCGGTATGTGACGCATGCGCGCGCCGCCGTCAGGGAAATGCACCGGCAGACAGGCAGCCTGCTCGAGTACGGTGATGAAGGACTCGTCGAGCGCGGACTGATCATCCGCCATCTCGTGCTTCCCAACGATCTTGCGCGCTCGGAGGAAACGCTCCGGTGGATCAGACGCGAGTTCGGGACGGATGTCACGCTCTCGATCATGGCGCAGTATTATCCGGCGCACAAGGCATTAAAGATGGAACTGCTCGACCGCCCGGTCCGCGAGCGCGAGTATGAACGCGTCGTGGAGCTCGTCGAGCGCCTGGGATTCGAACACGGCTGGATACAGGAATTCGAAAGCCGGGATTGTTACCGGCCCGATTTTTCAGTACGAAGCAATCCGTTTCAAGACAGTCCGGACCGCATCCGGTAGCGCGGCCGGCCAACACACACACATCATATTAACGCTCTCATTCTATGCCATCGACCGAACTGCTTGCACGCATACAATTCGCATTTACGATCGGCTTCCACTACATCTATCCGCCGCTTTCGATCGGACTCGGATTGGCGCTGGTGATCATGGAAGGGATGTATCTGCGCACGAAAAACGCGCTCTATGAACGCATGACCAAATTCTGGGTGAAGGTCTTCGCCCTCACATTCGCCATGGGCGTCGCCACCGGCATCGTGATGGAATTCGAATTCGGCACGAACTGGTCGGTTTACTCGCGCTTCGTGGGCGACGTCTTCGGAAGCGCCCTGGCGGCTGAAGGCATCTTCGCCTTCTTTCTCGAGTCGGGATTCCTGGCCGTCCTGGTGTTCGGATGGGAGCGCGTCTCGAAGCCCATGCATTTCTTCTCGACCGTCATGGTGTCTTTGGGCTCGATGCTGAGCGCCGTCTGGATCGTCGTGGCCAATTCCTGGCAGCAGACGCCTGCGGGCTATCACATTGTTGCGCACGACGGCCTCTACCGCGCCGAGATCACGGAATTCTGGTCGATGGTCTTCAACCCCTCGAGCATGCAGCGCCTGGCGCATACGCTTTCGGGCGCGTGGCTTGCCGGCGCGACGCTCGTGATCAGCGTGAGCGCATTCTATCTGCTGAAAAAGCGGCATGCGGAATTCGCGAAGGCGTCGCTCAAGATCGGATTGTCGCTTCTCCTGTTTGCCTCGCTCTTCCAGCTCGTGACCGGGCACCAGAGCGCCGTCGGCGTGGCCTACAATCAGCCGGCGAAGCTCGCGGCATTCGAGGCGCATTTCGACTCTTCGGCCGTGGCCGATCTTCATCTCTTCGGCATCGTCAACGAGGACAAGCAGAAAGTGGAATTCGGCATTGCGATCCCGAAATTTCTTTCGTTTCTTGTCTATAATACGACAGAAAAGCCCGTCACGGGGCTCAACGCGTTCACAAAGGGGGAGCGGCCCCCGGTGCAGTTCGTCTTTCAGACGTATCATCTGATGGTCGCCATCGGCATGGCGCTCATCGGTCTGGCCTTGGTGTCGATCTTCCTCTGGAAGCGCGGCACGCTCTGGACGAACACGTTCATGCTCCGGCTCCTGGTGGCCTCGGTGCTCCTGCCGGCATTCGGCAACCAGCTCGGATGGGCATCGGCCGAAGTGGGCCGGCAGCCCTGGATCGTCTACGGACTTTTGAAAACGGCCGACGCGTTTTCGCGCACGGTTTCGTCGGGCCAGATCATTTTTTCGCTCGTGCTCTTCACGCTGATCTATGCGCTCCTGTTTGTGCTCTTCATCTTCCTGCTCGACCGAAAGATCAAGGCCGGTCCGGCCGACGGAGAACCGACCGAGTACGAGCATCAGAAGCAGTTGTTTGCGAAACACTGAACATGTTCTTTTCCTCCACTTCTCACTGCGCTTCGGGGTATTGACATATGGATTTCGGATCTCTGAACCTGAATATGGTGTGGTTCATACTGGTGGGCGTGCTC
>JBLMZA010000070.1:0-3117 GCA_050258555.1 Acidobacteriota bacterium | reverse complement strand
GCCGTGCGCTCGGAGGCAGGAAGACGCACGCCCGATTTTTTCTCGAGCTCCCGGCAGAGCATGTCGCAGACAAGCGCGCTCTCCCTCCCGAGCCATCCCTTCATCACCGCCAGCGCGATGCCGATGCCGGGCATGGGTTCGATCAGGTGACGCGTGGCATCCCCCAACACCGTGCGCGCAATCTCCTCTCCCTCGCCGCGCTCGATCGCTCCAAGGATCTCATGATAGCGCTGATAGTAAATGTCGATCGCCGCGCGCACCAGCTCGGCATCGGAGCGAAACCTGAGATGCGCCGCATAGTCCCGCATCAGGTCTTCGACCGGCGGAGACGCCGAACGCATCCTTGGATCCTCAAGAAGTCCTGAGAGTCCGAGCGTGCGGCAGTTCGCCGTCACTTCCTTCTTTCGCTGCTCATCGCGTCCCAGCGTGAGCGTCCAGACGGCGGCATGGATGAATGCGGCGCGCATCGCCTCTTCATCGAGCATGGCATGATACGTCGCAATCAGATACTCGACATGCTTCGTCGTGCTGTTGCCGATGATGTGCGGATAATCGCGCGCGTGATCGAGTCCCGGCCACTCCTCTTTTGTCATGCGATTGCTCGAGCGCCTGAGCATGTATTCGAGCGAGTGGATGCAGAGCTCCTCGGTCGTCGTGGTGGTGCCGTCCATATCCATCACGGCCGCAATGAGCGGACCGTCCGATCTCGTGCGTTTCGGGGCCAATGGAACGATCTCGTATGCCGGATGAATGTATGCGGGATTCGGCAGAAGCGCGTATTCGGCGCCCAGGCGTCCCAGCAGATCCTGCGCTTTGTCTCTGGTGATGATGGTGTTTTTCGTCGTCATTACTTTTGAACAATCATTTTTTTCGTTTCACTGTGTGCGCCGGCCGTGAGGCGGTAGAAATACACGCCGCTGGAAACGCCGGCGGCGTTCCAGGCGATGGAATAATTTCCCGGCATCATGGGGCAATCGACGAGCATGGCCACTTCGCGCCCCAGCACATCGCGTACGTCGAGCTTCACATGCGAGGCATGCGCGATCGTGAATCGGACGTTCGTCGTCGGATTGAAGGGATTGGGAAAATTCTGCCCGAGCGTGTAGAAAGTCGGCGCGCCGTCGGAAGCCGGCTGTTCGACCGATGTCGTGAAGTCGACAGAGGGCGAACGCCTGCGGTTGACCATCAGCATGACGGCATCGGCCGAAACCGTGCGGCCCGCGCCGATATTGGCGTTCGTGAGGCGCACCATTCGCCGTGCGCCCGAATCGGCGTAGACCGTGCCGAGCTTCTGCCATCCGGGAGCCGTCTGATCGAGCACCGTGCGCACGGTGTCACCATTGGCCCCGAGGAGCTCGTAGCGCGCGCTCACGGTCGTCTTTGCCGTGCGCGGCGCATGATAGGCGTAGAGATCGTACCAGGCGCCCTTCGGCACATCGATCGTATAGACGATCGATGACGCGCCCGTATCGGGAGCGCTCAGCACACTTCCCCGGTAGCCCGGCACCGCAAGCGTCGTCCAGGAGCCTTCTTTCTGCGCGCCCGGATCATCCTCGTTCACGATCACGGCCTTCGGCCTGTATCGCCGGCCGTTTCTGTAGGGAAGCAGCGCCTCGTTTCGATAAAAGGCGGCATGGAGCGTGTCGCCGTTGCGGTTATTATTGGCGCGCAGGGCCTCATAGAAGAAGAACGTCTCGCCTGCAATGCCGTTGTCCCGGTTGGCCTGGATGCTCTGCAACAGGAAGGCCGGATCGATCACATACGATCCGACTTTGGCCAGAACGCCGGAAAAGAAGATGTTCTTTTTCTCGGGACTCATCCACGCCAGCTGCTGCCGAAGCGTGGATGTGTAGGCCGCGATGTCATAGCGGTAGACCTGCGGAATGAAATTTTCGGCGATCCCCGATTCGACCCACGTCTTCGCATCCTGCAGATAATTTTCATAGCCCCAGGGATAAATGCTCGGCGCCGAGGAGATCACAAGATCGGCCGAGCGCGCCTTGATCGAATCCTTCAGGCGCGCAAAAAACGCGTTGAGCTTGCCGGCTCTCCACGTCATCCAATCCGGATCGGCATAGTTCGAGGGCGGCATCGCGCCTGCATGCTCCTTTTTATAGAGCGCAACGGTCACAGAATCATACCCGCCTTCCACCGGAAGGCCCGGCAGCCGGTCGTCGCCCTGTATGCCGTCGATGTCATACGCGTCCGCGACTTCCGTGGCAAGCGAAATGAGAAAATCCTGGACGTCGGGATTGACGCCGCTCATCCAGTCGAACCCGTTTTTCACGGTGAGCGCGCCATCATTGTTTTTCGAGGCCCATTGGGGATACTTCCCGATGATATGTCCGCCGTTCTGCGAATAGGAGGAGGAAAATCCGTATTCGAACCACGGCATCACTTCGATGCCGTTTCGGTGCGCCTCGATCACGATGCGCGCCAATGGATCGCGTCCGGAAAACGAAGGCGCAATCGGCCGTGCGAAACGCGCGTTCATCACGGCGCTCGGATAGAGCGAATAACCGTTATTCCACACAACGGGGAAGACCACGTTGATGCCGATCGAGGCGAGATAATCCATGCCGCGTGCGATCGCCGTATCGGAGAACATCACGGGACTGTCGACATTGGTAATCCAGACGCCGCGCAGTTCGCGCGTGCTTTGCGCACCGGCGCTTCCGGCCGTGAGCATAAGAAAGACCACGGCGGCAGAGAGTCGTTTCATCGTCAAAGTAGAGAATCCTTTTTTTGTGTGCAAGACGGGAATGGATGAGCATCCACAAGGAACAGCGGTCAGAGACACGCCACTGCGGCACAACATGTTCCCCCATGTTCCTACAAATATAATCGAAACATCGCTGGAAAAAAAATGTTTCCTTCTTGTGCATCCTTACTTATTGGCGCCGGCGAAGATGCCGCGCTCGAAATGCTTCTGCATCAGGGCGAAGACCACGACAACCGGCACGAGCGCCAGCACCGATCCCGCGGCGACGTAGCGGTAATTGTCGACAAACGTGCCGATCATGTACGAGAGACCGACCTGAAGCGTGAAGTGCTCCGGACTCTTTAGAACAACAAGCGGCCATAAAAAGTCACCCCATGTGCCGATGAATGTGAAGA
>JBLMZA010000069.1:0-12314 GCA_050258555.1 Acidobacteriota bacterium | reverse complement strand
TCGGCAGTGACATATACGATTTCCGGAAACGCAGGCGCTCCCGGCGTGACGCTCGGCTGGACGGACAGTACCGCCCGCACGGTCGTCTCTGATACCGCCGGCAATTATTCCTTCACCGTGTCCTATCGCTGGACGGGAACAGTGACGCCTTCTCTGGCAGGAAAAACATTCACGCCTGCCGCCTTCACCTATACGAATGTTATGGCCGATCAGCCGAATCAGAATTATACGATCGGCACGGTCACATACACGATTTCCGGCAACGCGGGCAAGGCGGGAGTCGCGGTGAGCTGGACGGATGGAACGGCGAAATCGACCGTCTCCGATTCCGCAGGACGCTATTCGATCACCGTTCCCTATCACTGGTCGGGAAGCGTGACGCCTTCGCTTGTCGGCAGTACGTTCACGCCAGCCTCGATCGCCTATGCGATGGTGGCGTCGGATCAGGCGCAGCAGGACTTTGCGGCCTCTGCCGTCACATACACGATCTCGGGCA
Source organism: Acidobacteriota bacterium (assembly GCA_050258555.1). GTDB lineage: Bacteria > Bacteroidota > Ignavibacteria > UBA10030 > UBA8401 > CAISDA01. Next base: position 11,818 of record JBLMZA010000069.1, on the reverse strand, counting down.
GCGCCAAGGCGGGAACGCTTCTCGCATGGACGGATGGGACGTCGCGCACGGTCGTGGTCGATTCGACGGGAACGTATGCCATCACCGTCTCATACAACTGGTCCGGCACGCTGACGCCCTCTCTGGCAGGCAGCGTCTTCACGCCCGCATCGATCGTCTATGCGAACGTGATGGCCGATCAGCCGTCGCAGAATTTCACCGCCTCGGGCATCACATACACCATCTCCGGCAACGCGGGCAGGGCGGGAGCCGTGCTTGCCTGGACGGATACGACGGCCAAATCGGTGACGGCGGATAGCGCGGGCAATTATGCGATCACGGTCTCGTATCACTGGACGGGAACGGTGACGCCTTCCTTCTCCGGCAGCAGCTTTATCCCGGCGCAGCGCTCGTACACGAGTGTCGTTTCCGATCAGACAGCGCAGAACTATTCGGCCTCCATGAGCCTGACTGTGAAGGTCTTCCTGCAGGGACCCTTCAGCGCGGACACGATGACGACCGCATTGAACTGGAAGCATCTGATTCCGCTCACTTCCGACAGCGCCTATGCCTCTGCCGACTACGGCTATGCGCCGAGAACCGTCGCGGCTGTGCCCGGCGCGTCGATCGTCGACTGGATCCTCGTCGAGCTGCGCACAGGAACCGCTGCGAATACGAAGCAGGCCGTCGTGGCGGGATTTTTGAAGAAGGACGGAACGGTGGTCGATCTTGACGGCGTCAGTCCGCTTTCCATTCCTGTCAATGCGGGCAGCTATTACATCGTCGTGCGGCACAGGAACCATCTTCCGGTCATGAGCGCCTCGGCGGTGGCATTGAGCAGCTCGGGAGCGCAGTATGATTTCACGACGGCGCAGTCGGCGGCCTACGGCGTGAACGCCATGGTCGCGCTCGGGGCACAGTCCTACGGCATGGCAGCCGGAAGCAATGACGGCGGCATCCTCATCACGACAAGCAACTATAACGCCGTGGGGCGCAACGTCTTCACCGCCGGATATCTGGCGGGCGATCATAACATGAACGGCAGCGTCTTCATCGACGATTACAATTTCGTGGGAACGAACCTGTTCCTGATATCGCAGGTTCCCTGATTTTTCCAAACAGCAGAATGTGAATCATACCAATACTTCAGGAGAGGTGCATATGAAACGTTTGATCATGATGTGTCTGCTTGCCGTCGGGTTGGGCACGGGGTTCGCGTCGGCCCAGTATAAGATGACGCTCGAGAACGCGGTGCAGGTGAGCGCGAACACGTTCCAGTTCGATGTCTACATCGCCAGCACCGGAGCGGATTTCACGCTGACGTCGTACGCCATACAGCTTGCCTGTCCGGGCGCGATCACGAACGGCGGGTCGGCCTCGATCAGTTATGTCGCGTCGAGCACGGCGCTGAGCTTTACGCCGGCGGGCGTCTTCACGTGGATGTCGGGCGGCGTGACCTATCTCGACGTCGCATCGAATGCCGGCAGCCAGACGGTCTCGGGTTCTCCGCTGAAGGTCGGCACGTTCCGCATCGCGAACAGCGTCGCCTTCGGCATGTCGCCGGCGGCGATGACGTGGGATTTTTCGGGCGCCTATCCCACGATGGTGAACATCAGTAGCGTGAACTCCACGGCGCCTTCGGCCCACGTCAATGCGCTGGCCCCGTACCGCATCATCGCGGAGAACGACGTGCAGGTGGACGGCTCGACGTACGAATTCGACGTTTCGATCGTGCGCACGGCGGCGGATTTCACGCTGACGTCGTACCAGCTCTGCTTCACGTTCAACAGCGCCATCGTCAACGGAGGAACGCTCACATTCTCGTACGTTCCCGGAACGACGACGCTCTCGGGCATCACGCCGCTCAGTCCGATGGTCGTGAGCGACGGAGGCGTGCAGAATCTCGTGGTCGGCTCGACGCCCGGCTCGCAGCCTGTGGGCGGTGTGCAGCTGAAGCTCGGACGGTTCCGCGTGAAAAATACGGCGGCCTTCCCGCTCGTGCCCATGAATATCGGATGGGATTTCGCGGGCACGTTTGCCACGCAGGTCAACATCAGCAATTCGAACGTGGCATTGGCGGCGAACCATCTCAATCTGCTCGGCAACACGCCGCTGCCGGTTGAACTCGCAGCGTTCACGGCGGCCAATGCCGACGAGCAGGTCGTGCTGAAGTGGAAGACGGCAAGCGAAGTGAACAACTACGGCTTCGAGATCGAGCGCCGTCCTGAGCATTCGGAGTGGGCGAAGATCGATTTCCGGCAGGGGCACGGCACCACCAGCGCGCCGCAGGAGTATGCGTACACCGACAGGAATCCGGTGGCGGGCAAGGTGCAGTACAGGCTCAGGCAGATCGACAATTCCGGGAAGGCGAAATACTACGACGCCGTGGAGGTCGCCGTGGCCGCGCCGCGCGAATACCGGCTCATGCAGAACTTCCCGAACCCGTTCAATCCTTCGACCTCGATCAAGTATCAGGTTCCGGTCTCGGCCTTCGTGACGATCACGATCTATGACATGATCGGACGGGAAGTCGCGTCATTGGTCCGCGAGCAGAAACAGCCGGGCACCTATACTGTTGACTGGAACGGCAGGGACAATCAGGGCATGGAAGTGGCAAGCGGCGTGTACATCTACCGGCTGACGGCGGGAACATTTGCTGCCGTGAGGAAGATGAATTTCGTGAGGTAGGGAAGAGGGGGGGCGGAGCGGTGCACAGGCGGCGTGAGTGCCGCCTGTGCACCATGCTCATTCTGCCGGCAGGTCTCGGCACGCTTCAAAATATTCATCGTCCACAATCCCGCCTAATTCCTGCTCCTTGTGCAGATCCGATAAGGCGTTTTCCTTCTTGCCGATGCGGAGATAGGCAATGGCCCGATCGTGATATGCTTTTCGGGCATCGGGGCTCGTCTGGATCTTTTGGGAATAATCGGCGATTGCCCCGTGAATATCTCCGAGAGCATACTTGATCATTCCCCGCAAAAAGATCGCTTCTGAAAGCCAGAGAGGGTCGTGATGTGAGTGTGTTTCAAGAGCCGAAGAAATGTAGTGCAGTGCTTGCTGAACGTTCCCCATCTTGAACATCGATTGTGCCATCTGAAAGTGCAATTCAGAGGTGTTCGCGTTTTCATGAGGCATCCTGGATATTCCTTCCTGTTGGTCGATGAAATTGATGGAGGAGGGAGTATGAAGACGCAAAAGCCCCTTGCCGAATCGATCGATTCTCAAGAGGCTCATTCATCCTGAGGACCCCTCAGCCCAATTATGCGCGAGGCGAGGTCATCCATTAATAATATGTACCGAATTGTGTTCTTATAGTACGCTATTAATCCGCCAATAGCAAACTCTTAATTGAAGAAATCGAGACGCCAGGCGACGTTGAGGAACATGCCGCCGAAGTCCCGTGCGTCTCTGCGCAGGACGGAATATGTGCGGCCGTTCGAGTGCAATTGCGAGGCGCGGGAATGCGTGACGGGGACCACGCGCCAGCCGAGCTCCAGGCCGATTGCTTTGCCGCCCCAGCTGAATGCATAGCCGGCAAACACCTCGGCCGACGGCGTATGGGATGAAAATGTGAGAGGCGGAATGCGCGAGACGGCGGCGAGATAGCCGATGTCGGCTTCGACGTAGAAGAGGAAGGGAAGCCTGTCGTAAAGATAATAACGGGCGCCGGCGCTGCACAGGAGCATGGAAAAAACCGTGACGTCGTCCTGTCCGATTTCGTAGGGATCGATCCGGAGATCGTATTGATCCATCGGGATGACGAATGGCGGGCGGCGGTTGAGCGCGGTAAAGAGCCAGCCGATGCGCGGCAGCACGAAGAGCTTGTCGGCCGCCCGGAATTCCATGCCGAGCTCGGTATCGACGAAGAGCATGCGTCCGGTCGTCACATAGCCCTGGTCCTTCAGCTCCGCGTGGACGAAGTCGCCGAATCCGCCTCCGGTTGAGAGTCCGGCTGCGATGACGATGCCGATATCGCTCTGCCGGAAGAAACCGTCGGAGAGTTCATCCTCCGTCGCCAGCGTATCCGCTTCCGTTTGCGCAGTGAGCGCCGCCGCATTGAAAAGAAGGAAGAGGCAGGCACAAAGGCGGATCATCGGGGCGGCTCCTTTCCTGACCAGGCAATTTAAATGGAATATTCTACCATTATGACACTTCCGCCTGGCCAGGAGTTTAACGATGATGAACATCGATGCGGCACTCTTCCGCGGCATCTCGCTGTAATTGCCATCGTACGCTGTTTTATTTCAGCAGCAGCATGGTTTTTGTCGCCGAAATCCGCGTTCCGTCGGTTCCGACGGCATCGAGACGATAGAGATAAAGACCCGTGGCGAGGGATCGGCCATCGAACGATGCAGCATGGGCGCCGGCCCGAAGCGGTCCATTGACGATGACTGCCAGCTCGCGGCCGAGCATGTCGATCACCGTCAAACGGACAACGGCATCGGACGCGAGATCGAATCCGATCGATGTCGCGGGGTTGAACGGATTTGGAAAGTTCTGACGCAGCGCGAAGCGTGCCGGCGTTCCCCAATCGGCTTCGACAATGCCGCTGTATGAAAATTTGCCATCCTGATCGATCTGCTTCAGCCGATACTGTTGAAGTCCGTAAGCCTGCGTGCGGAACGAATATTGGTATTCTTTGGGCGATGCACTGTTGCCGCTTCCTGAAACGAAGCCGACTTTCTTCCAGGCAGAGAGGGCATCGGCGGACCGTTCTTCGATCTCGAATCCGTAATTGTTCACTTCCGTGGCCGTCGTCCATTTCAGAAGAAGAGAGCCTTTGATCATCGAAGCGCCGAACGACGTGAGTTCGACGGGTAGAACCGATTGCAGCACCACATCGTCGAGGATCCAATAGGTCTCTCCGACGACCTGGGGTGTGACCGTGATCGCCGTGATATTCTGGAATGAAGAACCGAGGTCGGCGACGACACCACCATCTGGTGGCACGGTAACAAGCTGCGTGGTGCCGGCCGGTGTGGGCGTGAGGATGAACGTGCCGGACGACCCGCCGCCATCAGCCAGACGCAGCGATGCAATACTGACAGTTTTATTAAACGTGAGGACCATCGAGGAGGAAGCGGTATTATTACTGAGGGCATTACCGCTCAAACCGGCGTATCCGGAATAATTATACACTCCCGGATCACCCCCTCCGGCAAATGTTACTGTCATCAATACCTCACCCACTGTCTCGGTTACGGATTGGCCGACGACCTCAGCTGTGGAAAAAGTATATGTGCCGACTTGTGCCGTCAGCTTCTGCATGAGTACCAGGGAGAAACAAAGTATGAGCAATTTTTTCATGAGAAACCTTTCTGGGTGCGTGGAATGAACCAGTGGGCGAATCACAAAGCAGATGATTCGATATCTTCGGATTATCGGCTAAAATCACACGCAATAAAGGCTGAGGAGACGAAATAATTCCCCTTAGTATTTGTACCATCCATTGGGTCGGCTATGTCGGGAAGGCCGGAGCCGCGGCGGGATTCTGAGCATCGCACGGCAAAAGGAATCGAATTGCAGCGGCGGCAATATACACACATCGTTCCAATCATTAAGTGGCATTTTCCATGATGAACATCGATGCGGCACTCTTCCGGCCGGCGCTGTCATTTGTGGAAAAAGGTTCGTATTATTATCGCCATAGATACGAAACAGCGTTCGAACCGCGGTGAAAACCAACTATCAATCCCTATGAAACGTTCTGAAATTAATTCCATCCTGCAAGAGGCGGTCGGGTTTTTCACGTCGATGAAATTCCAGATGCCCGACTTCGCCTATTACACCATCGCCGACTGGAAGAAGCACAAAAAAAGCGCGCAGGAAATCTTCGATCTCGGCCTGGGCTGGGACATCACCGATTTCGGCACCGGCGATTTCAGGAAGACGGGACTGCTCCTGTTTACCTTCCGCAACGGGAAGCTGAAGAGCACGCGCTACCCGAAGACATACGCGGAAAAAATCATGATCGTCGAAGAGGAGCAGGTCACCCCGATGCATTTCCACTGGAATAAAATGGAGGACATCATCAACCGCGGCGGCGGCAATCTTGTCATCCAACTCTATGGCTCCACAAAAAACGAGGAGTTTTCCAAAAAGGAGATCGCGGTCTCCATCGACGGACAGAGAAAAACAATCAGGGCCGGCGGCTCCGTCAAACTCACGCCGGGACAGAGCATTACGCTTCCCCAGGGACTGTACCACCGGTTCTACGGCGAAAAGAAAAAGGGAAAAGTGATGGTCGGCGAAGTATCGATGGTGAACGACGACAATGCGGACAACAGATTTTATGAAACGATGGGGCGCTTCCCGGCCATCGAGGAGGACGTTCTTCCTCACTACCTCTTGTGCAACGATTACAGAAAGTTCATACGATAACATATGGGTTTAGTCAATTTACGAGACATCCTCGCACCTGCCGCACAAAACAACTACGCCGTCGGCGCCTTTAACGTCATTAACACCGAGTTTCTTGAAGCCGTCGTGGGCGCGGCCGAACGGATGCGCTCGCCGGTCATACTTAATCTTGCGGAAGTCCATCTCACATACGTCGACATGGACGTGATCACTCCGGCGATACTCAGGCGCGCTCAGCGCTCGGGCGTTCCGATCGCTCTGAACCTCGATCACGGGTTGACATTTGAAACGGTGGTGAAGGCCGTTCGCTGCGGATTCACGTCGGTGATGTTCGACGGTTCCCATCTCGCCTACGAAGAAAACGTCGCACAGACACGGGAGATCGCAACGCTCTGTCATGCCGTCAATGTTTCCGTCGAGGCCGAGCTCGGGGCCGTGGGCGGTTCCGAAGGCGGGGAACTGATGGGCACGGTGAATCCCGATCTGTATACGGATCCCGCCCAGGCCGAGGATTTCGTCAGGCGGACCGGCATCGACGCCCTCGCCGTCGCCATCGGCAACGCGCATGGGAAATACAGAGGCGTGCCGAAACTCGATTTCGAGCGGCTGGAGGCGATCAGCAAAAAAACCGGCATCCCGCTGGTCCTTCACGGAGGTTCCGGGATACCGGACGATGACTTCAGGAAAGCCATCGGCCTGGGGATCGCGAAGATCAACTTCTTTACCGGCATGGCGCAGGCCGCCATCGACACGTTAAAAAACGCCGTCGGCAGCACGGATGTGGAACTCAAATACAATGCATACCCGGATATCATGCTGCAGATACGGGAAAGCGTCGGCACTGTTGTAGCCGAACAGATGCGCGTGTTCGGCAGCCACGGGAAGGCGTGATCGCATGGAGGCGATGAGAAAGGGCATCATTTCCGGCGGCAATCTGATCATGGATTACGTCAAGATCATCGATCTTCTGCCGCAGGAAGGAATGCTGGCGAATATCGAAACCATTCAGGCCTGTCCGGGCGGTGCAGTGCATAATTGTCTCGTGGATCTCGCCAGGTTCGATGCAGGCATACCGCTCTATGCGATGGGGCTTGTGGGAACCGACGAAACCGGGCGGCGGATCATCGACAGGCTCGAGTGCGAGGGCATCGACACGTCGATGATCAGCGTCACCGACAAGGCGATGACATCGTACACCGACGTGATGACCGTGAAGTCGAACGGGAAGCGGACGTTTTTCCATTACAGGGGCGCGAATCAGTTTCTCGATGAAACCTATTTCGAACGCATCGACACGAATGCCAGGATCTTTCATCTCGGCTATCTGCTGCTGCTCGATGCGCTGGACGCGCCCGACATGGAATTCGGCACGAAAGCCGCAAAAGTATTGTCCCTCCTCAAGTCCAAGGGATATGCGACATCGGTGGACGTCGTTTCGGAGGACAGTGCGCGCTACAAAGACATCATCCTGCCATCTCTGAAATACGTTGATTACTTGACGATCAACGAAGTCGAAGCCGAGCGCATCACCGGCATCGACATCCGCACAAAGGGCGTCATCGATCCCGGTCATCTGAAGAGCGCCGCTGAAGCGATCATGCGCTGCGGCGTCACTCGGCAGCTCGTGATCCATTTTCCCGAAGGCGCACTCTGCATGAACGCACAGGGAGCGTATCACTACGAGCCGTCGATACCGATGTGTCCCGAGGACATCAAGGGGACCGTCGGGGCGGGGGATGCGTTTTGCGCAGGGATTCTTTACGGCGTGCACGAGAACCTTTCCGTGAAGGACATGCTCTTGACCGCCCATGCCAGCGCCCATTTCAATCTCAAAAATCCCACCTCAACCGGCGGCGCCGTCAGCATGAAGACGATCAGGGAATTGTTGACGCGTTAGCGTCTTTTTGATTCCTGCGACAACACGATGGCATGCCCTTTCTTCTCATAGACGCTTCCGCATGCTGCCGGCACCAGAAACGTTTTTTCCAGGCGGCATGTTTGTGCATGTATAAATGGCGGAAGAGGGGAAGATCGGCGCTGCGAGGCCAATGTGGAAATGTACACCTTCATCAGGATCGAACACATGCCGCGCGCGTTCATTGCCGTGCTGGCATACCTGCTTGCGGCGATGATCGGCGTCATCGACTATGTGACCGGCACCGAAGTCTCCGTCTCGGTCTTTTACGTTCTTCCGGTGAGCGTTGCGGCATGGTTCCTCTCAAAATGGGAGGGGCTGGGCGTCTCGCTCGCCAGCGCCATCATCTGGTTTGCGGCCGACGTGCTTGTCTCGCGTTCGTATTCGCATCCCGTGGTTCCATACTGGAACGCCCTCGTCATGCTCGGCTTCTTCGTCTCCATATCGCTTGTGATCTCGGAGCTCAAGTCGTCTCTGGAGCGCGAGAACCGGATCGCGCGGAATATCCAGTCGGCATTGATGCCGACTGTCATGCCGAAGGTGGAAGGGGTCGAGTTCGCTGCGACATGGCTTCCGGCTAGCAACGTCGGCGGCGACTGCTATGACGTCATCCGCCTCAGCGACACGCAGCTTGCGCTGTGCATTGCGGACGCGACCGGGCATGGCGTTCCGGCGGCGCTGCTCATCTCGAACTTCCAGGCGGCGCTGCGTTTCCTTTCGCGCGAATACCCGTCTCCGGGCGCCCTCTGCGACCTGATCAACAAGTTCATGTTCAGGAATTTCGGTCCTGCCAATCTTATCACGCTCTTCTACGCCGTGCTCGATGCCGACAAAAAGCAATTGGTCTATGCGAATGCGGGCCATACGGCGCCCATCCTTGTGCACGCGGACGGGTCGTGCGCCGAACTCTCGGAAGGCGGCGTTCCGCTCGGCGCGGCGCCGGAATTCTCCTATGGTGAAGGAGCGGTCGCGCTGCGCGACGGGGATTTCGTGGCGATGTACACCGATGGCGTGATCGAATTGCGCGACAAGAAGGGCGAAATGTTCGGCGCCCCGCGGCTGAAGGATGTGGTCATCCGGCAATGCGGCCGGCGAGCCGAAGCCGTACGCGATTCCATCGTCAAGGCGGTGAACGAGTACGGCCTGAGCTACAGCGAGGATGACCTGACGCTGCTTGTGCTGTCGGTTGATCACGTGAGGTGAAGTGCACCGACGTCGTTCGTTCATACTGTGCCGCCGGAATCGTACTTCGCGGCCGAAGAAACAACGGCGACTCCCAGGGACCTGCGCCGCCACCGGCTCATCTTCAACTTCAAAAGGAATACTCATGAAAATGAAAGAGCTCGAGTCGATGACCGGCTCATTCGGGAAGACGGACAAAATGCCCGTGCTCTTCGTGGGGCACGGCAGTCCGATGAACGCCATCGAGGACAACAGCTTTACCGAGTCGTGGGAAAAGCTGGGAAGCACGCTGCCGAAGCCCAATGCGATCCTCTGCGTTTCGGCGCATTGGGAGACGCGCGGCACGCACGTTACGGCGATGGAGAACCCGCCGACCATCCATGATTTCGGCGGCTTCCCGCGCGAGCTGTATGCGGTCGAGTATCCCGCGCCGGGAAGTCCCGTCCTGGCCGAAGCGGTGCGCGATACGGTTGTGAGAGCCGCGGTGGGGCTCGACCTGCGGTGGGGGCTCGACCACGGATGCTGGAGCGTGGTGAAGCACCTGTATCCCGAGGCGGATGTGCCGGTCATACAGATGAGCCTGGACCGTTTTGAGGCGGCGCAGTATCATTACGAGCTTGCGAAGGAGTTGGCGCCGCTTCGCTCGAAGGGCGTGCTCATCATCGGCAGCGGCAACATGGTGCACAATCTCGGCCTGCTTTCGTGGGAGAAGCTCGAGGAGCCGGGCTTCGCGTTCGACTGGGCCGTGGAGGCGAGCGAAAAGATGAAGCATGCGATCATAAGCGGCGACCACCAGCAGCTCATCGATTACAAGTCCCAGGGCGAGGCGTTCCGCCTAGCCGTTCCGACGCCCGAACATTTTCTGCCGCTGCTCTACGCGCTCGCGCTGAAGGAGGAGGGCGAAGCCGTGACGCTCTTCAACGATGCGCCCGTGGGCGGCTCGCTCACGATGACATCGGTGACGATCGACCGGGCATGACCGGTCTCGGCTACGAGTGATGGTGTGCTCGGGATCCTGTGATAACACAATTACCGAAAACCAGTATCAACCCGGCGGAGCTAACCGTCACGGTAGAACGTCTTCACTTTCCGCTTCGCGGTTCACACCGACTTATGGCGCCATCATCGATGGGACGATATTATAGAGAAACTCATAGCTGCCTGCAGTGTTCTTGGTGATCAGAGCGAACCATCCGCGGTCGTCCCATGGTGTGACGGACATGTTCCTGCTCAGGGCAGAAAGACGGACCGCCCGGTAGTATTCCCTCACGGCCTCTGCATTGCGAAGAGAGTTGGTTTTTCGCCCTACGCCGAACTCGCCGTAGTTAATGGGAACACCGAGCTTCTGTGCATGGATCGAAACAAGATCGACGGCGTTGATGATGGCCGTGGTTCCGGGATATGCCGAATTCTGACCGGTTTCACCGCAGAATGACCAGGGATCATACGTGTGAACCTGTATCGCAAGATACTGATCCGTTCCTCCTCCCGGCAGCGATGACGTGGATGGATACACCTCTTCGATCTGCGATTGGTTTCCCATGCCATTGGTGGATACCATGATGACCCGCTTCATATTGTTTCCGCCTGCGGACCTGATTGCACGATAGCCAACCTCATTGATCTTCCGAGTCAAAGCCAGCGCTTTGGGATCGTTCGGCGTCGGACCGCCGTTCCAATCGCCCATGGTGCCATCGGGTTCATTGAGCACTTCGAAGATGAGATGATCGGAATAGGTCTTAAAGTGATCGGCAATGCCCCGCCACAGCGTCGTGAAGACTGAATCATAATGCGCCGAGCCGTCGTAGTTGTCCTTAAGCCAGTGCTCATGATGCGCATTCAGCACCACATACATCTTACGCTGCAACGCATACTGAATCACGGCTTCCAGCTGGAGAAAGCGCGGGTGTTGGAAATTGACGGTTCCGTTTGCATTGGCAAGTGTATTGCCGCCGTATCCTTCCATCCATGTCGTTGGGATGCGGATGTGCCGCATGCCGGCTTGATAATAGAGATCGATGATGGGCCGGATGTTTTCGATCGCTGTCGAATTTGCGGCGAGATCGAATGTGTTGCCCAGGTTGAATCCTGTTCCCATATCCAGGATTCCCGCCGAGGCGGTCTTCATGCCTGTTGTGTCCGAGGCAAGTCCGTTGTCGGTCGAACTGCTGACGTGTTCGGGCGAGCATGAAAGAATTCCGACGGCAAGCAGAAGCAGAGCTGAAGCGGCGAAACGATTGAAGAAAGTCATAGAGGTAAATGATCGTCGGTGTGGAAGTGTCTATCGATCACATCACACAGACGACCCTGGAGATGATCACTGGCATTTCCGATGAGCGAAAAAAATTTATCCTGAAAATCTATGATTAATCATCTGCAGAA
>JBLMZA010000068.1:0-17718 GCA_050258555.1 Acidobacteriota bacterium | reverse complement strand
TTCGCTTTCCATCGCATCCAGCGCGAAGGAAATATCGGCGCCCATTTCCTGCAGCAGGTGCAGCTCTTCCTCCGACTTGAAGAGTCCCTCCTCGTCCGAGACGAGATTCAGCATCCCGATGATCTTCCCCCGAAGCCGGAACGGAATGGAGGCCGACGAATGAAACGGAAAATGATTCAGGCGGTCATGAATTTTCTGCATGCGTCCGTCGGTCTGAATATCCTCGCTTGTGACGACGCCGCCGGTCCGGATGGCCATGGCCGACAGGCTGTCACTCAGCACGCCATGACGGATATTGATGTTCTCGAACGGCCAGTGGTCGAGGTCCATTCCTTTTGCCGCAAACGGCCTGACGTCGCCCGTCTCATCGTCGAGGATGCCCACCCATGCCAGCGTGAATCCGCCGTATCTGACGACGACTTCGCACATCGACCGGTAGAGCTCTTCGCGCTCTTTGACGCGGACAAGCAGCTGATTGACCTGGCTCAGCGTGGCATAGAGCCGCTGGATCTGCGAAAGCTGGCGTTCCAGCTCCTGCACGTCGCGCGCCGGTGTCGATTCTTTCACACGTATGTTCATAGATCACATGATGGTGGATGATTGGCGGTTACATTGTGCCCCATACGATGTATAACGTTCTTTTCAGACGAATCATTCACGCATTCCGAAGCTGTTATCGGGCGAAACGGGAAGCCGCGGGAAGGCGGCGGAAAGAATCGTGCGGGGATCTTGAACGAAGCCGGAAATAATCGTACAATCACGTTGTGTGCGATTTGTTCATGAAGCGGTCGGTTCCGCGGTGCGCAACAATGCGCATCGGCAATTGATCAACCATTGCCAATGGAGGGCTCATCATGACAACAACAATGATCTCGGCCGAGCCGGGAAAGCAGGACATCGTCATCATACGGGAATTCGATGCGCCGCGTGCGGCGGTCTTCAAGGCCTTCACCGATCCGGCGCTGATCCCTCTCTGGTGGGGTCCGCGCTCGCTGACAACGACGGTGGAAATGCTCGATCTGGAGCCGGGTGGATTGTGGCGGTTCGTCCAGCGCGATGCGGAGCGGCATGAAGCCGCGTTCCGCGGCGTCTACCATACGATCGTGCCGAACGAGAAGCTCGTCTATACGTTCGAATTCGAAGGATTACCGGGGCATGTCGCGCTCGAAACGGTGCGGTTCGAGGATGCCGGCGGGAAAACACGGCTGACCGACCAGCTGATTTTTCAATCGGCGGCCGACCGCGACGGCATGCTCAAGGCCGGCATGGAAACCGCGGCCAAAGAATCGATGGACTTTCTCGAGGCGCTGCTTACTTCGCGTCGAGTTCCAGATTCGGCACTCTCCATGTCACAGGACCGTTGAGCATGTGCCATTTGTAGTTCAGCACATCGAGATGATCGGGCACGACCTTGATCAGGATGAGGTATGTGAAATCGGGAAAGGCCTGATCCCAGTAGGCCCGCTTGCGCTTGAGCTTCTCGCTCATGTCATCGATCAGCTGCGCCGTGCCGGTGATGGAGACATATCCGTTTCCCTTCGTATGGTCGGAATAGTACAGGCAGACATGGGGATTCTTCCGGATCTCCTGCACTTTCCTGCTGCGGCTGTTAGTGGCGATCCAGACGGTCATATCCTCTTCTGGAGGAAACGGTGTCATCGTGCGCACCTGCGGCCTGCCGGCCGAGTCGAGCGTGATGAGCGCACAGTAATGCGTCTGTCCGATCAGCTCGCGCGCGGCGGCAATCACAGAATCGCGCGGCGGAGCCTGCACTGTCGGCTGCGCAGAGACGCTGCTCTGCGTGAGCAGCGCTGCAGCGAAGAGTCCCGTTGCGGCGCGAAGAATACTCGTGTACAAGTTCATGGCATGGCTCCTTTTACGATCGTGGAATGGAAGATGGGCGCACCAGTATAGGGAAGCTTTTGCGCAAAAACAACGGGGCTGTGACGAACGCGCAGAATTCCGTGACGGCAATGTGCCCGTAAGTTGTTTGTTAGTGGAACCCATTTTATCTAAATAAAAATATTTTTCCCCAAATTGCTGAAATCCGATTAAATTCTTGCATTCCGCGTTTTTGTTTTGTACCATGCATGAAATGTGCGGTACTCGCGGGATGTGCTCACTCCACATCTTTTCTCGTAAAGGGTCCCTATGGCGTCACGTCTTCTTGCAACAAAATCCGTTCAAGACCTTATCGACCATTCCCATGACACGGGGCACGGGCTGCACCGCACGCTCACGGCAACGAATCTCACGACACTCGGCGTCGGCGCCATCATCGGTGCGGGCATCTTCGTCATCACCGGACAGGCGGCCGCGCAGTATGCCGGTCCCGCCATACTCCTCTCGTTCATCATCTCCGGTCTGGCGTGCATGTTCGCCGGACTCTGCTACGCGGAATTTGCATCGATGATCCCCGTGGCCGGAAGCGCCTATACGTATACCTATGCCACGCTCGGCGAATTTTTCGCGTGGATCATCGGATGGGATCTCATTCTCGAATATCTCTTCGCCTCGTCGACCGTCGCCGTCGGCTGGGGCGGCTACATGGTGAGCTTCCTGAAGGATTTCGGGATCATGATTCCGCCGGCCCTTTCCAGCGCCCCGCTCGATCACATTCCGGGACAGGGATGGATCGTGCACGAGGGAGCCATCCTGAATCTTCCGGCCATGTTCATCATCGCGCTCATGACGGTGCTGCTCGTCATCGGCATCAAGGAGTCGGCGCGTATCAACAATCTCATCGTCGTCGTCAAGGTCTCGGTCGTGCTCCTGTTCATCGGCTTCGGCATCTGGTACATCGTTCCGTCGAACTACACGCCCTTCATTCCCGAAAACACGGGCATGTTCGGCCATTACGGCTGGAGCGGCATCCTGAGGGGCGCCGGCGTCATCTTCTTCGCCTATATCGGCTTCGACGCCGTTTCGACCGCGGCGCAGGAGGCGCATAATCCGCAGCGCGACATGCCGATCGGCATCCTGGGTTCGCTCGGCGTGGCAACCGTGCTCTACATTCTCGTGGGACTCGTGCTCACCGGCATCGTCAGCTATACCGAACTGAACGTTCCCGATCCGATCGCCGTCGGCGTCAATGCGGCGGGGCCGGGACTCTTCTGGCTGCGTCCATTGATCAAAATCGGCGCCATCGCCGGGCTGAGTTCCGTCATTCTGGTGATGCTGCTCGGCCAGCCGCGCATCTTCTTTTCGATGGCGAACGACGGGCTTCTTCCGAAAACATTTTCGCGCGTGCATCCGAAATATCGCACGCCCTATGTCACGACGATCCTCACAGGCTCCGTTTCGATGATCATCGCCGGGCTCTTCCCCATCGGCATACTGGGGGAACTCGTGTCGATCGGCACGCTGCTTGCGTTCCTCATCGTCTGCCTCGGCATTCTCGTGCTTCGCCGCACGCGTCCCGATCTGGAGCGGCCGTTCCGCACTCCGTTCGTGCCGGTGGTGCCCCTGCTCGGCGCCGCAACGGCGTTCATCCAGATGCTAGCGCTGCCGGGCGATACCTGGCTGCGCCTCATCATCTGGATGCTGCTCGGCTTCCTGATCTTTTTCCTCTACAGCAGAAAACACAGCAAACTCACATCGGCAGAAGCATCGCCGGCAAATTAATCATACCACCTCCACCATTTTTCAACTATATCCACTATGACTACCACAGAATTGCTTGCTCAACTTGCCACATGCGTCGAACGCGGAAAAGTGAACGCCAAGGCCCCCTTCCCACCCGATCTGAAAGGACAGGATGGAGCGGATGAACTGACTGTGCAGGCCCTCGCCGCCGGCATCACACCAAACGATGTCCTGACGCAGGCGCTCATGGTCGGCATGAGCCGCGTCGGAGAGAAATTCCGCGATAAGAAGATCTTCGTTCCGGATCTGCTCATGGCCGCACGCGCCATGAACGCATCGATGGTGCACATGCAGCCGTATTTCAAAAGCGCCGAAGTGAAGCTGCGCGGCACGATCGTGATCGGCACGGTGGCCGGCGATCTGCATGACATCGGCAAGAAGCTCGTCGCGATGATGCTGGAAGGCGCCGGATGGAAGATCGTCGATCTCGGCACCGATGTTCCGACGCAGAAGTTCCTCGACGCCGTGAAGGACAATCCCGGCTGCATCCTGGGCATGAGCGCCCTGCTCACCACGACCATGGCAAGCATGGAGGAATCGGTGAAGAAGGTGAAGGAAGTCTATCCGGCGACAACCGTGCTCGTTGGCGGAGCGCCGCTGACGCAGGATTTCGCCGACAAGATCGGCGCCGACTTCTACTCGCCCGATCCGCAGGGAGCCGTTGAATATCTGAACAAAGTCTCCGCATGAACGCACTGACACGCACATTTACAGTGGACGGCGCGGGCGTCGATATTTCGAGAAGAGATATCGAGCTCGCGCTCGGCTACATCGACACGCCCGCCCCCGAGTTCCTTCCCGAAATGATCGACGAGGCGCTTGCGGCGGCGCGTCCGCTGGTCGACATCCGCTGCGGATTCAGCATCTTCACCGGCAGCGAGGCCGAAACGACATCGAAGGATGTCCGCTGCCGCGATGTCCGGCTCGAAACCGGCTCGATCATCGCCAAGCGGCTTCGGCATTCGACATCGATCGCCATTTTCGCGGCCACGATCGGAACCGAAGTCGAGACGATTTCACGGCGGCTCATGGAGGAAGGCGATATGATGGGCGGGTTCGTCTACGACACGATCGGATCGGTCTATGCCGAAGCAGCTGCCGACCGCATCGAACGCGCCATCGAAGAGGCGGCGCAGGCCGGGAACGAAAAGATCACCAACCGCTACAGTCCCGGCTACTGCGACTGGACGGTCGCCGAACAGCACAAGCTCTTTTCCCTGCTGCCGGCCGGATTCTGCGGCATCCGCCTGACGCCGAGCGCGCTCATGCTCCCCGTGAAGTCCGTCTCCGGCATCATCGGCGTCGGCGCCCTGGTGAAGCGCGAACAGTATCAGTGCTCGATCTGCGACATGCATGACTGCATCCGCAAAAAATACGTCGGCACCCATTCACATTGACATCGCCCATGACATCGAAACAACGATTCATTGCCGCCTTGACCGGCTCCCAGCCCGACAGGCTGCCGGTCACCACGCATCATCTCATGCCGTACTTCCTGGAAAAATATTTTCCCGGCATGAGCAATGACGGATTCTTTGAGCACTTCGGGCTCGATCCGATCCTCTGGGTCAATGCGCACAGGCCAGATCCGTCGGTCTGTGCGTCCTACGATCCGATTCACCGGCCCGGATATCTCGAACCGCACCGCACCGTCTCCGATACCTGGCGCGTCGAAGTCGAGCCGGTGCCGCACGACCGCTACGAAACGATGCGCTATACGTTCATCACGCCCGAGCGCAAGCTCACGATGGTGCTGCAGAGCAATCAGTACACCTCGTGGGTGACCGAGCGCCTGGTCAAGGAAAAATCGGACATCGACATCATCGCCAAATACGCAACCGTGCCCCTCTGCGACGTGGAGGAAGTGAACCGGCAGGCCGACGCATATGGAGAACGCGGACTCATCCGCGGGACGGTGGCGTGCTTCGATGTGTACGGACAGCCCGGTTGCTGGCAGGACGCCGCCGTGCTCTTCGGCATCGAAGAGCTCATCATGCAGACATACGACGATCCCGAATGGGTGCACGCATTCCTGAAGGTGCTGTATGAGCGGAAGAAGAAATTCCTCGCATCAACGAAGGGCGCCAGGTTCGATGTGATGGAACTTGGCGGAGGCGACGCATCGACGACGGTGATCTCGCCCGACATCTTCGACGCGTTCGTGGCGCCCTATGATGCGCCGCTGATCGATGCGGCGCACGAGGCCGGTCAGCGCATCGTCTACCACACCTGCGGCGGAATGATGCCGATTCTGGAAAACATCGCCGCGATGAAGACCGATGCGATGGAGACATTCACGCCGGCCGAAATGGGAGGCGATACGATTCTTTCGGAAGCGAAGCGCCGGATCGGCGACCGCGTGTGCATGATCGGAGGCTTCGACCAGTTCCACTTCTTCACCGGATGCTCGCCGGAGCAGACACGGAAGGCGGTGCGCGATTGTTTCGAATCGGCAGGCGCGGGCGGACGCTACATTCTCTCGCCCTCCGACCATTTCTTCGAGGCCGAACCGGCGCTGCTCGAAGCCTTCGCCGATGAAGCGAGGAAATGCGTGTATTGACGTCTGTACCCCCTTCGGGGTCAGCCTGTTAAAAAGCATCGTACGTTCATGAGCCGGTGCGGCGCGAAATGTTGTGGATCACGCCGTCGTACGAGATCACATTGCCGCGCTCGTCGCGCTGCACCACCGGCGTGCTCCGCACCCAGCGCACGCGTCCGTCCTTGCAGATGATCCGATGCTCGATCGGACCGGGATCGTGCGATGTGAGAATGCTTTCGGCGTGCGCCTTCACACGCTCCCTGTCCTCTTCGTGCACCATCATGATCCAGAGATACGGATTCGACGTGAATTCCTCCACCGTATAGCCCGTCACAAGCACGCATTGGGGACGGTGGATTGTCTCGACAGGCACGCCGTCCCTGACGCGCACCGTGAAGATATAATCGGTGACCGCATCGGTGATGCGCTTGTAGCGCTCCCGGCTCTCGCGCAGCTGCTCCTCGGCCCGCTTCCGGTCCGATATGTCCTGCGAGAAGAAGGCGATGCGCGAGACGTCCCCCTCGCTGTCGTAAATCGGATACATGCTGTTGGCGTAATAGACGCCGCCAAACTCGTCGTCGAACCGCGCGGCTTCACCCGATGCGATCACGCCTTCGGCCTTCTCGCGGCGCACGCGTGCGACCTCCGCCGGAAGCGCGCTGAACGCTTCCTGCCCGAGCAGTTCATTGAGCGGAATGCCGATCTTTCTCAGTCCCGTTTCGTTCATGGCCAGGATTCTCAGCTCGGCATCGAGCAGCATCGAGATATCGGTCGGCGCATTCAGCAGCGCCCGAGCCGTCTCTTCGCTTTCCGAGAGCGCCTGATTGGTCTCCACAAGCTCGGCGGTCCGCTCGCGCACCCTCTGCTCGAGCAAGGCATGCGCTTCGCGCAGCTCGCGCTCGGCCTGGATGCGTTCCGTCACGTCGCGTGTATTCAACAGCACGCATTCGATGCCCAGATGATCGATGAAATACTTGAAGATCGATTCGGCATGGAGCCATTCGCCGTTCTTCTTCAGCACACGGTGGCGCAGCGAGCGCGACTGGTGCGTCTTCATCACGTCGCGGAACGTGTGATGCAGATCCTCGCGCTCGTCCTTATGGATGAATTGCGCCACGTTCTTGCCCAGCACATCCTGCGGCTGGTAATGGAGGATGCGCTCGACCGACGGCGTTCCGTACCGGATCGTGTAGTTCTGCCCGACAATGAGGATGATGTCCGACGAGTTGTTGATGAGCGAGCGGTAGAATTGCTCGCTCAACGAGAGGGCGTCTTCGGCGCGCTTGCGCTCGGTGATGTCGCGCGCGGCGAAGACGAATCCGCGCACCGTTCTGTTGCCTTGCGTCATGAGCGGATTGACGACGCTCTCGAGCCAGATGTAGGTTCCGTTCGCATGCCTGATCCGGAACTCGAAACGGTTCGCCTTGCGCGTTGCAGCAATCGTCGAGAGAAGCGACCGCATCCGTTCCACATCCTCCGGGAACATGTATTCCGCCAGCTTCTTTCCCTTGAGCATATCGGTATCGTAATCGAGCACCGTCGTGTGCGAGGCGCTCACATACTGCAGTGTCACGTCGAGGTCCGTCTGGCTTACGAGATCGAGCATGTAGTCGCTCACGGCATGATAGCGCTCTTCGCTTTCCGAGAGCGCCTCGAACGCCCGCTTCGATTCGGAGATGTCGCGGAAGATGCTGAGCACGCGGATTTCTTCGCCGGGAATTTCAAGGTAGGAATTGGAGAGTTCAAGCCAGACGTCTTCACCGTTCCAGAGCGTGTACTTGCGCTCGAGGTGGGGCGCGATGCTCCGCAGGCGGATGCGCTCGCACAATTTGTGCTGTATGTTCTGCTGATACTGGGGAGCGTAGATGATCGAGGCCGGCTTGCCGATCAGCTGTTCTTTTTTCATTCTGACCAGCGAACAGAACGCTTCATTGACGAGGACCGTGATGCCTTGTTCATCCACGATGCGCATGCCATCGAACGATTTCTCCCACACTTCCTTGAACAATAGGTCCGTCGTTTTCACGTTTCCCTCCATCGCTCGCTATTGTTTGTATGGATTGTCCGGCATCCTCTGAAACCGCTCTTATCTGGACGCCCTGTCCCCCGTCTGCTCCGCTCTGTGGCGCCGGTAGGCGCGCACGTTGTTCATGTGCTCGTCGTAGGTCCGGGCGAACACATGTCCGCCGTTTCCGTCGGCCACAAAGAACAGATATTGGTGCTTCGCCGGATACAGCGCGGCCAGAATCGAAGCGCGCCCCGGATTGTTGATGGGGCCGGGCGGAAGTCCCGCTTTTCTGTACGTGTTATACGGCGATTCCGTTTTCAGGTCCTCATACGAAAGCCGGCGCGGCCCGTCGGGAATGGCGTACTGGATCGTCGGATCGGCTTCGAGCCGCATCTTCTTCTTCAGCCGGTTGTAATAGAGTCCCGCGATAATCGGCCGTTCCTCGGCCTTGACCGCCTCGCCCTCGACGATGGACGCCATCGTCATCACGTCGTTGACCGACAATTTCAGTTCCTTCGCCCGGCGCATGAGGCTGTCGCAGAAGAAGCGCTTGTATTGCCCCACCATCCGCCCGATGATTTCGCGCTCGTCCTCATGCCATGCGAAGTCATACGTATCGGGGAAGAGATATCCTTCGAGCGACGCCGTCTTTGCAGGCATGCCGAACTCGCCGGCCTTCATGAAGAGCTGCATGAATCGCGCCGAATCGATCCCCACTTCGCGCCGAAGCGTCCGGGCGATCTGCCGCGCGCGGAATCCTTCGGGGATCGTGACAAAGAAGCTGATGGCCGAGCGTCCGGTCTTGAGATCGCGCATGATCTCGAGCGTCGACATGCCGCTTTCCAGCTCATACTTCCCCGCCCGCACGGTCTGTATGCCGAAGAGCTTGCCGACGGCGCGGAAAAGATATGTATTCGAAATCACGCCGGAGTCGCGGAGCACTTCGGCCGCTGCGGCGAATGACTTTCCCTTGCCGATCACCACGATCTTCTTCGGCTCTGCAAAGCGGTGGGGCGCCCATATGGCATACCAGGCCACAGCCGCAAGCGTCAGGCACAGCGCGATGAATGTTCTGACGAGTCTCTTGCCCACGTTACGCCTGCTCCCCGCCCTGACGCGCCGCCATGGCTTCGCGCTCGAGCGACCGCGACTCGTCGATGATGCGTTCAAACAACCGCCTGAGCGCAATGTCGCTCAGCGGCCCATGGTTGTGCTTCATGATGTTGTCGAGAACTTCCTGCTCGCGTTTCGGAGAATACGCGGGCAGTCCGAGCTTCTCCTTGATCTTTCCGATCTCATCGGCGCAGTGCGCCCGCTCGTTGAGCAGGTCCACCAGGCGCCGGTCGATGTCGTCAATCCTGATCCGCCAGTCGTCGATTGTTGATTCCATTACGATCCTTGCATGCCGCCTGATAATTGGTGAAAGAAAACGGACGCGGCTTCCGCTGCTTCTTCAGGGGACGCCGCGCTGCCGACGGCAGTAATCAGGGCGGACCCGACGACGGCCCCGTCGGCGTATGCGCACACTTCGTCCACATGCTCCTTTGTCGAGATGCCGAATCCCACGACGAACGGCTTCTTCGCATGCGCGCGCACGCGCTGAAGGAACGCGGCGATGTCCGTTCGCCCGCCGAGCGAGGAGCGCGCGCCGGTGACGCCGGTAACGGAGACGCAGTAGGAAAAATCGGTCGAGTGCGCATCGATCATTGCGATGCGCTCATCGCTCGATGTCGGCGCCATCAGAAAGACGGTGCTGATGCCGCTGGCCGCGGCAAGCCTCCGGTATTCTTCGCTGTCGTCCGGAAGCAGGTCGGGAACGATCGTGCCGTCGACGCCGCAGTCGCGCGCGTCGCAGAAAAATTTTTCAAGCCCGTAGTGCAGCAGCGGATTGACATAGCCCATCAGGATGATGGGAACCTCGGTCTGCCTGCGCGCCTCGCGCACGGCATCGAATATGCCGGCGATCGTCGCTCCGTTTCTGATGGCGACATCGGAGGAATACTGTATCGTCGGACCGTCGGCCAGCGGATCGCTGAAGGGAATCCCCACTTCGATCATCGATGCGCCGGCGCGCGCCAGAGACAGAATCATCGGCACCGTCGAGCCTGCCACGGGATATTCGGGTGTGATGTAGGGAACGAGCGCATGCGCGCCCATCCGCTTCAAACGTTCAAATGTGGAAGCGATTCGGTTCATGATGCCGCAAATTCAAGATTCGACACAGCGCTTGCCGAAAGCGGCGAGGACATTCCGCGCACATGTTTCCGGTACCCGACAACGGCCGTCATGGCCGCATTGTCGGTGCAGTATTCAAGCTTGGGGAAAAAAACATCGCAGCGGGCCTCTGCCGCCGCCGCGCGCATCCGCTCGCGGAGCGATGAATTGGCTGACACGCCGCCGCCCACGGCGATCTGGCGGACGCGGAATTTCCTCGCCGCATTGATCGTCTTCTGCACCAGCACGTCGATCACCGCCGCCTGAAAGCTCGCGCACAGATCGGAAAGCAGCGGCTGAGAAATGATGCACTCGCCGTTGACCGGCTGGAGCCGATGGTCGCGCAGATAATACAGCACCGATGTCTTGATGCCGCTGAAGCTGAATGCAAATTCATCGTCGTGCAGCATCGTGCGAGGAAACGCGATCGCCGACGGATTGCCCTGCTTTGCCAGCGCATCGATGCGGGGACCTCCGGGGTATCCGAGCCCCATCATTTTCGCCACCTTGTCGAATGCCTCGCCGGCCGCGTCGTCGCGCGTCTCGCCGATGAGCTCGTATGTGAAATCATCGCGCATCAGCACCAGCTGCGTGTGCCCGCCCGAGACCGTAAGGTTCAGGCAGGGAAACTGCGGCACCGGCGGATCGATGAAATTCGAATAGATGTGCGCTTCCATGTGGTTCACGCCGATGAACGGAATGCCGAGTCCGTAGGCAAGGGCCTTGCCGAAATTCACGCCGACCAGGAGCGCGCCCATGAGTCCGGGGCCGATCGCCACGGCGACCGCCGAGAGCTCTTTCCTTTCCACACCGGCCTGCCTGAGCGCCTCATCGACAATCGGAATGATGTGACGCTGGTGGGCGCGGGATGCAAGTTCGGGCACCACGCCGCCGTACTGATGATGCACAAGCTGCGAGGAAATAATGTTCGATAGCAGCACGCCATCGGCCATGACCGCGGCCGATGTTTCGTCGCACGATGTTTCAATTCCCAAAATCAACGTTCTCTTGCTCATAGTATAAAGATACGAAAAGATGGACGAATTTCAATGATCGGCGAATTTTCATATTGCACTCCGCGCGATATTTTGATACTTTCCAAGGCAGTCAAACCGGCACGCTCCGCCGTTTTCATCACATGCACCGACAGACATGAAACACTACTTCCGGCTCTTCCCTCTCCTGTTTCTCGCGCTCGCACTGTTTGCAGGCTGCTCCTCATCGCGCATCGCCGAACGCGCCGCATCGCCCGACGCCGAAGCCTTCCGCAGCACGATCGACTCGATCCTCGCCCGGCCGATCTTCCGGCCGACCATCACCACGATGAAGATCGTCTCGTTGAAAACCGGCGAGGTGTTGTACGAACGGACGCCGCAGCTGCTCATGCGTCCCGCATCGAACATGAAACTGCTCACGACGGCGACGGCGCTCATGCGTCTCGGCACCTCATTCGCATTCACCACGCGCCTCTATGCCGACGGAAGCGTGGCAGACAGCGTGCTGCACGGAAATCTGTACATCAGGGGCTCGGGCGATCCCGATTTGAATTCTTCGTCGCTTGCCGGAATGATCGCGTCCGTCAGGGCGAAAGGCATCAGGGCGATCGACGGCGATCTGGCGGGCGACGCCTCGTATTTCGACGAGAAGCGCTGGGGCACGGGATGGATGTGGGACGACGAGCCGTCGGGCTTCGCCGCATTCAATTCGGCGCTTTCCCTCAACCGCAACTGCGTTGAAGTGCGCGTGACGCCCTCCGATACGATCGGCCTGCCGCCGCGCGTCGTACTCTCGCCCGAGACGGCGTACATGACGGTCGAAAACACGGCCGTCACATCAGGCATGAACACGAAAAGCACGCTCGAAGTCTCGCGCCGTTTCTTCGAACGCACGAACACCATCACCGTCAGCGGCGCCATTCCTGCCGGATCCCGTCCGCGCAGCGAACTCATCACGGTCCTCTATCCCGAACAGTATCTTCTGACGGCGGCGAAAGAGGAACTTCAGCGCCAGGGCATCGCATTCAACGGCAGGATCCGGATGGCGCAGGTGCCGTTCACCGCGCAACTGCTTGCGGAGCATGTGCAGCCGATCGATTCGATGATCATCTTTTTGAATAAGGTCAGCGACAACCTGTCGGCGGAAAACACGCTCAAAACCATCAGCGCCGAGGCGCGCCATGCGCCGGGATCGACCGAAGACGGCGTCTCGCTCGTGAAGGAAACGCTCGCGGGTTTCGGCATCGATTCGACGGCATTCCTGATGGTCGACGGCTCGGGCGTCTCGCACTACAATCTGCTGACGTCGGAAGTGTATGTGAAGCTGCTTGAGGGCATGTACGCGCAGAAGAATGTCTTCGATCTGTATTACCGCTCGCTGCCCGTGGCAGGCGTGGACGGGACGCTCGATACGCGCATGCGCAACACGCCGGCGCAGGGCAATCTGCATGCGAAGACCGGAACGATCAGCGGCGTGACGACGCTGGCAGGCTATGTGACGACCGCCGACGGCGAGATGCTCGCCTTCTCGATGATGATGCAGAATTTCATCGGCTCCTCCGAACCCTACAGGCGCGCGCAGGATGCGATCGGCGCCTTCATGGCGGGATACCGCCGCGCGGAGTAAAAAAAAGGACCCCCGAAAGGGGGTCCTTTTTTTCGGCCCGGCAATGCGAAAATCATTTCAACGCGACAATCCGCACATCGCCGCCGGATGTTTCGGCGCGGATCACTTCGCCGCCGCCGTTGATGGCGCCGCGCAGCTGGCTCTCATCCATATCGCCCTTGACCGTGATGGGAAGTTCGCAGCGCACGCGCCCGCCGCTTGTCGATGCGTCGAGCATCGCCTTGATCGTTTCCTTTGCCGAAATCCGGATATCACCTCCGGAGCTGTGCGCATATACGCCTTTGTTGTCGCCGGCCATGCTGATATGGATCGATCCGCCGCTGGTCTCTGTCGAAATTTTGCCGTTCACATTCGTCATCTCGACATCGCCGCCCGATGTGTGGCTGTTCACTTCGCCCGCGATGTCCGAGCACCGGATCTCGCCGCCCGATGTCGTGAGCTGCACATTGCCTTCGACGCGCGATGCGGTGACATTGCCGCCCGATGTTCTGAGATCGACCGTTCCATTGATGCTCTCCGCTTCCACGTTGCCGCCGCTCGTCTCGAGCGTCGCGTTGCCGTCGAGATTCCGCACCGCCATGTTGCCGCCCGAACTCTGCGCGCGGACGAAATATTTCTTCGGCACCGTGATCTTGTATGTCACGTCGATATTCTGCGAATGCCATCCCATCCATCCGCTTTCGGCATACCGGCCGGTCACTTTCACGTTGTTGTTCTCCTGCGTAATCGCAATATCCAGACGCTCGATGTTGTTTTCCGAACCGGTGGCATCGGCAATGACGAGGACTTCATTCTTGTCCCAGGTGTCGACTTCCACATTCCCGAGATCCGATTCGAGCATGAGTGTTCCGCCCGGATTCACCGTCAACGTGCGCTCGACGTGCTTCGTGTGATCGTTTCCGTCGTTGAACGTCCAGTCGCTGTCCGATAAATTTTTTCCCTGGTTATGCGAGCGCGATTCGGAATACACGATCATTCCCGCCCCGAAAATGATGCCCAGAACGATGAATACACAGATCTTGATGATGGCCGAGGGTGAGGGATTCATAGTACGCTCCTTTCGATCAAAATGGACACAGTCAGTCTTCCGCCTATGGAAAGTAACGTAATTTGATGAAAAAAGTTACGCCTCCGCCTCGAAAAAGCGCGGAAAATTGATTCTCTTTTGTTTTCTTTGTATACTTTTTTAGCCGTTTTTCATCATTTTTTTCAATCGATTGTCCAGGATCGGATTTTCGGATATGATTCGCATTCTTTCTGCATTCCTTCTCATGATGGCATGTTCATCCTGTTCCAAACACGATACGCAGCCGCAGAATCCGCCGAAACAGTCGGCAGCTCCTGCCGCTCAGCTTCCCCGGTTCGACGGCGCGGCGGCCTACCGGTCGCTCACGGCCCAAACCGATTTCGGCCCCCGCAATCCCCTCTCAAAGGGCCACGAGGCCTGTCTGGCCTGGCTTGTGTCCGAATTGCAGCAGTCGGCCGAATCGGTCACAAAGCAGGCATTCACGGTCAAAGGCTATAATAACGAGACGCTGCCCTTGACGAACGTGTTCGCCTCGTTCAACCGTCAGGCATCGAAGCGGGTGCTGCTTGTGGCGCATTGGGACACGCGGCCGCGCGCCGAACAGGATCCCGTCGAGGCCAACCGTTCGAAGCCCATTCTCGGCGCCAATGACGGTGCAAGCGGCGTCGCGGTGCTGCTCGAGCTGGCGCGGATCTTCAAGCGCACGCCTCCGCCTGTCGGCGTGGATATTCTGCTTGTGGACGGAGAAGATTACGGATACAGCTCGGATCTCGACAAATATTTTCTCGGCGCCCGGCATTTCGCCGCACACATGCCCGCCGGGTACAAACCGATGTTCGGCATCCTGCTCGATATGATCGGCGATGCCGATCTGCGCATTCCGATGGAGCAGAATTCGATGGCGCACGCCCCCGAGGTGATCGGCGTGGTCTGGAACGCGGCGCAGGAACTCGGCATCAGCCAGTTCGTCTCGGTGCCGGGAGAGCAGATCGAGGATGATCATCTGCCGTTGAACGAGGCGGGCATTCCCACCATCGACCTGATCGATTTCCAGTATCCCTACTGGCATACGACGGCCGATACGCCCGACAAATGCAGCGCCGAAAGCCTCGAGGCCGTAGGCCGGGTGCTTGTCAATGTGATCTACACGAAGGCGGGAAAATAAGACACGCCGGCACCGTCTGCCCGGCATCATGACACATACACAGAGAGACCATGGATACGACATACTACGATTGTTTCATTGCGCTGGACGTGACCGATGAAGTGCGCGATCTCCTTCCCGCGCTGCTGAACGAACTTGGATTCGAAGGCTTCGTTGAAGAGGAAAAAGGATTTCATTGCTACATCCCCCGCGCCCGGTACACCGAGGATGTGAAGAAGCAGGTTGAGGATGTGCTCTCATCGATGTTCCATGCTCCGCAGGCGCTAGAGGCGCAGACCGAACTGGAGAACCGCAACTGGAATGAGGAATGGGAAAAGACCATACAGCCCATCTGGGTCACCGATCGGCTTGTCATCGCCCCCTCCTGGCATCCGGTGGAAGAGGCCGATGGGCGCACCGTGATCACGATCGATCCGAAGATGTCGTTCGGCACGGGGTATCATGAAACAACGCGTCTCATGCTGCGCATGATGCAGACGCATCTGCCGAAGGACACCGCCGTGCTCGATGTCGGCACAGGCACGGGCGTGCTGGCGATCGCCGCCGTGAAGCTCGGCGCCCGCTCTGCCGTCGGCGTGGATATCGATGAATGGTCGGCCGATAACGGAGCCGAGAACATCGAGCGCAACAGTCTGCGCGGCCGCGTCGAGATCCGCATCGGCTCGCTCGATGCCGTGCCCGAGCCGGTGTTCGATGTGATCCTCGCGAACATCCTGCGCTCGACGATCATCGAGCTCATGCCGGGCATGAGCGCCAAATGCGCGAAAGGCGGACTGTTGCTGCTTTCGGGACTGCTGAAGGAAGACCGCGCGCCGATCGAAGCGTCGCTTGCCGAACACGGATTGAGCGTCGTCGAAGTGATCGGCGAAAATGAATGGATCGGCATCACGGCGAAAAAGGACTGACGACGCATGCATATCGCATCGATCGACATCGGCACGAATACCATTCTCCTTCTCGTTGCGGACGTGGAGCGCGGCGCGATCCGCCGCGTGCTGCATGACGAGCAGGTGATCGCCCGGCTCGGACGCGGCGTCGATTCGAACCGCCGGCTTCTGCCGGAGACCATGGAACGCGCCGCGCGCTTTCTGCACATGTACAAGGAAACGGCGCAGGCCCTGCATGCGGAAAAAATCATCGCCGTCGGCACAAGCGCCATGCGCGATGCCGCCAACGGCGCCGACTTCTGCCGATACGTCGAAGAGAAGACCGGCATCAGGATCGAGATCCTCTCGGGCGATGAAGAGGCGCGATGGACATACAGAGGCGGCATCTCGGATTTTGAAGGAAAGGCGGACCGCTTTTCGGTGCTCGATATCGGCGGAGGCAGTACGGAAGTGATCGTCGGCACGGAATCATCGATCACATGGAAGCAGAGTTTCGACGTCGGATGCGTGCGCATCAAGGAGCGCATCCTTCATGCGTCTCTTCCGACCGAAGAGGAAATTGCGGAAGCCCGGCGCTTCATTGCCGGCATGCTCGAACCGGTGCGGAAATGTGATGCGGCATCCACGCTCGGCGTCGCCGTGGCCGGCACGCCGACAACGCTTGCCGCGCTGTATCAGCGGCTCCCCGCATACGACCCCGTTCATGTCACGGGCTTCAGGCTCGACCGCGCGATCATGAACGAACTGTACGGGCAGCTGCGCACGATGACGGTCGAAGAAATCGCGGCGCTGCCGCAGGTCTCGGACGGAAGGGCCGACGTGCTCTTTGCCGGCGTTCTGATACTGATGGAGTATCTCGACATCACGGGGCTCGAGGGAGTGCTCGTCAGCGACCGGGGACTGCGCTATGGACTGATCGAGCGCGAGTTCGCATCATAACCCGGCGCGCGGGTATCGTTCGGGCTTCAGTATTGGGCGCCGACGAGCCGCGCCGAACTCTTGTAGAATCCCTTCTTGAGCTGTCCCGGCTCGACCCGATTGAATACGCCTTTCTTCTTCGACGGCACCGGTGCATCGACATCGCAGGTAAGCTTCCCCACCTCCGCTCCGCTCTCGTTGTAATACGTGAACTCGACCTTCACCGAGGAAAGCGTGCGGGGCGTGTTGTTGATGATGACGAAGGAGTGGAGGGGCTTCATCGACGGCCCGAGCATCGATGCCGAATGGTCGCCGAGAATGATGTTCTTCATCTCCGATTCCGGAACGTCCTTCGTGCTCCAGTATGTCCGGTATGCGGCAATCGAGTCGAGCATCGCGCGCGCCTGCGAGTAGAGCGGACTTTCTTCCGGTATTTTCTGATAGTAGTATTCGGCGACATCATAATCCTTCGTTGCGAAGAACGAATCACCTTTTTTCATGTTGGACGGGGCCTGATCCATGCTGTTCTGGCATCCCGCAAGAAGTACGAAAACCGCCAAGAGTACGGCCTGCTTCATTCGAGTCATCCTTTATGTTCGTCGTGCGCCGCGCGCAATGCCGATGAACGCCTCGGCGGCGCGGTCGATCTCATCCATGGTCGTCTGTCTGCCTGTCGAAAATCTCACGGTCAGC
>JBLMZA010000067.1:0-10262 GCA_050258555.1 Acidobacteriota bacterium | reverse complement strand
GCCGTGAGCGCCAGCTCGAGCAGGAGGGAGACGAAGCGGTCGGCTTCGAGCGCCGAGCCCAGGATCTTCTGCGTCACCTGGGAGCGCGCCGCAGCCGTCGATGCCTGTTCTTTCAGGCGCGCGTTGTTGCGTATGCGTGTGACGACGCCTGCAGCGCCATGGGAAAAGGATTCATAGGCGGCATTCAATTGTCCGCCAATGTGCTTTGCCACGAGCGGTCCTGCAAGAATGCAGCCGCGAAATGTCTCTTTTCCCTCGTTCAACGGAAGGATGAAGAACGAACCCGCCCATTCGGTCGCATATCCCATGTGCTTGTAATGTCCATCCATCGGCAGGGTGAGCTCCGGTGTCTGAAGCAGTTCCACGATGTCAGGATGGACAGACAGCTGCTTCTGGAGCTCGATGTCGCTGTGGAATCTGAGGTCCATGAATTCAAGCACGAGTTCCGCATCGCCCGCCGCCGGCAGATACAGGTAGTATGCCGCCGCATGCAGGAGACTGTCCGCATGATGCAGAAGGGCGCGAAAGGCGTCATCGGCCGGCATGTCTTCGAAGGGTGTCAGGCCGATGGCGCGCCAGAACTCCTGGTCGAATGAGGCTGGTGTGCGCGAAAACAACTGTGAGAGGAACGGTATGCTCATGAGCCCCGGCGAATTCGTGGATTAAGGATGATCCGCAAGCATGTCTTTGACGATGCGCGAGATTTCCGACGGATTGAACGGCTTGGTCAGACAGAGATCGGCGCCCTGCATGATCGCCGCATCGTCCGACGTCGCCTGATCGCGCGCCGTCAGCATGATGATCTTCAGCGACGATGCAAACTCCGCATCGCTTCGCAGATCGCGGCAGAATTCAAAGCCGTCTTTGACCGGCATCATCGCATCGGTGATGACAAGCTGAGGCCGGAGTTCTTTTGCGCGGCGAAAGCCTTCCTCGCCGTTTGAGGCGGTGAACACTTTGCATCCGAGCCGCTCGAGCAGGAACGACAGGAGACGGCGGATGTTGCTGTCATCGTCGACAAGTAATATGGTTTTATTCGTCATAGGAACAAAGAAAGATGGAGCACAGTGTGCGAGAAGCATGACATCGACTTACACACAGTATTATCGGCAGAACAGGCGAATCGTTTAGCCCTTTTCTTCCGCTTTACCGCACTTTTGCAATCACAATCGTGACATCGTCGCTTTGCGGAGCGGTTCCCTGAAACGCCGCGAGATCGTCCAGAAGCTTTTTCATGATTGTGTCGGCATCGCCCTCCGTCTGTTCGAGCATGAAGCGGCAGAGCCGTTCGATGCCGTACATCGCGCCCTCGGGATTTTTCCGCTCGATGATGCCGTCGGTGTACAGCGCCAGCACATCTCCGCGTTCCAGGGTCACTTCGTCGAACTCATACGATTCATCGCGAAAGAGTCCGGCTGCCATGCCACCCGAGCCGAGCATCGAGAGCGTGCGCGTCTGCGCCCGGCGGAGTATGGCCTGCGGATGGCCTGCGTTGACCGTGCGCAGGCGCCGTGTCGCATCGTCGTACGACGCCATGAACAGCGTGGCGAACATTTCGGTGTCTTCGGTATCTTCGCAGAGCGTATCGTTCGTTTTGCGGACGATCGCCTCGATCGGTTCGCCGCTCCGGCATTCCGACCGCAGAATGCTGCGGAGCGACGCAAGAATGAACGCCGCACCGAGTCCGTGGCCAGAGACGTCGGCGACCCCGAATGCCCACTCGCTGTTTCCGAGTTCAAAGAACGTAAAGAGATCGCCGCCGACCTGCGCCGCCGGCATGCAGCGGGCCGCAATATCAAGCGTCGAGATCGCGGGCAGGCGCTTGGGAAGCAGATCCATCTGTATGCGGCGAGCGAAGTCGAATTCGCGCCTGAGCGATTCGGCCTCGTGTGCCTGTCTGATCAGAAGCGCCGTCTTCATTGCGATGCCAAGATATCCGGCAAGCGCCGTGAGCGAAATCCGGTCGCCCGTCGTGAAATTCTCGCCGCTGCGCTTTTCCGCGACGATCATCGAGCCGATCGGCGCATTGTTCGCCGTGACCGGCACGGCCAGCACGGCAGGCTCGAATCGGGAGGGGGGCTCCGGATTTTTCCGTTCGATGATGAGGTGCGTGTTCGAGGCGCTGACCTGTTCTGCAAAGCGCACGAGCTCGTCCCGGCCGACGAGCGACGCATCGCCTTCCATGCAGCGGATGCGGGATGCGGTGCCGTCGAGAAAGGCGACGGCGCCAAGCCGGACATCGAGCGTCTGCATCGCCTTCTGCAGCACCGCCGTGCAGATGCCTTCCTCGTCCAGCACCGTGCTGACATCGTTGATCACGTCGTACAGCACATGCAGTTCCTGATAGCGCTCGATGAGTTCGTTCGAAAGATTCTGCATCTCTTCTTCATTCGTGATGATGAAGACGATGACTTCGGCGGTGAAATCGAGCACCTGCTCTCTCAGAATCTCCGTTCCCGGCAGGGGCTGGTCGAGCGTATAGAGGTGCCAGACGGTTTCATCGCGCAGCCGGATGGGCCGTCTGGTGCCGTAGCCGATTTCCGTGGAATACGGATGATCGGCATCGGCAGGCGTCCGGACGATAATAGCGTCGTCCTGATCCGTCAGGCAAAACGGGATGCCGGTGTATTTCGCGACATTCGACAGAAACTGTGCAACGGCGTCCTGAAAGATGGTACTGGCAATCATACGATTTGCTTTGTTTACACGCGCTGAGAAACGATGTTCGGATCGCGCAGTTGATAGATAATAACAGCCTCGTCGCTGTAAAATACGGTCATATCGTCGTGGAACTGCACGTAGGTTTCACACCATTCGCGAGCCCGGCGCATGGCATTCCTGTTCAGCGACGCAAGCTCGGAGGAGATGCCCGTTGCATTCGGACTCTTCTCAATGAAGATAAACACGAGCGCCGTCGGAATCGCGCCGGGCTTGCCATGGACGTACGTCCGCGGATCGTACGTGGCGGTGAAATAATCGTAATCCAGGAAGCGTCCGCGGTTCATTCCGGCCAGAAGAATGCCCCGATGTGCGACGATGGTCCATTGGTACGGAATGAATGTGCGATCGATAATGTACAGATTTTTCACGAAACCATCCGGCTCGGCTGTAATCGACAGCGATGCGGGAGTTCCCCGGTAGAACATCACAAGCGCGGAGAGCATGGCCATGGCGAAGAACGAACGAACGGCGGCGGCCCGGCGTTCAGAAACGCGCACTGCGACAAGCAGCTGTTCGATGGCACCGGAAACAAGCGAGGCAAAAAGTCCGATGCCGACCGCCGCGGCGGCGCAGAGCACGAGGACGACTTCCGCTTCGGGAATCATATCGGTAAGGCTAAGCGAAAACGGGGGAAGCATCGCAAGCAGGGCGATGCCGGTGAATCCCCATCCAATCAGGTGCATCTGCGGGGCGGAAGTGCGCGTGGGTATGAATGCCGCCGCGATCAATATGATGAAAAGGAACGCCGCTGCGGTCAGAAATACGGGATCGGGCAGACGGTCCGCCTGCACATAGCGGTAGAAATGCGGATCGTAAAACATGAGTTTCAGCAGCGTGCGCAATTCGCCATCAGCGGATGTTGTTTGCCAGGCCCATGCAGCCGCGCCTGCTCCGGCACAGGCCGCAAGCAGATGCAGAAACAGTCGCCGGCCGCGCAAGTGCGGCATCGCCGGCAGCAGAAACACGGATGAAAGCACAATGACAACACAGAGGAATGCGCCCGCGGCGCCGGCGAAGAGATCGATCGATGCGGCGGCTGTCAGTCCGGCCGCCGATGCGGCCAGGTGCATCATCGTTCCGCCTGCAATGGAGCGCATCAGAAAGGACAGCGAGGGGAGAAGAAACGCGAGCGCGAGCGTGAGTGCGTCGGCTTCGATCTGATGCTCGGGTGTGAGCGGCAGCAGCGCATAGGCGCAGGCGAAGACCGCCGTGCCGACAGCCGCATCGGCATTCGAGCGGACGGCCGAAAAAATGCTGAAATACACCGAGGCGCAGAGCATCACCAGCGCGATGATGCCGAAGTAATGCACGGCAAGCGTCGGATTGATCTGCGAGGCGGAACACAGCACGCTGATGAGCATCGGCATGCCCTTCGGCAGATGCGACGCATCGGCGTATGTGCGGCTTGCCTGAAGCTGCTTGACCTGCTCGAGCGTCTCGTAGTATTCGGGCGACAGCGGAGCGGGATGATCCCAGATGGGGCCGATGCGCAGAACGACGGCGGCAAGGCACACGGCAAGAAACATGACGACGTGTGCGGCGCGGAGCAGGTTCTTGCGCTCCCACACCACGGAAAGCGTGATGCCGAAACGCCGTGCCGTCGAAGGACGGGAAAAAATCTCGATCCAGCGCAGCAGCACGGACTTGATCAGGACAAACCCGATGTCGGATCGGCGCCACCTTGTCCACCATTTGAATCCGATCGCCCAGAGACACAGGATGACCAGCGCGACATTGTCATTGATACGGAGCCGGACCAGCAGATGCATCACGAGCACCGCAAGGGCGCCCATGAAGAGGGCCATGGCGAAGAGGCGTTCCATGAAGCTTCTCGAGCGAAACGACGGCAGCAGAAGCGCGGGCACGACTCCGAAGAGCAGTGCGCAGGCCAGAAGCATGCGCAGCATCGATGCGATCAATATGGAATGATATTCAGCCATCAGCCCCTAATATGCCGCATAGTAATAGAAGTCGAGCCGGTCGAAAAACCGGCGCGCGTAGTTCAGCGTCATGAGCGCAAAGACGATCGATCCGGCCGCGAGGCCTCCGACGCCGTAGTCGTACTGCACCCACCGGCTCAGGATCAGGCTCACCACGACGTTCACGCCAAGTCCGGCGATGATCGAGCGGATGGCGAATTCAGGACGCGAGAGCGTGAAAAAGAACAGGCAGTTGTAGAGTCCCAGCGCCAGAAAGAAATATCCGAATGCCGCCGCCCAGAAGACGCGGAATGTCACCGGACTGCTGAAGAATTCCCGGACCTCTCGGATGTGGTCGAACCGTCTGAGCGAAAGCACGCCGTAATAGGTTGCCACGATGCTCACGAGACCGATCACGATGATCGCGATCAGATGCTTGCGGAAGAATTTCTTGTAGAACGAGAGATAGCGTCCGACCTCATCGTTGCGGACGCTGCGCTGTATGAAAATCTGGTGGTACGAAAATTCATGAATCATGTATTCCAGTGCGGCCAGCGTGAGCACCAGCGACAGGAGCGCCCAGTCCATGCCCAGTTCATAGGACGTCCGGAACCAGATCACATAGGGCGGAGGCTCCGGGTTCGGAGCGGACCAGCTCACGAGCCGGTCGACGAAGAGGTTGAGAAAATACAGCAGGCCGTAGAGGAAATACGGCGCGATGGCGTAAATGCGCACCGGAGCATGGGGAAGACGGCTCGACTTCAGGAATGAGTCTGTTTTCGCCGCCCTGCGCCGGAGCACGATGATCGAATAGACCGCAATCAGGAGAGTGGCCGTGCTCATGCCCATCGCATGCGCCGCATAGATGCCGTACGGCGTGTATTCCATCACCAGATACACCGGCACGATGCCCGCCACGGTGCAGACGAAGACGGCAAACTGGCGGTCGAGCACATAGGCAAGCGAGGAAAAGAGCCAGAGCTCCGACAGCAGTGCGTAATACATCAGGCTCACCGACATGAGCCGCTCATCGTAATAGGGAATGATGAGATTGATGCCGTAGATCAGGGCGCCGACAACCGCGACGCACACGCTCGCCGTCCGGATGATCTTCATCGTGATCTGATGCGCGAGAAAGTAATTGGAATGGCCGGCATACCGCACGCCTTCACGGCCGATGCCCTGGATGAAGCCGCCGGTCACGATGAAGCTCAGGATGGTGCCGATGGCGACCACCGTGGCCTGCGATTCCGTGAAATCGACCCAGGCCCAGAGCGAGTACCGGAGCAGGAGCACCGAGGCGACCTGTCCCGCCATCGGAAGCGCGGCGGACGCGCCTCGGAAATAAAACAGCAATGCGCGTGCGAGCCGGTTTTCCCGTTCGGGCATGGCGGGCTGTTCCTGTCCGGCGCGTGTGCGTTTGGCATCGACATGGATCAGATAGAGCACACGTTCTGCAAGCCGGAAGAGATCGGGCCGCTGATACTGTTTGAGGGCATCGAGATCGCGCAGTCCCATGCTCTCGAGCGCGGCGGCAACGGCCCAGACATCGAGAGGCTCTCCGATCAGGCGGAAGACTTCGCGCGCAAGCTGCACTTCCTGCTCTGCGAGCAGGGAGCTGTTGTGCCGGCGCTTCGGCGGTTCAGGCGCGGTATCGGTATGGTGCGTGTCGATCATTCGGATGTTGAAAGTGAAAAAAGAAAGCTAAAAAAAAATAAGATGAAGCAGTGGGCGAAGCAGCGCTTCGCCCCACATGGCGCTTCGCCACACATGATAATTTTTATGACGGACGGGCGGAGGCGAGCCGCTCGTACGATTGCCAATATGCATTCATCGCCAGCGTGGTCCGGAAGCGGAGCAGCACGCGGTCGCGTCCCAGTTTGCCCAGCCCCTGCCGCAGTTCATGATCGCGCAGGAGCGTGATGACCCCCTCGGCCAGCGCCGCCGCATCGCGCGGACGCGCCAGCACGCCGCAGCCTTCGAGCGCCTCACGCACGCCGCCGACATCGGTGGCCACAACAGGCCGGGCGCAGGCCATCGACTCGATGACCGTGTAGGGAAATCCCTCGGAGATGCTCGAGAGGATGGAGATGTCGCCTTCGTTGTAGACTTCAT
The DNA here is from genome assembly GCA_050258555.1 of Acidobacteriota bacterium. Classification (GTDB taxonomy): domain Bacteria; phylum Bacteroidota; class Ignavibacteria; order UBA10030; family UBA8401; genus CAISDA01. The sequence goes on along the minus strand of JBLMZA010000067.1, from coordinate 3,507 downwards.
GCGGCTTCGGATGGAATCCTCCGAAGACAAAATTTTCTTCGAGTCCGCTCGTGCGGATCAGTTCCCGGCAGCGTTCGGTATACGGGATGTCGACATCCGTCGGGCCGTAGACGATGTAGCGCACATCGGGAATCGCTTCGCGTACGGCCGCGCACGAGCGGATCATCGTCTCGATATCCTTCAGCGGAAAGATGCGCGCCACGGCAACGACCGTCGGATGCTGCCGCGTCTTTTCCGGCTTCTCGCGCGGCGTGAAAATGCCGGGATCGATTCCGTTGTAGATCGTCCTGATCCGGTCGGGCGTGCCGCCGAAGCGCAGTTCCCAGCGGTGATTGTATTCGCACACCGGCGAAATCTGGTCCGCCGCTCCGTAGATCAGCCGTGTCGCATACGACGAGAGATTGAGTATGAAACGCTTCGCAAACCGGCTGAGTTTCTCCGTCGAGAGCGCAATGTAGCGCTCGCGGATGAAGATGCCGTGGTCCGTGACCACAACCGGCGCCCCGTATTCGTATTTGGCGGCGATGACCGCAAGGCACGAGGGACTGGCGAGCGTCGCATGGGCGATATCGACTTTGGGCAGTGCCACGCTGAGCGGCAGCATGAAACTGTAGAGCCAGCGAAGCGCGGTCGTGACGTCGAAGAGATTCGGCGCTTCCTCCGTCAGATCGTCCCACTGGCCGGCCGTCCGCAAGAGCATGCCGCGGAATGTCTCCCATGTCAGCGCCGAGCGGAATGTCGCCTTGTATTCGGCGCGCCGGAAATACCGATAGAGCCGGTGGATCACCTCGGGCCTCGGCGCCCGTCCGTTCGGATTGACGATGTCCTCCAAAAATTCCTCAAACACCGGCAGGAACGATCGCGCAATCAGCTCGTCGGTGGTTTCACTCCGGTTCGTGTAAATATCGGCGAACGACCGCTCGGGCTGTATGAACTCGGAGGGTTCCTCGCTGCCCCACATGGGGACCTGGCGCAGCCAGCGGACATTCGACGGCAGCATATATTTCATCGTCGAGATCGGCGCGCCCGTCACGGCAAGGATCGAAAAACGGACATGCTTCAGTTCCCTGATGAGGCTGTCGCACCAGGTGCTGACGCCTCCGCCCACATACGGATACGTGCCCTCTGTGGCAAGAAGAACATTCAATGGTGTGGTTTCTTTCACCATGCCGCGTCCGTCAGCAGTGAATGATAGAGTGCGCGGTATGCGTCGATCATCGCATCCGACGAATGCTTCGCCTCCACGCGCGCCCGTCCTGCATCCGAGCATGCCCGATACAGCGGCGGCTCGTTCAACAACCGCATGACGGCATGTGCCGCCGCCTTGAAATCGCCAGCCGGCACAACGAGTCCCGAGGGGGGAGCATCGACAGACGCCACGATTTCCGGCACGCCCCCGACGGCTGTGGCGACGACGGGAATGCCGTAGGACATCGCTTCAAGCAGTGCTAGCGGCTGCGCCTCGCTCACGCTCGTCAGTACGACGCAGTCGATCGAGGGATATGCCGTCCGCATGTCCGTCTCGCCGGTGAACGTGAAATTCCGGATGCCGAGTTCATCCGCAAGCCGCCGGCATTCCCCGAAGTACGGCAGGTCGTGCGATGTGGGACCGATCACGGACCAGCGGACGTGAGGCATGAATGTCTGAACATATGAACACATGTGAATATATGTTTTAATGTCCTTCATCGGCGCAACGCGGCCGACGAGTGCGCAGTGAGGATGGGCCGAAAGAGCGCGCGAGATCGGACGAGGCGGCACTGGAACGCCGTTTTCGATCACGCGGACTTTCAGAGCGTCCGCGCCCAGCCCGATCTGCCTCCGGCGGTTGTCTTCGCAGACGGTGGTGATCACATCGGCCGCCGCATACGCATCGAGCGCCAGCGTGCGGAATGTCGCGCTCCAGCTTTCCCAAGTGCGTCCGAGGCACAACGGTCCCGATTCGGTCTCGACGATTTTGAATCCGCATTCAAGCTCTCCGACGCCGAGTTCCGCTTCATGCCAATACAGTCCGTGTTCCGTCACTATCATCGGCGCTTTCCTCGATTGTTTGAGCGCCGTGCCGAGGTATCCGGCAAATCCGGTCGAAAGCGGATGATAGATCCGGGATGCGGGCACCTGATCGAGCAGCGTCTCGAGCCCGATGGAAAGGGGCGTTCCGCCTTCCGGGGCATTGAGCGAAATGTCCACGATCTCCCTGACATTGGCAGGAAGGGAGTAGCGGCGTTCCGAAGGCCGTTCGCCGTAAAAGAGATGCGCCACCGAAAATGTCAGATCCGGCAGCCCGGCGACCAGCGCATCGACCCATGCGGAGACTCCGCCTGTCTTGTAAGGGTATGTGCCTTCGAGCACGAAACAGATATCGGTCATGCGTCCTGCGCCCGCTCCCGAAAGATCGTCATGGTCAGTTCCGTACCGTCGATTTGCGGCGCCAGACGCACGTCATCCATCAGCGACCGGATCAGATAAATGCCGTACCCGCCCTCCGATGCCAGATCGGTGTCCGGCGAATCGTACTGATCCATCTGCAGTCCGGCGCCGTAATCGCGCACCACCAGCTGCACGCTCGGCATGCCGATATCGATCGAGACATCCACGCGGCCTTCGCGCCTCGGCTTATAGCCATGGACGATGCAGTTGGTCACCGCTTCGCTTGCCGCAAGCAGGATCCGGTTGACGACGTCCGGTTCGACGCCGCCGGTGAGCAGCGTGCCGGAGATCCAGGTTCGGACGTCTTTGACATTTTCCGGCGTACAATGGAATGTTGAATGCGCGTGCATGCGGAAGCGGCCTTATTCCTTACGGTCGTGTGATGATGATGCAGGCAATGAATTCAGTTCGATGGTGCTCACAAAGGATAACAAGCCGTGCCGTCGGGCTTCACGGCGGGCATAGAGGGCAGCGGCCGAATCGCCGGGTGCCGCATAGTCGATCGCAAAGAAACGGATGCCGTATGCCGCCTTCAGCGAATCGAGTTCGGCGCACCGCGCGTCGCTGTCTTCCTTCTTCACGGGCACATATGCCTTCGATGCAAAATCGTATGTCGTGAATGTGCTTTCCACGACGATGCCGTCGATGAGATCGGAGGCGTCACCGGCAAGGAACGTCCCGTTATTGATGAGGAGGATCTTATCGGGATACGCCGTGCGGATTTCGCGGATGATGGCGAGCACGCCGGGACGCAGCCGGGGATAGAGCGCGGGAGAAGCGACATCGATCATGTCCAGAAAGACGCCCGTGAATCCTTTTTCAAAGACGGCGGGAAGCACGCGCTCGATGAGCAGCCTCTGCCAGCCCCGCTGTGTCACGTCGATATAAAAGTGTCCGGGCCAGTTCGGATTCGCGCCGAGCCGCCATTCGGGAAGGATGTCGTTGAAAAACCACCGGTACGATTCCGCTTCGCCGATATTCACATAGGCAACAGGCAGCGCTCCGCGCCTGGAAAGCGAGTCGGCTTCGCCCGCCGTGCTCACATCCGGATCGATGATCATGAGCTGATAGGGGGAC